>JBGAPH010000069.1:0-951 GCA_044221365.1 Pirellulales bacterium
ACAAGGCCACCTAGACCAACCCAAACGGGCATTGTTGCAAACCAAACAAACACGCCCCACGACCCGAGCCACAGCCAGAAGATTCCTCCAACCATCGGAATGACCAACAGCGTGAGGAGCATTGCAGAGATGATCGAAAGCCGAATCCGCATGTTGGCCTAACTGCAACCGACATCGGCGCATTAACCAACTGGACCGGCGTCGTTTGCAGCCGAACGGGGATGCGGACGTCCCGGCCCTCGCAACGGTATTTGAGCGTTACGACCATGCGGTCCGCGGTCCCGCTCACCCGGTAGCCAATAGACGCCTTGCCGCCCCACCATCGCCAGCCCGCTCTCCCCACGTAGCCGTCGACCAGTCGCCCGCGTAAGGTCGCGATGTCGAACACGAGCGACTCTTCCACCGTCGCCCGCGAATCCCAGCGATACCATTGCCCGCTGCCCATTCCGCCCACAACGGCCCCCACTCCCCCTGTCGAGATTTTGCATAAATCAATTGGCCCGGCGCACGGAAGCGCCCCGCCGCCGACGTTCGCTCGTCCCACGCTCCTCCGCATCGAGCCGCAAGTTGGCCCAATCCATCGCGATGAACGTCTTCGCGATCGAGATAGTCCGACGCGCGTCGTTGGACTCGAGTCCCTCGCCCAATTCATCAACGATGGCCTGCCGCACCGGAGCGGAGACCGGCCAGTCCTGGTTGATCGCTCGCCGCAGCAGAACCAGGTCGGCAAGCGACGTAGGCAAACCTTGCCCGTCAACCCCCACAGATTTTGGGGGCCTTCGCGGTCGCCTCGGCTCCTAGCCGTTCTCGTTTCCGCTTGCGCCTGCTTGTCATGCCGTCAATTCTACCCACTTCACGCGCGACGCAACTAATTGCGTTCTCTAGCCGCGCCCATACCCCTGCGCCAGGTCGGTGGCCCAACTGTGGCGTGGCGGTTAACGTGTGCCTTGG
>JBGAPH010000069.1:973-31464 GCA_044221365.1 Pirellulales bacterium
AGGGAAGTCGCGACTGACGACCGCCTATCAGTCGTTCCGGCCGGCTGCGCCCGGCGGCTCTCCTGGCGGGAAACGGCCATGTCCGCGACTCTGTGCGGCACGCGGGATGTTCAGTGAGGGTAGCTACGATACCGATGGCGTCTGCCCTGGAGGGCATCTCTGGATTCAGTTTGTAGATCTGGCGCTCAAGGTCGAGGGAGGCAGTCTGTCGCTTGGGACGAATCGACGTCGAGCGCGGTGTAACCCACCGGTATCATCTGACCTTCGAGACGAGCGGCGGCGTCCTAGTAGGCATAGCCGATTCGTGTCAAGGTTTTCGTGAAAACAGCAGCTCATCGGCAATAATGCCAAACAACACGAACAGCACTCCACCGACAATGATGCCCACGGCAAGGTTAGTGACCTTTCCGAATTGAAGTGGCTTCATCACGATTGCGACGGTAACCGCGCTGACTACCCACACTAACCAGCCCACTTGCAGGCAGACTCCGACCCCGTTCCATTGCCAGAACTGCTTTAGGGAAGGTCTTTTGCCGTCGTATCCAGGTGTGGCAAAGAACACAATGAGGTCGACGACATACCAGACTGCTGCGAGGCTAAGGAGCAATAGGAACAGCCAGCTAGACCACGTCAGGTCCTTGACGGCACCCACGAACAACCACTTCAGCGAGAACCTAGGCATCGCCTGACCCTTGTTCGGCCCCTGGCTGGCCATTATCCCCCGGCGAAGACGCCGGCGGCTAGATCGCACTTGGCGAGACCGCCGGTCCCCTGCGCACAACCACGAGCGGTCAGATTGACGCGCCTCGGTCCGCAGTTAGACCACGATGGCCGCCTTGGATCGGCTGCCGGCAGTTTGGGCTGGGATTCAACCACCCCGCCCGCCATTCACGCTCGGCCGTTTACGGAATGGGCTGTTTCGGCGAGCCTTGGAGCATTCCCGTAGACGTAGACAGCGTAGTCCGCTTCAAACCAGGCGGTCGCAGCCGGTGAGCCGTCGCCAATGGGGAACCCCAGTCAGTCCGCCGCCCGAATCAGCGCCGCGATCGCTGCCTTGATTGGTTCTGGCAGCCGCGGCCAAGCGTTGACGACCGCCCGAAGGCCCGAATCGAACTGAACTGCTTCGGATTCTGCTCCGCCTGGGTTCGGCGGATTCCGCAAGTCGCTTGTCTAAAAGCTGGTTGCGCCGACCCTGCCCATCCGCTATGAAGGGCTGTCGCTTGAGCAGGAGGACGCCGCGTCTGTCGACCGAGGCGCCGCCCGCGCTAGCTCACCCGCCGCCGATCCGCGGCGGATTCGCCGAGCACGCCGGCGCGCCCCGCCAGCGTGCGGCAGGTGGCCGCGATCCGTTCGGCGCTCAGGTTCAAGGCATCCAGCAATTCGCCCCGCTCGCCGTGTTCGATGAAGCGGTCGGGGATGCCCAAGCGGCGGACGTTCACCGCCGACACCCCCGCGTCGTTGGCGGCTTCGAGCAGAGCGCTGCCAAAGCCCGTTTGCAGGGCGCTCTCTTCCACGGTGACGACAAACGGCGATTGCTCCACCGCGCGGAGCAGCGTCTCGGTGTCGAGCGGCTTGGCGAAGCGGGCATTGATCACGCCGACCTCGAGCCCCTCGCGGGCCAGCGCCGCCGAGGCCTCGAGGCAGGCGCCCAACAGCGAACCGAAGGCCACGATCATGCCGTCGGCGCCCCAGGAAACGACGTCGGCCTTGCCGAGTTCGATCGGCTCGAGTGGGCGGTCGAATGCGCGGGCCGTGGCCTTGGGATAGCGGATCGCCGTCGGGCCGTCGTGCGTGAGGGCGAAGTCGAGCATCGCCTTCATCTCGCGTTCTTCGCCGGGGGCCATCACCACCATGTTGGGGAAGAGCCGCATATAGCCCACGTCGAACATGCCATGGTGCGTCGGCCCGTCGGGGCCGGTGACGCCGGCGCGGTCGAGCAGGAACGTGACCGGCAGGTTTTGCAGCGCCACTTCCTGGAAAACTTGGTCGAAGCTGCGCTGCAAGAAAGTGCTGTAGATGTCGACGATTGGCCGCGTGCCGGCCTTGGCCATGCCGCCGGCGAAGGCCACGGCGTGCGACTCACAGATGCCGGTATCGAAGAAGCGGTCGGGGAAGGCGTCGCGCACGCGTTCGAGCTTGTTCCCCTGGCACATGGCCGCTGTGAGCACGGCCACGCGCGGGTTCGCCGTCATCGCGTCGAACACGGCTTCGCTCGCGGCGTCGGTATACGCCCGCGTCGAGCTCTGCTTGAACGAGATCACCCCTTCTTCTTCGCAGGTGAAGGGGGCCGGCGTGTGGAAGACCACCGGATCGGCCGCGGCGGGCTCGAAGCCGTGCCCCTTTTCGGTCACCACGTGCAGGAGCACGGGGCCTTCCACGTCTTTGACCATCGCCAGGTATTTGCAGAGCTGGCCGATGTTGTGGCCGTCGACGGGGCCGATATAGCGGAATCCCAGCGACTCGAAGAGCATGCCCCCGTGCAGGCCGGCCTTGATCGACTCCTTCATTTGCGCGAGGAACCGCTCGACCGGATCGCCGAGCAGCGGCACCCGGTTGAGCACCTTCAGCACTTCGCTCTTGAGGCTCGTATAGAAGGCGTTCACTCGCAGCTCATCGAGGTACTGCGCCAGGCCGCCGACGCGCGGGCAGATCGACATCTTGTTGTCGTTGAGCACCACCAGCAGCTTCTTTTTCAGGCCACCGGCGTTGTTCATCGCCTCGTAGACGATGCCCGAGGGGAACGCGCCGTCGCCGATCACGGCCACCGAGTGGCGGTCGGCCTGGCCCGGCATGAGGTCGTCGCCGGCCTTGAGGCCCAGAGCCGTCGACAGGCTGCAGCCGGCGTGACCCGTCATGAACAGGTCGTAGATGCTTTCCTGCGGGTTGGGGTAGCCCATCAACCCGCCGCGCGTGCGGATCGAGAGGAACTCCTTGTAGCGGCCCGTGATCAGCTTGTGCGGATAGATCTGATGGCCGGTGTCCCAGATCAGGCGGTCGCGGGCGAAGTCGAACGTCTTGTGCAGCGCCAAGCAGAGCTCGACCACGCCCAGGTTCGAGGCGAAGTGGGCCGAGCGCGTGGCGACGAGGCCGCACAGCGCCTCGCGCATTTCGCCGGCCAATTGCTCGAGTTGCTCCTGCGACAAGTTCCGCAGGT
Source organism: Pirellulales bacterium (assembly GCA_044221365.1). Taxonomy (GTDB): domain Bacteria; phylum Planctomycetota; class Planctomycetia; order Pirellulales; family JBGAPH01; genus JBGAPH01. The sequence goes on from JBGAPH010000069.1 coordinate 4,128, forward strand.
CGCGGGGCGATTCGATTCCGGGAAGCAACGCTGCCATCGTTAGTGGTTCCTTTCCATCACGTACCGGGCCAAGGCTTCCAAGCCCTCGGCCGCCGGCCCAAAGGTTGCGAGCGCCGCGCAGGCCTCGCTCACCAGCCGCTCGACCCGTCGCTGGCTCTCGTCGATTCCGAGCAATCTCGGGAAGGTCAGCTTGCCGCGCCCCGCATCTTTGCCCACGCGCTTGCCCATCGCCGCCTCGTCTCCCCGCACATCCAACAAGTCGTCTGTGATCTGAAACGCCAGGCCCAGGGCCTGGCCATAGGCCGCCAGAGCCGCCAACTGCGCCGGCGACGCCCCCGCGCACAGCCCGCCCAACTCGAGCGACGCCAGAAACAACGCCCCTGTTTTACGGGCGTGGATCGCCTCTAGATCGCCCAAATCCCCTCCGCGCGACTCCGCTTCCAGGTCGTCGACCTGACCGCCGACGAGCGCCGAGGGGCCCGCTGCCCTGGCCAAACTGGCGCAACAGTGAGCCGCGGCGCTAGCCGGCCGCACCCCCCGGGCCACCAGTTCAAACGCGCGGGCGAGCAAGGCGTCGCCGACCAGAATGGCTAGGGCTTCACCAAAAACGCGGTGGCAGGTGGGACGGCCGCGGCGGAGATCGTCGTCGTCCATCGCCGGCAGATCGTCGTGCACGAGGGAGTAGGTATGCACCAACTCCACCGCACACGCGGCCGGCATCGCTCCCTCAATACTCCCCCCGCAAGCCTGGGCGGCCCATAACACGAGGAGCGGGCGCAAGCGTTTGCCCGGGGCGAGCAGGCTGTACCGCATGGCCTCGGCCAGGTTGGCGGGGCAGCCGGCGTCCATATCCAAAGAGCCCGCCAGCGCCGCCTCCACCTCGGCCCGCAGTTGCTCTCCGAGCAGAAAAGATTGCGTGGAAGAGGTTTGCGACATTTCCTTACGCCTGGGTCGACCCGTCATTCCCCAGCAGAACCGCCGCCCCTTGTGGCGGGCCGGTTGCATTCTATACCAACCGCGGCCCTGCCGACAGTTGGAGAATCGCCGAAACTACGCCGGCTGCCCGACTTGCCGACGCAATCGGCAAGGTTTGCCAAGAGGCCAGCCGCCAAGCGGAACGTCAACCCGACACGTCATATCAAGGGGCGGCACTCGAGCTAGAACAAGCTCCCAAACTCCGCCTCGTCTTCCGGCGGCGCCGCGCGGGGGTCGGGCCGCCGGCGGGGGCGCGGGGGTTTGGCGGGGGCGGCCGCGTCGTGCGTTGGCTGGTCGTCGAACGGGGCCGTCACCGGGTTGCCTTCGGCGTCGACTCCCAGCAGCACCTCGATCCGCCGCTCGGCCGACTCGAGCATGCCGTGACAGAGCTTGAGCAGCCGCACCCCTTGCTCGTATCGTGCCAGGGACTCGGCCAGACCGATCCGCCCCTCTTCGAGGTCATGCACCGCCTGCTCGAGCTCGGCGAGCGCCTGCTCGAAGGTCGGTTGCGGGGCGCCGGCGTGGGAATTGGGAGTCGACAAGGCAAAGGTCCATCCATGCAGAAGAATCGAGCGCTCGACGGGCCCTCCCATCGTAGCGGCCGCACGCAGGCGGGGAAATCGACCGCGTGAACAGCCTGCCAGCCGAGTGGGACGTGATCGTAATCGGCGCGGGCGCCGCCGGGCTGCTGGCCGCCACACGCGCCGCCGAGTTGGGCCGCCGCACGCTGCTCGTGGAAAAGAACGCCCGCCCCGGCGTGAAGATCCTGATGTCGGGGGGCACGCGCTGCAACCTGACGCACAACACCGATGCCCGCGGCATCGTGGCGGCCTATGGCCGGCCGGGCAAGTTCCTCCACTCGGCGCTCGCAGCGCTGGGGCCGCGCGACGTGGTCGAACTGGTCGAGGCCGAGGGAGTGCGCACCAAGATCGAGGAGACCGGCAAGATCTTTCCGGTGAGCGATCGAGCCGCCGACGTGCTCGAAGCGCTGCTCGCCCGGCTGCAGCGCAGCGGGGCGCAACTGCGCCCGGGTTGCCCTGTGACCGAGATCGTGCGCACGCCCGGCGGCTTCGAGGTCGCCACGCCCAGCGGCTCGCTCGCGGCGCCGCGCGTGATTCTCACCACCGGCGGGCAGTCGTATCCCGGCAGCGGCACCACCGGCGACGGGTATCGGTTCGCGGCGGCGCTGGGGCACACGGTCGAGCCCTTGCACCCCGCCCTCACGCCGATCACCACCGACGCCGCCTGGGTGCGCGAGCTGACGGGGCTGACGATTCCCGATGTCGGGCTCGAAGTTGTGCCAACCGAGACCCTGGCCTCGCGCGACCGCAAGGCGGTGTTGGCTGCGGCCCGCGGTTCGCTGCTCTTCGCGCACTTCGGCCTCTCGGGGCCGGTGGCGCTCGACGTGAGTCGGGCGATCAGCGGCGCGGCCAACCCGCGCCTGCTCAGCTTGCGGTGTGACTTCCTGCCGGGGATCGCAGCCGCCGATATCGAGCGTCTGCTGCTCCCTGAAGCGGGCGGCGGGCGGCCCGTTCACAGCGCCTTGGCCGCGCATTTGCCGCGTCGGTTAGCCGAGGCACTGCTCGCGGTCGCCGGTTTGCCCCCTGACCGTCGCCTTGCCGAGTTTGGCAAGGCCGACCGCGCCCGCTGGCTCGACTCGCTCAAGCGCTGCCCTATTCCTGTCTCCGGCACGAAGGGTTATGGCAAGGCCGAGGTCACGGCCGGCGGAGTCTCGCTGGCCGAGGTAGACAGTCGCACGCTGCAGAGTAAGCTCGTGCCCGGGCTGTATCTAGCCGGCGAGGTGCTCGATCTCGACGGCCCCATCGGCGGCTACAACTTCCAGGCGGCCTTTAGCACCGGCTGGCTGGCCGGGGCTTCCGCGGCGGCTTCCTAGCGCTTCGTCACAGCCGGGTTGCCCTGCGCGACGACTGCATCGCCTCGTACTTTTCCGAGTTCCCCCGGGCCGCGGGGAACATGATCAAGGCCCAGGGCGGCAGCTTCGGCTGGCTCTCGACCGCGGAGCAGTTGCTCACGTGACTCGCCGGCTAGTGCTGCGTCACAGCTAGAAGTTCGGGTTGCCCTCGGATAGTAGCCCGCAGCGCAAGCAAGAGAGAGCCACGTTTCCCTAGTGAGCCCCCGCTGACCCCACGGGCCGGACAGCAATTTCGGCCAGCGCGCCCGTCGGGCGCTCCCGTCCCTTGCTTGCGCTGCGGGCTAGTGTGGCACAACCCGAAAAACAAGCTGTGACGCTGCACTAGCCAGGTTTGAACGGCCTACATCAGCACCAGCCAAATGTTCGAGAAATCGTCCGTCCAGAGGATCGGCGGCCGATCCGTGGTTTCGATATACTCGGCCTCGCTGGCGATGCGATGGCGGGCGAAGAAGCCAGGGTCGCGCGTAAGCAGCGCCCAAGTGGTCGGCATCTGCGCCACGGCGTCTTTCTGCCCCGCGACCACCACCTGCAACGTGAGCCCGAACTCCTTGGCCAAGGCCTGAACGACGGGAATCAGGTCGAGGTGGATGTTGGTGACGTTGACGGCCAAGACGCCGCTCGGCTTGAGGTGTTGGAGATACACCGCCCAGGCCTCGCGCGTGAGCAAGTGCATGGGCACGGCGTCGCCGCTGAAGGCGTCGAGCACGAGCACGTCAAAATTTTGCGGTTTGCCGGCGGCCAGTTCACGCTCCAGCGAGAGCCGGGCATCCCCTTCGATCACCTCGCTGCGTGCGGGCGAGTCGGCGAGATAGGTGAAATAGTCGTGGGCCGCGCGAGTCACCAGCGGATTGATTTCATAGAAGCGAAAGTAGTCGCCCGGCTGCCCATAGGCGGCCAGGGTGCCGACGCCGAGCCCGGTGACGCCGATCCGCCGATTCGGACCCGGCATGGCCCGCATCAACTGGCCAACCCCGCTGGCCGGACCGTGATAGTGATAGGCTTGCCGACGGCGATCCGGGGCTTGGAACTGGGCCCCGTGGTTGATCCGGCCGTTGCGCATGAAAACGGAATGCTTCTCGGGCTGAAAGCGGTCGAGCTCGGCGACGGCCAGCGCGCCATAAAAGTTGCGGTCGCGGAACAGCGCGTTGATCTTGGTCCGCGCGGTCAGCGACCACAGCGCGATGCCAAAGTTGGCCATGAGGATCAGCACGGCCACCCAGGCCCAGAACTGCCCCCCGCGATAGAACGGCGACGCCGAGTCGGCGTAAATGCTCCACAGGGCCAACACTCCGCAACCGAAGATCGCCAGCGGCAGCTCGTAGAAATCCGGAAAGATTTGCGGCGCCACGAGCCCCACGAAGATGCCTCCCAGGGCGCCGCCTGCCGAGATCGAGAGATAAAACGACGTGAGCTGCGCGGGCGGCGGCCGCAGCCGCACCAGTTCTCCATGGCAAACCATGCCGCAGGTGAACAAGAGCGCCAAATGCGCAAACACTTGCACACTGAGCGCGAGCAGCCCCCCTTGGTCCCACACGACGTAGACGCCGACGAAGCTCAGAGCCATCGCTCCCATCCACACGTCGCGGCGATACCAACGGTCGCTGTCGAAACAGAGAATAAACGTGATCAAGTAGAGGCTCAAAGGCGCCACCCACAAGAGCGGCAGCGCGGCGACGTCTTGGCAGATGTAGTTGGTGGTGGCCAGCAGCAAGACCGAGGCACAGCCGGGGAGCAAGAGCCAGCGCAGCCGTTGGCTCCAGTTCACCCGCTGGGAAACGCCGTGCGCGACTTCGGCGGGGGACGCGAGCGTCTGGCCGTCGCGTGCAGCCCACCAGCCTCCTGCTGCGCAGCAGACCGCGAACCCGACGAATCCGATCGACCACCCCCAACCCTGAGTCTTGAGGCCCAGCAGGGGCTCGATCAGAAATGGATAGCTCAAGAGCGCGAGCAACGACCCGACGTTGGACAATGCGTACAGCCGATAAGGAGAGCCCTGGCCATTGGTGCGGCTGAACCACACCTGCACGAGCGGCGCGGTCGACGCCAGCAGGAAGTAAGGCAGCCCCACGCTGCCCGCCAAGACCTGCAGCGCGTGCCAAGCCGGGTGGTCGCTGCCGATGGGCCGCCAACTCGGCGGCGGGTTGATCGGCAGCGTGGCTGCGGCGGCCAACAGCAGCATGGCGTGAACGATCGCCAGCATGCGCGGCGGCAAGAACCGCACCGCCAAGAAGGCGTAGAGGTAGCCTGCAAACAGCACCGCCTGAAAGAACAGCACGGTGATCGACCACACCGCCGGCCCGCCGCCGTACCAGGGCAGGATCGCTTTGCCGATCAGCGGCTGCACCTGAAACAGCAGGAACGCGCTCACGAACACGGTGAGTGCAAAGAGCCGGTTCCTGGCCCGCCGCCCAGCTTGGTCCGTCGGGGAACTCACAGTCGTGGAGGAGGCCGCCGTGGTCATCGAGACGATTCTCGTTTTTCCCCGAATCGTGATTTTGAACAGGGTTCAGTATAGGCGGGGGCGCGATCGACCTGAAAGCCGACCGCCTTGGTCCGACTTCGCGCGTCTCGACAGCGAGCCCTTGCAATGTAGACGCGACGTCTTTAAATTAACGGCGTCGCGTCTACGTTCTCGCTCGTCAGAGTTCGCCGATGCCTGCCAAGCCCCCCTCCATCACCGACGCCGAGCTGGCCGTGGTGCGGCTGGTGTGGGAACGCCAGCCGATTTCCGCGAGCGACATCCGCCGCGAGCTCTATCCCGGCGGCAGCCCCTCGGACCATGGCACGGTGCAAAAGCTGCTGCAGCGGCTCGAGGCCAAGCAGGTGCTCGCCCGCGACCGCTCGACCTGGCCGCACACGTTTCGCGCGCTCGTCACCCAGGCGGCGCTCGCCGGTCAGCAGCTCGATGCTTTGGCGGAGAAGCTTACCGACGGTTCGCTCGTCCCCTTCTTGCTCCACGCGGTGCGGCGCGAGAAGCTTTCTGCCGAGGAGCGTGCCGAAATCCTGCGTATTTTGGAGCGGCGTAAATAGCCGCGTATTCATGAGCTGGCTCGACTCTCTGCTCGTCGCCGCGCTCGACAACGCCCTGGGCGCCACGGTGCTCGCCGGCGTGGTCTTTCTAGTCACGCGTTGGTGGCGGAATCCGCTCGTGGTGCATGCGCTCTCGCTGCTGGTGCTGGTCAAATTGGTTGCGCCGCCGGTGGTGCCGCTGCACTGGGGGATGTCGAGCGCGTCGCTCTTGCACCTGCCGAATGCACGAGCGCCTGCGGCGGTCGAGCCAGATTTCGTCCGGCCTAACGAACGGCCGATCACGGCCTCCCCTCCGCCGATCGCGAGCGCGATCGAGAATGCGGGGGGCGTGGACGCGCCAGCCCCCGCGGTTGAGTTGGCGGCGCCAGAAGTTGATTCGGCGGAGACGCTGGTGATCGCGCCGCCGCTGCCTGCCGAACCGATCACTGCGACAGAGACGCCGATCGCGTCGGCGGTGAGTGTTCCGGCGAAAGACGCGTCCCCTGTTCCGCAGGCAACGCCGTCGCCAACGGCCAATGAGCCCCTCGGGCAACCGTGGTGGCGTTGGCAGTCGGCCTTGGCGCTCGCGTGGCTCATCGGCAGCGCGGTCTATCTGACTCTTGCCGCAGTGCGAATCGGGCGCTTTCATCGTTCTCTCGCCGCGCTCCCGTTCGCCACAGAAGGTGTGCAGCGTCTCGCCAAGGAAGTCGGCCAGAAGCTGGGCTATCGCGGTTCGCTTGTCGTTCGCGTCTCGCCAGGTTGCACGCCGCCGCTTCTGTGGGCAGTGGGCAGGCCCACGATTCTGCTGCCACGCGCGTTGCTCGACACTCTGGGCGAAAGCGAACTCGCCGGCATCCTGGCCCACGAGCTTGCCCATCTGGTGCGGCGCGACCCTTGGGTGCGGTGGTTCGAACTGCTGGTCGTCGGCCTCTACTGGTGGCACCCGGTGGCCTGGGGCGCCCGCCGCGCACTCCGCGACGCCGAGGAACTTGCCTGCGACGCCCTCGTGCTCGACCGCCTGGGCACAGGCCCCGAGGCATACGTCCGCGGCCTGCTCCAATCGCTCGACCTGGCGACCGGCGCAAGCGGCCCAAGCCTGGCGAGCAGCCTGGGGCGCAAAGGCTCGCTGCACCGCCGCGTGGAGGCGATGCTCGCACGGCGCTGTGCGCCGCGGCTGAGCTGGGCCGCTGGATTGATGATTGGCCTCGTGGCCCTGGCCTTCGTGCCGCTCTCGATGCGGGCGAGTCCTGTCCAGGAGGCGACGCCAGCGCAGCCTGCCGCTGCTTCGGTGAGTGAAACAGCGCAGGAAGGCGATAAGGCCAGCGATTCTTCAAATGCAGCCGCCGCGCAGCAGAAGGAGAAAGCGCAGGCTGCCCTCGATCCCCGCCTCGGACCCGGCGAGTGGGTCGATCCGCAGGTGCGAGAGTATCTGCGCAACTACATGCTGCGCCCCGAGTGGCCCCAGCCGACCGCGATCAAGGGGCGTGTCGTCGACGCCCAGGGGGATGCCGCGGCCAACGTCGACGTGATGGCCCAAACCAATCTGTTTGGCACGATCGCTGTTGCGAAGACGAACGAGCGTGGCGAGTTCGAAGTGTCTTCAGCCGACTCGAACCCCGCACTCATCGCGACGAGCAATGACGGGGCGCTCAGCGGCTACTTTCGGGCGCCCCAAGCCGAGGCAGAACGCCCGGCGCAGCCCTATGTCGTGAAGCTAGGACCGCCGCGCGAGATCGATGCCCACGTCGTCGACGGGCAAGGACAGCCGGTGTCCACGGCGATCGTCACGGCCATTTTCGGTGACGGCCTGACCGCCGTCGCCACGACCGACGAGCAGGGCCGCGAGAAACTGCGCGTGCCCCAGGCGGCGCCGCTCGAGGCGGTGTTTGCACGGAAGGACAACGTCGGTTTGGACATCGTCACGTTCGATCAGGAAGGCAAGCCTGAGCGCGATGTCGCCGCGTCTCCCTTTGAGTTCACGCTCAAGGGTGCGCGGACGATCACGGTTCGCGCCATCGACGGGCGCAACGGAAAACCCGTGCCCAGCGCCCTCGCTTCGTACAGGCTCAGTCGAAATGGCAAGAATCATTTGCTGCATTCGCTGGCGGAACTCCATCAATTTGTCGGCGCCGACGGCGCGGCGAGCTTTTCGTTCGCACCGCTCGGCGAGCCGTCAAGCGTCAATGTTCGGGCATTTGACGCGAGCCTCTTCGCCGAGAACTTTGGTTACATTTCGTTCGATCCGCAGCGTTCCGGCAACGAGTACACGCTCGAGTTCTGGCCCAGAGTGAAGCTCGCCGGCCAGGTGCGCTTCGCGGATGGCCGTCCGGCGCCGGGCTTGCCGGTGCTCGTGTCGGGAGGACAGAGGGGAGACGCGGGCAGACCCTCCTCCGCAACGACCGACGCCGCCGGAAAGTTCGAACTCGAAGTCGACGCCAACGACTACTACCTGCTCGCCGCGGGCGACAAGCAATGGGCAGCGCCCGTAAAGACCCTGGTCATCGGCCACGAATCGCCGCCGCCGGTCGATCTGACGTTGGGACCGGCGGTCCGCGTCGTTGGGCGCGACCCGGACCTACGGAGGATCGTCCTCACGCAACACGCCCCCACAGCGTATGAGGCCCTGCCGCGGAGCGAACTGCTCCCGCTGCGGCTCACGCCGTTTCCGATGCGCACACAACTGCAACGAACCGGCGAAACCGACGCCGACGGCAAGTACGAATTTTACGTGGGGCCAGGAACGTACTCCGTCGAGGGCCCTCAGGGGGTTTCGCGGGCCACGACTCCGCGCTTCACGCTTACGGATGAGAAAGAGTACGACGTCGACCGCGGCGCGCCCGGCGCTGCGAGCGCGCGCGTGAAGGTCCGCATCGTCCGGGCCGACGATCACCAGGTTGGCCTGGAACGGGCGCGGTACTACATTCACCGATTCGACCGTCAGCCTCCGGAGGGCAAGCGCGCCGGCGCCGACGGGGTAGCCGAAGTCGACTCGCTCGGCAGCCGCTTTGTCGTCGAAGCGCAGGACGACGACCAGAAACTCGTGGGCATGGTCGAGAGCAAGCCGGGCGAGACGGAACTCATCGTTCCGCTCGGCCCGCCGGCAGTAGTGCGCGGCCGACTCATTGATCGCGCAGGCCGGCGTTTTAGCGGGCGAGTCGACTACCGAGCCGTCCAAGGCAACAACGTGATCCATGCTGGCGGCAATCCAAGTGTTTCCCACGGTCAAGCCAAGATCGGCGACGACGGCCGCTTCGTGCTCGACAAGTTAGCGCCCGGCTGGACCTATTCGCTCTCGGCCTCCCTCAACTATCCCGACGAACCTAGACAAGGACGTTACAAGCATGCTTGGCTTGGAACCGCCGAGACGGCTTCAGCGCCTGTTGATCTCGGGGACCTCACGATCGAACCTGCCTACTGACGCGCAAATCGATGGACAGTCAATCGCTGGCAAACTTCCCCACCTCCCTCGCCCCCCTCCTCTCCGTTCGCCGCGGAGCGCAGGCGATCGAGTTCTACAAATCCGCCTTCGGCGCGGTCGAGGTGTTTCGCGTCGAAGATCCGTCTGGCGCCGTGGTGGCCCGGTTGTCGATCGACGGGGCGGAGTTCTGGCTGGCCGATGAGTCGCCGGAGCACGCCAACTACAGTCCCGAGACGCTGGGAGGAGGCACGGTGCGGATGGTGCTGACCGTGTCCGATCCCGATGCCGCGTTCAACCGCGCGGTCGCGGCCGGGGCCACGCAGGTGGTCGCGGTCGAGAACAACTACGGCTGGCGCTTGGGGCGCGTCGTCGACCCCTACGGCCACCACTGGGAAATCGGCCGGCCTCTTGATTGTGACTCGCCGGCGTAGGGTGGGGCGCCAGCCCCCCGCGGATGCCGCGTGACCTGGCTCAGCGCCGATTACGCCGCGCCGTAGACGATCGGGCCCACCCTCTCCCCCCGTCGCGCTAAGGTCAACGCCGGCAACCGGATCGCTCGTTGCCGCGGCAACGCTGGCGCGGCGAGTTGCGGTGCGACCGGACCCACCGCGAATTAGGTGCTGGCAGGGGTGGCCGCGCTCGGTAGAATGGGAGCGTCGTGGGATCGCCGGCCCTCCGGCCGCCCGCGACTTGAGCGTTCTGATCGCTTCCTTGGCATGTCGGCAGTTCGTTTCGACCCGTCGCCCCGGTCCGGGGGCGACGCGGGCAGGTCGCTTTTGGCACTCGAAAGGTTCGTTTCAGGGATGACCGACTCGCCTGCCCGCACGCCGCTGTACGACTGGCATGTTGCGCGCGGCGGCCGCATGGTCGATTTCGCCGGCTGGGCGATGCCGATCATCTACAGCTCGATCGTGGCCGAGCATCAAACCACGCGCACCTCGGTCGGCCTGTTCGACATCTCCCACATGGGGCGGCTCCGCTTCGACGGCGCCGCTTCCGGGGCCTTTCTCGAGTCGCTGCTCACCCGCCGCGTGCTCGATATGCAGCCCGGCCAGGTCCGCTATTCCCTGGTTACGAACGAGTCGGGGGGCATTCTCGACGACGTGCTGGTCTATCAACTGCGGGCGGCCGACGGCTGTCTCTACCACCTGCTGGTGGTGAACGCCAGCAACCGTGAGAAGATCTTGGGCTGGATTCGCCCGCGGCTGCCGGCCTACGTTCGCTGCACCGATCAAACGGCGGCCTCAGGCATGATCGCGGTGCAAGGGCCGCGGGCGCTCGAGATCGCCCAGCCTCTGGTCGAAGCGCCCCTGGCCTCGCTCCGCTACTACCACGCTGTCGAAACTCGGCTGGCGGGGCAAGCGGTCGTCGCCAGCCGCACGGGCTACACTGGCGAAGACGGCTGCGAGCTGATCGTGCCGGCGGCGTCGCTGGTGAGCGTGTGGCAGACTTTGGCCGACGCGGCGGCCGCCGTGGGCGGCTTGCCGGCGGGGCTCGGCGCCCGAGACACCCTGCGGCTCGAGGCCGGCATGCCCCTCTATGGGCACGAACTGAGCGAGCAGGTGAACCCGCTCACCGCCGGGCTGCACTTTGCCGTGAACTTGCGCGACCGGGCGTTTCCCGGCCGCGATTCGCTGGTCGAGGCCGTGCAGTATGGCCCCGAACAGATGCGCGTGGGGCTGGCGCTCGCTGGCAAGCGCGTGCCGCGCGAGGGCTTTGGCATCCTGGCGGGCGGACGTCTGGTGGGCCAGGTCACCAGCGGAACCTTTTCGCCCACGCTCGATCGCCCCATCGCCATGGGCTACGTCGACGTCACGCAGTCGGTGGCGGGCACGCAACTGGAAGTAGACATTCGCGGCCGCGGCGAACCGGCCGAAGTCGTGGCTCTGCCTTTTTATCGCCGCCCCCGCTAAATACGAGGAGCTCGATCGCAGTGAACCCCGAAAACTTGCTCTACGCCAAGACCCACGAGTGGGCGGCCGTGGAAAGCCAACCGGATGGCAGCAAGCTGGCCACCGTGGGCATTTCCGCCTACGCCGTGGAATCGCTCACCGACCTCGTCTACATCGACCTGCCGCAGGTGGGCCGCAAGCTCAAGGCCGGAGAATCGTTCGGCGAGATCGAGTCGGTCAAGGCCGTCAGCGATCTCTACAGTCCCGTGGCCGGCGAGATCATCGAGATCAACGCCGCGCTCAAAGACGACCTGACCGCGCTCAACCAGGACTGCTACGGCGCGGGCTGGATGATTCGCCTGAAGTTGGCCGAGGACGCCAACTTGTCGTCGCTGCTCGATTATGCAGCCTATTCGAAGCAAATCGCCGAAGAGCAGCATTAGCCTTTTGCTGGCAGCCGCCTATTCTTCAGATAGGCGGCTCTGACTCATCGCGAGGGGCCTACGGGGCTCGAAACAGCAGGCAATGCGGCCGCTGGATGGAGTTCCACTTTCCGAAACCCGTCGGAGTGCTCGTTGAATGTCGTTCTTGCTCAACACGCCGGCCGATCAGCAAGCGATGCTCGCGGCCATTGGCGTCGACTCGGTCGAGCGTCTGTTCGACCCGATCCCGCGTGAGCTCCGCCTGGGCCGCCCGCTCGATCTGCCCCCGGCGCTCGTGGAGCTCGAACTCACCGAGCACCTGCAACACCTTGCCGCGGTCAACGCGTCTTGCGACGAGCGGGTGTGCTTTCTGGGGGGTGGCAGCTACGACCACTTCGTGCCGGCCGTGGTCGACGCGATCGCCTCGCGCGGCGAGTTCTTCACCTCGTACACTCCCTACCAGCCCGAAGCCAGCCAGGGCAACCTGCAGGCCTTCTTCGAATACCAAACGCTGATTACCCAGCTCACCGGCATGCAGGTGTCGAACGCCAGCCTCTACGACGGCGGCACCGCCGCGGTCGAGGCCGTGTTCATGGCGCAGGCCGCCACCGGGCGGCGCGGCAAATTCGTGGTGCTCGGGGGCGTGCATCCCGAGTACCGCCATATCCTGGCGACCTACCTGCACCATCAAGACACCGAGATCGTCACGGTGCCTTGTGCGACGGGCGTCTCGGCGCTGGCCGACGTCGCGGCCGCCCTCGACGAGCAAACGGCCTGCTTGCTCGTGCAGCAGCCCAACTTCTTGGGGTGCATCGAAGAGGTCGAAGCGCTCGGCAAGTTGGCCAAGGAGAAAGGGGCGGCCTTCGTCGTCTCCGTCGACCCGATCAGCCTGGGGCTGCTCAAGCGCCCCGGAGACTACGGGGCCGACATCGTGGTGGCCGAAGGGCAGAGCCTAGGCAACTACATGGCCTTCGGCGGACCGTACTTGGGAATCCTGGCCTGTCGCGAAGACTTCGTGCGGCGCATGCCGGGGCGCATCGCCGGGCAGACGGTCGATCGCCAGGGGCAACGCTGCTGGGTGCTCACGCTGCAAACCCGCGAGCAACACATTCGCCGCGAAAAGGCCACCAGCAACATCTGCACGAACCAGGGGCTGCTCGCTCTGCGGGCGAGCATCTACCTGGCGCTCTTGGGCCCGCAGGGGCTGCGCGAGACGGCCGAGCTGTGCCTGCAGAAAGCCCGCTACGCGGCCAGCCGCGTGGGAGTTGCCGGCCGCTGCACGCTGGCGTTCGCAGCGCCGACGTTCAAGGAGTTCGTCGTCCGCGACAAGGAGCGGCGCGTGAACGACCTGTTGGCCTCAGCCTCCGAGCAAGGCTACTTCGCCGGCGTGGAGCTCGGCCGCTGGTATCCCGATCTCGACGATTGCTTCTTGGTGGCCGTCACCGAAAAGCGCTCGCGCGAGGAAATCGACGGTTGGGCCGCCGCCTTGGCCAGTTCGAAACGCGGTGCCGAGAGGAGGGCCGTGGCCCATGCGTAACGTGCAATCGACCAAGCTGTTGTTCGAGCTCTCGCGCCCCGGCCGCCGCGGAACGCGCTTGCCCGCCGCCGACGTGCCCACCAAGCCGGTGGCCGAGTTGTTGCCTGCGGCCGCGCTGGCGGCGGCGCCTCCGCCGCTCCCCGAGTTGGGCGAGCCCGACGTGGTGCGGCACTACACGAACCTGTCGACGCTGAACATGTCGGTCGACACTCACTTCTATCCGCTCGGGTCGTGCACGATGAAGCACAACCCCAAGCGCAACGAGCGGCTGGCCAGCCTGCCAGGTATGCTCGATCTGCACCCGTATCAGCCTGAAGACACGCTGCAGGGGCTGCTCGAGTTGCTCTACCGGTTGCAGCAGATGCTGGCCGAAATCGCCGGGCTCGACGCCGTGTCGCTGCAGCCGGCCGCCGGCGCGCATGGCGAACTGACCGCGCTCTTCGCCGCCTCGGCCTACCTGCGCGACCGCGGCGAGAAGCGCACCAAGGTGCTCGCCCCCGACAGCGCACACGGCACCAATCCGGCCAGCGCCGCCGTGGCGGGGTTCTCGACCGTGAGCGTGAAGAGCAACGCCCAAGGCATGGTCGACCTCGACGATCTCCAGGCCAAGCTCGACCACGAGACGGCCGTGTTCATGATCACCAACCCCAACACGCTGGGGTTGTTCGAGCCCAACATCGCCGAGATTTCGCGGCTCGTGCACGAGGCCGGCGGATTGATCTACCTGGACGGCGCGAACATGAACGCCATCCTGGGCATCGCCCGGCCCGGCGACTTCGGCGCCGACATGATGCACTTCAATCCGCACAAGACGTTCAGCGGCCCGCACGGCGGCGGCGGCCCTGGCGCGGGGCCGATTGCAGTCCGCGGCATGCTCGCTCCGTATCTGCCGTCCCCCGTGGTCGTCGAGCGCGACGGCGTCTATCGGCTCGACTACGACCGCCCGCAGTCGATCGGCCGCGTGCGAAGCTTCTTCGGCAACGTGGGCGTGCTCGTGCGGGCGTACTGCTACATCCGCACCTATGGGCCCGAAGGGCTGCGGGCAGTGTCGGAAAACGCGGTGCTCAACGCCAACTACCTGTTGGCCAGGCTCAAGCATGTGTTCCCGGTGCCGCAAGGGGACCGCTGCATGCACGAGTTCGTGGCCTCGGCCGCGCGGCTCAAGGCCGAGCGTGGCATTTCGGCCATGGACCTGGCGAAGGGGCTGTTGGACTACGGGTTCCACGCCCCCACGGTCTATTTCCCGCCGATCGTGAAAGAGGCCATGATGATCGAGCCGACGGAGACCGAGAGCAAAGAAACGCTCGATGCCTTCGTCGAGGCGCTCACCGCGCTCGCGGCGGCTGATCCCGACTCGCTGCACGATGCGCCCAGGACCACGCCGATCGCCCGGCCCGACGAAGTGCTGGCGGCGAAGCAGCCGCGGATGGGGTGGCGGGAGTAGGAAGCGCTACGCACCTTGGTCGTCTCTACGGGCTTGCTCGCGCGCAATGTCTTTCAGCACCTTGACGGAGAAGCCGCCGACCATCTCTCCGCCGGGCTTCAGGAAGCACCAGTCCTCAATCCCGCTCGCCTCAACTCGGAGACGCGATCCCGACCTCAGCCCCGGCAAGTCAACGGGATCATTTCCCAGAGTGCCATAAACTACGTCGTTCTCGATCGCGGTCACGTCGATCCAGATGAACTCGGTGTTGTCGCCGCGCGTGATGGGGCTTTTCACGGCGAACATGTCGCCTGATTTAGATTCGAATGCGGCGACGAAGTTCGGCCAACCAAGGCGGGCTTCGGCGACCGCGGCCTGCATCCGCGGATCGTTCGCGGAAACTTCGATCACCGGAAAGTGCGGCTTTCCGTGGATCGCGGCAAACGGGTCCTCCGCGGAGAGCAGGGAATCGATCTCGCCATCGTTGGGGTAGAGAGCGTTGGTGTCGGGTACAAAGACCGCAAGAGCATTCTCCGGCATCAGGCGCGCGAGCAAGCGGCCACAGGAGCGATATGCGTCGCGCACATCTTCCTCGGAAGATTCGTCGACTGCGAAAGCGTCGCACGAAATCCACGCCGTGTGGCGAACAAACAGGGTCCGCAGCCGGAGGTCGGAGATGCGCTCGGCAGCTTGCCGTGGATCGTCCACGTAGGGGCGATCGAAGCAATTGACGGTGAAGACACGGCCGCGACACTGCACCATGACCAGAGGCGCAGACCCAACCGCGAAGCCGTCTGCTCCTTCGTTCTCTCCTTCTCCCAGGTCGGCATCCCAGGCTTTGGCGGCGGCTGCGGCCACGTACGCCGCCTCCAGGCTCATAGGCTCAGCGAGCAACGCAACGAACGAAATCATTCGATGGTCGCGTTCGCTTCGAGAAGCCTTGGGACCGCGCGCGAAGGGCCAAGCTCGGGCAAGTGAGCGAAACAGCCTCTGCAAGCGCCCAAACATAAACTCTCCGCAATCGTGGGTTGCGCGCCGAACGACCCAGTTCGAGAATGCGCCAGACGACTCTCCGATCTTACTGCAAGGTCGGACGGGCCTCCATCGTCCCAGGCATCTCAAGGTTCGCGGGGGTTGGTGGACGCGTCCAACAGAGCATGGTCCACGAGCGGCGTGAGGACGCGTGCCGTCGTTGCGATCGCTTTCCCCCACGGGCGGCGAAGCTGCCGCGAATAACGCCCTGGCAGACCCCGGTGAGCGGCTCGTCCTCGGCCGTGCGATTGCGGCCGACGCGGATCGTTGTTCGTTGGCGGGAACTAAACGAGCGACGCTCGCGTCCAATTCAACGTCCACTCCAGCTTCGCCACTCATTGGGCACTCGAGGATACGTCGATGCGCCGTTTTGTCGTTTGCGCGCTGCTCACCCTGGCGGTGTTTTCACCGCCGCGTCCGGCTTGGGCGCGGATCAAGTTGATCACGCTGCCCGTACGCGAGCGCGTGGAGATTCAGTTGGACCATGCGAACGCGACCCTGGTCGAGGAAGAGCGGATCGTCCCGCTGATCCAGGGCGTGAACCAGGTCGATTTCTCCTGGAAGAACACGCAGATCGACCCCAACTCGATCGTCTTCCGCGTGCTCGGACCCGCCCAAGGGGGCGCGCTCGAGGCCAAGGTGCTCTCGGTCAGCTACCCGCCCAACGAAGCCGCGCTCGTGTGGCAGGTGGCCGCCAATGAGTCGGGCTCGGCGCGGGTGCGAATCAGCTACCTGTTGGGCAACTTGAACAAGTCCTTCAACTACCGCGCGGTCGCCACGCACGACGAATCGACCTTGGTGCTGTCGCAATACCTGCGGCTGCAGAACTTGGCCAACGAGGCCTTCGGCTCCACGGGACTGTGGGCAGGCTATGGCCAGCGGTTTCTCAAGCCGATCGGGCTCAATGAAACCAAGGAGATGCTGGCCGAGAAGTACGTCGGCGTCCCGATCCGCAAGACCTACACGGCCAGCCTGCACGAGTTTGGCTATCTCGACCCGGCGCAGCAGAAGCTGCGCGTGCCGATGCACTACGTGCTCAAGAACGACGAGGCCCACAAGCTGGGCCGCGCGCCGCTGGAATACGGCAAGGTGCGGATCTTCCAGGAGGACAGCCGCGGTTCGGCGACCTTCCTCGGCGAAGATTGGGGCCGTTTCACGCCGCTGGACGACGAGATGAAGCTCTACCTGGGAGTGGCCCAAGACATCGTCGTCAAGCGGACGATCGAGAACAACGAGGTCA
The DNA here is from genome assembly GCA_044221365.1 of Pirellulales bacterium. Taxonomy (GTDB): domain Bacteria; phylum Planctomycetota; class Planctomycetia; order Pirellulales; family JBGAPH01; genus JBGAPH01. The sequence continues at coordinate 21,009 of JBGAPH010000069.1, forward strand.
AGCGGCGGGCAGGCAACCTGTTCGATCGCGAGGTCGTGGTCAAGTACGAGATCGAGAACTTCAAGGACAAGCCGGTCACGCTCGACCTGGCCGAGAGCTTGCGGGCCCTTCGTAACGAGGTCCACGGCGACACGGGCCGCGACGTCGAATGGTCGCTCGGCGGGCAGACGTCGTTCCCCGGCGGTCTCGACCAGGAGAAGAGCACGCAAGACCTGGCCGTGCTGCACGCCGACTTGCCGGCGCGCGACGCCGACGGCAAGGCGCAGAAGCTCGTGCATCGCTTGCACGTGACCATTCGCAACGAGTGGTAAGCCGCCTGCTCTCCCAATCTTCACACCGTAGCTTAGGGCATTCCCATGATTCGTTCGACCTTGTGTGGTCTACTGGCTCTGCTGGCCGCGGCCACCTTCGCTTCCCTGGCCACGGCCGACAACGTCGACCTGTCGACAGTCCCGAGCCGGCAAACGGTCCAGCTCACGATCTACAACTCGGAAGACCTGACGCTCGTGCGCGAGACGCGGGCGATCAGCTTCAAGCGCGGGGCCAACCCGCTGCAGTTCAGTTGGGCGAACACGCTTATCGATCCGACCTCGGTCGAACTGCGCTTCCTGACCGCGGCCGACAAGCTCGAGGTCCTCGACACCACGTTCCCGCACGACAAGCCGCAGATGTTGTACTGGAACGTGCAGAGCGAGCTCGAGGGGGAGGCCACCGTGGAGATCACCTACTTCACGTCCGGCATCACCTGGTCGGCCGACTATCTGTGCATCGCCGACCGGGCGGAAGAGTCGATGAGCTTCGAGGGGTTCGTGCGCGTGCAGAACAACTCGGGCGAAGAGTAGTTCGTGCGCGTGCAGAACAACTCGGGCGAAGAGTATGAAAATGCCCAGATTCGGCTCGTCGTCGGCACGATCAACTTGGTTGAGAAGATTGCCCAACTGGCTCAGGTGCCGATGGATCAGGTCAAGGAATTGTCGGATGACCACCTGCGGTCGCTACGGTACGAGGCGGCCGCCAAGTCGATGGGCGGGCGGGGGGGCGCGCCGATGGGCGCCGCGGCGCCGCAGGAGGAGAAGCAGATTATCAAGGAGGGGCTGAGCGAGTACTTCATCTTCTCGATCGAGGGGACCGAGACGATCCCCAATGGCTGGTCGAAACGCATGCGCAGCCTCGAGGGGCAGCGGGCGCCGTTCCGCGTCGAATACCGCCAGCGGCCCGAGCAATACGGCGAGCAGCTGGTGCGGCTCTACCTGTTGACGAACGACAAGGCCTCGAAGCTCGGCGACAGCCCGCTCCCCGACGGCGTCGTCCGCGTCTTCCGCGACAACGGCCGCGACGGGCTCTCCTACCTCACCGCCGAATCGATCAAGTACGTGCCCATCGGCGACAAGATCGAGCTCAACCTAGGCGTTGACCCGCAGGTGGTCTTCGAGCTCGTGCCGCTGCGCACGTGGAGGGACCACCTGTGGCTGCAAGTGGCCGGCACGCAGACCTTCAAGGAAGTGGGGACCGGAACGACGCAGCTCGAGGAGCAGGCGAACGTCGTGGGCTGGGACGACCACACGCTCTTCGCCCAGCGGATTCGCAACTACTCGGGCAAGCCGATCCACGTCGAAGTGCGGCGGGCGTTCCCCGGACACGCCGTCTTCCGCAGCGGCCTCGAGGCCAAGAACCACGACTACCGCACGGCGGAGTTCCACACGTCCGTCGCCCCCCGCCAGCGAGCCGAACTGCTCTACGAGCTGATCCAGCATCAAGGGCACAATCACAAACAAGAAAATCTGACGGTCGAGCAGGCGGTGATTGCTCGTTGACCTTGAGCCGAGAGATTAGGGCAAGACCTCGATCTTCAGCCGCCCCAGCACCTGCGCCACCGGCAGGAAGCTGCTGTAGCCGTCGGCGCCCGCCAGGTTGGAGTCGGTGAGCTTCAGGTGCCCGGCGCCGATGCCCCCCAGGCCCAGCGTGCCGTCCATGGGGATCCAGCGGCCGTCGATCCACAGTTCGTTCCACATGTGGTAGCCGAAGCCCTGGTCGTTCGGCATGTAGACCAGGCCAATCGCCACGCGGGCCGGAATGCCGTTGGCCCGCGCGAGCGCCGCCAGCAACACGGCGTGCTCGGTGCAGTCCCCCTCGAGCGTCTTGGCCACGTCGGCCGCCGAGGCGAAGGCCTGGGAGAAGTTCTTTTCCTTGATCGAGCGGCGCACGAACGCCTCGAGCAGCTTGGCCACGGTCCAGGCGTCGGTGCGGCCGCCGGCCGCCCGCTCGGCCATGGCTTTGATCGCAGGGTCGTCGCTCTGCACGAGCGCGTTGGGCGCGAGATCGGCCGGCGTCGGCTGGCCGTTGCCGGCGGGGAAATCCTCGGGCTTGGTGTCTGGGCGCACCGCCCGCACGGTGAGCTCGGCCGAGTCGCCGCTAAGCGAGGTCACCTTTTGCGAGGGCCCGCCGGGGAAGATCTTGGCCGGGTCTTCATCGCTGAGCGTCACGCGATAGGTGGCCCGCGGCGTTTCGTGCCCTGCCGGCAACGGCCGATCGAGCTTCACGACCGAAAAGCTCCCCAGGTCGAAGGGCGCGGACCCATCTTCGTGGAGCGCCACCTGGCGGATCGTCGTGTAGCTGTCCATGTCGAGGTCAGCGAAGCGGCTCTTCTTCACCTGACCTTTCGTGTCAGTCCAGAAGGTCATCTGCATCACCGGCTGACCGGGCCCGCCGGAGCTGCTGGCGTCGATCCGCAACAATTCCTCGGTTCCGGAGAGCAGCTTGGTCGGCTCGACCTTGCGGGCAACCAGCTCGGTGGTCGTCACCTGCAGGAGCGGCGGCGGCGACAGGCTGCGGATCGAGCGGTGTTCACCTGGTGAAAGGGGTTGCCCGGCCAAAGATTGCTCGACGGCCAGGAAGCCGCGGTCCTCGCGCGACCAAGGGAGCGTTTGCTGCTGGGCGCCTGAATCGATCACCAGCACGTCGTCGTCGACCTTTCCTTTGACCACCGACTCGGTGGGGCCCATTTCGGTGCGGCTCTCGAAGCGCACGAGCTCGCCGGCCGGAGTTTCGACGCTCGTCACGCGGAGCCGCGTTTGCGTGTTGTCGCCGAAGCGGGCCACCTTCAGGACGAGCTCGGTGCTCACCTCCTGCAGATCACGCCCGATTTCGGCGAGGGGCCGGATTTCGGTGTGCCGGTAGCCCACGCGGCTCCCCTGCATCGTGAGCACCTCCCAGGTGTCGGCCGGCAACTGGCCGACGGCCGCAGGCGGGCTCTTGGGCCGCGCTTTGACCGGGGCCGCGTCGTTGCAGCCGAGGCCGAGCAGCAGAACCGCCACGATCGGTAGGCTCCGCCTTGGCCGCCAACTTCTCAATCCGCAATCCTTCGCGCGCTTGCCTGAATCGTGCATGCATTTCACCTCGTGCGGGACGGATGCTGGCATCCCCCCAAACCAATCGCTAGCCAAGACCTGACGGGTCTAGTATACCGAAGGAAGAGCCTGCGGCGGCCGAGATTCGGCCCGCTACGGTGGGCTCGATCAACTTGACCAGCGCATCCAAAAATCCTTGTCCGGCGGCCGCCATCGCTCCCCTTCGTCCACCACTCCTCCTGAAGCACGTTGCGGCCGCTGCCGTTTGAGCGAAGGACACGCTCTAGCGGATTCCGTTTCCAAGACCCCATCGCTTGCCGGTTCTCTCGCCGTTTGCCGCAGGAAACGCGGCGCCGGTTGACGAGGCCGCCTGGGCGTTTTCCTTCGTTTGCAGCCATGCCTAGTTCATGGAATTTCGCGGCCGGCGGAGCTTGTTTGGCCGGGCAAATCAAGGGCCCTGTGCCCGAGTCGAATTGTGGGCCAACTCGCGCACGGCAGGGTGCTAGAGTATCACATGGCCTTTGCAGCGGCTCGCCGGCCGCCGCTGGGGCCCGCGTTGCTGCCCGTGCTGGGAAGACCCATCCCGGCTCGCCAGTGTTAGCGGTTGCACACGTTGTACCGGCGAACCTGCCGGCGCGGTCTGGGGAATGTCCCGGCCGGGCCGGAACCAAGCGTGACCTAAGTTTTAATAAACGTCCGCAGGCCGCCGCCGAACCCGGCCCCCCTAGCTCGTACGCGCACCCCGGTTGATCGCAGGCCATGGGCTTTCTGCAGCGTTTCTTTCGCAACGTGTTCCGCGACGCATCGCCGCCAATGTCCAACAGCAGCTTCGAACATTTGTCGGAAGAGCAACTGGAAGCTCACCTCGGAATCGGCCGTTATGGCGAGTTCGCCCTGACCGACGCCGTGCGTCCTTCGTATGACCTCCAGGTCGTGCCGAAGCAGGGCTACCGGCACGACATGTATCGCGACCCGGAGAACCGCTCCAGCGTTCCGGTGCTGATGGTCGCGGCTTCGCGGGAGAACTTGTTCGAGCTGTTCATGGACCTGCTCGAACCGCTCGGCTGCGAGGTCGACGTGGTGCTCGAAACGAGCCACCACCGCGACAACCGCGGCCACGTCGACCTGTACCGCGAGCACATCGATCTGCCGGTGCTCAAGAGCACGCTCTACGACTACGAAGACCTGCTGCTCAACGACGGCTGCACCGGCATCGCCGTGCTGAACCCGGCCGTGCCGGTCGAGGTGCAGTTCGACGAGCACAAGCTGCTGATCGTCTACGGCAACGACCTGTCGCAGTTCGAAGAGATCCTGGCCGGCCGCGAGGTCGACTGCGACGACAAGATGAAGTTCATCACCGAAGCCGAACACGTCCACTCCTCGAGCGACGTCTACAGCCGCCAGTTCGACGAGCTGAAAACCCGCCTCGGCATGGACTGCCACTTCGCCGCCGGCGGCGGCGCCTACCAAACCTGAGACGATTTGGCGGGCAGCAGGTTCGCGGCGAGTTTGATCGATCATCTTCGGGGGCCCTGGCGGCCCCCGTTTGCATTTCTCTGGGGCTGCGAGGCGCGCCGAACCTCTGCCGCTGGCGAGGGGTCTGGCAGTCGTTAGACTTGATCGCGGGCGGCAGCGGTGCGGTTCGAGCGGGTTGCTCGGCCGACTGTCGTCGGCCGCTCGCCAAGCCCCCTCGGTTCGGTTCGTTCTTGTTTGCTCTGGCCACCAGCTACTAGCTACCAGCTACCGGCCACCAGCCCCCATGCTCCTCACCCTCACCACCACGCATCGCCCGGCCAGCGACCTGGGCTATTTGCTGCACAAGAACCCCGCGCGGCTGCACGTGGTCGAGCTAGCGTTCGGGCCGGCGCGGGTGTTTTACCCCGAGGCGAACGAGGAGCGCTGCACCGCTGCGCTCTTGCTCGAGGTCGATCCGGTGGGCCTGGTGCGCAATCGACGCGGGCCGGCGGGCGAGGGGTTTTCGCTCGAGCAGTATGTGAACGACCGGCCCTACGCGGCCAGTTCCTTCCTGAGCGTGGCGATCGCCCAGGCATTCGGCACGGCGCTCGGCGGCCGCAGCCGGGAGCGCCCGGAGCTCGCCGCGGCGGCGCTGCCGCTCGTGGCGCGGTTGCCGGTCGTCCCTTGCCGGGGCGGCGAGGAGTTGCTGCGGCGGCTGTTCGAGGCGCTGGGCTACCAGGTGGCGGCCGAGCGGCTGCCGCTCGATCCTGAGTTCCCCGAGTGGGGCGAGGGACGCTACTACCGCCTCGAGCTGAGCGCCACCGTGCGGCTGCAGGCATTGCTCTCGCATCTGTATGTCTTGCTCCCCGTGCTCGACGACGACAAGCACTACTGGGTCGGCGACGACGAGGTCGACAAGCTGCTCCGACATGGCGAAGCCTGGCTGGCCGATCATCCCGAGCGGAACCTGATCGTCGATCGCTACCTCCGCCGGCAGCGCAAGCTGACGCAGGCGGCGCTCGCCCGCCTGATTGACGACGAAGAGCCGGAGGCCGACGAAGCGGCTGAGCGGCAGGCTGCCGAAGAAGAGCAGGTCGAGCGGCCCCTCAGCCTGAACGAAGAGCGGCTGGCAACGGTCGTGGCCGCCCTCAAGGGGGCCGGCGCCCGCCGCGTGCTCGACCTGGGCTGCGCGCAAGGCAATTTGCTGCGGCGGCTGCTGGCGGAGAAGCAGTTCGACGAGATCGTGGGGCTCGACGTTTCGCACCGCGCGCTCGAAATTGCGGCCGACCGATCGCGGCTCGAGCGGCTGCCCCCCAAGCAGCGGGCGCGGATCAAGCTGCTGCACGGTTCGCTCACCTACCGCGACCGCCGCCTCGCGGGCTACGACGCCGCGGCACTGGTCGAGGTGATCGAACACTTCGATCCGCCGCGGCTGGCTGCCTGCGAACGGGCTCTGTTCGGCTGCGCGCGGCCGCAGACCGTGGTCGTGACGACGCCGAACGTGGAGTACAACGTCCACTTCGAGAACCTGCCCGCCGGCAAGCTCCGCCACCGCGACCACCGCTTCGAATGGACGCGGGCACAGTTCCAGGCCTGGGCCGAGGCGACCGCCGCGCGGCATGGCTACCAAGTACGGTTCCTCCCGATCGGCCCCGACGACGCCACGACCGGCCCGCCGACGCAGATGGGGGTCTTCGAACGTGAATAGGCTCCCGCCAGCCGCGACGACGATCTATGCTCCCGGCACGCAGGTGGTGGCGCTGGTCGAGGTGCGCGATCATACGAACAAATCGATCCATCCGCGCGGGGCGGTGGGCGTGGTGGTGCAAGCGCCGGGGGACAGCCGGCACTCGTATCGCGTGCGCTTTCCCGACCACTTCGAGGCCCCGCTGCGCGCGAGCGAGCTGACGCTGCTGGCCGACTATCAGCGCGGCTTCCTGCAGCAGCCGGACGCAGGGCTCGAGCACTACAACCTGTTCGACCGCGTGATCTACCGCTGCATCGTCGGCTCGCGAGCATTCGGGCTCGACGACGAGCAGAGCGACACCGATCGCCGCGGCATCTATCTGCCGCCGGCCGAGCTGCACTGGTCCCTCTACGGGGTGCCGGAGCAAATCGAGAACGAGCCCGCCCAGGAGGCCTACTGGGAGTTGCAAAAGTTCCTGGTGATGGCCCTCAAGGCGAATCCCAACATCCTCGAGTGTCTCTACACTCCGCTGGTGGAGCAGGCGACGCCGCTTGCGCAGGAGCTGTTGGCGATGCGCGAGGCGTTCCTCTCGCGGATGGTCTATCAGACCTACAACGGCTATGTTCTCTCGCAGTTCAAGAAGCTGTCGGCCGATCTGCGCAACCGGGGCGAAGTGAAGTGGAAGCACGTGATGCACCTGCTGCGGCTCTTGCAGAGCGGCATCACCGTGCTCCGCGACGGCTATGTGCCGGTCCGCGTGGAGCAGCATCGCGACGAGCTGCTCGCGATCAAGGCCGGCCAGCGCCCCTGGCCGGAGGTCGATCGCTGGCGGCTCGAACTGCACCGGCAGTTCGACGCCGCGCTGGTCGCCACCAAGCTGCCGGAACGTCCCAATTACCAGCGGGCAAATGCACTGCTCCTCCAAGCCCGCCAGGCGGCGCTCGAGTCGCCTTTGCCATGACCCCCGACCCTCGTCTGCTCCGCCACCTGGGCGCCCAGCCCTATCCGCTCCTGTTCGCCACGATCAGCGGCGCGCACCTCTACGGCTTCGCCTCCCCCGACTCCGACTACGACCTCCGCGGCGTCCACCTGCTGCCGATCGAAGAGGTGCTGCGGCTGCGTCCGGGGCGCGAGACGATCGAGTTCGAGACGATCGACGAAGGGCTCGAGATCGACCTGGTCACACACGACGCCAAGAAGTTCTTCGGCCTGATGCTCAAGCGCAACGGCTACGTGCTCGAGCAGCTCCATTCGCCGCTCGTGTTGCACACGACCCCTGCGCACGAAGAGCTGCTGGCGCTCGGCCCGCGGTGCGTCACCCGGCATCACTCCCACCACTATCTCGGCTTCGCCGACACACAGTGGAAGCTGTTCGTGAAGGAAACGCCGTCGCGGATCAAGCCGCTGCTCTATCTGTACCGCGTGCTGCTGACCGGCATTCACCTGATGCGCACGGGGCGGATCGAGGCGAATCTGGGCGTGCTCAACGAGGAAGCGCGGCTGCCGCGCGTGGCCGAGCTGATCGCGCGCAAGCAAGCGACCCAAGAACAAGCGACGCTCGACGGCGACGAGTTCGACTTCCACGCGAGCGAGTATCGTCGGCTGGTGGCGCTGCTCGACGAGGCGTCGAAGCAGAGCAGCTTGCCGGACGAGCCGACGGCGCAGGATGCGCTCGATGACTTGCTCGTGCGGTTGCGGTTGAAGGGAACTTAGTCGGTCAAACGATGCTCATCTCCGTTCCGACTCCCTCCCTGGTCGTCCTCGTCGGCGCCACCGGCTCTGGCAAGTCGACCTTTGCGCGGCGGCATTTCTTGCCGACCGAGGTCCTTTCGTCCGACGCCTATCGCGGGCTGGTGGCCGATGACGAGAACGACCAGGACGCGACGGGAGACGCCTTCGACGCGCTCCACTATGTGGCCGCCAAGCGGCTCGCGCGCGGGCGGCTGACGGTGATCGACGCCACGAACGTGCAGGCAGACTCGCGGAGGTCGCTGGTGCAGCTTGCCCGCGACCACGATGTGATGGCGGTGGCCATCGTGCTCCGCGTGCCGGAAAACGTGTGCCACGAACGCAACCGGCAGCGCCCCGACCGCGGCTTCGGGCCGCACGTCGTGCGCAAGCAATCGCTCGAGCTCCGCCGCGGGCTCAGGGGGCTTGCGCGTGAGGGCTTTCGGCAAGTGGTGACGCTCAGCTCGCCCGAGGAGATCGACGCCGCCACGATCGAGCGCACACCGCTGTGGACCGATCGCCGGAGCGACCGTGGCCCGTTCGACATCATCGGCGACATTCACGGCTGCTGCAGCGAGCTTGAGACGTTGCTCGCCGAACTTGGGTACGAGGCTGGGCCGGCGGAGAATGCCCACGCGCTCTCGGCGCCGGTCTACCGCCATCCGCTGGGACGCCGAGTGATCTTCCTTGGCGACCTGGTCGATCGTGGTCCGCGGGTGCTCGACACGCTGCGGATCGCGGCCAGCATGGTCGCCGCCGGCACGGCGCTGTGCGTGCCTGGGAACCACGACGTCAAGCTGCTCCGTCATTTGCGCGGCAAGAACGTGCAGGTGTCGCACGGGCTCGCCCAGTCGGTGGCCGAGATCGATGCCTTGCCGGCCGAGGAAGCCGCGGCGGTGCGGCGCGACGCGGCCGACTTCCTCGACAGCCTGATCAGCCACTATGTGCTCGACGACGGCCGCCTGGTGGTGGCCCACGCCGGCATGAAGGCCGAGTACCAAGGGCGGGCGAGCGGCCGCGTGCGCGAGTTCGCCCTCTACGGGGAAACGACCGGCGAGAGCGACGAGTTCGGTCTGCCGGTCCGGCTCAACTGGGCGGCCGACTACCGCGGGCGGGCGATGGTCGTGTATGGACACACGCCGGTGGCCAACCCCGAGTGGTTCAACCGCACGATCAACATCGACACCGGCTGCGTGTATGGCGGCAGCCTGACGGCGCTGCGCTATCCGGAACTGGAACTCGTGAGCGTGCCGGCGGCGGCCGTCTACGCCGAGTCGGCCAAGCGGTTCCTGCCGAGCGAGCCGGCGGCCGCGCTCTCCACGCAGCAAGAACACGACGACCTCTTGGATCTCGACGACTTGCTCGGCAAGCGGCTGATCGGCACGCGGCTGATGCAGAATGTGACGGTGCGCGAAGAGAACGCCGTGGCGGCGCTCGAGGTGATGAGCCGGTTCGCGCTCAATCCCAAGTGGCTGATCTACCTGCCGCCGACGATGAGCCCCTGCGAAACGAGCCAGCAAGCCGAGTGGCTCGAGTATCCCAGCGAAGCCTTCGCCTACTTCCGCCGCTCGAGCGTGCCGCGGGTCGTCTGCCAAGAGAAGCACATGGGCTCGCGGGCCGTGGCGATCGTCTGCCGCGACGAGGAGGCGGTTCGCCAGCGGTTCGGCATCGTCGACGAAGGGATCGGCGCGTGCTACACGCGCACGGGACGGCGGTTCTTCGAAGATGCGGCGGTCGAGCGCGAGCTGCTCGGCCGGCTGCACGCCGCGGTTACGGCGGCCGGTTGGTGGGAGGAGTTTTCCAGTGATTGGTTCTGCCTCGACTGCGAGCTGCTGCCTTGGTCGGCCAAGGCGCAAGAGCTGCTGCGCTCGCAGTACGCCCCGGTCGGCGCGGCGGCGCAGGCGGCGCTGGCCGAGTCGTCGGCGCTGTTGGCTGCGGCGGCGACGCGGCTCGGGGAAGCGGGCCAAGAGCTCGGCGGTCTGGCCGAGCAGCACCGCGAACGGCTTGATGCGGCCGAGCGCTATGTGGCGGCCTACCGTCGTTACTGCTGGCATGTCCGCTCGGTCGACGATCTGCGGCTCGCGCCGTTTCATTTGCTGGCGAGCGAGGGGCGCGTTCACGTCGACCGCGACCACGCCTGGCACATGCAAACGCTCGCGCGGCTGGCGGCGGCCGACCCTTCGGCCGGGCCGCTGCTCGTGGCGACGCGGACCCTCGAGGTCGACGTCACCGATCCTGC
>JBGAPH010000005.1:0-208090 GCA_044221365.1 Pirellulales bacterium
ACACGAAGTTGGCCCGCTACCGCAAACACCCCCGCGGCCCCAAGAAGAAGCCGCCCCCGCGAACCGGCAACTCACCCCACGTCAGCACCCAACGAATCCTCAACCAACGTCAACCCAGATGACAGCTAGAAAGGGATGGCCTTCTTCACGCCTGCGACGACGAATGCAGCAACACCCATCAACAGCCACGTCATCGCTCGCAGCGCCCGCCGACCGGCAATTAGAACTACCATCATGAGACTTCCTCCTTCAGGAGCGCACAGGCGCGCAATCCGAGCGCGTCGTGTTGGACAAGGGCTGCAGCGGCCGACGTGACCGCTGCACGAATTGGGTTGGCGCCAGCGTCCTGCTGTTCACCCGCAACAACATGTAGCCACCGCCGATCGCGTCGGTCGATAGAGGCCGACGGCAGCGACGAGCAACCAAACGCTGATCCCTCAGAGTCGAAGCTCAATCTTGAGCGGCGGGCATTCTACTGCGAGACGCAGCCAATGCAACAGGCGCGGATCATTTCCGCATTTGCGGATGTGGCGACATACAGGAACGCCTGGACAGCGAGGTGCACTAGGCCACACCATCGAGTGATTGCGGCGTTGTCCTCGAACCATTCGTATGTCATCGTTGCCTACTGCACTCGCGCGAGGTCCATAAGGAGCGAGCGAAGCTCGACTAATAGCTTTGCGGAGTGCCTGCGGGCGGCAGGCATCACGTGCAGATTGTGCTCACAGAACGGCAACAGATGGCTGATCACGATGTCAAGGTGGTTGACGGCTTCCGCCAAAAGATCCCTGTCCGCACAAACTGCGGTGAAATTAGCGCACGTTTTGGCCGAGCGATCGAGGGGAAGCGACTCACCCACTACATAGCAGTCCCCTTCGCGTCGCGCGTTGACGGTTCGGAGTCTAGACGCACGGCGCCCGGTCCGGGCATGAACGTGTCGCAGAAGGTCGGCAGAGGTGACCTCCCTGCCGTCCCGCTGCGCTTCCTGGAGGAAAGCCTCGAACTCGAGCTCCGGGACCGACGCCTCCCGCTGCCAGCGCGAGGACTGATCCTTGCTTATTCCGAGATCGCGCAGCTTCAAAGTCGACTCGTGCGATTTTGATTTTCGGTCCCCCCCGGAGAGGCTAAGGGCTGACAGCATCTCACCCGCCTGCCGTTCGGCCCGTAGTTTGAACTCGGCCCACTGGTTGACCATTGTGAGCCCCAGATTGGCGTTTTGGGCGAGGCAGCGAATTGCCTCCGCCTGGCTCCTGATCCAAGTCAGATCCTCTAGCGTGGTTGCCGCAGCCAATGCCGTCCTCATCGTCGGCACCAAGGCCAGAACATGTGATTCGTCGCTCGACATGTCCGTTCTCCATCTTCAGGACGCTCTGGGAAGTCATCCGTGATGGCGCAATTCCTCCGCCAACAGAAACGGAACCATCAGCCGCGAAACGGCACTTTTCTGAATCGGGCCAAGAATTCTACTCGAATCTCTCCGTTGGGTGACGAATTCGGTTCGTTTCGAGAACCGACGGCAGCTGACACCTGAACTGCCTCCGACTTAAGCCTCTATCGGGCAGATGGAGTGGAACACCGATGGGCAAAGGGTGTCGTCGCGTTCACCGAGGATTCTTTTGTGCCGCAAGTCCGTTTACAGCTGCGGACATGCGGCAAAAGGATTGCACCGCTTATCTAGCGAGCGGCAAAGAGTGCCGGATCAAACCTCTAGCATGTGGCAGCATCCATGCGCGCTAACTGTAACCTGCACTAGAAATGGCCCCTTCTCGGGAGGGGCTTGTCGTTCGGAGGAAGCACTGGCACGTCGAGAATCCGAATAGTTATCTCAACGGACCTAGGCGGCGGGCTCGTCATACAAGAAGGACAGGAAGACGTATCGCCGAGTAACGCGCATAGCTTGGAGGAGGAGCGAGCATGCGCAGACGACCACCCCCCCCAGCCGGCGGCGGCCGAGCTCCGGAGGCCTCTGGTATCTCCCTTCGAATTCGCCGGTATTGAGAACGAGCGATACGGCACACCGGAACACCTCATGTGACCATCGGCCCTGGTTGTATTGTCGCGTGGTCACCGCTGAGGAGGAACTCGACGTAGGAGTCATCAGCGAGCGGTCACGGGGCGAGGATCCGTTCGATGGACGACTGCTGATCGAGCCGGATCTGGAGAGGCAACCCAAACGCTATCGCCTTGCGCCGGCAGCGAAGATGTCCTTGGCGGAGTAGACCTCCCTGCTCTACGCGCGGCCCGCCGGACCCGTCTCTATCGCCAACTCAACTCACGCCTGCCACAGATCGCACTTCACTGCGAGGCGTCAACCATCGCGACCGTGACAGGCGGCTGAGGATCGTGGTCAGCAAATGGCGCCCCGTCGACAGCGAGCACTGCTGAATCGGCAAGCCTTTGGCGGATGTTACCGCAGGGCGTTCCAAAGATTCGTATAGTCATCCGACCAGGGCGGAGTCTGGGCACCCGCGGACCCCGAAGCCGGAGCATCGCTCGCCCGGTCAATGACCTTTGCATTCTTGCTCGATATCACCCACACGGATGCCAAGCGCTCATCGTCTCCGCCCGACGTCGTTTCGATGATGTGAGTCGCGTAGCCGAGGTTGGCAAGCGCCGCGACGACAACCGGCGTGAGGTCGAAATGCCGATTCGAGACGTGGACGGCGAGGACACCTTGCTCGGTTAGATGGCGGTCGAACACGGCGAACGCTTCCCGCGTCAGCAAGTGTGTCGGAATCGCGTCGCCACTGAACGCATCGAGGACGAGCACATCGAAACCTTGCGAACCGCTCTGCGCCAACTCTCGCTCGAGCTGCAAGCGCGCGTCGCCCTCCACGATGTCAATGCTTGCCGCGGAGTCACGAAGGTAGGTGAACCATTCTTGAGCGGCGGCAATCACGAGCGGGTTGATCTCATAGAAGCGATAGACGTCGCCATTCGCGCCGTAAGCGGCCAGCGTGCCGATCCCCAGGCCCACCACGCCCACACGCCGAGCCGCCGTTCGCCGACTCAGTACCTGACCGACCCCGCTTTCCGGGCCGAAGTAGTGCAGGGGCAAGTTGTGACGCGGACCGTAGGTGTACTGCGCGCCGTGAGTGATCCGTCCGTTACGGAGCATGCGAGCACGATGCTCAAGGCTGTGAGGGTTAGTGTCCAAAACCTCGACGATTCCGAAAAAGTTGCGCCCGCGGAATAGCACGGGAGCGCGAAGGTAGCTGTATTGGCTCAGCAGCCACGCTGCGCCATGGGCATAGACCAGGAGCGCGGCCACCCACGGCCAGATCGAAGATTGACGTGAAAGCCAGCTCTTTGGATCGAGACGCAGGGCAAGCAGGGCCAGCGCACCACAGCCGATGACGGCGAGAGGCAGTTCCAGCGAGTTGGTGAACAGTCGGGGCGCAAGGAGAGTAACAAACCCTGAGCCCACCGCCCCACCGCCCGCCAGACAGAGGTAGAACGCGGTGAGTCCGCTCACCGGCGGCTTGATGCGCGCCAGTTCCCCATGACAGACCATACAGCCGGCAAACAAGAGTGGAAGACTGACCGCCAAATAGATGCCGACCGTCACCGGTCGACTGCTGCCCCAAAGGAATCCGGCCGCCACCGCGCAGGCGAGGGCAAGGGAGAGCCACCACGGGCGGCGATACCAGCGATCGCTTTCAAAACACAGAATGAACGTCACTAGATACAGAGCGAGAGGCACGACCCAGAGCAGTGGCAGCGACGCCACTTCTTGGCAGAGATAGTTCGTGATTGCCAAGAGCAGTGCCGCCCCACCGAAGGGGAGCAGGAGCCAGAGAATGACCGTTCCACGAGCAACTCTAGCTTGCTGGTCGATCTCCTCGTCGTTCCGCGCGCAGGACGCAGGATCGATGGTCCTCACGGCGTAGACGCCGCAGCCAATACAGGCGACGGAGAACGTGGCGAATGCTGTAGACCAGGCCCAAGCCTGAGCGCGTAAACCAAACAGCGGTTCCACGACCGTTGGGTAGGACAGAAGAGCGAGTAAAGATCCCGCATTCGAGAGGGCGTACAATCGATAGGGACTGCGGAGAGGTAGAGCGCGACTGTACCAGACCTGAACCAGAGGAGCGGTGGTTGCCAACAGAAAGTAGGGCAAGCCGACGGCGGCGAGAAGCACGGACATCACCTGGCGAGCGGGTTGCGCGAGCCCAACCGGTCGCCAAGAATCCGCGGGAACAATTGGAAGCGTGGCCACCGCCACCAGCAGCAAGACGCTGTGTACCGCCAGGGCCACGCGCTGCGAAACAAACCGTTCGACACAAAACGCGTAAAGATAACCTGCAAACAATAGCGTTTGGAAAAAGAGCGCGGCCACCGTCCAGACCGCCGGGCCGCCGCCAAACCACGGAGTGATGTATTTGCTCAGCAGCGGCTGCACCTGAAACAAGAGAAAGGCGCTCAGAAACGATGTGGAACCGAACAGAAGGGTCGGTCCCAGCGGGCCGGCAGCAGTCCAGGTCTGCTTCTCCATGATCACCGTTCCGCTCGTTTGGGTTGGTCGCTTGCACCGCTCCCGTTGATTCTAGTGGATCGCGGCTAGACGGTCGCCGTACGGACCTGCCGACGTTACGGAATCGAGCCGCACGTTCGGGCGACCCGTCAAATACCACTGCCGAGAATTCGGTGCGTCCGCCGGACTTCCCGTAGCGAAGGGTGAAGGCCGCGCGGCCAGTACCATTTCTGTCTACTGCCGGCCATCAGCTCTCGATAACCTGCTTCGTCTGCCGCTCCGCCTCCGCTGTTCGGTCGCGCTCTGCCTTACTCCTTACTCTCGAGCGGCCAAGGTAATGACGACGATCAGCAGGCCATCGACCAGGTCGCGGCGAGTCGGGCGGGGATCGGACATGGGCGGCAGCTATTCCTCGTTGGGCGGCCGGACATCGTGGGGCGTCGGCTTGTAGTCTGGCACCTGGACTCCAGCCCGCTTTGCGAGGTCCCGAATCGATTCGGCGTCAGCCTTCCAATAGAGCGCCCATTCCATTTGGCCAGCGACGTCGTGCCGGGCTTGGTCTCGCGCTCGTTGACTACGGCGCTCTGTTTGCTCGAGACGCGATTCCAGGTCGTGAACCGTCTGGGCCAGGCGGCGAACCTCGATCGATCGCCAAACCAACCAGCTAGCCAAAGCCGCGACGACGAGGGCTGTCACCAGATCGCGTTGCGTCAATCGAATGCGGCTCATGGCCGGGATTCTAACACGCGCCGGAAAAATCATGTTAGGTCCAAGCGTGAATAGTAGTAGGCGACCCCGTTGTGGCATTCGGGGGTCGCCAAAGGCCACCGGTCTTGCCCCGGTGCAACCTCTCAGACCCGTCGGGCAGCTCTGGCGAGACTGTCGGGCGGGTTTTTCTCCGTCTGCGAATGCCCGTTCGGGAGGCATGGCGGACCTCTCTCGCGGGCTTTTTCTTGCAGCAGCCTCCGGCCCGCGGTCGATACCATAGTTGGGCACGTGCAGTTTGTTGGCTCGCACGTGCCCCCCGATTTCCCAAGGGCCCGCAGTTGGCGGAAACGCTGCCTGCGGGCTTCTTCATGCGCCTGCCTTGCCAGCCACGACGCGGAAGTAGTGCCGGTTCATAATAATCAGCTCGACGCGCCCTTTGTCCACCAGCTCAGCCACCGCTTGGTAGAAGTCCGGCTGCCGTCGGTAATCTGACGTTCGCTGAAGCGGTACCACTCCCGCTGCCGGGTCAGGTAGGCCACGATGCGGCCCTTGGTCGCGTCGACGTCGCTCAATGGGTGGAAAGCGTAATCGGGGCATGCTTGGTTTGCTAGCGGGCGGGAGAGTGATCTTGGCCGCGCCGGGGAGGGCAGCTACCATTCGCCCTCCTTGTGATGGGCGCGGGCCGGCTGCCTAGTCCGCAAGCCGCCGCCGGCCCCGCCCTTTTTTCGGGGGGTAGGATCGGACCGAGCTAAGCTACCTTCAGCCGCGATGGTCCTCCGCTCAGACTTCCGTGGCCAGCCCGATGATGTCCTCCGGGGAGTCCGGTCGGGGGCAGCCGGGCTTTTTTCATGCGCCCGCCGCTCAGCGCCGATGATTCCATTGGAGCCGCGTGCGTTTGCTTGCGCGATCCCTCCCAATTTGCCCAGCCCGCGTTCGGGGGAACTCCCGGCCGCGGGCCTTTTTGTCCTGTGTGGGCAGGCGTGACCCGGCCGTCGTTCGCGCGCCGGCTGGCCCCGCCTCCTCGGCAATCAAGGTGCTGACAGCGTTCGCGGCTCCCTATGGCTTCACGCTCGCCGCTCGAGTCCGAATGGTCACTCAACACCGATGCGCCAGGACCGCAGGCGCAAGCCGCCACCCAGTTCGACGCGCTGAAAGATCCACCGCGGAACACATCAGGTCGCTGCCGCCGCTCGGTAGCTCAGACTCGAATTGCTGCCGTCCCGACCCAGGCCGAGGGGCTGCAGTAGGTTGGAGACCAGCCCCGTCCATCCCGTTTGGTGCGACGCTCCCAGTCCCTTCCCGTCGTCTCCGTCGAAGTACTCGTGGAAGAGTAAGTAGTCCGCAAAATCTCGATCGGTCTGCAATTTGGCGGCCGCGCCGAAAACCGGTCGATGTCCTTGCTCATCGCGCAAGAAAATCGCTGTGAGCCGTCGCGTGAGCTCTTGCGCGACCTCCTCGATGGTGAGGAACTGACTAGACCCGGCGGGACACTCAACCCGAAAATCGTCACCGTAGTAGTGGTGGAACTTTCGCAACGATTCGATCAGCAGATAGTTCACCGGGAACCAAATCGGACCGCGCCAGTTGGAGTTGCCGCCGAACACGCCGGACCGCGATTCCGCCGGTTCATAGGCGACTTCCATCCGGAGTTCGCCGGCCCGGAAGACGTAGGGATGCTCGCGGTGTTGGCGGGAGATCGACCTCACACCAAACGGCGAAAGAAACTCGGTCTCGTCCAGCATTCTGCCCAAGAGCTTTTTCATGTGGCTGCCGCGGAGTAGCGAGAGCAGGCGACGCTGCCCGACGCCGGGCTCCTCCCAATGGGAGACAAGTGCCGCCAGGTCCGGCCGGTGCCGCAAAAACCATTTCAGACGGCGTTTGAACCCTGGCAGACGCTCGAGGACCTCCGGTTCGAGCGTCTCGACGGCGAGCAACGGAATGAGCCCAACGAGCGACCGCACTCGCAGGGTCACCATCATACCGTCGGGGAGCACGAGCTTGTCGTAGTAGAACTGGTCCTGTTCGTCCCACAGCCCAGCGCCTGATTCACCAACGTTCGTCATGGCCTGAGCAATGTGCAAGAAATGCTCGAAGAACTTCGTGGCGATGTCTTCATACACGGGGTTGTGCATCGCCAGCTCAAGGGCAATCCGCATCAGATTCAGGCTGTACATGGCCATCCAGGCGGTGCCATCGGCCTGATTGATGAAGCCGCCCGTTGGCAAAGGGGCGCTGCGATCGAACACGCCGATGTTGTCGAGTCCGAGAAACCCGCCCTGGAACACATTGCGACCTTGTGCGTCCTTGCGGTTGACCCACCAGTTGAAGTTCAGCAGCAATTTATGAAACACGCGCTCAAGAAATGGCAAATCGCCAGGGCCGCCGTGCTGCTGACGGTCGATCTCGAACACTCGCCAGGCGGCCCAGGCGTGGACCGGCGGATTCACGTCTCCGAACGCCCATTCGTAGGCCGGGAGCTGGCCGTTGGGATGCATGTACCACTCGCGCGTCAGCAGGATGAGCTGCTGCTTGGCGAATTCAGCGTCGACCGTCGCCAGCGGCAGACAATGAAACGCCAAGTCCCAAGCCGCGTACCAGGGGTACTCCCACTTGTCGGGCATCGAGATGATGTCGGCATTGTTAACGTGCGGCCACTCGCCATTGCGGCCTCGACGGCGATCAGCCGGTGGCGCGGGCTGAGCGGGGTCGCCCCGCAGCCACTCGGGAACGTCGTAGTAGTAGAACTGCTTCGACCAAATTAGTCCCGCCAGCGCCTGGCGCTGTAAGCGGCGGGCGTCCTCATCGGTGACTTGCCCGTGCAGTTCCGAGTAGAACTCGTCGGCCTCCCGCTGTCGGGCGGCAAGGACCCGGTCGAAGTCGGCGAAGGGCGTCCCGTGTTCCGCACGGCACAGCCGCAGGCGCACGCGTCTGGCCCCGTGCGGAGGTACGTTGAGCCGGTGAAGGGCGGCGGCCTTCGTGCCGACGCGACTGGGATTCACCGACGCCGCGCGTCCCTCGACCAAGTATTCATGGATTCCATCCTTGAAGCACTCCTGGGAATCCCCTGAGCCGAAGAGGCGGCGCGCATTCGTTTCGTTCTCACAGAAGAGGAGTTCATCGGCCGACTCGGCGTACCAGCGAAACTCCCCCAAGGTCGAGTGCGTCGCCAGGATCGTGCGTTCGTCGAGGCCGGTCAGCCGGGGGCGTTGGCCGTCCTTGGCGTTCCACGACCACGTATTGCGAAACCACAGGTGCGGGAGTAGATGCAACTCCGCCCCCTCAGGACCGCGGTTGTGGATCGTGACGCGCAGCAAGAGGTCCTCAGGGCCGCCCTTGGCGTACTCAACAAACGCGTCGAAATAGCGATCCGCCTCGAAAACGCCGGTGTCGAGCAGTTCGAACTCTGGATCGTGCTTGCCGCGGCGGCGGTTTTCCTCGACGAGCCTCGCATAGGGAAACTCCGCCTGCGGGTACTTGTAGAGCATCTTCAAATACGAGTGCGTGGGCGTGGCGTCGAGGTAGTAATAGAGCTCCTTGACGTCCTCGCCGTGATTGCCCTCGCCATTGGTCAGTCCGAACAATCGCTCCTTGAGGATCGGGTCCCGGCCATTCCAGAGCGCAATCGCTAGACAGAGCCGGCCTTGATCGTCGGAAACGCCAGCCAGGCCGTCCTCGCCCCAGCGATAGG
This sequence comes from Pirellulales bacterium, assembly GCA_044221365.1. Classification (GTDB taxonomy): domain Bacteria; phylum Planctomycetota; class Planctomycetia; order Pirellulales; family JBGAPH01; genus JBGAPH01. Next base: position 8,871 of record JBGAPH010000005.1, read on the forward strand.
CGCGACTGCGGGCGTGATCGTGCGGCAGGTAGTCCCAGGCCGTGCCGTGCGCGCTATAGTCCTCGCGTACGGTTCCCCATTGTCGCTCGGACAGATAGGGACCCCAGCGACGCCAAGGCGCCGTGCCGAGATTGGCCTCGTCCAGTCGAGCGCTCTCGGCGGTGACGGTTCGTTTCGCAGACATGCAAGTGGTCCTCGTGCTCTAAGATCGTGTGGTGTCTCTTTGGCTCGCGATGACTAGGGTCGGCGCCATCGAGTCGGAAGGCAACTCGACTGCATCGACAACCGTCATTTGCGGACTTGCAAGGGGCCCTCGCCTGCCGGCCCTACTGCGGGGATCGCACTCGACGTCGAGCCGAGTCGTTCGAGGAGGTGATCACCCACACGGAGCGCGTTTGCCATGATCGTCAAGCCTGGGTTCACGGCGCCGCTCGAGGGGAAGAAGCTGCCGTCGACGACGTACAGGTTGTCGACATCGTGCGCACGGCAATCGGAGTTCAAGGCGCTCGTCGCGGGGTTATCCCCGAACCGCACGGTGCCCACTTGGTGCGCCACTCCCGCCAACGGAATCCGTTGGCCGACGAACAGGTTGCGGGCGAAGAGCCCCTCGTGGCATTCGTGCCCATGTACGCCACATTTCGACTGCTGCTGCATCAGAGCTTTCAGCTTGGAAACCAGCCGCCGATGGGCTTGTTCGTTGTTCGGCCGATAACGCAACACGATGCAGCCCCGCGCGTCGAGCGTGACACGGTTTTCTGGATCCGGCAGATCTTCTGACGTCAGCCAAAAGTCAAGGGAGTGGCGGGCCATAAGCGCGAGCGTCCAACCCGGTGCGATGGCCGGCGCCCCGGCTTTCAGTGTTTCTCCGTCGAGCTTACCGACGAAGGAGATGTGCCCCATGGGGTGAGGCCACTCCGTGTCGCCAAAGTAAAAGTCATTCAACGACAGCGTCTTCTGGAAGGCGGTAGGATTGGGACACTTCGACAGCGCCATCAGCACGGAGTTCGTGTGGCCCATGTAATGACGGCCGACGACGCCGGAGCGATTCGCCAAGCCCGCCGGATGCTGGTCGTTCGCGGACCGTAGGAGAAGGGCCGCAGAGTTGATGGCCCCGCAAGCCACCACGACCACATCGGCCGACAGTGTGCGGGTCTTGCCTTCGTGAATGACCACCACGCGCTCGACCTCGCGTCCCGAAGCGGACGTCTCGAGCCGCTCAACATAGGCGTTGGTCCAGAGAGATACATTTTCATGATGCAATGCCGGCGTTACGGCACAGACCTGGGCATCGGACTTTGCATGCAACAGGCAGGGGAAGCCATCGCACGTGTCGCAACGAATGCAGCGGCTGGTATGGGGATGGCGTTCGTCGAGCATCACGCCTAAGGGCGTATGGAAGGGTCGTAAGCCGAGCCTGCCGAAATCATCGGCGAGCTGCTGAATCCGCGGTTCGTGACTGATCGGCGGATGGGGATACGGCGATGCCGACGGGGGCTCGGTGGGGTCTTCGCCGCGTAGGCCATGAACGTGGTAGAGGCGCTCCGCCTCGGCGTAGTAAGGTTCGAGTTCTTCGTACTTGACCGGCCAAGCGGGTGAGAGTCCGCCATGGTGTTGCACCTCGCCAAAGTCTTCCCGGCGCAGCCGGAACAGAGCCGCTCCATAAAACTTGGTGTTGCCGCCGACGTTGTAGTTGGTGTGCGGGTGCAACTCTTGGCCGGCGCCGCCGCGCCAGACCTCCTTCGTTTGGTACTTACCCTCGACGTTGACGGCTCTTGCGTTCCAGTTGTCCTTTTCGCGCGGAACGAAGCCGCCACGCTCGAGCAACAGGATTCGCTTGCCCGAAGTCGACAATCGATGGGCCAGCGTGCCGCCGCCGGCCCCGGTGCCAACGATGATCACGTCGTAACGGTCGCTCGACATGCTAGATCTCCGAGAGAGGCTGGAGTGGCTGCCACGCGAGGGCGGCTTCGATTCCACAAACGTGGCAGGCAACAGTTCGGGCGGCGCCGAGCGCGTGTCGTTGGCCCGCCCTCAGCCGCCGGTCTCGAAACCGGGGTAGAGTGTCATGCCGCCGTCGACGAACAGCGTCGTTCCGTGCACGTAGTCCGAGTCGTCAGAAGCCAGCCAGACGGCCGCTCGGCCAATGTCCTCTGGCTCGCCGATCCGCTTGTAGGGAATCAGCTTCAGCAGGGCCTCGAGGGCCTGGGGGGTATCCCAGGCGGACATATTGATCGGAGTGCGGATGGCGCCTGGCGCGATGCTATTCACGCGGATGCGATACGGGGCTACCTCTTGGGCGATGCTCTTCATCATCAGCATCACTCCCCCTTTGGAGGCCGCATAGTTCACGTGGCCTGCCCAGGGGATCACCTCGTGGACGGAGCTGATGCAAACGATCTTGCCGGCAGCACAGGAGATCTCGCGCCGGACCCCTCGTCGCTTGAACTCGCGGACAGCCTCACGAGCGCAGAGGAACTGGCCCGTCAGGTTCACGGCCAGCACGCCGTTCCAATCGGCCAAAGTCATCTGCTCGATCGGCGCGTCTTTCTGCAAACCGGCGTTGTTGATCAGGATGTCGACCGTGCCGAATTCGCGCACGCCGCGACGGAACATCGCCTCGACTTCGACTTCCTGCGAGACGTCGGCCTGGTGCAGCAACACCTTTGCCCCGCAATGAGCAACCTCCTCGGCGACTGCCTGGGCTTTATCTTCGCCCGATCGGTAGTTCAGCACCACATTGGCCCCGGCATGCCCCAAAGCGATCGCGATCCCGCGACCGATGCCGGAATTCGCCCCCGTGACCAGAGCCGTCTGCCCCTTGAGGACCTTGAGAATGGGACAATTCGGCATCACGACTTCTGGCAGGGACTCAGCAAGCGGTTCATTGATCACTTTTAGGCTCCTGTCGGCGGTTGTGCTTGACGGTCCATTCACCGCGACTTCGATGCCGCGCGACGTCGACCGTTACGCGCGCGACAGGATCGACTGCACTAACCTCTCCGGGAGCTCGGTCGACGGCGTCGAGTCGCAGGCGCGGATCGTGACGATCGTCTCGCGATACTGATTGAGGTATTTACGGCAGAGTGAGCAGCGCCCCAGATGTTGTTCGCAGTCTCGACGGCGTTCCGGCGCGAGGGCGCCGTCGACGTAGTCGATGAGGCACTCAAGCTCTTCCCGGCAAGTCATGGTACGTTCCTGTCCCTCCCTGTCCCTGACCCAACTCCAGCGCCAGCCGCATCGATCAGTGAGTCCACCCAGCGTCCTTCGAGGTCCACGCGGGGGACTTTGTGCTGTCCGCCAAGCTGGCCGCGCCGGGCCATCCACGTGGCGAACGTGCCGCGCGGCAGCAAGACCGCCTCTGGCGGACGTAGCGTCAGATCGCCGGCCCGATGGGATCGATAGTCGTCGTTGAGCGCCGAGAGCGCTTCGTCGAGCCGACACGCGAACATGGCCGGGTCGTTGGGGGGTCTCGTACATTCGACGAACCAGCGATGACGCCCGGCCGTATGCGTACCGGCGGGATACTCGGGGCTGACCAGATAGTCTGTGGCCGCCGTTGCCGTGGCCGACGCCGCCGCAGCCACCGCGCGGTCCAACTCGGCGATCACCAAGTGCTCGCCAAACGCCGAGAGGCATTGTCGAGTGCGCCCTGTGAACCGTAGTAGCGGCGGGTCTCTGCGTTCAAAGCAGACGGTGTCTCCCAGCACGTAGCTCCAGAGCCCGGCACAGGTGGTCAGCACGACGGCGTAGTTCACGCCGAGTTCGATGTCAGCCAACGTGTGGCGATTCGTGCGTGGGCCGTCCAACTCATCGGCTGGCACGAACTCGAAGAAAACGCCGTGGTCGGGAATCAACCTCAGCAGCCCGTGGCGCGGGTCCTCAGCCGCGACAAAACCCTCGGAGGCCGGATAGGTTTCGAGAAACGCCACGTCGTCGGAGCCGATTGTCTCGCGAAACAGCGCCGCGTACGGAGCGAAGCTGGTTCCTCCATGCACGACGACCTGCAGGGACGGCCAGACTTCCGCCACGGTCGACCGGCCGGTGATCTGCTTGAGCCGCTCGAACAGTACGAGCAACCACGAAGGCACGCCACTCACCAGCGTGATCGGCAGCGGAGCGCTGCGTTCGGCGAGCAAGGAAAGTTTCAGATCCCAGTCGCTCATCAGCGCCAAGTCAAGCGGCGGAAACGTAAAGGGACGCAACAGGGCGGGTGCCTCGCGGGCGGCGATGCCGCTCAGATCCCCGGCCAAGGGCACAGCGGCCTTGTCCCGAGCGGTAGTAACGCCAGCCGGTTCGAGGCTGGTGCTGCCGCCCAGGAAAAACATCGGTCCGTCGAATAGCCGCAGCCCCGGTTGCGCGGTCTGCAGCCAGGAGAGCGCCGTAAGCGCAGCGGAGCGGTTGGAGCGCAGCATCGACCACGAGACCGGGATCGATTTTGTAGTGCCGGCGGTCGTGCCCGAGCTCAAGGCCAAGTAGGGCTGGCGTCCAGGCCAAGTGGTATTCTCGAGCGTCGGATGTGTGCGTCGCCAGTACTGCTCCCAGAAGTCTTCGTACGTCCGCAGCGGCACTCGCGTCTGGTAATCGCGAATGCCCCGGATCGACGAGAAATCGTGGTCACGGCCGAACTGCGTGCCGGCTGCAGTTCTGACGAGCCGAAGCAAAGTGTCGCGTTGCGATTGGACGGCTGACAGGCGATCAAGGCTCGCGCCTCGGTAGGCGGCATATCGTTCGAAGAGCCAGTTTGCGGCGTTCTTTGTCGCCGAGGCGGCGGCGAGCCAGTCCCAGTTCAGAATTGCGCGCATGACGTGCATTCCCTCAAGAAGGCAATTACGAGCCGGTTGACCGTTTCCGCCCGCTCGATTTGCGGCGCGTGGCCGCACGGATCCAGCACCACGACGCGACCTTGCGGCAGCTGTCGGGCCGCTTCGAGCGATTCCACCGGATCGACGATCTGATCCTGGGCGCCGACTACAACCAGCGTGGGTTGCCGAACCTGTGGCAATAGCTGACGGACTCGATGGTCCATGGTGCCCCGAATGGTGCGAAGCAGGCCAGTCCGCCAGCGCCGATCTGCCAAACGATCGCGATAGTGCGCTACGAGTTGGGGATCAGCATTGCGGTGATCACAGAACACGCTCTCGATCATGCTCTGCGCGTCTCCGCGGCGCACCCCGTCAACGACTGGCAACCGCTCAACATGCGCAAGTCCTGAAGGACACAGCAGCACCAACCGCCGCACTAGTTGGGGATGTCGCACCGCGAATTCCACCGCTACCTTGCCCCCCATGCTGTTGGCCAGCAGGTCGCAACTGCGGCTGTCGACAAAGGAGCTCACATAGGCGTGTAAGCGGTCGACCAGGTAGTCCACGTCGATCGGCTGCCGTGCTGCGATACGGTCGTGCAGTGTCTGGCCGCCGTAGTCCGCCAGCACGGGCGTATGCACGTCGAAGTGCCGGCGCCAGGCATCCAGGTTGGCGAACCAACTTTCCGGCTGCTCGGCCAAACCGTTGACGAGCAACAGTGGTGGCTTGGCCGCAACGTGGGGCCGTTCGACCAGCATGTTTTCCATGACGGTGGTCATGATTCTCTCACCTTGGACCTCGAGTCCGGCATCAATCCGCTAAGGTCGAAACTGCAAGCCGGCGGCGGTAGTCGGCGGCTACTTGCCACAGCTCCCATAAGCGTGCGGGCCTATGGCCTTGTCGTTGGTTCGCAGCGCCGATCTGAAAGGTCCAGGCCCATTGTTTGGCCAGGGTGCGGTAGGCGCCGAGCAGCGAGCCGCACGGATCGTAGATGTTCGTCGATTCCGAGGTCACGCCGTTGAGCTCAACGATGACCAGGCCCTGGCCTTTCCGTAGTTCAGTTGCGCTGCGATAGCGGATGTCGAAGCGCCCGCAGTAGAAGCCGGGAAAACTCTGGGCGATCTCGTCGATCCGTTGCTCGAGGTCGGGCGACCAAAGGCGCCCTCCTTCGCGGAATAGCGTGCCTTGGCAATGATTGCCAGCGGCGGCGAGCGGGAAGTTCTCTCCGACTTCCAAAACGCGATCGCGATCGCGCACGTGCCGGCGCAGAAACGTCGATGCTTGCATGCGGAATCGCGGATGCCGCCAGACCAATTCCGCGAGAGTCCGTTGCCCGTTCCCGACGAGCACGGGAAACACTTTGTCGGTGATCGAGAAGATCATCCCCCGTGCCTCTCCCGGGAGTCGGACATAGAAAACCCCCGCTTCACACGGCCCGGGCGCATAGGCCTGCAGGATCACGGGTAGAGGATGACTCGCGAGGTACTGCTCGATATCCGCAGCGCACCGCGCCAGTCGAAAGCCTGCGCCCCGCTGTCCGGCATCGGGCTTGAGCACGACGGGAAACGTCCAGCCGCGTTGGGCCACCGTGCGCAGCGCCAGAGTGAGGCGAACTTGCAGCGGCGCCGATTCGAGGAGCGCACTGGCTGCCGTCCATGCGACAGGCAACTTCTGCAGGATTTCGTGTTTCGATTCGCCGACGAACCCACCCTGCGGAATGCCTGGGTTGGCGGCAGTCCAGACGGTCAGGCTGCGATGTTTCACGCACAGCCAGGCGAGGAAGGGGACAAGGGGCAGATAGAACACCCAGGTGGGCCAGAATTCCCAGCGCCACAGGCGCGACACCCCCGCAACGAGGCGAGCTCGCCCCAACTCGCTGGCAAGTTGACCGGCGAGTCGCAACGCCAGGAAGCATACCGCTGCCACCGCGAGCAGGCTCGGCCAGCCTGGCCCCACGAGCCACCGCAAGGGGCGCTCGACCGCTGAGCCGCCCAAGGCCACGGCGAGCACGACCAACGGTGTCCAAATCAAGGCCGCTGCGAGGGTCGCCAGGACTACGGGCCGCGCGCCGGTCTGTGCCAGGCCCGCGGCCAAGTACAGCGGCACGCGCGTGCCCGGCAGAAAACGAGCTGCAAAGACCGTCCTCCAGGGACGCTGCACAAGCCAATTGCCCGCTGCCTCGGCGGAGGTTTTTGCATCGAAAAGTCGCAAGCGGACGAGGGCCGCCGTACCAAGGCAGCGCGCGAGCAACCACAAGCCTAAATCGCCCGCCACGATCCCGAAGTAGCATCCGGCGAGCGCCAGCCATGGGTCCAGGCGTCCCTGGCGAATCAGCAGCCCGGCGCCGATCGTGGTCAAGTCCTCCGACGCGAATGTGCCCAGGATCAGGGCCAGGAGTTGATTCATCGACAGTCCCTCCTGGCAAGACGGCAGCAAGCAGCTGGAACGGTGGCGCCGCTGGGGGCTGTCGGCCAGAACGACAAGCTGGCCGCTTCCGGCCACAGTTCAACGATCGTGTGGTTGACCGTGGCGGCGTCCGAGCGCGTCATGCAAACGCTGAGCTCAGGATGGTTTGGCCAGTGGTGGCGGTGGAATGAATCCTGCAACGAGATCAGCTCACCGGACGGCGCAGCCTTGAACATCTGTTCGAACAACGCGCGCCGCGGGCGGTCGACCAGGCGATCGCCGAGGCCCGACGACGTGAACATGACGGGTCGGCGATGCGAGAATGGTTTCCGGATGCGAAGTCGGCGGCCGTTCCACCTCAGGCTCGCCACGGCCGTTCGGTCGGTCAGGACGAGACGGAACGGAGCGTAGTCCGTGAAGTCCGTGGCGGCGCCCCAAGCGAGCGCCTCGGACAAAGTGCCGGCGGACGACAGGCAGTTTGGAATGATTCTGCCCCGGCTTTGGCCGGTGTCAGTCGATAATCCGCACTGTCCCCGCGGGTTGACATTGAGCACTGCCAGGCTCAGGCCTCGATCGTTCGCGGCCACCCAAGTGCCGCCAGACACGGGATCGATCGGCATTAGGGCTCGACCCACGGAGCACTTGCGTTGGCGAGGTTGCAGCGCCGCGGGCCGACTAAGCTGCTCATCGCGATTCATGGCCACACGGACCCAGTGTGTTGGCGCCCTCGAACCAACTGACGCCGACACGAGACTCACGACGCTCAGCGTGCACACGGCTGGGCCTCCAGGTAGGCAATCGTCGCCGGCGCGTAGCCAAAGCGCTCTGGCACGGCCACTTTCATCGTCTTGGCGATCGCGGCGATCAACGCGAGATGATGCACCGTGTGACTGAGCACATAGGCCAGCTCGCGTCCAAACGTCGTGTCCATGAGCACTGTTGGGCGGTCCGGCGATACGATCGCCGTTAGGCTCAGATTACCCTCGACCGATGCGCGGGAAAGTGAACCGAGTCGAGCCTGCTGGCGGCGAATCGTCAGGCGCGCTGCGTCGGGATCGGTTTCGATGTCGGTGCCGCGCTGCCGCAAATCGTAGTTCAGGCATCCCGTCAGCGGACTGGCCAGCAGCGCGTCGACATGATCGAGGCAATGCCGCACATGAGCCCCAATACTGCTCTCGAACACGCCAACCGGATTCAGCCGATACTGTTGGTCGTCGAGCGTGGCGATCAGACGGGAGAGCTGCTCTAGGCTGGCGGCGAGCGCGTCGGCGACGGCGGGCCGCGAGCGATCGGTCTGTAGCGCCAAAGCAGTGGGGGACACACTGGGGGCCGTGTTCACGCTGGTAACTCCCGATTCATCGCCGACAGGGGCTGAGTGGCATCGTCGGTTCGGATGCCTCGGCAGAGGTCGGGTTACAGCACCGCCGGCCAAATGCTTGGCGCGTGACCTTGGCCTCCCAGCGGCATCCTAGAGCGAGTCCCCAGCCGCCGTCCCCAAGGAGAAGTCATGTCCCGTCCCCTCGTTGCCCTCATTACTGGGGCCGGCAAACGCCGCGTCGGCTGGCATGTGGCCCAGGCGCTGGCCGACCGCGGAGCTGCGTTGGCCATTCACTATCGGTCGTCCGCCGCGGAAGCCCGTGAGACGGTAGCCGCACTACGAGGCCGCCCAGTCGACGCCGACGCTTTTTCCGCCGATCTGACCGACGAGGCGGCGGTGCGGCGACTGGTGGGCGAAGTGCGCGAGCGATTCGGCCGCATCGATGTGCTCGTCAATTGCGCCGCGATGTGGCAGCGCAAGCCGCTGGAAGAAGTAACCGCCGCCGATGTCCGAGCCCACTTCGAAACCAACACTCTGGGCACGTTCCTTTGCTCCCAACAGGCGGGGCTGGCAATGGTGGGTCAGGCCACGGGCGGCCAGATTGTCACCATTGGCGATTGGGCCGAGGTGCGGCCTTACCTCAACTACGCGGCCTACTTTCCCTCCAAGGGCGCAATCACCTCGCTGACCCGCGTGCTGGCGGTCGAGTTGGGCACGCGCAATCCCCGCGTACGGGTGAACTGCATTCTGCCGGGGCCCGTATTCTTGCCGCCGGATCTGCCGGAGGAGGAACGGCGGCAGGCGATCGAGGCCACGCTGGTGAAGCGCGAAGGGAGGCCGGACAACATCGCCCAAGCGGTCTTGTCGTTCCTCGACAATGACTTCGTCACGGGCGCCTGCTTGCCCGTCGATGGCGGCCGTTCAATCTACGCGATCGATAGCCACGGCTGAGCAACGTCGCCCGCCTCGAACCCATTCCGATACACGTGTGTGAGGTCCGGATGTTAACCGCCAAGGTTCTGCTCGTGGGGCTCATCTTGTACGCCATCGTCGGAACGATGTTCGCAGGAGCGTTCGTCGCACGCGGCGTCCAGCGCGTGGATCGCGCTGCGGCCGGCGCCTCGTGGGCCTTTCGGGCTCTGATCGTGCCGGGAGCGGTCGCCTTTTGGCCATGGCTAGCCGTTCGCTGGGCGATGGCCTGCGAGGAGCCCCTCTCATGACGCGGACCCACCGAGCTTGGCATCTGGGCTTGTGGCTGATGATTGGGCCGGCGGCTGCGAGCGGCCTCTGGCTAAGCGCTGTGCGGCCACCTCGGGCGGTTCGAGCCGTTCACGCCGAGTCGCGCCGTGCTGCGCCGGAGCGGAAGCACTCCCCGGGCGCGGATCCTGCGCAGGCACCGCAGGAGGCGCAGAGATGAGCGTGCAATACGCGGCCTTCAAGTGGAACGCCAACAAACGGGCTTATGACGCGGTTATTGGCGCCGGAGTTGCGCTGTACCTAGCGTTGTTCTTCGTTCTCAGCAAGCTCGCATGGCGGGGGGACGAAGGATTGTCGGACGAGGTCATCCTCATCCGCGGGCTGGGTACGTGCGCGTTCCTGATGCTGCACCTGGTCTTGTGCCTGGGACCGCTGGCGCGACTCGACCGGCGATTCCTGCCGCTGGTCTACAATCGCCGGCATCTGGGTGTCGCCACCTTCCTCGTGGGACTCGCGCATGCCGCTGTGGCGACGGGCTATTACCACGGTTTTGGCGCGGTCAATCCGCTGCTTTCCTTGCTCACGAGCAACCGCAACGTGAGTTCGTGGTCCGCGTTTCCCTTCGAGCTCTTCGGCGCTGGCGCTCTGCTGATTCTGTTCCTCTTGGCCGCGACCAGCCACGACTTTTGGCAAAAGAATCTGGGTCCCAGCGTCTGGAAGTCGCTGCACATGGCGGTGTACGCCGCTTACGGCCTGCTCGTGCTCCATGTCGCGGCGGGAGCGCTGCAGGCTGAAGGCAGTCCGGTTTACCTGCTGCTGGCGTTTGCCGGGCTTGCCACGCTGACCAGCCTGCATCTGGCCACGGGCTTGCGCGAACGGCGGCGGGACCGCGGCTTCGCGCACGACCCGGATTCGTCGTGGATCCCCATCGGCTGCGTGGATGAGATTCGCGACGGCCGGGCCAAAATCGTCTGTCCTGCCGGAGCGGAGCGCGTGGCGGTGTTCCGCCAGGGGACGCGGCTGTTCGCCGTGACCAACGTTTGCGCTCACCAGCGCGGACCGCTGGGCGAGGGCAAACTGCTCAACGGATGCATCACGTGCCCCTGGCATGGTTGGGAATACCGACCGGAGGACGGCCGCTCGCCTCCGCCATTTGGCGAACGCATTGCCACGTATCGACTGCGCGTCGACGGACGCCAGATCTGGCTCGATCCCTGTCCTTTGCCGCCGGGCACGCGTGTCGAGCCGGCGCATTTCGAGGAGCTGCATCATGACTGCGATTCCCCCGCGCGTTCCCCCCACTGACCAAGACGAGTTCTTCATCGGTTGGTTGGCCCTGCCGCGAACCTACCGACGATTGGTTCGCATTGCGGCGGTCGTATCCTTGTTGCTGGCCGGGCTGAGTGCGGCGCTGCTTGCATTGCCACAACGCTCGCCCGGAGACGGTGTCTGGAATCCGACCTCGCAAACGCTCGTGGGCTTGGCGCAGGCGGCGCCTTATCCGCTACTCTGGCTGCCCGCCGACGAGGCCCATCCAAGTGGGCGCGCCGTCTTGCTGGTCGCGGAGGGAAAGTTCGGCGCGGCGCGGCGGATCGCCCAGTTCGCCGGCCGGTGGGTGCGTGTCCGCGGAACACTGTTGGTGCGCGACGGCCGCGCTCTCTTCGAGCTGGCGTCCGAGCCAAACGCTGTTGAAGACCTTGAACAATTCGCGGTCAAGTCGCCGTTCGTATCGCAGGGCGCGGGCCAGGTTCGTGTACGCGGCGAAATCATCGACCCCAAGTGCTATCTCGGGGCGATGAAGCCCGGCGGCGGCAAAACCCACAAAGCGTGCGCCGCCCTCTGCATTCGCGGCGGCATTCCGCCCATGCTGTTGAGCATTGATCCCGAGGGCCGCCCGCAGTATTACTTGCTCACCGGCCCCAACGACGAACCGCTTCATGAGCAGTTGGCGCCGTTTGCAGGAGACTTGATCGCGGCGTCCGGCAGGGAACGACTGGTCGGCGATCTGCGGGTGCTCGCGATTGATCTCGAGAGTCTCGCGCGGCAATAACGGGCCGCTTTGACGAAAGAGCGTTGGCTTGGCACGCGTTGGCCCAGGCCAGTGATCCCTCACATCGCCGAATGCTTGCTGCGGGCCATCGGCCAAGGCAACTCCTGCCAACGAATCGCGAGCACCACCAGGGATCCGGCGGCCACCAGCACGGCCAGCAGGAACAACAGGCCTCCGTCGCCCTGGCCGGTGGCCGGGTCGATGATCTGGATCCCCAGCACAGTGAGGTGCAAGAAGATGGCTCCGCCGATGGTGCAGAGCGCGAGCGACGCGCCGAGCGCCGCCGTACGCGGCAGTAGCAGCAGCAACACGCACACCAACTCCATCAGGCCCACGAACGTGGCCATCGGCCGCCCGCCGAGCCTGCTGAAGATTACCTGGGTCTCCGGCGCGTAGGTGAATTTGAAGAACAGGGTTTGGGCCAGAATGGCCGCCACCGTCAGCTGGGCTGCCCAAGACGCGGCTCTGGCTACTTTCGACAACGGGCGGAAAGAGCGGAAAGAGGGGTTCGCGGGCTGAGTGGTCGTCGTCGACAGGGCTGGTTGCATGGATTTGGCTCTCGTCGGCAAGAATTGGGACGGGCGGAACGGTCTCGACTCTTGCGATGTCGATGTCGCGCGTAAGTTACGTTCCCCTGCCGATCGGGGGGGCGGTACAATAGCGGCGCCGGCGAACTGCAACCCAAACAGGTGGAAGTGCCCTGGATCCCGCTTGCATGAACTCCTCGTCAAACCCCGTTAGGATTACAGCTCCCATTGAGGCGGATGATCTGGCGGCTCTGCGCTCGATTCTCGAAGGGACTGCCCACGCCACCGGCAAAGAGTTCTTCTCCTCGCTCGTCCGCTGCCTGGCCGAGGCAATCGATACGAAGTATGCCTTTGTGGCCGAATTCTCGCAGCGGCCCGTGCGTGTTCATACGCTCGCTTACTGGGGCAATGGCCAGATCCAACCGCGCGTCGAATTCGATCTGCGCGGCACCCCCTGTGAAGACGTGGTCCGGGGCCGATTGTGCCACCACCCGCAAGGCGTGAAGACCAAGTTTCCGGAGGATCGGGGGTTGGTCGATCTCGACATTGAGAGTTACCTGGGCGTCCCATTGCTCGACGCCGACGGACGAGTGCTCGGCCACCTCGCCGTGTTCGACGACCGGCCGATGCCGGAGGAGCCGCGAAAGCAGTTCATCTTCCAAATCTTCGCCGCCCGCGCTGCGGCGGAACTAGCTCGCTTGCGGATGGAAGCGGAGTGGCTTGCCAGTGAACAGCGCTACCGTGACCTGTACGAGGAGGCCCCGATCGCTTACGTCAAGGAAGACCTCGAGTCGCGGTTCATCAGCGCCAATCGCGCGGCAACGCGGATCCTCGGCATCACGCCGGAGGAAGTTCCGGGAACGGTCGGGATGTCGTTCGTCCCAAACACGCCCGATGCCCAGCGGCGCGTGCGCGACGCCTTTGCCTCCATCGGAAGTGGCGCCGACACGAGCGGTGTCGTTCTCGAACTGCGACGCCGGGACAACGGCCAGCCCATCTGGATTCAGTGGTGGTCCAAGCCCGAGCCCGACGGCCAGTACACCCGCACGATGTTCGTCGACATTACGGCCCAGATTCTGGCCGAGGCAGAAAAGTCTCGTCTGGAACAGCAGAACTCATATCTGCGCGAGGAGATCAAAGCTGCCCACAACTTCGAGGAGATTGTCGGACAGAGCCCGGCATTACTCGCGGTGCTCGAACAGGTGGAACGCGTGGCGGCCACCGATTCTTCGGTGCTGATCCATGGCGAGACGGGAACGGGCAAGGAGCTGATTGCCCGCGCCATTCATTCCCGCAGCCGGCGCCGCGACAAGCCGCTGATCAAGATCAACTGCGCGGCGCTCCCCACGGGGTTAGTGGAGAGCGAGCTGTTCGGCCACGAAAAGGGTGCCTTCACGGGGGCGCTGGCCAAGCGCCTGGGCCGCTTTGAACTGGCCGAGGGGGGTACGATCTTTCTTGATGAGGTCGGCGAAATCCCGGCCGACGCGCAGGCCAAGCTGCTCCGGGTCTTGCAGGAGCGCGAGTTCGAAAGGGTGGGCGGACAGGCGTCAATCCGTGTCGACGTGCGGGTAATCGCCGCCACCAACCGGGACCTGCGCGCGTCGGTTCGCGAGAAGACGTTTCGCGAGGACCTTTTCTATCGGCTCAACGTGTTCCCCGTTGCGCTGCCCCCGCTGCGCGAGCGACGGGGCGACATTCCGCTGCTGGCCCATTTCCTGCTCGACAAGTTTGCCGCCCGCGTGGGAAAACGCATCGAAGCCATCGATTCAGCGAGCATGAACCTACTCCAGGCCTACGCCTGGCCCGGCAACATTCGCGAGTTGGAAAACGTTCTGGAGCGGGCGGTGATCTTGGCTGCGGGACAGACACTGCATCTCGAAGCGGAATGGTTTCCTGCGGACTCGGTCAATGCCTTTCAGGCCGCTGCGGAGAGTCGTGCGGATGCCTCGGCGCCGGAATCCTCCAGTTTGGAAGCGATCGAGCGCTGCCACATCCTCTCCGTGCTCGAGAGGACGCGCTGGGTGATCGATGGTCCACGTGGCGCCGCCAAGCTCTTGGGACTGCACCCCAACACGCTCCGCAGCCGCCTCAAAAAGCTAGGCATCGAGCGGGCCACGCCCACGGAATAGCCGGTCACGACGGATCGTGGAAAACCACGAAATCTCGTGCGAAAGGCGCCGGCGTCGCCCTTTATCACGGGCTGGGATCGGATTCTCCAACCTATTGTGGAGATTGGTCTTCCGCGGCAGCTCTTGCCCGTGGCCAGCCGTTTGGTCCGCCGTTCGCTTAGTAGGCGGCCATGCTCAAAATCACCCCCATCGTCGATAGCACGCACCGGTCGATCGGCCTCCGGCTGGAAGGCAAGCTGCTCGAGCCCTGGCTAGCCGAACTGCGCGCAGCCTTTGACGAGCTCGAGGAACCTTCACCAGACCTGGATCTGGGTTCCGTCGGCTTCGTCGACGCTGCCTCAGCACGCTGCCTTCAAGATTGGATCTCCGCAGGCGCGCGGGTTACCGCCTGTTCGAGTTTCGTTGCCAAGCTTCTTCACGGTGCTGCCAGATGAATGTAGCCGAGGTGATGGATCCCAGCGCACCTGCTGGATTCGACTCCAACGACCGTGCCTTCGTCGACGATGCCGCGCTGCTCGAGCGTGTACAAGCGCGCGATCCAGCCGCGTTCGAATCGTTGGTGCGACAGTATGGGGGACGCATGCTTTCGACCGCGCGCAGGTTTCTCCGCTGCGAGCAGGACTGCGCTGACGCGGTCCAAGAAGCGTTTCTGTCGGCCTTGGCGCACGTCGGCGAGTTCGCCGGCCAGGCTCGTCTGGGGACCTGGCTGCAACGGATCGTGATCAACGCCTGCCTGATGAAACTGCGTGCGCGCAAGCGACGCCCCAGCAGTTCGATCGAGGAATTGATGCCGACCTTTGACGAGTCCGGTCATCTTCAGGGGCGAGTGGTCCGCTGGTCGAATACGGCCACCCAGATTCTCGAGGCGGCCGAGACCCGCGCCGAAGTTCGACGCTGCATCGACTTGTTGCCCGAGGCCTATCGTACGGTCCTCCTATTGCGCGACATCGAGGAACTGGACACGGAGGCTGCGGCCGCTCTCCTTGGCACAACGCCGGGAAACGTAAAGACTCGGCTGCACCGTGCTCGGCAGGCATTGCGGACGCTGCTGTCGCCAACCTTCGAATCATCAAACGCCGGTTACCACGACTAATCCAGGATGCTCCACGTTCGACGCTGGGAAGGCACATTTCCAAATTCCGTGTCCCTAAAGTCAGGATTCCCTCCGTGTTCGCAAAAGTCTCACTGCTCTGCCCCGCGATGTTTCTTGCCTGTCTCGGGACGCGGGCGATCGGCGGCGAGATTCGCCAGTACCAGGTCACGTTCGTGTCGGAGTGGCACTTCACGACCCATCCCGGCGCCTTTCCGGGCGGCGCGCACTTCACGACGTTGATCGGAGGTACTCACAATGCGAACGTCAGATTCTGGCAGCCCGGCGGCGTCGCGACGGCTGGTCTCGAGGCAATGGCCGAGCGTGGTCAGATCACGCCGCTCGACCTGGAAGTCAAGGCCGCCATCGACTCCGGAACCGCCTGGTCGATCGTCCAAGCTCCTGGGACCTTGGTGACCCCCGCAACGACGGTCAGCACATTCGACGTAGACTCCGATTACCCGCTGATCACGCTCACGTCGATGGTCGCCCCTAGCCCCGACTGGTTCGTAGGCGTCGACAGCTTACTACTGTTCGAGAACGGCAAATGGCGACCGCTGGTGAGCGTCGATCTGTTCCCCTACGACGCCGGCACCGACAGTGGTGTGATCTTCGACTCCGCAAACGCCGACACCCAACCGCGCGCACCCATTTCGCAGCTTTCGGGCTATCCGTTCACCAATTTGCCCCGGCTCGGCACGATGACCTTTGCTTTGGTGCCCGAGCCTTCCAGTGCCGGACTCTTGGCGTTAGGGTTTGCGGCTTTGGCGGCAAGGCTTGGTCTCGATCGGGGGCAAGAAACCAAGCGTCGCTACCGAACTCTAGCCCATACGGTCTTGGGCAGCTCTCCGCGCGTCGGTCACATCGACGTCACATCGACTGACTTGACCTGCTCTCAGAGTGTCGGACCGGCGCGTAAGTGAAATCACTGCGGTCTATGCCATCAGCGGTTCGCGCCCGGCGCTGCGCCGGCAGTCGGCCAATTGACCGCGGTGGTTCATCCAGTGCAGGGCCTGCATGAGGAAGCACTGCCGCCACACGCCGAAAAAGGCCTCGAACCCTGGCGGGACCCCGCGGCTGGGCTGATCGAGCGCCGGCTCGTCGAGCGACTCCAGCAGCTCGAGCGTCTTGGCCCGCAGGGCGCCAAGCTGTTCGAGCACCTCTTCATAGGGCGGATAGCCATGCGCCGCAGGGTCGGGGCGCGTCCTGCCGGCAAACTGCGGCGCGAATCTCTCCACGGGGTTGGTCTCACCGCGCATGATTACGTGCAGCATGTGCGCCTCGGAAACCAACAGATGCCCAGCAATCCAATGGGCATGATTGCCGCCGACGGTCGAGGGGACGTGCGGCGCCGAGCGCAAGTCCTCGAAGAGCGGCCAGACGAGGCCTTGGCTTTGCCGTAGCGCCGTGATCAACAGCTGTTTGCTTTCCATCGAGGCGATCCTGGTTTCGAGAAAGAGGTGTGTTTACCGATTGGTTCAGCGCGGTCTCGCCAGGCCAAGGCCATGAGCGGCGCGACGATGAGAAAGTGGAGGGCCGTGAACGACGTTTCCAGCCAAAGAAACTGCGAGACCGAGGCCATTTGGTATTTCGCCGCCACCGGCAAGGTGGTGAACGACCAGGCCAAGACTCCGAACACCAGCCCCGCCCGCAATGCGCTTCCGGGCCAATCGCGCCGCGCCGTCGAGAATAGCCGCGGGTACATCCAAGAGAACGTCACGCCCTGGATGAACATCGCCGCCAGACCGAACGGCACGATGACCTCAGCCCGGTACAATTCGAGCGCCTGATAAGCTCGGTGAAACGCCACCAGATGCCAGACGTACCCCAGTGGAAACGTCGGCCCCAAGTAGCCGGCGACCGCGAGCCAGAAGGCGCCTGCTTTGCGGGTTTGAGCGAGCATCGCCCCAACATATCCGATAACTTGTGTTTTGCAAGTGATCTGGCGAGAATAGTGGGATGAAGTCCGAACCCCCGTCCGGTCGCCGTTCGGATTGCCCGCTGAGCATCGCGCTCGAGCTGTTCGGCGACCGCTGGACCCTCTTGATCCTCCGCGATTTGCTGCTGAAGGGTTTCACCACCTTCAAGCAGTTTCAGCAGAGCGGAGAGGGGATCGCCACCAACATCTTGACCGATCGGCTGAAGCGGCTGCAGACCGCCGGCCTCATCGTCGCCCAACGTTCCGACGCGGACACGCGCACCATCGTCTACCGACCGACGCCCAAGGGGCTCGAGCTGCTGCCGGTCTTGATCGAGATGGTCCTTTGGGCCGCGCGCCACGAGCGGACTGCCGCGCCCGAGGCGCTGCTCTGCCGGATGCGCGACGATCGGGCGGGCTTCATTGCGCAGGTCGAGGCGCGGTTCCGCTGATCCGGAGACGTGGAAGCCCGTCAGGAATGGGCAGGCACACTTTGGGATCCCGGTCGCGGCCAATGCCGGTAGGAAGCATGCCCCCCGGCGACTAGCAGCCCTCGCTGGCCGACAGAAACTACGTCCAGGTCACACGCCTACTTTCGGTCTGACCTCCCAAGCCCTTGAAGTCGACCTAAAGGCTCGTTCCCCGCCCAAGCGATGCCGCGTAGGAGCAGGATCTGAAACAGCGGATCATCGTAGGTGGCGCTGTAGTGGCCGAGGATGCTGGCGAATACCCGCCCCTTGCCAGCTTCGAACGTCCAGAGCATGGGCCACTCTTGGCCATCCTCGACCGCAGTCGCCAGCACATTGACCTTGGACCGATCTCCGATCATGGGCCAGTACGTCTCATCCGTCAGGGCCAGCGGCGAGAAACCGGCGACCAAGGGCGACTTGGCCTTCTCTCCGAAGTGCAGTTCGGTGGGACCGTGGCGGTATTTGGTCCGTTGCGGCTGCGCGGCCAGCCCGAACCGCGTCGCTAGTGCCTCGGGAGCGTCGTCGGAGATCAGAGCCGAGTGCAGCACGACAACGCCGCCGCCGCGGGCGAGAAAAACGTCGAGCTCGGACAGTCGCTTTGCCGACCAGTCGTGGTTCCAAAAGTAGAGAACCACGACCTCCGCGTCCCGCCATTGTTGCGCAGATGGCCAATCCCGTGCCTTCTGAATGGTGAGAGCGGGCGACGCCTGCAGAATCTTCGTCCACTGGTTCTGCCAAGCCGGATAGTCGTGTTCGCCGGGGCCATGATCTTGGACGCCGTCTACGAGCACGACATCGACCAGCCGTGGCGGCTCTTTCGCCGGCGATGCGGGCAAGGCGTGGAGCACAGCCTCG
Source organism: Pirellulales bacterium (assembly GCA_044221365.1). GTDB lineage: Bacteria > Planctomycetota > Planctomycetia > Pirellulales > JBGAPH01 > JBGAPH01. Next base: position 27,633 of record JBGAPH010000005.1, read on the forward strand.
ATCTCGGTCGTTGTGCGCGTCGCCGCCTTCGTGGCGGTTGCGCCCGCCGCGGTAGGAGGAGCCTGGAGGAAGGCCAACAAGTCGTCGATGTCTTTCCCGCTGAAGCTGTCCAGCAGGCCGGCCGGCATGATCGACGTCGCTAGAGGAACAACCTGCTCAACCTCCTCGTGCGTCACGACCGTTTCTCGAGCTTCGTTGTCAACGATTCGGAGCACACCCGAGTTCTCAGCGCGAATCGTGCCTGCGATCAGTCGGCCGTCGCGCAACACGATCTGGTAACCCAGATAGTCCGGATTGACGGCCGCGCTCGGCTCCCGTAAATCACGGAGGATCGACTTCCGATCTCGATGCAACAGGTTGCTCAGGTCGGGAGCGAATCGCGCTCCCTCCCCATGCAGCGCATGACACGAGGAACAACGGCCGGTCTGACCAAAAAACAGGTCCTTGCCTCGTCGGGCGTCGCCTGAAGCGGATTGGGTTCCAGTGGCGATCTCCACGGCGTTCGCCGGCAGTTCCGGAGGCGCCCAGGGAACCCAAAGCCGTTGCACGTCGATCGGACGCGGCCCGCTCTCCCGGCTCGCATAGCTCAGATGAGCGGCGAGGGGCGCCACGCCGTCTGCTTCGATGCGGATCGCAAGGCTGCGCGGCGAGTCCGGGGACTGGACAACCAGCTCGGCGGAGTGCCGGCCGGCGCCGGTCGGCGAACTCACTTGTTTCGTTTCGCCCCAGCAAATCGTGCAAGGCAGGGAAGAATCGAGTCGAAGCGTGATCTCGCCAGGGGGCAAGACGAGCTGACCTTCAAGCTCGAGGCTGCCCGGCGTCTTCCACAACTCGAACAGGCGCTGGTGTTCGTTCGAGCCCATGCACAGGGCACGTGCAACCTCGGTATCTACATGGGGAAACCAGCCCTGCCAGGCCGGCGCGGCGGCGTCCTGGGGGGTCCATGTTGCTTGAACTCCTGATAGGTCATAGTCGAGATCGATGGTCGCGTCGTCGTCGGCGCGTTCACCTTTCACGCCCGGAATCGTAAGTGCATAGACGCCGCGCACCGGATGCGGTGCGGTCTTCAACAACAGGACGCGCCGATCCGCAGACAGCTCGGCCGAGACGACGCCGAGTTGCCCGCGATGTGCCCGGGCCTGGGCTTCGACCGCAGCGTATGGAGGCTTCAAGGTCTCGAGTCGGTCGGCGCTGCGCACGTGTTGGCCGTAGCTGATGCCGGCCTTGCTGGCCGCCGCCGAAGGGTCGAGCGGCTGATCGAAGGCTACCGCGACCTCGAGCGAGCCAAGGGGATAAGCAAAAACCGGCTGTGGCTGCTCCTGCGCCGCGTACCGCAGCCGGAACAAGCGCCCGGCCGCCTCCGGCCCAGCTCCCCAGTCGGGCGGGCCGCTGTGGCAGGAAACATACAGCTCGCCCCGTGGCGACACTGCGACATCGGTCAGCAGCAGCGACGAGATCGCGATCGTGACGGGCTTACCCACGTATCCGTGGGGCGTCTTGACAAGGGGCACGCGCCACAACCTGCCGCGCGAGAGGCCGGCCACGAAGGCGTTCCCCTCCCACCACGCGGGGCCGAACACATCGTGCCCGAGTGAGTGATCGTTGAACGCGAGGCCACAGGCGGATTGGTGCTGCGGACCGAACGAAACCACAGGCGGTTCATCGACCACTTCAGGGACATACTTGGCGTCGCGCGGCGGAAACCCATAGTGACGGCCGGGCACGACCTGGTTGAGCTCATCCAGCGGATTGCCCCCCGGCAGCCAGGTCTCCCCCTCTTGATCCGTGACGAACAGATCGCCCAAGCGGTTGAACGCCAGCGCATAGGGCACGCGGATTCCCGTGCATACGACCTCACGCCGCGAGTGGTCGGGCGAAAGCTTCAGAATCGTGCCGCGGAGGCTGTTGCGATCGTACGCGGAACGGCCCTCATGCACGCGGTAGGGATTCGAGTAGTCGGCGCACATGAGCCCGAAGTAGACGTTGCCCGCGCCGTCGAGGGTGACCGCCGTCGCGTCGACGCCGCCGGAGGCGACATCCGTGGGGGGCCAGCCTTGGCTAACGATTTCCTCGCGCTCGGCGCGGCTGTCGCCGTCTGCATCGTGCAGGAGCGACAGTTTGCCGTGGGAGGAGACGTAGAGGTTCCGCCCCGACCAGGCCATGCCGACCGGCACGCGGATCGTCGGCTGATCCCAATACGGCTGGGCGGTGTCTTCGAGGCCGTCGCCGTCGGCATCCTCGAGGAGGTAAACGCGGCCGTTGTAGGTCAAGGCCGACAATCGGTCATCCGGCGTAAACCGCAGATTGTTCACGTTCGTCAGCCGGACGGGCAGCTCTTCGACAACGACGCCGGGGACGAGCGGCACGATCTGAGCCGGCGCCGCGACGGGCGTCAAGGAGAGGGCGAGGACGAATGTGGCAGTAAGCCGTCGAAATGCGATTTCCATGGCGTCCGGTCTCAGTTGCCCAGCCGAAAGAGGGGTGGTTGCCCCGTCCGCCGTCGATCCATTAAAGTATTCGCGCAATCGAATATCAAGGAGGCCGAAGCGAAGTCGCCGCTCGGCCCAGAGCCTACCACCCAAAGTGCGGAACCTGTTACTGGGAGTTACTTCGATGCGCCTTTGTTACGGACTGGCTCTTTCCCTGTTGTCGCTGCTCGCGGCCGCCGCGGTCGGGCCGGAGCACGACGAGGGCATCAAGCTGAATCGGCCCCACGGGTTCGAATGGCGCGACGGTCCGCCGTCGCTACCCAAGGGGGCGCAGATCGCCGTGCTCGAGGGGGATCCGAGCAAGGAAGGGCCCTTTGTGTTCCGCGTGAAAGCCCCCGATGGCTACCGCATTCCGGTCCACACGCACCCCAAGACCGAGCGCGTAACCGTGATCTCGGGGACCTTTAACATCGGCATGGGAGACAAGTTCGACCAAGCAGCCACGGAGCCGATGCCGGCTCCTCGTGTGGGTGAAGGGCGAAACGATCGTGCAGTTTCACGGCCTAGGCCCCTGGAGCATTCAGTACGTGAATCCGGCGGACGATCCCCGGAATCAGAGCGCCCGTTGAACGAACGCTTGCCCAAGGCAAGGGACACCAAAGTATGATCGTTGGCGATCCGGCGGGAACCGCCGATTTCCTCAAGGCAATGGCCCACCCGACCCGCATCCTCATCCTGGAGGAGCTGTTGGGCGGCCCCAAGTGCGTGACCGACATCGAAGACTTGCTGTCCGTGCGGCAGGCCAATGTTTCGCAGCATCTGACCGTGCTTCGGCACGCAAGACTGGTGGGATTCGCCCAGCGGGGTGCGCTCCGCTGCTACTATGTTGCGCGGCCGAAACTCGTGCGGGATCTGCTCCGGCTTACGCAGCGGTCCGATCCGGTGCTGAAGCGGAGCACCGACGAGATCGAAGCGGAAAAGCAGCGTCGAGCGAAGCGGACAAGTAAGGCCCTGGCGTGCTCTGCAACACTCTCGCCGGGTGCCAGACGTGGCTAACCGGTAGCTGCCGCCTTTCATTTCCCTCGCCTGGCTGAGAGCGCACCGCCGCGACTCACTGGAGCAAGGGTCCGCGTCCTCCGAAGATCCTTCTGGTCTCTGAGAAAACGCCTTCATGAAGACCCGAGAGAGTGGGATGCCGCCGGAAGAGATGTGGCAGTCGTTTTTCGAGCCGACGGCAGCGCTCGCTAAACTGGGGTTGACCTCGGCGTGCGAGCTCGCGGTCGACATGGGCTGCGGCTATGGCACGTTTGCGGCTCCGTTGGCTGCGCTTGCCACCCGTGTTGTCGCGATCGACATCGAGGCTGATATGGTGTCGAGGACGCGCATGAAGTGCCTTGCGCTGCCGAACGTTGACGCGATTCAACGTGACTTCGTGGAGCGAGGCAGTGGCCTGCCGGATGGCTTTGCAGACTACGTGACGCTGTTCAACATCCTGCATGCGGACGAAGCGCGCGAGCTTCTCGCCGAAGCGAGGCGCATCCTTAGAGTGGGCGGGTTACTTGGCCTTATGCACTGGAACTACGATGCTGCCACTCCGCGCGGACCAAGCATGGCGGTTCGTCTGCAACCATCGCAATGTGCTGAGCTCGTCCGAAACGCTGGCTTCCAAGTCGGCAAAGTAATTGACCTACCGCCGTACCACTACGGCTTTCAGGCGGTCCGCTGATCTCGCTCGCCTCGACTCACGGAGCGGCCAATATGAACGACGAAACTGAGCAACGGTTCCGGCAGGCTCTCGGCAGCAACGACGTCGCAATTGCTGGGGCCCTACTTTCGGTGCACGCGGAATTGCGTCACTGGGTAGTTACGGACGTGCTGCTTCAGGAGGTGGCCCACCGCGGCCGAGTTCCGATGATGGAGCTGCTCGTGCGCCACGGCGCTGATGTCAACGGTCTCCGCTGGGGATGGTTCCCCGCGCTCTTCACGCCTTGTGAGAACCTTGAGCCGGAACCGCTTCAGTGGCTTCTCGATCACGGCGCAGATCCCAATCGCGGCATTCTGAAGGAGCCCGGCACGGCACTCGACTACACCATCCAGACGTATCCACGCGATCCGCGGCGGCTGGCTGCCTGCATCGAGCTTCTTCGCGCCGCCGGGGCCACACGCGCTATGACGTACCGGGCGTTATGGCAATCCTTCGCGACCGCACCGACGAACTGGCTGCTCTGTTGGACGCAGAGCCTACACTCGTTCACCGCCGGTTTCCCGAACTCGACTGCGGTCAATCGGGCGGCCGGCGACTAACACTGCGCGGTGCGACCTTGTTGCACGTGGCCGCTGAGTATGGCTTCCTTGAGGCTGCCAAACTGCTTGTGCGAGGCGCCGACGTAAACGCCCGCGCTGAGACCGACTCCGACGACGTCGGAGGGCAAACGCCCGTTTTCCATGCATTGACCAACCATGGCGCCCGCAATTCCAAGCTGGGCCAGTTTCTGATTGAGCGAGGCGCCGATCCGACCATACGCGCCCGCGTTCCTGGCCACTACGAGCGGCCAGGGGAAGTGCTGGACGTTTCGGCGGCTGAGTATGCGGAGCTGTATCCCCTGCGCTGGGCTAACTGACCCGTGAGCAAGATGACGATCCCCTGCGCCTGCTGACCGAGGGCGAGCGAAGCGGTCAACGAAACGCCGCCCGGCAGCCGGTTTGTGGGCCCCAAGTCTTGGCTCACCCTGCCGCTGACGTTCGGCCGTGCTCTCGCGTTGCGTCTTGCCAGACGGTCGAGGAGTGCTTTCATGGCCCCTTTCTCAGGCCTGGGGCGGGCGTTCGCCAGCGGTGCCCCCGAATCGCCGCCGCACAGTAGAACGCTGCCAGGGAAGAAAAGAGCCGCGGCCGACAACTGTAAAACCCGGCCGCGGCAACGTCTGCAGTGCGTGCAGCTTAGCCCGCGCCGCGATCGCAGCAAGCGTCGCGCGGCAAGTCCGGCAAGCAAAAGAACCGCGGCCGGGTGCGTTCGTGTCCCCGACCGCGGCGAACCTCTGTGAGGCTAGCGGCAGAGTAGTCTGTGTGTCGGCGCAGGGCAAGAACGCAGCCTAGCCTACTTCTTGCGAAGCCCAGCAAGAGTATCGGCGCATCGCCGAGGTGGCTTTCGCGTGGGGCGGCAGACCGGCCCAAGCGTGAGCCGGGCACTGAGCCAGCCAAGCCCGGGTCAGTCACCATCGCCGAGTTGTGCGCCGCCTATCTCCGCCACGCCGAGAAGCGGTATCGGAAGGACGGCTCGGTCCAGTTCATCTCGAGGGCGTGACCGCCGCAGTGGCAGTGGGGTTGTTCTCGCGCGCCGGGGGAGAGCCGATCAATGCCTAAGGCTGGCAATAGCCCCGGCTAGGCAGCGGACAAACGGCTGAGGCCGCTGCTACTGGGACGATCATCCGCCATGGGTCTTGGGGCGGGGGGACGTTCCTGCCACGGTGACGCTGCCCACCAGTTGTTCCCTGCCGCCTCCACCCGGCCGCCGCACGGCAAACACCTCGATCCAGGTTCTTGAACAAGGGAGCGTGGCGTTTGATGGTCGCCGACTTCAACGGCGACGGGAAGCAGGACGTCGCCACGAACTGCGTGGAAGCTGAGCGACTCGAGATTCTGTATGGGCGGTGAGGCACCGTGGAACCCGTCGTCTGAGTGCGGGTGGGCGTTGCTACTTTCTATCCCGCGGCGTTTTTGCCGCGCAGCACTAATCTGCTGAACGAATCAAGGCCAGGATCGCCGCCTTGAGCGGGCTCGAAAGCGTCGTCCAGGCGAGGGTCAGGGCCTCGAACTCAGGGGCTCGCGGTCGGCTGTAATTGTGGGGTCACTCTCATTCTGCCTTGTCGTTGCCGAAGCGCTTAGCCAAGTCGTCGAACATCAAATCGGCGCCCCACGACTGGGCCGCAGCGAAGGCAAACCTGCGTTTGTCCTCCGGCGGGATCGTGCGGTTTGGCTTGTAGAACAGATCGTGGTTGGCCTCTGCCCAGGCATGCTGAAAGAGCGTCTTGATCTGAAGCTCGAAGAAGGTTGGCATGTCTCGGCTGTCAGAGTCCTTCGGAAGCACATCGGACGGAATAAAAAGGATGAAGTGCTTTCCGAAGTACCCGAACTCGGACTCCTTTTCTGGCTCCAACGCCTTCTCCTCCACGAACCTCAGGTTGTCCCTCACGATTTGCTCCGCAACTGGAAGGTCGCAAAGGTAAAACACAACAACCCGAGCTCCAATCTGATCTTGGATCTCTGACAGCGGGTCTTCGTACTTCGCAGCACCGTTGTCCAGCTTTTCAGCCTTGGCAACAAAGCGATCTACTGACTTCGCCCGAACGGAGACTCGATCGACTCGGGTCCCCGCAAACAGCTCTTGCAAGTGCTGTTGCAAGGAGGCGACGATCGGAGGGAGCACTTCTCGATATCGCCGCTCGTACTCCCCTCGAAGAGTCGTCACCTAGATCGTTCCCTTCTTGAGCCGCTCGTTGACAACCACACCCTGCGTCGTGAATCGCTCTTCGCCCGTCTTCGCATTTACGACTGTCCGCTCAAACACGTCCGGAAACTCGTCTGCCGGCGCCATGAGGATGGCGCCGCTTTGTAGCTCAACGGCATGTACCCGCACATGGAGGTCGAATTCTGCTGCGCTGAGGCGAAACTTCTCTTCGAAAACGGTGGCATTGGGACATTCTTCGAGCAGGGCCTCGCGTGCTAGCTTCGAAAGATTAAACGACTTGCAGATGCCCGAAATGCTCGTGGCCCGACCGCTCAAGCCTCTCGCGAGTTGCGCAACGGCGACGAGCTCGCGCTTGACCACCATGTCCTTCGTCTTCTTCGTGGCCGAAACCAGCAGCTTCGCAAGCCTCCTCGTTCCCTGGGCGCTCGTCGCGCGGAAATCAGATGCCAAAAAATCCTTGATCCAGTAGTTGGAAATCGGTAACGCCTCGTCGTTGACTTGCTTGTCACCAGCCTTGCCGTGCCAGAAGTCACCGATCAGAGAAGTGCCATCGTACACGGCAGCTTTGTAAGCCGTCGCGCTTTTCATGAACACTTTTTCCAAGAAAGCTACCGTGAGGCCGCTTGAAGACTCTTCGGCGAGGATCGCGCTGTCCGCCGGAAAGCGAGACAATACAATCCTTTGGTCGCGACCGCTCTTGCCGCTCAGCAAGAATAAGAGACCGAGCTTGGATTTCTGTGTCGTAAAGGCCTGCAATCGCTCCGCCAAGCCCCGCCCGGCGCTCAGCGACGGAGTTCGAAGGTAATTGACCATCAGCGTTCGGCAAGGATTGGCTTGTTGTCCGTCCGACGCGGCATCGAAAGTGATGTCGTGTTCGCACTCCGAATGAGAATTGTCGAAGACGCGGCTGAGTAGATCAAAGAGCTTTCCGGCCAGCGGTACGTCAGTACCCCTAATTGCCGGTTGTGGGTCGAGGTGCTTGCCCGCGTTTACGAGATAGCTATGGATCGATTGGAGTGCAATTGGCATCTTATGACCCCACAGGTTCGGCCAACACGGGAAGTCTACCACCCGTTGCGGGGGCTCGCTAGCAATTGCCAGTCTTACCGAGTTGCTGTTTTCAGCGGCTTGTGCGTCCCGCCGCAATCGGCCTACGCATGCGGCCACGCCTCCGCTCGGGCGCTTTGAGCATGGCCCACGTGAAAGCGTGGTGTAGATCAGCATGTCCCTTAACTGTTGGCTTGCTGCCTCAGCCAAAACGAGGACATCCGCCGGAAGATCTGCCCGAGTCGCAACTTCGATGGCAGCCCCACGATTGCGGTGTTGCGGCGCGACCGCGAGTCTAGCCGAGCAAAAGAAAACGCCTCGGTGTATGGGCGGGTGTCAGTGACACCTGCACTCACGCCTTTTTGGCGTTTTGTAGTGCCTTAGGCACCGGGACCGCAATGCGCGTAAGTCGTGGAGAGACAGCGGTTTCACGCAAGAAACCGCACGGAACGCGCGAGGCCGGAATTGAATTAACAGTCCGCTGCTCTACCGACTGAGCTACAGGGGAAAACCGTTGCCAGAAATGGACTTCCGGCACGCTGTTCGGGAAGGCTGCGAGGCCGAGCCTCACGACCGAATTGCCCTTTTAGGTCTGTTTAGGATACACGCTGACTCGGGGGGCGAAAAGACCTGCCCTGGCCACGGTTTGGACCCCGGCCCTAGTCCGCCGGTTCGCGCCCGCCGCCCCATTGTCGAACCTACGCCACGTAGACCACGAACGTCCGCGGCTCCAGCCGGACCACGCCGTTCGCCGGGCATTCCGGACCGTCGAGGTTCGGGTACACGTCGTGGGGGCTCGCCGCCGAGGTGTTCACGAACATACGCCAGTCGGCCAACTGCACCAACGGGGGGAGCACGAAGTCGCACGGGGCGATGCCGGCGTGAATCATCATCAGCACGTTCTTGGGCTTCGGCTGGCCCGGCTCGGCCTTGGGGGCGGCGAACATGCACATCAGGCAGTGTTCGTCGCGATTCCAGTCGACCGCGCCGCCATCGTGCGAGAACCAGCTCACGTCGGGCAGGTCGCCGGGGCGATGCGAGGCGCCGCGGAGGAAGTTCGCCCGACGCACCGTGGGCTGTTGCCGGCGAAAGGCGATCAGAGCCTGCACGAACCGCATCAGATCGGTGTGCTTTTCGACCAGCTTCCAGTCGAACCAACTGATGGCGTTGTCCTGGCAGTAGGCGTTGTTGTTGCCCTTCTGCGTCCGCCGACATTCGTCGCCGAACACGAGCATGGGCACGCCCTGGCTGAGCAGCAGCGTTGCGAGCATGTTCTTGATCTGGCGCAGCCGCAACGCCTCGACATCCTTGCGGCGGGTGGGGCCCTCGACCCCGTAGTTGCCGCTCAGGTTGTGGTTGTCGCCGTCGCGGTTGCCTTCGCCATTGGCTTCGTTGTGCTTATCGACGTAGCTGACCAGGTCGTTGAGCGTGAACCCGTCGTGCGAAGTGATGAAGTTGATGCTGTGGTAAGGGCGGCGGCCGCTCCCCTCATACAAATCGCTCGACCCGGCCAGCCGCGTGGCGAAGCCGCCGCGCGTATCGTGGTCACCGCGCCAGTAGCGGCGAATGTCGTCGCGGTAGCGGCCGTTCCATTCGGCCCAGCGCAAGTTGGCGAACGTGCCCACCTGATAGGCGCCGGCGGCGTCCCAGGCCTCGGCGATGATCTTGGTGTCGGCCAAAATCGGGTCTTCCGCGATCTGCTCCACGAGCGGCGGATTCGGCACCAGATCGCCGTTCCTATCGCGGTTGAGGATCGAAGCCAGGTCGAAGCGGAAGCCGTCGATGTGGTAGTTGAGCACCCAGTGCCGCAGGCAGAGGAAGATCAGCTCGCGGACGATGGGGTGGTTGCCGTTGACGGTGTTGCCGCAGCCCGAGTAGTTCTTGTAGCGGCTGCCGCCGTTGGCCAGCATGTAGTAGACGCGGTTCTCGAGCCCCTTGAAGCTGAGCGTGGGGCCAAGCTCATTTCCTTCGCACGTGTGGTTGAACACCACGTCGAGAATCACCTCGATGCCGGCCTGGTGGAAGGCCCGCACCATCTGCTTGAACTCGTTCACCTGGCAGCCGGGCTCCGTGCCCGAGGCGTAGCCGCGGTGAGGGGAGAAGAAGCCCATGGGGTCATAACCCCAATAGTTCTGCCGGCCGCCGAAGCTGCCGTCGGCGTTGTTCGTGGGGAACTCGTGGATCGGCATCAGCTCGACCGCCGTGACGCCGAGCGACTGCAAGTAGGGGATCTTGTCGATCATCCCCAGGTAGGTGCCGGGGGACGAAACGCCGGAGGTCGGCGACTTGGTGAAGCCGCGGACGTGCAACTCGTAGATGATCGTTTCCGACAGGTTGCGCCGCAGATGCCGGTCGCCCTGCCAGTCGAAGTGGTCTTCCATCACCACGCATTTGGGAGGGCGGATCACGCCGTCGGCCGACGGCAGGAAGTCGCCGCTCAAGGCGCGGGCCCAGGGGTCGATCAGCCGGGCCTTGGGGTCGAACCACTGCCCGCGCTGCGGGTCGTGCGGGCCGTCTGCCTGGAAGTGGTAGAGCTGGCCGGGGCCGATCGCCGGCACGAACACGCTCCACACGTCTCCCCAGCGATCGGTCTCGCGGTCGAAGGCGATGACTTCCGTAGGATCGAGGTCGGTGGGGCGATCGTAGAGCAGCAGCCGCATCGCTGTCGCCGAACGGCTGAAAACGACGAACTGAACGCCCTTCTCATGGACGATGGCGCCGAAGGGGAGCGGCTGGGTGAACTGGAGGGCCGGGTGAGTGTGCAATCTCAGCATGCGCGGGTCGAGATTCCCAGGGGGAGACGAAGCTTCCGAGCCGGTATCTCGAAACATACCACCGAAGTTCATGAATGGCCAGTAACCTGTTGATAGAAAACGGGTTGTGTAAATCCTTGCCTGTTAGGCAGGACTTGCGCGTCGTTCAGTTCCCGTCGCCTATTGCCACTGGTTCGGTGAGTCCGGTCGCAACGCCCTCCGTTTCCCTCTCCCCGTGGGAAAGGGCCGGGGTGAGGGGCGCCCGGAGGCACTGACCTTTCCGACCTTAGCCGACCGCCGCCAGCGCTTCCCGCGCCGCCGCGATCGTCTGTTCGATCTCCTCCTCTCGGTGCGCCGCCGAAACGAACAGCGCCTCGAATTGACTGCAAGGCATGTAAACGCCGCGTTCGACGAGCGCCCAGAAGTAGCGCCCGAAGCGGGCCGTGTCGCAGCGGCTGGCCGATTCCCAATCGTCGATCGGCCCGCCGGCAAAGAATAGCGTAAGCATACTTCCCACGCGGGCCAAGCAATGCTCGATTCCGGCCTGCTCGGCGGCCTGGGCCAATCCCTGGGCGAGTCGGCAGCTCAGCCGCTCGAGCTTTTCGTAGGGGGGCCGTTCGCGCAGCTCGCGCAAGGTGGCGATGCCGGCGGCGGTGGCCAGGGGGTTGCCGCTCAGCGTGCCGGCCTGAAACACCTTGCCGGCCGGGAGCACGTGATCCATGATCTCGGTACGCCCGCCATAGGCCCCCACCGGCAGTCCGCCCCCCACGATCTTGCCGAGAGTTGTAAGATCGGGCGTGACGCCGAAGAGCGCTTGGGCGCCGCCGTAGGACACACGAAAGCCCGTCATCACCTCGTCGAAGATGAGCAGCGCGCCGTGCTGCAACGTTAACTCGCGGAGCGCCCGTAGGAATTCGGAACGCGGCACGACCAAGCCCATGTTGCCAACGACGGGCTCTAAGATCACACCGGCGATGCGGCGGCCGTGCTCCTCGAAGGCGGCCGCGAGGCCGGCCACGTCGTTGTAGCGGAGGACGAGCGTGTCCTTGGTGGTGCCGGCGGTGACGCCTGGAGAGTTGGGCACGCCCAGGGTGGCCGCCGAACTGCCGGCCGCCACGAGCAGGCTGTCGACGTGGCCATGGTAGTTGCCGGCGAACTTGACGACTACTTCGCGACCGGTGAAGCCGCGCGCGAGACGAATCGCGCTCATCGTGGCTTCGGTGCCGGAGCTCACGAGGCGCACCTTCTCGATCGACGGCACAGCGTCGATGATCAACTCGGCGAGTTCACTCTCGGCCTCGGTCGGAGCGCCGAAGCTCGTGCCACGCGCCGCGGCCTCGACCACCGCCGCGGTAACCCGCGGGTGGGCATGCCCCAAGATCAGCGGGCCCCAGGAACCGATGTAGTCGAGGTAACGGTTGCCATCGACATCCCAGAAGTAGGCCCCCTCGCCGCGGGCGAAAAAGATCGGCTCGCCGCCAACCCCGCCGAAGGCCCGCGCAGGGCTATTCACTCCGCCAGGAATCAACCGGCGAGCGCGGGCAAAGGCAGCTTGGCTTTTTTCACGGGTCATCCGGCAGTGATTACCATGGGATCTTGAGCGGAAAGCTTTTACCGCGGAGGACACAGAGAACGCAGGGAAACAGGGCTCAAGACTCTGCGTCCTCTGTGTACTCCGCGGTAAAAATGCAGCATTCGATTCATCTCTCGTTCAGCCAGCGGGCGGCTTGTTTGGCCCAGTAGGTCAGGATCAAACTGGCGCCGGCGCGGCGGATGGCCAGCAGCGACTCGAGGGCCGCCTGCCGTTCGTCGAGCCAACCTTGGGCCGCCGCGGCCTTCACGAGGCTGTATTCGCCGCTCACGTTATACGCTGCCAAGGGGACGCCGGGAAACCGCTGGCTCACCCGCTGGAGAATGTCGAGATACGCAAGCGCCGGCTTGACCATGATCAGATCGGCGCCCTGCTCGAGGTCCTGCTCCACCTCGCGCAGCGCCTGGGCAGGGTCGGCCGCCGGGTCCATTTGGTAGCTGCGGCGGTCGCCGAACTGAGGCGCGCTTTCGGCGGCGTCGCGAAACGGGCCGTAGAAGGCGCTCGCGTACTTTGCCGCGTAACTCAGAATCGGCAAGTGCGTATAGCCCGCGCCGTCGAGGGCCTGGCGGATTGCGCCGACCATGCCGTCCATCATGCCGCTGGGGGCCACCAGGTCGGCCCCAGCTTGGGCATGCGCGAGCGCCTGCTTGGCGAGCAGTTCGAGCGTGGCGTCGTTGTTCACATCGACTCGGCCCGTGCGGTCGTCAACGGGACCGCAATGGCCATGCGACGTGTATTCGCACAGGCAAACGTCGGTGACCACCAGCAGCTCAGAGGCCGCCTGCTTGATCCCCCGCACGGCCTGGGGCACGATGCTTTCGGCGCGGCACGACTCGGCGCCCGTGGCGTCCTTCTGATCAGGGATGCCAAACAGGATTACTCCGGCGACGCCCAACTCCTGCGCCTCGCGCGCCTCGACCACAGCCTGGTCGATGGAAAGCTGCTGCACCCCCGGCATCGAAGCGATGTCGCGGCGGACGTTCTCTCCCGACCGCACGAAGAGCGGCAGCACGAAATGGGCCGGCTCGAGCCGCACGGCCTGCGTGGAGCGGCGCAATTGCGGATGTTGCCGCAGGCGGCGCAGGCGGGTTTGGGGATAGTTGCTCATGCGGCTGTCGTCATTCCCACCGTGGCCGTTAGCTTCCGGCGGCGCTCACTTGCACCTTGTCTTTTCCGACCAGCGCCTCCTTGGCCTGCGTCACCAAATCGTTGGCCCAACTCTTGTCGCCGTGCAGCTCGATCACGCTTTGATAGATGGCCCGGGCCTTGGCCGGGTCGGACTCGGCGATTTTGCCGGCCCGTTCGAGCTGGCTGACCAGCAGCTCGCGCTGCGCCGGCACATAGTCGTTGGCCGCCGCGGCAAGATCCGCCAGTTGCCGCTTCGCCAATTCCACGCAGCGGCGGGCGGGCATGGTTTGATCCTCTCCGTCGTCGTAGAGCGTGACCAATGCCCGCAGCTTCGTCATCGCGCGGTCCGGATCGGACGACACGTAGCTGGCCGCCTCGAGATAGGCCCGCTCCACCGGCAGCAGCTTGTCCTTGCCGGTCCGCCGCACGAGCCGCCGCATCCGCCGTTCGGCGCGCCACAGCTCGAGTTCCTCGTTGAGGCCGCGGATCTCGTCGGCCCGCGGGTCGCTGCCGAAGCGCTCCACGAAAGCTTCGATGTCTCCTTGCACGCGGAGCAAGGTTTCCGGCTCGCTGGGCACGGCGACCGCGTCGATGCGGCGATAGAGCGTGTCGGCCGACGCCGGCTGCAGAAAGTACCAAACGATGCCGGCCAGCGCCAGCAACGAGGCAATGAGCGCCACCGTTTGCGCAGAAAAGACCGAGGGTTCGTCCTCTCGCGAGCGTTGCCGCTCGCGCTCATGCTCTTCCTCCACAGTGGTGAAGCGGCGCTGCGGATTGGCGCCGGTCGACACCGTGAGCCGGCGGTGATCGTGCCGATCGGTGGGCGCAGCGTCGCGGCGACCATCGGTCGAGCGGGCGGGCGCGCTCTCGGCCTCGGCCGAGCCGGCGATCCGAGTTTCGGCCAGTGGATCGAGCTCGCCTTGCTCCTCCCCCACGCTGAACTTCCGCTCGCCATCCAAAAGCGACAGGCCGCGCTCCATCGCCTCCAACCGCCGGCCGAGCACGGCCGCATTGGCGAAGCGCTCGCGCGGATCCTTGGCCAGCAGCTTATCGACGATCCGCTCGAGCTCGCGCGGCGTCTCCGGCGCAAAGCGGCCCACCGGTTCCGGCTCGGCGAACCGCTGCAGGTGCAGCATCTGCGGCAGGCCCGACGCGCGAAACGGCGGCCGACCCGACAGCAACGCGTACATCACGCAGCCCAGGCTGTACAGATCGCACTGCGAGGTGACCTGCTTCCCGTCGGCCTGCTCGGGGGCCATGTACTCCGCTGTACCGAGCACTCCGCCGCCCCCTGTCAGATGCGTCTGGCCGAACAGACGGGCGATGCCAAAATCGGTGAGCTTGATCTGCCCGTCCGGCGTCAGCAGCAAATTCGCGGGCTTGAGATCGCGGTGGATCACGCCATGGTCGTGGGCATGCTTGAGCGCGCGGCACAGTTCGACCGACAGCCGCGTGACCTCGCGCCAACTGAACCGCCGCCCCGCCCGCAGCTCGTCCTCGAGGTTGGTCCCGTCGACCAGCTCCATGCTGTAAAACAGGTGGCCATCCTGTTCGCCGTAGCCATAGAGCCGCACGATGCCGGGGTGGCGGAGCTTTTTGAGCGACTCGATCTCCAGTTCGAACCGCTCGCGAAAGCCCTCCTCCTGCGCCAGGTTGGGCGAGAGCACCTTCACGGCCACCCGCTGGCCCGTCTGCGGGTCCAGCCCTTCGAACACGGTTCCCATGCCGCCCCGGCCGAGCTTGCGGCCAATGCGATACGGACCAAGTTGCTCGAATTCCATAAGGCAGGGCCGGAAGGAGGAGCGGAGGGAGATGCGACTTGCTGGATTCGCGGGGAACGCCCCAGATCAAAGGCATCCCTCATCCTATCACCGTGGAGATAGGTCAACTAGCTAGGCGGTAAGCGCCCGCTCGGCAAACGGCTTAGGTGTTGCGCAAACGAGCAGAGTCCCCGCGCGGCCCGCAGGGGCGCCATGTCCGGCACAAAATATGCTCCCTCCATATCGGGGGGTCGGACGGCGAGTAGAATGGCGATTGGGGAGCTTGAAACGAGGGCTAGATGAGCATTATTTACCCAGAACGCCCCGATGTCCGGTCGCAAAACGACCAGGATGAGTGCTTGCGGCTCCGCAAGCTGCTCGCCATCTACCAGCGGGACCGGCAATTGTTGGCCTTTGAGATTCACGACGGACTGATCCAAACCCTCACGGCGGCCGCCCTGCACCTCGAGGCCACACGCGTGGCGGCGGATGCCCTACCGCCAGAAGCCCACAAACAGCTCGAAGTCGGGCTGGGATTGCTCCGAGAGGGGATTTCGGAGGGGCGGCGGTTCATTTCCGGGCTCCGTCCTCCCGTGCTCGATGAAGATGGGCTGCGTGCGGCGCTCGAGCACCTAGCTGCCCGCTTGGCCGCCGAAATGCGGTTGCCCATCGAGATCGACTGCCGGGCAGGGCTCGAGGAGCTCGCGCCGCTTGTGGAACTGACGCTCTATCGCGTCGTCCAGGAAGCGCTCACCAACATCCGCCGTCACAGCGCCGCCACTCAGGTTCGAGTCGAGTTGCGGCGCGTCGATGGCCGGGTGCGGGCCGTGATCGCCGACAACGGCATCGGCTTCGACCCCGCGCAAAGCGGCCTCCGCAACTTCGGCTTGCGGGGCATGCGGGAGCGGGTGCGCGTGCTCGGCGGCGATCTGAACATCGAGAGCGAGCCGGGCCAAGGCACGCGAATCGTTGTCGACCTCCCGGCCTGGCTGCCGGATGAGGGCGTGGGCGATTAGAGGCGGTGTGCGCGTCGAGCCACACCCAGGGGCAACTCCGCGCCATCTTGCATCGGCCGTTCGGCCCCCCTAGTCTGCCCTGTTATGGAGGCAGACCTCTTACGACTGACGCCCGCCGCGCGCCGTCGAGCGCTGGCGTTGGGGCACGTCAATGCGGCATTGTGGGCCGCAGGCAACGGGTTGACCAGTGGGACGCTGCTCGTCTTTCTGGCCCAAGACCTGGGCGCCAAGGGGCTCGGCGTAAGTCTGATTCTCGCGGCGCCTGCTGTCGCCGGAGTGCTGCGCCTCGGCACGCCCGCGGTGATACGCCGCTGCGGTTCCGAAAAACGCGCGAGTCTCGCGGCGTTTGCCGTGAGCTACCTATTGATCTTGGGGCAGCCGGCAATGGCCGTGCCGGGTCTTTGGCCCTGGGGCCACGCGCTGGCCGGACTGATCGCCCTCGTGTGCGCGCATCAGTTGCTCGAGTATGTCGGACAGGTCGCGCTGTTGGCCTGGTTGCGGCGGCTCGTGCCAGGACCGATCCGTGGGCGATACTTCGCGCGGCGGCAGATCGTGCAACTGGTCGTGCTCGCCCCCACGCTGCTCGCCGGCGGTTGGTTTGCCGATCGTTGGAAGGCCGAAGCCGCCGTCAGTCGTCCGGCCTGGAAGCTCGGCGGCTACGCGCTGACCGCGGCGCTCGGCGCCCTCTGCCTGCAGGCGTCGCTTGCGCCTTTGGCGCTTATGCCCGGCGGATCGAGCGACCGCCCTAGAAGGGGAGGAGCAGAGCACGCCCCCCTGTCGCCAGCGTCGCCGCCCGTCACTCCGGACCTGGCCCCCGCGCGTAGCGACCGTTCCCTCTCGGCGCTGGCTGATGCGCGCTTCCGCCGCTTGCTCATGTTCGGTTGCTGGGCGGCGGTGGCGAACGGAGTTTCGCAGAGCGCGCAGAACATCTTTCCTAAGGCCGTCCTCCAGTTGGGCGTTTATGATCTGGCCTGGATGCGGCTCGCCATGCAGATCGGCCAGATAGGCTATAGCCGCTGGGCGGGCGGTTATAGCGATCGGTACGGCAATCGGCCGCTGCTCATCGTCAGCCAGTCGCTGGTGGCGTTGGGGCCCTTGTTCTATGCCTTCGCCACTCCCGAAACGCGCTGGCTCGTGCTCGGAGCTTGGATCGTGTGGTCGGCCTTTGCCGGCTTGAACATCGGTCTTCCCAATTTGATGTTCAAGCTGGCGCCGCCCTACGGCGCCGCGGCCTATGTGGGCGCCTATTTCGGCTTTACGAACGTCGTCTATGCGGCCACGACCGTGGCCGCCGGCGTTGCGTTCGACCGCTTGGGAGCGGCCGAGGCCGCCAACGTGTTGTCGCTGATCGGTCTCGATCGCTTCGCGCTGATGTTCCTGCTCTCAGCGCTGCTGCGCGGTCTGGGCGTGGCGTGGCTGATCGGTCTGCCCGAACCTGGCGTCGCCCGGCGCCCTTGGCCGCTTGGCGCCAAGTAGCAGCGGTCAGCGGCCCACGAGAGTCAACGCTTGCGGCGAATGCCCAACAGGGCCATGGCAGCGCCCGCCGCGGCCAGCAAGAGCGTGCTCGGCTCCGGTACTGCCGCCGCGCCCGTGGCGCCAAAGTTCACCTTGAGGACGCCGAAGTCGCTCAGCGAAACCTTGCCGTCGAGGTCGAAGTCGCCCTGAGCCCACGTTGCGCCGCCTGCGCCAAAGCTGGCCTTGAGCAGGCCGAAATCCCCCAGGTCGGTGCGGCCGTTGCCGTCGGCGTCGCCGGCCACTTGGCTGATGACCTGCAGCTTGCCATTGTTCAGCAAGGTCGAGGTCGCCCAGGTGAGCGGCCCCGCCAAGTTCGGCAGGTCGATCTGCGCGAAGTTGCCGCTGGCGCTGGCGAAGTCCAGCAATTGGAATTGCTTGCCCGTGGTCAGGGCGGCCTGAGTCGTCGCGTCGATGGTGATCGCCAGTTCGCCGTCGGCCTTGAGCGGACCGGCGACCTTGACCTGGTCATACTCGAGGCCTGGAGTGAAGCCGGCGATCTCGATCTTGGTGAACGAATCGGGGCCGAGCGTGAGGCTGCCGCCAAACGACATGCTGCCCGGGCTATTGCCGGGAGAGAGCGTGCCGTCGACGACGACGTCGCCCGGTCCGTCGATCCCCTTGCCGGAGAGCGTGCCGACGAACACCGCGGCGGCGCCAGAACGCACGGTGAACTGATCGCCGTTGTTCTTCACGTTGTCGAAAAAGGTGGCCGTGCCACCAGCCGAGACGATCGTACGGGCGCCGGCCACCAGGTCGACGTTGCCGTGAACGTCGGTCACGCCGGCGTCGAAGTGCATCAACCCCGAACTGGTGAGTCCTTGTCCCAAGAGAAGTTCGCCGCGCCCCAAAATCCGCCCCGTAGCGCCGTTGTTGAGCGGCTGATCGAATTGGACGGTGCCGTTGTCGAGGAACAGGTCGCCGAGGTTCGAGTGTGTGTCGGTCGCGGCGGCAAAGTGCAGCCAATCCCCGGACCGGACCATGACCTGGCCGGTCGCGCCGTTCTCCAGCTTGCTTTCCACCCGCCCCGTGCCTGAGATCAACCCGGCGTTGGTCAGCGTGCCCCCCGCGGCCGTGCCGCCGGCCAGGGTGAGGCGCGAGCCCGCCGTCACGGTGAGTCCCTGCGTGACGGCCAGCCGATCACCGGTCGCCAGGGTCGCAGCGCTTCCCAGCAATTGCCCCGCTCCGAGCGACAGCGCTTGTGAGCGAACTTCCAACTCTCCCGACTTGAAGCGAAACGCGCCGGCGTTGCTGATCGTACCGACCGAGAGCTTGCCGCCGGCGATCTCCACCGTGCCGAAGGCTGAAACGGTGAGCGATTGATCGAGCGTGAGGTCATTGCCGGCGACGAGGCTCAACGACGAGCGTTGCAGGTCGTCGCCGCCGACGGTCACCAGGTCCATGTTGCCGCCGCTCGCGCCTTGGATGCGCCCGCCCGTCCAAGTGAAGGCCCCGCCGCGTAGATTCAACTTGTCGGCTCGCAACACCCCTCCAGCCAAGTTCAGCGTTCCGCCCGCCCACACGTCGACGCTCGAACCGGCCCCAAGGTCGACCACCCCGAAGTTGCGAATCTCCACGCTCCCGGATCCTTGCGCCGAGTTCGTGTTGCCGCCGATGCTCAGCGTCGAATCGGCCGCGGTTTGTTCGAGCACGCCGTTGTCCGAGACGACGACATTTCCCGTGCCGCCGAATTGCCGGCCGACGAGAATATCGGTTTGAACGCTCAGCTTGCCGTCGTCCTTGATCGACAATGCGCCCTGACCGTAGTTGCCGACCGCCACGAAGGGGGCAGATGCGACCCCGTTGCGCTCCACGATGAGCGTGCCC
Organism: Pirellulales bacterium; assembly: GCA_044221365.1. Classification (GTDB taxonomy): domain Bacteria; phylum Planctomycetota; class Planctomycetia; order Pirellulales; family JBGAPH01; genus JBGAPH01. Next base: position 47,161 of record JBGAPH010000005.1, read on the forward strand.
GTGCCCACGTCCCCCACCAGCAGTCCGGCCGTGTTCGAATTGGAGCGCAGCCAAGATCCATCGAGCGATACGATGACCGTGCCGGTGGCCGCCGGCGACGAGCCGATCGAGCGGACGGCCCCGGCGTCGTTGAGATCGGTCAGGCCGCCGTTGCGGAGCACGAGCGTCGCTTCTTGATGATCGATCGTGCCGATCTGCACGCCGAGCGTGTTGTTGGTCGTGCGCAGCCGCGTGGCGGGGTCGCCAAGATCGAGCACGAAGAGCCCGGCGTCGATCCGAAGGGCGTCGACATCGCGCGTCGCGCCGGCGTAGTACGAGGTGATGCTCGTGCCGAGGTCGAAAACCACCGTGTTCGAAGTCGTGGGAACCGCCCCCAGGCTCCAGTTCGCTTTGTTGTCGAAGTCGCCTCCGTGGGGGCCGATCCAGCGATTGTCGGTTTGCGCCTCGGCGATCGCCGCTCCAAGAACCGCGGCCGCCAAGGCGACGATCGACACGACGTATTGCCCACGGCGGGCCGAAGCCAAGACACGGCGAATCATAGGTGCGTTTCTCGAGGAGGGGGCGTGCCGCCGAACGAGGCCCAACTGCCCGTCGCCCGTGCGCTATCTCTTATCAATAGACAGGATTGCACCGCGCAGGCAAGCAATCCCGCGAAACCGGTTCAGGGGAGCATTGCTCGGGCGTCCCTCAGCGGGTTCGGAACGGGCCCCAGGGATGGTCCCCAAACGAGCTTGAATTCGGACACACTGGGTTGTAGATTTGCTGTGCCCCGGAGGGTAAGCGAATTGGCCAGCGGCCTGACTCGAAATCAGGTGCCCCGAAAGGGGTTGTGGGTTCGAATCCCATGCCCTCCGCTCTTTGGGAAACAGCCCCGCTTTCGGGGCTGTTGTCGTTTTCTGGCCCGTCCCCCAAGGGCCACTCGCGGGCCTTCTCTGGAGCTTGCCATGGACGTCGTCAACATCGCCCAGGCGCCGCCATTCCGCACCAAAGACGGCTCGGAGATCCGCGAACTGCTGGCCCACCGCAACTCGGCGATCCGCAACCAGAGCCTGGCCGAGGCCCGCGTCGGCCCCGGCGAGCGGACGACCCCGCACTACCACCCCCGCAGCGAAGAGATCTACTACATCCTCTCCGGGCGGGGCGAAATGCGGCTCGAACAAGAAACCCGCCCCGTCGGCCCGGGAGACGCGATCGCCATTCCGCCGGGCCTGGTTCACACGATCGCCAACCCGGGCCCGGAGCCGCTCGTGTTCCTCTGCTGCTGCGCCCCTGGGTACGAACACGGCGACACGGTGATGGTGGAGGAGTAGCGTGCCTCCTAGCCGAGCGCCTCGCGCACCTGCTTCACCCCCGCCACCAGGTTGGTCAGCTTCTGCCGCGCCGCCCAACGGGCGGTTTGGCTGAGGCCGCAGTCGGGGGCGAAGGAGAGCCGCTCGGCCGGAGCGTATTGCAGGCACAGCCGCACGCGGCGGGCGATCTCTTCCGGCGGCTCGATGTAGTAGCTCTTCACGTCGACGATGCCAACTGCCACGTCCATCCGCTCGGCGACCTGGCCGATGATCTCGAGCTCGGCCAGCTCGCGGCTGGCCATCTCGACGTGCATCTCGTCGACGGTGAACGCGAGGAAGTCGGGGAACATGTGGGCATAACGCCGCGGCGCGACCGCGCGGCCTTTGAAGTTGCCGAAGCAGAGATGCGTCGAGAGCCGGCAACGCCCCACGACCGGCGCGACCGTGCGGTTGAACAGGTCGACCAGCCGCGGCCGGTCTTCGCGATGGGCATAACAGCTCATCGAAGGTTCGTCGACCGTCAGCTCTCGGCAGCCGGCGGCCACCAGGTCGACAAGCTCGCGCTGCACGATCGGCACGAGGGCCTCGGCCACGGCGTAACGATCGGCATACGGCCCGCCGGGCGCGATGCGGCCGCTCAGCGTGTAGGGCCCCGGCACGCTCGCCTTGAGCGTGGGCCCCGGCGGCGCAAGCCGCGCGAGCCGCTGAAACTCCGCCACGGCCCCTAACCCACGCGGCGCGCGGAGCTCGCCAACTACGGCATGGCGGCCCCGCTGATCGTGCGCCGGAGGACCAAACCGCCGCGGCGGCGCTCCTTCGACTGCGATCCCCTCCAAGAACCCATAGAACGACAGATTGAAGTCGAGCCGCGTCTGCTCGCCATCGGTGATGACATCGAGCCCTGCGGCCACCTGATCGTGAATCGCCGCAATCACGGCGTCGTCCTGCAGCTCGGCCAGGTCGTCGGCGCCGATGCAGTCGAGATGTTGGCTGGCGAACTCAAGCCAACCGGGCAGAGGGTAGCTGCCGATGACGGTGGTGCGGAGGGGGGGCTGTGGCATGAGGCTTTCTACATCAGGCAAAGGTCTTGCCCGATTGTAGCCTGCCAGCCCACGGTCAGAAGTGCGATCGAAGCAGCGTGGCCTGATCGGGCGCCGCTACGGAATCAAAAACACCAGCCCCACCACCACGCCCATTTGGGCAGCCGCGGCCTTCGTGTCCCACACGAACCGCGTGCGCTGGAACGGGGTGTAGTCGCCGGGGCGGTATTGGCCCAGCGTGTAGCGGCAGTCGTGCGGGCGGCTCAAGACCATCTTGTAGGGGAGGAACGGCACGGTGGCGAAGAAGTGCGCCCCCGAGACGACCGATTGCACGCAGCCGAGCTGGTAGCCGTAACGCTCGACGTTCGGCTCCTCGAAATAGAGGGGCCGGTGGCACAGCCCTGGCGCAACGTAGGCGTAGGTGAACGGCGGCCAGGGGCGGTCGGAGCCGAACGCGGCCACCACCTCTCCCGCGCGGGCGAACTTTTCGGCCGCCAGACGATCGTACTTCTCCGGCAGCGGGCCCGGCTTAAAGGCGATGTCGGCCCCCAGGTCGCCGATGGGGCGAATGTATTCGTCGGGCTGCTGCCCCAAGAGCCGCGTGAGCGGGTCGGCCAGGTCGTCAGAGGTCGGCTCGGGCTCGTCGTGGGCGGCCAAATAGACGTACTGCAGATTGGGCAATCCCGCGGCGGGCATGCCCAAGGCTCGCTGGGCCTGCGGCGGTTGATTCGGCGGAACGAACTCGGCGGCCGCGATTACCTGGGAATCAACCGTCTTGGCCGCCGGCTGCGGGGTGCTCGGCGCTGCTGGCAAAACGAGTTCTGGCTGAGTCGGTTCGGAAAGTAACTTGCCGGCCTCCACCGCTTGCTCCGCTGGGGGCGCCGGCATGGCAACCTTCGGCAGGATTTCACCGCGCCAGGGGGTGCTAAGCCGCAGGGTTGGTGCGAGATCGGCCCGCAGCCGCAGCGCGGCCCGTCTGCCCACCTCGGGCGGGGTTGCGGCCGCACAGGCGGCCACCGCCACGAAGATCAAGCAGAATCCTAGGGCGCCGCGCATGGCGTTCTCGGGTTGGCCAGGGACGTGTTCGCTCGAGTCAGACGCCGCGAAAGGTGCGGCGCTGCTCAACGTCTGCTTCGGCACGATCGGCGCCTTCGGCACGGTCGGCCGGGCCGGTGCCCGCAGCTCTTTCCCAACCGCTACAGTCGAACGAAGTGACGGCCAGGGTGGCCCGTTTCGCACCCTCGGCGACCAGGAATTTGACCCCCGCGCACCTGCCGGAGATAATCGGGGCTGGTCGTAACCCCAGTGCCCCAAGTTGTTTTTCACCATAAACTTGTTGTGAGGCATGGGGTTTCGGCTCCCGGCTAGGCGGTCGCCGGGCAAGCGCACAAACCCCGCGCAAGCGTGTGGCCGGTCGGCCGACATGTTGCGCGCGAATCATGAGCGGATCGACCCCAGGGATTTTCCGCATGCGTTCGTTCACGGCCTGGCTTCGCTCGCGCGAGGAGCGTGCCCGCGAGGCTGCGCCGGCCTATCCCACGCTCTACTTGCGCCGGCTCGAAGATCGCCGCGTGCTCAACGGCGAGCCGGTGGCCAACGCCGACACGTTCGACGTGGCCGAAGACGGCGCGCTTTCCGTGCCGGCCTCCGGCGTGCTGAACAACGACACCACGAGCGGCGGCCCGCTCACGGCGACCAAGGTGACCGACCCGGCAAACGGCGTGCTCACGCTCAACGCCGACGGCTCCTTCGACTACACGCCGAACGCCGACTTCTTCGGCGTCGACAGCTTTACCTACCTGGTGAACGACGGCACGCTCGACGCGCTGACGCCCGCCACGGTGACGATCAACGTGACCGAGGTCAACGACGCGCCGGACGCCGTGGACGACAACGTCAGCGGGAGCGAAGACACGCCGCTCGTGCTCGCGCCAGGCGACTTGCTCGGCAACGACAACGCCGGTCCCGGCGAAGGGAGCCAGAACCTGTCGATCACCGCCGTGAGCGGCACGAGCGCTCAAGGGGGGACCGTCGCGATCGTGAACGGCGACGTCGTCTACACGCCGCCTCCCGGCTTCAGCGGAACGGACACCTTCACCTACACGATCGCCGACGACGGCACGACGAACGGTCAGCCCGACCCGCTCACGGACACCGCGACCGTGACGGTGCAGGTGGCCGAGGTCAACGATCCGCCGGTGGCCGGACCCGACAACGTGACGACGGCCGAAGACACGCCGCTCGTCTTCCCGGCCAGCGACCTCTTGACCAACGACTCGCCGGGTCCTGCGGAAGAAGCCGGACAGAACTTGAGCATCGTGGGCGTGAGCGGCACGAGCGCCCAAGGGGGCGCGGTGACGCTCGTAGCGGGACAAATCACTTACACGCCCCCGCCGGATTTCTTCGGCACGGATACCTTCACGTACACGCTCCAGGACGACGGCACGACCGCGGGCGCCGCCGACCCGCAGCAGACGACCGGCACGGTGACGGTGACCGTCACCGAGGTCAACGACCCTCCCACGGCGACTGGCGATCCGGTGACGACGGCCGAAGACACGCCGCTGTCCTTCGCCGGGACCGATCTGCTGGCCAACGACTCGGCGGGACCAGCCAACGAAAGCGGCCAGACGCTGGAGATCCTAGGGGTCGACGCCACGAGTGCGGCCGGCGGCACGCTCACCTATCTCGGCGGCGTCGTCACCTACACGCCTCCCCCCGATTTCGTCGGCACGGACACGTTTGTCTACACGATCCGCGACAACGGCACGACGAACGGGTCGCCGGATGGCCAGACGACCACCGGCACGGTGACAGTGACCGTCACCGAGGTCAACGATCTGCCGGTCGCCACCGACGACACCGCTTCGACTGCCGAGGACACGCCGGTCGACATCGCGGCCGGCGATCTGCTGGCCAACGACACGCCGGGTCCCAGCAACGAAGCGGGGCAAGCGCTGAGCGTCACCGGCGTGAGCGCCACGAGCGCGGCCGGCGGCACGGTGGTGTTGAATAGCGGCGTCATCACCTACACGCCGCCGGCCGACTTCCACGGCACGGACACCTTTACCTACACGGTCACCGACGACGGCACGACGAACGGCTCGCCGGACCCCCGGCAAACGACGGCCACCGTGACGGTGACCGTCACCGAGGTCAACGACGCCCCGGTCCCCACCGACGACAATCTCGTCGCGACCGAGGACCAGAACCTCGTCTTCGACGCGAGCGACCTGACGGCCAACGACGCACCGGGGCCAGGCGACGAAGCTGGGCAGACGCTGACGGTGACCGCCGTCTCCGGCACGACTGCCGCCGGCGGCACGGTGACGCTCAGCAACGGCCAAATCACCTACACGCCTCCGGCCAACTACAACGGCCCCGACTCGTTCACCTACACCGTGACCGACAATGGCACGACGAACGGCTCGCCCGATCCGCGGTCAACTTCCGCCACGGTGTTCCTCACCGTGCAACCGGTCAACGACGTGCCGATCGTCGGGGATGACCAGTACACGATCGACGAAGATCAGGTGCTGAACGCCGGCGGCGCGACGGGCGTGCTGGCCAACGACAGCGACGTCGACTCCGACCCGGCCAACAATCAAGCGCCCGGCGGATTGAACGACATCGACCCCGCGTCGATCCTGGTCGACACCCCCCCCAGCCACGGCCAGGTGGTGTTCGCCAGCGACGGCAGCTTCATTTACACGCCGACGAACGGCTTCAGCGGGACCGACACGTTCACCTACACGGTGGCGGACTCCGCCGGCGGCCGCTCGGCGCCTGCCACGGTGACGATCACGATCAACCCGGTGGCCGATCAGCCGACCCTGACGACGGCCGGTTTGCCCACGAGCGCGGTCCCCGAAGGCTCAACGTTTCAGTTCACGCTCACCGGCCAGCTCAATGATCCGGATGGCTCCGAGACGCTGACCTTCGAATTGGCCGATGTGCCCCAGGGCTGGGTGGTGTCGTCTCCCGACGCCAACGTCGCCTTCTCCCCGTTGACGCAAACCTACACGCTCACACCTACGCAGCCGGGGGCGACAACGGTCACGGTGGTGATCTTCGCCCCCGACGACGGCGACAGCAACATCGCGCTGCGGGCCGTGTCGACCGAGAGCGCGGACCCCAATCTCCGGGCCGTCGACGAGAAATCGACCGCGAACTTCACGGCGTTCAACGTCGCTCCGACGATCACCGTGTCCGATGGCGCCGTCGACGCCAACGGCGCCGTGACCGTCACCGTCACTGTGTTCGATCCCGGGACCGACCAACTCTCGTTCAGCATCGACTGGCAGGACGGCACGACCTATGACTCGGGCGTGTTCCTCGGCGGGCAGACGCAGACCTTCGTCGTCAGCCATCAGTACTTCGTGACGCCGCCGTCGGTGGGTTCGAGCGGTCAGATCGTGATCGACGCCGTCGCCGCCGACGACGACAACGGCGACGGCGTCGACACCGCCATCCTCACCGTGCCAGGCACCGGCATTTCGGTGATTCGCATCGACACCACGCCCCAGGCCCCGCCCCCCCTCGCGCCGCCGCGGGCGATTCCCGAGCCGCCTCCGGCCGACCGCGCGATTCCGGTGGTCAACACGCGGCCCACCGACTCCGGAGGCACGCGCAGCGAAGCCACGCAAACGAGCGAGCCTTCGCTCTCGCTCCGCGTGGTCTCGCCCGACGGCGAAGAGGGCCAAGACATCGAAACGCCCCTCGACACGCTCCGCGATCTGCCGGCGTTTTTCCGCCGGCTGCCCGACGGCCACTACCGGCTCTACCTCACCGAGCGGGGCGGCGGTCAGCGGCGGCTCGTGCTCGACGTGTTCGTGCGCCGCGGCCAACCGGTCGACCCCGAAGACCAAGGGACGGAGGGCGCGGCCACGCCCGACGGCGCGCTGCTGCCGTCGCCTGAGGTGGACCGCGCCGTGCGGCTCGAACGCTACTGGGAGCAGCGCGCGAGCGGGCCGCTTTACTGGCCCAAAGCGTTCGACCGGGCGGCCGAGGTCGATGCCCGCATGACCCGTTTGTCCCTGCAGACACGGTAGGCCGGCCGGCAAGACCCCAGGCGAACGAGCTAAACTTGAAGAGGCCGCGGACGGCCCGATTCGCCCGCTTTTGCGTCAGCTCCACCAGACCAGCTTCCGCCCATGACCACTTGCCCTTATTGCCACGGTCCCGTCGACGCCCAGGTCGAGGCCGAGGGACGCTGCGCGGTGTGCGGGCGGTCGCTGCTCGAGCCCGGCGTGCCGGGGCCGACCTCGCCCGATGAGGTCGAGACGCTGCGGGCCACCTTGTTCCAGGTCGTTCGCCGCGGGCCGGAACTGAGCGAGCTGATCGGGGAAACGCCCCCGGCGCCCAGCGACGAGGCTCCTCCTCCGCCAACCGGCGAAACCGTGGCCGATCCCCCGGCCCCGGCCGACGACGAGTTGCGGACCCTCGTAAGCGGTTCGCTCCCCATTCCTCCCGAGGCCTTGCAGAAGACGCTCGACTCCGGCAACTTCGCGCCGCAACCGGTCGACGAACTCCGCACGCTGGCCAGCGGCTCGCTGCCCCCCGTGAAGCCGCCGGTCGACGCGGACGACGACGCCCAGCGCACGCTCGACAGCGGCTCCGTGCCCAAGCTGTCGGCCGAACAGATCCAGGCCACGATCGATTCGCAGTCGGGCATCAGCCCCTCCCAGGCGGCGCGGGTGAGCGCGATCTGGGCGCTCTCGCAAACGCCGGCCGGCAACCCGCTCAAAACGATCAAGGCCAGCGACGCGGCCTACGCCAACAAGTCGACGCTCGTCATCAAGACCCGCGCCTTCCGTCGCACGCAAGACGTGGAAGCCGGCGGCGCCGACTACGAGCTGCTCGAGCTGCTCGGCAAAGGGGGCATGGGAGTCGTCTACGCCGCGCGCCAAGCATCGATCGACCGCGAAGTCGCGGTCAAGATGCTCAATGCCGACAACGCGTCCGACGTGATGCAGCGGTTCAAGTTTCTCTCCGAGGCGGTCGTCACCGGGGAACTCGATCACCCGAACATCGTGCCGATCCACGACCTCGGGGCCAACGAAGCGGGCGCCCTCTTCTACTCGATGAAGCGGGTGCGCGGCACGCCCTGGATGGAGGCGCTCGGCAAGAAGTCGCGCGCCGAGAACCTCGACATCTTGATGAAGGTGGCCGACGCGGTGGCCTTCGCGCATTCGCGCGGCGTCATCCACCGCGACCTGAAGCCCGAGAACGTGATGCTCGGCGGCTTCGGCGAGGTGCTGGTGATGGACTGGGGGCTCGCCCTCTCCACGCCCGATTTTCGCAAGACGAGTTCGATCACCCAGTCGAACAGCATGGGGGGCACGCCGGCCTACATGGCCCCCGAAATGGCCACCGGGCCGATCGAAAAGGTGGGCCCCGCCAGCGATGTCTATCTGCTCGGCGCATGTTTGTTCGAGGTGATCGCCGGCAAGCCGCCGCACACCGGCTCAAACGTCATGAACTGCCTGTACGCCGCGGCGTGCAACAAGATCGTCGACGTGGAGCAGAACGGCGAGTTGATGGACGTCGCCCGCAAGGCGATGGCCACCGAGCCCGGCGAGCGCTACGCCAGCGTGCAGGCTTTCCAGGCTGCGATCCGCGAGTACCAGTCGCATAGCGAAAGCATTCTGCTGTCGACCCGCGCCGAACAGGACTTGGAAAAGGCGCGCGAGACCGATCAATATCAAGACTTCGCGCGCGTCGTGTTCGCGTACGAGGAGGCGTTGGCCCTCTGGCCCAGCAACTCCGCGGCTGCGAGCGGCCTGCCTCTGGCGCGGTGGGCTTATGCCGTGAGTGCCCTGAACAAGGGGGACTTTGACCTCGGCCTGTCGCTGCTCGACGAGCAGAACCCCGAGCACCGGGTGCTGCGCGAGGAGCTGCTCGAGGCGCAACAGGAGCGGGAGAGTCGGCAGGCGCGGCTGCAGCGGCTGCGGAAGACGGCCGGAGTGATGACCGGAGTCTTTGTGGTGGCGATCACCATCGCGCTGGGGGTGATGGGCGTCCTGTTCAACGACGCTCGTGCACAGCGTGAGAAAGCTGTGGACTCGGCGAAGCTGGCCGACCTGCAGCGAAAGCGCGCCGAAGACAGCGCCAAGCTTGCGATCCAGGCGCGGCAAAGCGAGAGTTACCGCAGCTACATCGCCAAGATCGGCCTCGCGGCGGCCCAGATCGACAGCAACAGCTTCGAGCAAGCCCGCGCCACGCTCGACGACTGCCCCGCGGACCTGCGATGCTGGGCCTGGGGCCGTCTCAACTACCTGTGCAATCAAGGCCGCTTCGCCCTGCGCGATGAGGGGCGCTTGGAAGCGCTGGCCATTGCTCCCGACAACCGGACCCTGGCGACGGCCGCCTCGAACGGCGACATCACCTTCTGGGACGTCGCCTCGCATGAGTCGCGTGGCGAGCCCTGGAAGCATGCCGGCAAGCTGCACGCGTTGCTCTTTTCGCCCGACGGCCGCTGGCTGATCACCGCTGGGGGCGACCGCGGGAAGCAGATCAAGCTTTGGGATCGCAACTCCGGCCGGCCTGCGCTCGAACTCGACAGCGGAACCGGCGCGGCCTCGAGCGTGGCGCTCGCGCGCGACGGCCGCTGGCTCGCGGCCGGCACAACCTCGGGGCACGTTTTCCTGTGGGAGTTGAACGCGGCGGATGCTGTTCCCAAGGCAAGGCTCGTCGCGCAGCCGAGGGCCCACGAAGCGCCCGTCTGGTCGCTCTGCTTTGCGCCGCGCAAGCCAAGTGGCGCCGCGGGGGCAATCGACCTGATTGTGGCTGGCAGCGACGATGGCACGGTCTCGGTGATCGATTTCAGCCGCCCGAAACTCGAATGGCCTTTCCCCACGTTTCGCCGTCACGACGGGCCGGTCTACGCGGTCGCCGCGGCCCCGCGGGCGGGCTTGGTCGCGAGCGCCGGGGACGACGGCCGCATTTTTCTCTGGGACCCGAGCGCCGCTCGCGTGGCCGACGTGCAGGCCGCGGTGGCCGGCGCAACGGCCGAACCCACTCCGGCCAGCGAGCTTGGCGGGCACGAGGCCGAAGTGCATAGCTTGGCATTCTCAGCCGATGGGCGGCGGCTCGCCAGTGCCGGCCACGACAACGCCGTGCATCTCTGGGACCTAGAGCGCAAGGCCGGCGCCGGCGTTTTGCGGGGCCATGGGGGTTGGGTCCGAAGCTGCCAGTTCTTTGCCGACGCCAATCGCCTGGCCTCCTGCGGCTACGATGGCCAGGCCCTCTGCTGGGACCTCGACGACTACCGCGAGTCGGTCGCGCTCGTGCGCGCCGAAGGGAGCTCGCCGGTGCTGAGCGTCGGCTTCTCGAACGACGGCGGCCAGGCAGTGACCGCGCACGGCGACGGCGTCACGATGACCTGGGACACGCGGACCGGACAACCCCTGGCGACGCTCAGCGAGGGGCACGACTTTCTGGGAGAAAGCGCGCTGTTCGTTCCCGGGGGACGCCGCGTGCTCACCGGCGCTCGCGACAGTACGCTGCGGCTCTGGAACCTCGAGGCCGGGAACGAGCTGCGGCCCTTGGGCGATCCGCTCCACTACTCGAAGAATGTAGGGCAGTCGCTCGCGCTGGCGATCTCGCCAGACGGCCGCTGGATCGCCGCGGGCGGCGACGACAACGCCGTGCTGGTGTGGCACGCAGACTCGCTCGCCCCGCATCGGGCGTTTCACGGCCATGCCGAACAGGTGAGCGCGGTCGCCTTCTCCCCCGACAGTCGCTGGATCCTCTCGGGCGACGTGTTCGGCCGAGCGCGACTCTGGGACCTGGAGTCCGGCGCCCTGCGAGCCAAGCTCGACGGCCATACCCGACCCATCGTGGCGGCGGGTTTCTTGCCGAGCGGGCAAGTGGCGCTCACCGCCAGCGGCGACGGCAGCGTAGCCCAATGGGACTTAAACTCGGGAAGGGAATTGAAGGAGCGCATGCTTCGCCATCCCGGCAAGTTGCAAGGGCTGGCGATCTCGGCCGATGGCCGCACTGCGCTGACCGGCTGCGACGACGGCCAAGTGCGCGTGTGGAACGTGGAAACAGCCCAGCTCGAACGCAGCCTCGCAGGCGCCTTCGAAAACCTCACCTGCGTAGCCCTTTCACCCGACGGAAGGCTCGCGGCGACCGTCGAATCTCGTACGGACCGTGTGCCGGTGCGGCTGTGGGACGCGATCGCCGGTCAAGAACTCGTCCGGCCGGCCGGCGCCGAGGCGCCCGACTACGGCCGCGCGTGGTCGGCCACGTTTAGCCCCGACGGGCAGCGGTTGCTGACGATCGGCGCGCGGCAGACCCGGCTCTGGGACTTGGCCAGCGGGCGGATGTTGATGAGCTATCGCCCTCACTCGGCCGTCGCCTCGGCCCAGTTCTCCCGCACCGACGCCCGCCAGGTGGTGACCGCCAGCGTCGACCGTTCGGCCAAACTCTGGAACACGGGCTCGGCGCTGGCCGAAGGGGGCAAATTGCTCGGGCCGCACAGCGCCCGGCTGACGTACGCCGAGTACTCTCCCGACGGCAAGCGAATCGTGACCTGCGACGCCCAAGGGAAGGTCGTCATCTGGGATTGCGAGTCGCGCCAGCCGCTCGTCGAACAACAGGCGCATCGCCAGGCCGTGAACCGCGCCGTCTATTCGGCGCCGCTCGGCGATCGCCTGCTCACGGTGTCCGCCGACGGAACGGGGCAGATTTGGAAAGTCGGCGACAAGGCGCTCGAACCGCTCGTCACACTGCAAGGGCACGCCCTGCCTGTCCTTGCCGGGGCGTTTTCGCCCGGCGGCAAGCTCGTAGTCACCTGCAGCGACGACAACTCGGCTCGCGTGTGGGACGCGACGACGGGCGCCGAGCTCTCGCGCCTATTGGGCCATACGGCCGCGGTCACGGCAGCGGTCTTTTCGACCGACGGCCGGCGGGTGTTGACTGGCAGCTACGACAACACCGCCAAGCTTTGGGAACTGGGGCAAGAGAACGGAGTGGCGGGGCGCCAACAGGGAGATTCGAAGCGCCTCGAACCGCTGCAAGGCAGCGAACTGCTGACCTTGAGCGGTCACACGCAGGGGGTTACGTCGGTGGTGTTTTCGCAGGATGGGCGACAGGCCCTGACGGGCAGCCTCGATGGCACGGCCATCGTGTGGCCGGCCGCTGTCTGGGCAGCCGCGCCCCAACCCGACGCCGTGGCTCGGCGTCCTTAGCAGGGACTACCACGTGGACCTGGTCCCGGCGCTCAACGGCCGCTATCGACTCGAAGCCGAAATCGGCCGCGGCGCGAGCGGCGTTGTCTATCGCGCCGTCGATCAGACCGTGGGGACGACTTGCGCAGTCAAGGTGCTGCTGCCGTGGGCCCAGGCCGACGACGCCCAGCGGCGCCGCTTGCGCCGCGAGGCTCGGTTGGCCGCCCTTTTGCGCAGCCCCCACGCCGTGGCCGTTCACGAATTGTGCGAAGGGCCCAACGGGGAGTTGGCGCTCGTCATGGAGCTGCTCTACGGCCAAGATCTAGGGCAGCGGTTGGCCCGCCAACGCGTCTGGGAACCCAGGGAGGTCGCGCGGCTCGGCGCCCAAGCTCTCGACGCCCTGGCCGAAGCGCACGACCTGGGCATCGTGCATCGCGACCTCAAGCCCGGCAACCTGTTCCTCTGCGAGCGCGGGAAGCAGCCAGAACTGCTCAAGGTGTTGGACCTGGGCGTGGCGAAGATCACGGGGACGGGCGCCGGGAGCGTGGAACTGTCGGAAACCACGCGGCTCACCGTGTCAGGCGGAGTGATGGGCTCGCCCGCCTATATGAGCCCCGAGCAGTGCCGCGACGAGCCGCTTACACCCGCCAGCGACCTGTATTCTCTGGCGGTGGTGCTCTACCAACTGTTGGCCGGCCGACTGCCTTTTGTGGATCCACAGCCGGTCAAGGTGATGCTGATGCACAATCAGGCGCCGCCGCCGCCGCTGCCCGCCGCGATCGCTCAGCATCCGGTCGGGCAGGCGACGCTACGGGCGCTGGCGAAGGGGCCCGCAGACCGATATGCCGATGCAAGGCAGATGCGCGCTGCGCTCCAATAGCGGCGTGCGAAGCCCGCGACCGCACGCCGACCGACACTGCAGGGCGTGTTTAGGATGGTGCGTCCGCGCTTCGCTTGACGCGCCCTACTCGTCTACTCAATCCGCCCGTGGGGCTACAGCAAGATCGACCAGATGCTGCTGTAGTCGTCGGTCCAGCGCACCGGCGGCTTGTCCCCCTTCTCCGTCAGATTCAGCGGAGCGCCGATGCTGTGCTGCGCGAAAAACTTCTGGTTGCGTGTCAGCAAGACCCAGTTCGACGCGGCGGAGCCGGTGCGCGGATCGGCCCCGCTGCTCACGAGCGACGCGGAAAGGTTGTTGTCTTGGGCCAGGGCCAGGGTGACCGGCGCCAGGTCGAGGTGCAAGTTCGAAATGTGGATCGCCAGCACGCCGTCGGGGGCTAGGTGATGCAAGTAGATCTTGCAAGCCTCGGCAGTGAGCAGATGCATGGGAATCGCATCGCCGCTGAAGGCGTCGAGCACGATCAGGTCGAACTTTTGCGGCTCGGTCTCCTGTTCCATCGACAGCCGCGCGTCGCCATCCTTGATGGTGATCTTGCCGCCGGACTTTTCCATGTCCTCTAGATAGCTGAAGTGCTTGCGGGCGAACTCAGGCACGATGGGGTTGATGTCGTAGAAGCGGAAGTAATCGCCGTCTTGCCCATACGCGGCCATGGTGCCCGCCCCCAGCCCGACCACGCCCACCCGCAGCGGCCGCTTCAGGCTCTCGCGCAGGGCGAGCAGCGCCTCGCCGACGCCGCTCTTGGGATCATAGTACTGCGTGGGCATCCGGCGGCGCGATTCGGCCAGGAATTGCGAACCGTGGGTGATGCGTCCGTTTCGCAGCAGGCGATTCTGCTGGAGCGGATCGTTCATATTCTTGTTCATCACCGTCAGCACGCCGTAGAAATTGCGGCGTTGGTCGACGAACTCAATGCCGGTGCGTACGCCCCGCATCTGGTCGATCAAGAAAAACGAGGCGTTCACCCACAGGGCCACCATCACGGCCCAGGCCCAGTAGTAATTGCCGTGGTAGAACATCGACTTTTGGTCGATGAACACCACGACCATCGCCAAGAGCCCCACGGCCAGCAGCCCCAAATACATCTCGTAGTAGTCGGGAAAGATCAGCGGGGCGATCAGGCCGACGAAGATTCCGCCCAAGGCGCCGCCGAACGACACGAACAGGTAGAACGACGTCAGATACTTCGACGAGGGGCGCAGCCGCGCCAGTTCCCCGTGGCAAACCATGGAGCAGCAGAACAAAGCCAACAAGTGCGCGCCCACCTGCAGGGACAAATGCAGCCGCGTGCCGCCATTCCAGGCGAAGTACAGCGCGATGCAACTCGCCACCGTGGCTGGCATGAACAGCCAGCGGCGATACCACCAGTCGCTGTCGAAGCAGAGGATGAACGTCAGCAGGTACAAGCTCAGTGGCGCGATCCAGAGCAGCGGCAGCGAGGCCACGTCCTGACACATGTAGTTGGTCATGGCCAACAGCAAGAGCGACGCGCAGGCAGGCAACAGCAGCCACAGGCTGCGCAGTCCCCAGGTGGGCGCCGGCATTTCGGCCTCCCGCTTGGCGGCCGCCTTGTTTGGTTCCACGGAGTACTCGTCCGCCTTGCCCAGGCGCGCCGCCGTCCAACCGCTGATCGCACATGCCAGCGCGAAGATTCCGAAGCCGAGCGACCAACTCCAACCTTGCAGACGAACGCCGAGCAGCGGTTCGATGGCCAACGGATAGCTAATGAGCGCGAGCAGCGAGCCGGCGTTCGACAGCGCGTAGAGCCGATAGGGCGAGCCCACGCGATTGGCGTGGCTGAACCACACCTGCACGAGCGGCGCCGTCGACGCGAGCACGAAGTACGGCAAGCCGACACTCAGCCCCAGGGTCCGCAGCACGTGCCACACCGGATTCTCACTGCCGGTGGGCTTGAGTGACTCGGCCGGCGTGATCGGCAGGGTGAGGGCCGCCACGGCCAAGATCGCAATGTGCACCATCGCCAAGGTCTTGGGCGGCAAGTACTTCACCGCCATGTGCGCGTACAGATAGCCGGCGAACAGCGCCACCTGAAAGAACAGCATGCAGGCCGTCCATACGGCGGGGCCGCCGCCGTACCAGGGGAGGATCGCCTTCCCCATCAGGGGCTGCACCTGAAACAGCAAGAATGCGCTGAGGAACACCGTGAGGGCGAAGAGCCGATTTAGCTTGACGGTGTCGATCGACTTGTCGAGCGGGGCCAGCATGAAAGATTGATTGTAAGAGTTATGGGGGAAGGTGCGGCCGGAACTGATTCTAGTGTAGCACGCCTACCCTCGCGCCCAGAACCGGCGGGGGAGGGCCTCCGCAAGCTCTCCATGATAGCGTGGTTCCGGCGTTCCGCGACCGGGGACGCTAACAGGACTTGAGCGGCTGTGCCGGTCGCGCGGACTGCTCCACAGGCACGACTCGTTGGGGCGCCGGTCCGACCGCCGCCTCGGCATGCACTTCGATGGGCACGCATTTGAAGGCCGGCGTTTTCGAAGCCGGATCGAGGCCCCGCGGCACGAGCACGTTCGCCTCGGGGTAGTACATGAGCGCGGCCCCCGGCTTGATCTGAGGCCAGGGGCGCACCAAGATCCCCGCGATGCTGCCCGTTTGGTTGCTTACGGTGACCCGTTGGTCCTCCGTGAGCCCCAGCCTTTCCACGTCCAGGGGGTGGAGCAAGATGATGTCGCGGCGATCCTGTCCTCGATAGAGGTCGTAGTCTTCGTAGACTACCGTATTGAACTGCCCTTCGCTCCGCACGGTCATCAGCCGCAGACCCTGCGCGCTGGCCGGCAGGACCGGCAGGTCGTGGACGAACAGCTTGGCCCGGCCGTCGGCCGTGGGGAACCGAGGGGTGTGCAGCGTGCGGCCGGCGATCTGAAACTCTTGCTTGGTATTGCCGATGTCGGCCAACTTTTCGAAGCCTGGCACGATAGCCGCGATCGCTCGCCGGAGGTGATCGGCGCGGGCCAGCTTGCCCCAGTCGATGGGGCCGGTATTGCCGAGCACCGCCGCGGCAAGTTGCCCCACGATCTGAATCTCGCCGCGCGGACCTTCGTGCCGGCGCGGGCCGCCGTCGCTGAGCCGCACATAGTTGAACATCGATTCCTGCGTGGTCGCCTCTGGTTCTTCGTCGCGCGCGAGCACCGGGAGGATGATCGTTTCTTCGGCCAGGCCGTGGGCGTGCCCTGTGTTGAGCGTGGTGTTCAGATAGACCAGTTGCTCGAGCTGCGAGAGCGCGTGCCCCGCGTAGGTGGCGTCGGGGTTGGAGCCGTAGAGATTGCCGCCTAGGCAGAGGCCGAACTTGAGCCGCCCGTCGGCCGCGCCTTCCATGCAGCCCATCGTGTCGAGGCCGACCTCGGTGGGCAGCTTGACGCCGAAGTGGCTTTCGAGCCGAGCGAGCACCACGTCCTTCAGCTTCGGCGTCACCCCGACCGAGCCGATGCCTTGCACGTTCGAGTGGCCCCGAATGGGCATGAGGCCAGCCTGCGGCCGCCCCACCATGCCGCGCATGAGCGCCAGGTTGACGATCGCCTGCACGTTTTGCACACCGTGAACATGATGGGTGATGCCCATCGTCCAACTGAAGACGACGTTCTTCGCCGACGCGTATTGCCGGGCGATCTCTTCGATCTCGGCCCGCGGCACGCCGCTCGATTGCTCGAGCTCTTCCCAGGAAACTTCTTGCAGCCGCTGCTCGAGTTCCGGCCAGCCGTGGCAGTGTTCGGCGAGGTAAGCGGGGTCGTGCGCCTTGAGTTTGAGCACGTGCTTGGCCACGCCGATCAGCAGCGCCAGGTCGCCGCCGATGTCTGGCTGCACGTACAAGCTGGCGATCTGGCTGCCGAACAGCAGGCTGCGCACGTCGCTCGGCACGCGGAAGTTGACCATGCCGGTCTCGACGACCGGGTTGATCACGATCACGCGTCCACCGCGGCGGCGCACGGTCATCAGCGTGCGCATGAGGCGGGGGTGATTGCTGGCGGGATTGCCGCCGATGACGAACACCAGGTCTGCTCGCTCCGCGTCGTCGAGCACCACGGTGGCCGTGCCGGTGCCGATGGTGCTCGTCAGGCCGACGCCGCTCGCCTGATGGCAGTAGTAGCTGCAGTTGTTGACGTTGTTCGTGCCGTAGATACGGGCGAAGAGCTGCAGCAGGAACGCAGCTTCGTTCGAGCTGCGGCCGCTGAAGTACCAGAAGGTTTCTTGCGGCGTGAGGCTCTTGAGCCTGGCGGCGATGCGGCCGAGAGCGTCTTCCCACTCGATCGGCCGATAGTATGCCTCGCCGCGCCGCAACACGAGCGGCCGCGTGATCCGGCCGCAGGTTTCGAGTTCGCGCGGCGTGAACCGCTGCATCTGCACCACGGCGTAGGTTTCGAAGAACTCAGGCCGGATCGCCCCCTGCATGTCAGAGGCCATGGCCTGCATCGACTTCTTGCAGACCTCGGGGAAATGGCCCAGCTCGTTGACCATGCCTCCCTTCTGCCCGCCCATGCCCAGCGCGCAGGTCTTGCAGGCGTTCTTGGAGCGGAGCGCCTGATAGAACTTCCAGAAGCCGCCGACCTCGCGGGCCTTGGCAAAGGAGTATCGAATGGCAGGCCAACCGCCGCCGGCAGAGACTTTTCGCATGGTGGGACGAGGATCGAAGAAAGGCGGTTTTTGGCGGCGTTGTCAGGGTAGGAATTCAGCGGTGGCGACTTCGCCGAGCGGTTTGCCGAGCAAAGAGACGGGGACGCGATCGGTGGGGGAGTAGACCTTCGTATCCGCGTACGCCGCCGGCTCTTCGCCTTGCGCCGGTCGCGGACTGGTATGCACTTCCACCTGCCGGTCGATGAGGTTGACGATCCAGTATTCGGGGATGCCGGATGCGGCGTAGAGCTTGGCCTTAGGACCGCGATCAAAGGCGAGCGAGGAATCGGCGACTTCGACGACGAGGGCCAATTCGCGAGGCGAAGGATGTTGCTTGAAGTAGTCCTGGGGCGATCCACGCACGATCGACAAATCGGGCTCTGGCTCTGAGTTCGACAGCGTGATCGGTTGTTGCGAGCACGCGTGCCAACCTGTCTCGTCAACAAGCTTGGTTAGCAGGGCCAGCAACGAAACAACGGCCCCCCGATGAGGACTTCCGACAGGCGTCATGTGAACGATTGCTCCCTCGAACAACTCGACGCGCAAGTCTTCGGGGAACAAGCCCGCCGCAATCATCTGATGATACTGCTCCACGGTGAACCGCAGCACCGGAAGGTCGACGAAGGTCGGCGGCGGACCAAGCGCGATCGGTGGATCGGCAAGTGAAGTGCTGGTGGCCATGAGGTTGCAACTCTTCTCGCTAGCGAACGAAATGTAGAGCAATCCGACCTGGCGACGCGTCGACGGCGCTCATTTCGTGCGTCAAAAGCATGGGCCAGCTCTACCTCGAACGGAAAACATCGGCGACCCGAAACGTGCCGAGCGCTTGGCCGTCGAGCACCACTTCCATGTGGTCCTTGGCTACTGCCCGGTGGCGATAGCAAGGCGTCCCGCGATCGTCGGTCTCGGGACCCCGCAGCACTTCGATTTGGCGGTCCACCACGTTGACGATCCAGTACTGATCGATGCCGGCCGCGGCATAGAGTCTTGCCTTGACTTTGCGATCCGTGGCCAGCGACTTGTCGGAGACCTCGATGATTAGGGCCATATCGCCGGCCAGAGGAAGTCGGTCCTCCGGCTCGTCAAGCGCGTTTCGCAACACGATCGCGTCGGGCTGTGGCCGACTGGCTGAAAGAATGACGGGCCAATCTGCTTCCACTCGAAACCCCGCAGGCTCCAGCATGGTTCGCAACATGCGAAGCAGCCGGGAGTTGACATGGCAATGTTCCGCCCCAATCGGAGTCATCTCAACAAGAACTCCATCGAGTAGCTCGATGCGATCGCCCTCTGCAAATAAGCCATCAGCGACGAGGCGATCAAACTGCTCCACTGAAAAGCGATAGAGCGGCGGCTCGCCGGTAGCGAACGGCTGGAGCGGTTCGGGCAACGCTTCGTGAAGGCTAGCCATGTCTCGTGCCTGCGAGTCCAGGGATCATTCGAACAGCTTGCTCAGCGGCAGCTCCCACCCAGGCAGCAGATCGGGAAACGCCAGCCTGCCCCCCGCGACCAGTGTTTCCGCCGGGCGGTCGGAACGGTAAACGGTCGCCGTTTGGGCCTCGGGGTCGATCACGCAGACCACGAGCACTCCAGCCTGAAGGTATTCACCCGCCTTGCCTGTTAACTCCGGCCAAGAATCGCTGGGAGAACGAACTTCGAACGCCAGTTCCGGCGCGACGGAGGGATAGCCCCGTGGCACAGCGCCACGAGGCAGTCGACGGAAGCTGTAGTAGGCCAGATCGGCGCCCCGCACGCTATCCGGGCCGCGGCGTGTCACGATTCCTGAGTCGTTGCTTAGTGCAACACCGAGTTCCTGATCCTCTACAAACGCACCCAGGTAGCGGCCGAGCCGCGCGCAAACTAGACCATGAATCCCCCCGGGCATGCTCATCGGCGTCGGCACTCCGCAAACCAACTCGAGAGGCCCGTCTGTATCGGGGAGAAGCAAGAACTCCTCCGCCGTGAGCAACTTTTGAGTTGTCGCCATCGTGTCGCTCTCTTTCGAGCAGGCAGGCGCACAGGCTGGAAGCCTGTGCCACTAGGGGAACTGCGCGGGACTAAGCTTGCGGCAGGTGAGCTATGCTCAAGCATAACCTACGGGCTTACCAGCCCGTAGGCCTACGCCAGGCTCACCGTCACCGTCTTCGTCTCCGTGTAGGCATCCAGGCCCTTCTCGCCCAGTTCGCGGCCCAGGCCGCTCATCTTGAAGCCGCCGAAGGGGGCCGCCGCGTCGAACACGTCGTAGCAGTTGATCCACACCGTGCCGGCCTTCACCTCGGCCGCCAGGCGGTGGGCCTTGCCGACGTCGCGCGTCCACACCGCCGCCGCCAGGCCGTAGAACGTGTTGTTCGCCCGTTCCACGATCTCGTCGACGTTTTTGAACCGCAGCACCGAGAGCACGGGGCCGAAGATCTCGTCGGTGGCGATCGACATGCTGTCGGTCACGCCGCCGAACAGCGTCGGCTCCACGTAGTAGCCGCGGTCGCCCCAGCGCTTCCCGCCCGTCAGGCACTCGGCGCCTTCGTTCTTGCCGACCTCGATGTAATGCAGAATCTTGTCGAACTGCGCCCGGTCGACCTGCGGGCCCTGGTGCGTTTCGGGATCGAACGGGTCGCCCAGGCGGCGATCGCGGTTCATGCCCACGAGCTTGTCGATGAACTTGTCGTAGACCTTGTCCTCGACGAACAGCCGGCTGCCAGCGCAGCAGCACTGGCCTTGGTTGAAGTACAGGCCGAAGTGCGCGCCGGCGGCCGCCGCGTCGAGATCGGCGTCGGCGAAGACGATGTTCGGGCTCTTGCCGCCCAACTCGAACGTCAGACGCTTCAGCGTCTCCGAGGCGTCGCGCATGATGATTTGCGCGGTGCGGTGCTCGCCGGTGAAGGCAATCTTGTCGACGCCGCGGTGCTTGACGATCGAAGCGCCGGCGGTCGGACCATA
This sequence comes from Pirellulales bacterium, assembly GCA_044221365.1. Lineage (GTDB taxonomy): Bacteria > Planctomycetota > Planctomycetia > Pirellulales > JBGAPH01 > JBGAPH01. Next base: position 68,129 of record JBGAPH010000005.1, read on the forward strand.
GCCGGGGATTACGTTGATCACGCCGTCGGGAATGCCGGCCTTTTGCGCCAGCCGAGCCATCCGCAGGCACGTCAGGGGCGTCTGCTCGGCCGGCTTCATCACGATCGTGCAGCCGGCGGCCAGGGCGGGCCCCCACTTCCAGGCCGTCATCAGCATCGGGAAGTTCCAGGGAATGATCTGCCCAGCCACGCCCACCGGCTCGCGGCGGGTGTAGGTGAAGTAGTTGCCGCGGACGGGGATCGTTTGGCCGTGAATCTTATCGGCGTAGCCGGCGTAGTAGCGCAGGCAGTCGATCGTCAGCGGCAGGTCGGCGCCTCGCGAATCGCGGATCGGCTTGCCATTGTCCAGGGTCTCCAGCGCCGCCAGCTCGTCGGCCTCTTCCTCGAGCAGATCGGCCAGCCGGTTCATCAACCGGCCGCGATCGCGGGCGTCCATCTTCTTCCAGGGGCCGGTCTCGAGGGCCTTGCGGGCAGCCTTCACCGCGAGGTCGACATCTGCGGCGTCCCCTTCGGCCACCTGAGCGATCACCTCTTCGGTGGCCGGGTGGATCGTGTCGAAGGTCTTGCCGGACGCGGCCGGAATCCACTGGCCGCCGATGAAGCACTGAGTCTGCCGAACGTGCGGGCGGGCAACCGTTTCGAGCGTGGTGGCCATAGGGAGAGACGCCTCCGTGAAGGGATGGAGCGAGGGATGGGAAGCCCGGCCGCGCCCTGGGGCGCGCACTCGCCATCCGGCCTGCCGAAGGCGCGCACGGACTTTCGCTGAATTCTATCCCCCGGGCAAGAGGGCCGCTAGCGAGATCAGGGCGGCAGATCTCTGGCTGGAAGAGATTGTCAAGCCAGTTTGCCGCTTTTCTGCCGACTTGCAGTTAGAGTGAGTGGAACACGGCTCTATTGTGCGAGGATTCTGAAATGCGAATCGTCCTGTCGCGTCTGACGATTGTCAGTCTTTGCCTGACCAGCCAGCTTTCAGCGTCCGAGTTTGTCGCGATCTCCTCCGCGACCGGCGGTTGGACGGTCGATGCGCGTGCGATGTCATCTGATGGAACAATCGTCGCGGGCATGGCCACAGAAGAGGATGAGAAAGGGCAAGCCTTTGTTTGGTCTGAAGCTAACGGCCTGGAACCACTTGGCGCCTTACCCGGCGGCGACTACTCCTTCGCGTCGGCCGTATCCGGCGATGGCGGTGTTGTCGCCGGCTTCTCGCAGAGTTCCCGAGGCTATGAGGCCTTCCGGTGGACTCGCGAAACAGGTTTCAACGCCTTGGGTGATCTGCCGGGAGGCGAGTTCGACAGCCATGCCACGGGCGTTTCCTACGATGGCACAGTTATTGTGGGGGCTGGCAACGCCGATACAGGAACTGAAGCATTTCGCTGGACGCTCCAGGATGGAATGCAGCCTCTGGGCGTCGCCGAGTGGGCCGGCGTCAGCGGAGCCCGCGACGTCTCAGGGGACGGACAAACCATACTCGTCGGCGATACATGGGGAGCCCTCGGCGCCGGAAATCGTTACCAGTCGTACCTTCTCAGCGCAGGCGAGCCTCGAACTCTCATCGATCTCCCAGACGCAAACATGATCGCGAACTACGGCCGATCCATTTCTCGGGACGGGCAAGTCGTGGTCGGGGATTTCGACCGGCTCATTGGAAACACCGTGCCAAATGGCGCATTCTGGTGGCGAAGCGACTATGGACTGGTCGACGTCGGTACATTGCCGGGCTCTCAGTGCTGCCGAACTCTGTACGATGTGTCTGGCGACGGCAGCGTGGCAGTGGGCCAGGATTGGCTGAAAGGACAGCCGGTGGCCACGATCTGGGACGAGCTCCACGGAGTCCGCAAGCTCGAAGACGTCCTAGCCGTTGATCCAACCGTCGCGCAGCAACTTGCAGGCTGGCGCTTGGAGCGGACGTTCGCAGTGTCCGACAATGGCCGAATTGTCGCCGGCAACGGGATCGATCCCCAGGGAGGCGCGACCGCATGGCGAGCGGTGCTGGACGTCGAGCCGCCGCCGGCCCTTTTGCCGGGCGATGCCACGCTGGGTGGATCAGTCGATCTGGTCGACTTTGGTCGCCTCAAAGATCACTTCGGCGGCAAAGGATTCTGGTATCAGGGCGACTTCAACAGGGATAAGAGCATCGACCTCAGCGACTTTGGGGTTCTCAAGGCGAATTTCGGAACGGAAGGCACGATTGCCGTCCCTGAGCCGAGCACTCTGTTGCTCGCGGCCAGCGCGGCATTGCTGATGGCTGTTGGACGACTGGTCAGGGCCCGTGCGGCCGTTGGCGCTCAGGGCGAGGCCTTTCCCTGCAGCCCACGCACCGCCTCCGCGAACCGCTCTCCCAGATCCAGGTAGCCGGCGCTGTCGTAGTGCCAGGGATCGGAGTAGCCGTACTTGTCGGTCGAGGTGACGAGAGCCGCGTGCCCATCCTTCTCGACGAAGGCGGCCTGCGCTGCTTGCACCGTGGGGCCGTGGTCCCACACTTTGCCATCGGGATCCTTGCCGGAGTCGCTGATGCGGCCGATCACGATCGGCAGATCGTCGGTGCGGAGCGTGGCGCGGATCAGATCGGCCAGCCGCTTCAGGTTCGCCTCGTACCGCTGAGCGATCTCGGGAGTGTGGGCGGCGTCGCTCTCGCCTTGCATCCAGAGGATGCCGGCGGGCACGAGCTCGTCGGCTTCGCCGTCGCCATCGATATCGGCCTGGGCGGTCGCTCCGCGGATGGTCGCCAGAAAGTGGTCGTATTGATTGATCCCCTGGCCGTCGTCTGAGCCGCCGGCGAAGTCAGGCTCCCAACAACCGAAGCCGCCGGCGGCCGCTGCGTCGATCGACGTGCCGCCGCGCGAGTACTTGATGATCGCGATCGGCGCGTCCGGCTCGAGCTCGCGCAGCTTGGCGGCGAAGCTGAGCTCGACGCCGAAGCGGTCGGAGTATTTATTGGCGTGCCCATCTGACGAGAAGCCCACGCCATGCCCCGGCTGCAGCTTGGCCCACCGGCCGCGGCCGTCGACGGGCTGACCGTCTGCGGCCGTGTTGCCGTGATAAATCATCACGCCGGCGAGTTTATCGCCGAGCCCCTTGGGCAGCTCGGCATTGAAGCCGTAGCCATCCATGTTCGACTGACCGCCCAGGTAGTAGAGCTTGTACTTCTTGGCCTCGGCCGAGGAAGCGCAAGCCAACACGACACAGCAAACGGCGAACGACCAGCGTGACATGACGGGGCTCACAGGAAGTAGGTTATGCTTCAGCATAACTCTCTCGCGTTGACGGGGCCTTGGATCGGTGGCGATTGAGCAGCGCCTGCGGTGGACGCCGCTGCCAGTTATGCTGAAGCATAACCTACGTGTGCTGCTAGTGAACGCGCTGGCCCGGTTTGGCGCCGGAGTCGACGCCGAGTAGGAACACCTCGGGCCCGCCGGGGCCGGCCGCGGTGACCATGCCTTCGCTGAGGCCGAACTTCATCTGCCGCGGCGCCAGGTTGGCCGCGATGATCACCAAACGCCCCACGAGCTGCTCGGGCTGGTAGGCCGCCTTGATGCCGGCGAACACGGTCCGCTTTTCGTCGCCGCCGAGGCTCACCGTGAGCTTGAGCAGCTTGCGGGCCTCGGGCACCTCTTCGGCCGTGAGCACGCGGGCGACGCGGAGGTCGACCTTGGCGAATTCGTCGATCGTGATCTGCGGGGCCAGGGGCTCGGCGGCCAGGGATTCGGGACCGTCTTCGTGGGTGGTCGACATGGGGGTTCCTGAGGTGTTCGTGGGGGAAGCAACCGCACTCGGAGAGTGCGGGCTACTAGGGGCCGACTCGCGGCTGGATTCGATCATGGCTTGCACCTGCTTCATTTCGACGCGGGCCAGCAGGTGCTTGAACTCGGCCACCGGCGTGCCGACCAGGGGCTGCTCGGCTTCGCTCCAGCGCTCGATGGGGCGGCCCAGCAGCTCGCCCGTTTGTTCTGCCAACCTCGGCAACACCGGGGCCAGATACACGGCCAACTGCCGAAACAAGTTGAGCGCCACGGTGCAAACGTCCTGCAGTCGCTGGGCCTGAGTCGGGTCCTTCTTCAGGTTCCAGGGGGCGTTTGCTTCGACATAGGGGTTTGCCCGGTCGGCGAGCGCCATGATGGAGCGCATCGCACGGTTGTAGTCGCCGGCTTCGTAGGCAGCCGCGATCTCGCGGCCGTCAGCGGCGGCTTGCGCGAACAGTCCGCCGTCGTCGGGGTACTTCGCCGAAAGGCCGGTCTCGCGCACGAACCGCGCCGTGCGGCTGGCCAGGTTCACGACCTTGCCGACCAGATCGGAGTTGACCTTCGACACGAACTCCTCGAGGTTCAGGTCGAGGTCGTCGACCCGCGGCCCCAGCTTCGAGGCGTAGTAATAGCGGAGGTACGAAGGGTCGAGGAGGTCGGCATAGGTGGCCGCCCGCACGAAGGTGCCCGTCGACTTCGACATCTTCTCGCCATCGACGGTGAGGAAGCCGTGGATGTGGACCTTGGCCGGCAGGTTATAGCCGACGGTCTTCAGCATGGCCGGCCAGAAGAGCGTGTGGAAGTAGGTGATGTCCTTGCCGATGAAGTGGTGGACTTCGGAATCGGCGCTTTGCCACCAATCCTCGAGCCGCTCGCCGTGCCGCTTGCACCACTCCCAGGTGCTCGCGAGGTAGCCGATCGGCGCGTCGAACCAAACGTACCAGTAGTTGCCGGGGCTGTCGGGGATTTCGAAGCCAAAGTATGGCGCCGGGCGCGAAACGTCCCAATCGCGGAGCGGTTCGCCGAGGAAATGCCCCTTCAAGTAGTTGGCCACCTCGGGCTGCAAGTGTTCGCCTGACTGCGACCACGCGTCCAAGAAGTCGTGCAGCTTTTCGATCGTCACGAAGAGGTGGTCGGCCGAGCGGACCTCCGGCGTGGCGCCGCTGAGGGTGCTCGTGGGGTTCACCATGTCGGCCGGGCTGTACGTCGAGCCACAGCGGTTGCAGCTATCGCCGTACTGGTTCTCGGTTCCGCATTTGGGGCAGGTCCCCTTCACAAAGCGGTCGGCCAGAAACGTGCCGGCCACCGGATCGTACAACTGGCTCACCGCCTGCTCGTGGATCAGTCCCGCTTTGCGCAGCGCTTGCCAGAAGCGGGCGCAGAGCTCGCGGTTTTCCGGGGCGTGGGTGCTGCCGTAGTTGTCGAAGGCCACGTCGAAGCGGGCGAAGTCGGCGATGTGCTCCGATCTCGTCTGCGCGATCAGCTCCTCCTCGCTGCGCCCTTCCTGACGTGCCCGGATCATGATCGCCGTGCCGTGGGTGTCGTCGGCGCAGATATACAGACAGCGGCGGCCCATCAGCTTTTGGAAGCGCACCCAGATGTCGGTCTGGATGTACTCGACCAGGTGGCCCAGGTGGATGGGGCCGTTGGCGTAAGGCAGGGCGGCGGTAACCAGAATTCGCGAAGGCATGCAGGGCTCGAAGCGGGACGAGGCAAATCGACAGGCGGAACCGTGGGTTCGCGGCGGCCTTTGTCGAAAGAGGCCGCCGAAAACCGGTTGGTTCGCCAAACCGAACGGGCCATTGTAGCGTCCGCCGTCTGGGGGGCGAACGGCGCTCGCTGCCAGCAGCCCGCTGGGCGGTTTGGCCACGACCAATCGGGGGATTGTGGCGCTCACACGCGACAGCCGAAACTAGGCCCATCGGCCGCCGGTCACACTTCGGCCGATTCGTCGCGATAGCCCGCTGGTCCGTATGCCCGGCCAGCGGGCTTTTTCATTTGCTTGACTTGACCTCCGCGCCCGACAGGTCGATTCCGTCGTGCTGCACCAAGCACGCGAAGGGCGAGCGGCCGGCGTCCGCCGGCTGACACCTCGGCGTCCGCGCCGTCTCCGCCCCAGTCGGCCAGCTTACGCTGGGCCGCTCGCCAGTGCGGTGAGCGGCGACGTCGCCGCTGCTCACCAAGTTCGCGGAGCTCGGCTGACCAACCTACCCCTTGCCGAGCAGCCCGCGCTTTTGGCGGATGAAGCCCAGGTGGTGGTCGAGGTGCCCCACGTAGCTCTCCACGAGATACCCGAGCGTCACCAACCCGCGCTCGTTGTGGACGCCGTCACGAGCGAAGGCCTCGTCAGGCAGCGTCCGCAAGATTGCGGCAGTGACTTGCCGGTTCAGCGCGAACAGCGTGCAGGCCGCCTGGGCGTCGAGCTGGTCGTAGGGCAAGCGCTGGGCGAAGAGCGTCTCGTTGTAGCCGATCAGCAGCGGCCGCGGCTCGGCGATCACCCGCTTCATCCGGTCCGAGGCAATCAGGTCGCTGTCGACCATGTGCCACAAGATTTGCTGAATGCTCCACGTGCCCGGCATGGGAAAGGCGTTCAGCTCTGCCGGCGACAGGCCTTCGATCGATTGACGGAGTTCTGCGCCCCCTTGTTCGTAGCGGTCGATCCAACGACGGTCCATACGCGGCTCCTAGGAAATGAGATGCGGGCAGTCTCGCTTAAACGCCGGGTCAGGGGCTCGGCGGCGGGGCTGGCCAAGATACCACGCAAGAGGCGGGAAACGCTCGCCAGGTTCATGGCGCGCGAAAAAACCCGCGCGACAGTCTCGCCAGGGCTGCCGGACGGGTCGAGAAGCGCGCTGCCCATCCACAGGGCTGTGGGGATCAATCACGATCGCTGGAACGACGTCTGCCGATGACGACGGCCGTTGGAGATGCGGCCCAGGGCAAGAACCGTCGGGAGACATCGAGCATCCTCTCCACTCGGCGTGCCCCTACGTCGGCGCGAATTCCGCTGCGGTGCGCTTCAGGCCGTCTCGGCCTGCTCGGCAGTATCATTCGTGGCTGGCGCAGGCGGACATGACTGCCTCGGCGCGGTTACGCCGGAGCGAGCCTGGACACCACGCGCAACCCGTTGGTCGGGTGCCGCGGATGTGCGTGTTCGCACCAAGAATGCGGATGGCGAGCGATTGCCTGCGAAAAGTCTGATACAATCGCGCGGGGCGCCCGACTCTCCATCGTTTCGAGGCGAATCATGGCTGCCAGTTCTGCCTGCCGTCGCGTGGTGTGCTGTCTGTTGGGCCTGCTGTTCGCGGCCTCCGCATCGCGCGCTGAGGACCTCCAGCGTCTGGCTTCTCCCGAAGCGTTCGTCGCAATCCATTCTCGCCGCAATCCAGAGCGAGACTACCAGCGCGAACACTATGCGCGTGTCTGGCGCACGGTGCAGGAGGAGCGACTCCCCGAGCGCTTGCTGGAGTTCGTGGTAGCGCGAATCTCCCCCGACAAGCGCGAGCACGCCGAGCGCGTGCTTGCGGAGGTGAAGGAAGCCCTCGCGCCGATCGACTGGGCGGGCCTGTCGGAGTGGCAGGAAGCCATCTTTGCGCAGTCGATGGGGTTTCCGTTTCAAGAGCAACTGCTTGGCGTTCGCCTGAAGGCCGAGTCCGCGGCGGGGTTGGCGCAGGCATTCGAGAATCTCTGCGAAGTCATGTCGAAGCGCAGCGGCGGCGAGGTGAGCGTGAAGATCTCGCAGGTTGCTGGCTTCAAGCTCGTCACGCTCGAACTGCCGCTCGAGATTCAAAAGGGCAACGTACTGAAGCCGACCTGTGCCTTGCGCGAGGACTTGTTCCTCGTGGCAAGCTCTCCCGACGTTCTTCGCGCCGCGCTCGGTCGCCTCGAAAGCACCGCGAACAAATCCAAATTCGACGATCCGCGGGTGCAAGCCCTGCTGGCCAAGTTGCCCACGCCGGAAGACTCGCTCAGCGTATTCGACGCAAAGCTGTACTTCGAGCAACTCGAGAAGCTGCCTGCAATGGTTCGCGCGCAGGCTGGGGGAGACGCCAATGCCCACAAGATCGGCGAGATCATGCAGCGCGTGTTCGAGCAGCTCAACGTCGTTGATCTCATCGTGACGGTCGAGTTCACCGAGGGTCAGCAGAATCGCTCGGTCGCCCGCGGCAAGCTGCAGGCGAACGTCGACCAGCGGGTTCTCTACCAGATGTTCGCCGCCGGGCAGCCCTTCGAGGATTGGCGGCGGTGGGTCCCCGCGGAAGCGCAGGGCTTCTCGTTGACCACGGGTGCGAGCCTCCAGCCGCTCTACGCCTGGACCACGCAGTTTCTCCGCGAGATCTCGCCCGAAGCGGCGCAAGGCCTCGATCGCTGGGAGGCGATTCAGCAGGGAGCCGGCGTGCATCTGGATCGAGACATCCTGCAGTCGTTCAGCGGTGAAATGGCGTCGGTGTCGCTTTCCCGCGGCGGGGGAGAATCCGGCGGGGGTGGGAACACTTTGTTCCTTCGTTGCCATCAGACGGAGCGGATCCGGGAACTCTTGCACCAGGGGGTGGAACGGCTGAACGAACTCCCGCCGCTGGCGGCGCAGCAACTCGAATGGAAACCGGTGGAGGGTTTGGAAGGATTCGAGCGGCTGTCGATCCCCGCGCTGGCGGGCTTCGGCGTGCGGCCCTTGATCGGCTTCGTCGACGGCTGGCTCGTCATCGGCTCCAGCCGAGCCGGCCTCGACGCGGTGCTGGCGACCCGGGAAGGCAAACGCCCGTCGTTCGCCGACAGCGATCGATTCGCGCGCTTCAAGGTCGCCGTCGAGGGCCCGGTCAACGCGATTTCCTACACCGAGACGGCTCGGCAGAATCGCGAGACTGCTCAGTTTCTGCGCCAGGCCGGCATCATCGCTCCCGGCATTTTGGCGATGGCCCCCAAGGGGCCAGCCGCGGGCCCGGCGGAGTCCGCCGTTCAACTGCTGACCTTCCTGCCCAGCGCCGCCAAGGTGCTCGAACAGTTCGACTTCTGCGAAGGAACTCTGTCGGTCACACAGCCCACTAAGGACGCCGGCGAATGGACGACGACTTCGGTCACGCTGATCCGGCCCGCCGGCGAGCAAGACTCGAAAATCCAGCAGGCAGACCAATAAGCGATCCCTCAGCAGCGGTGATCTCATGGACTTTCAACTCGCAAGTTCCGCGTTCCGCGACGGGGAAACCATTCCCAAGACCTACACCGACGACGGCGCCGATCGTTCGCCGCCGCTCTCGTGGACGAATCCCCCAGACGGCGCCGCGACCTTTGCGTTGATCTGCGACGACCCAGACGCCCCGCGAGGAACCTGGGTGCATTGGGTCTTGTTCAATGCCCCGGGCGAGGTTCGCGAACTGGCGGAACATTGCCCAGCCGAAAGTCCGCTCCCGAACGGCGCCCGTCAGGGCACAAACAGTTTTGGAGAACTCGGCTATCGAGGGCCGGCGCCGCCTCCCGGGAGGCCTCACCGCTACTTCTTCACGTTGTTTGCGCTCGACCAGAACCTGGACCTGCCGAGCGGCGCCGCCAAAGACCGCTTGCTCGCGGCGATGCAAGGGCACGTTTTGGCCGAAGCGCAGTTGATGGCGACCTACCAGCGCTGAGCCTCTCGCAGGGCAGCGCCCGCTAACCTGCCCGCGATGACATGCACCGCCGGCCAGTTTCACTGATCCTGGAGCAGGGCCCCGGGATACAGCGAGCAGCAGTGCATCACGTGCGTGATCGCGTCGCGGTCGTAGTGATCGTCCGAGCGGTACGCGTCGAAGAACGCATTCAGCTTGGCGACACGCCGCGGATGGGCGTTCACCGCTTGCAAGCCGAGCGAGACGCCGAAGTTCGTAAAAGCGAACTTTGTCTGCGGCAGCGCCGGTTCTCGACAAAAGTAGCCCGGGGGATCGATCCACATGTGCTCTAGTGTCCCCAGCGCACGTTCCCGCAGCACCACCGCCCAAGGCTCGAGCGGAAAGAAGTGCGAGAGCCACAGCAGGATGCCCAACCCCAGGTCCTGCGTGACGTGCAAGCGGGAATAGGACCTTTCCACGAGGACGCTCAGTTCGGCGATTTCGCGACGGAGCGACGTGGCGTCGAGCAGACGATAGACCACCATGCCATGGAAGGCGTCGAGGGCGCCCAAGCCGTAGCCGGGATAGGGCCCGCTCAAATCCTCGCGCATCTTCCAGATCACGCCGACGCCGGGAAGCACGAAACGCGGGTGAATCGCCTGCGCCAGCGCGATCGCCTTTTGGCGATAGCGCTCGTCATGTTTCCCGAGGCAACCCAGCGCGAACAGCCACATCGCTAGGTAGTGATAGTATTGGCCGTCGCGGTCCGGCTGCTCGCCGATGCGGATGCCGATCCGCCGGCCCAGCACCCGCTCGACCTCCGCCACCAGCCACTTTGCCTGCTCGAGATAGCGGTCGTCTCCGAGCGCTTGGTGCAGCGAGACGAGCAGCGTGAGGCCAAAGGCGTCGGTCCACAGATACCGCAGTCCCTGGGGCCAGATGCGCTCGTCGCGCAGCCACTTTAGTTTTGCGAGCACCTTGGCCAGGGCGTCGTCCATCTTGAGGGCCTAGGGAAGCGCGAAGGGGTGCGTCGGCGGAAGCTGCCGCGCTTCGGCGGGCGTGATCGGCCGCACGGCTGCGGTGCGGTCGAACCAAACATATTCGTCGAACTGGCGAGCCAGTTGTGCATAGAAGTAGTGGCTCGCCAGCTCCGTCGCCGGCCGGTAGACGACCCCGATCGCCCGCTGCAGGCGGTCGGCCGAGAGTTCAGCGGACAGGTCGGCTTTGCGCGGCGCGCGCAGCGGCAGGAAGCCGGCGGCCAGGCGGGATTCATGGCACAAGGCCTCCACACTGCCGGGCAAGGCGGGCCGCACTTGCATGACCTGCATGGGCTCGTCCCAGTCGTGCGCCGCCGCCACGGTTCCCTGGTTGGTCCCCTGCCCGATCAGATAGGCGTCCTGGCCGAATTCTTGACGGCACAAATGACCCACATTCGTCTGGCCGGCGGCGCCCATCTGCGTGCTGGCTGCGTCGCCGAGATGGGAGTTGTGCTCCCACACGGCGGCCGCCGAGTCGGGCCCCTGGGCCCCCAGCAACAGGGTCAGGGTCTCAAACATGTGATGATCGCGCAGGTTCCACGATTCGTGACCTCCCAAGTACATGGCGCGATAGTAGCGCTCCGCGTTGGCCACGAGCCGCGCGTTTTGCACCGCGTCGAGAAAGGCCGAGCCGTCTTGCTCGGCGTAGCGCAGACGCTGCTTGAGCAGGTCGACCAACGTGGCCACGGCCTCGTCGGCGCACACGCGGTAGCGGCCTGCCACCGCCAGGCGTCCGTAAAGCGCGGGATCGGCTTCCCAGGGCGTCAGGCAACCGTAGCGCAAGCGGGCCACCCGGCCTGCCGCGGGATCCACGCGATCCAAGTAGTCGAGCACCGCCCGGATCGAGGTGAACACGCTGTAGAGATCGAGGCCGACAAAGCCGACTCGCTGCGCGGGATCTTCCTGCGCCTGATTGTGCTCGCGCAGCCACTCGAGGAACGCGAGCGTTTCGTGGTTCCGCCACATCCAGGTGGGAAAGCGGGCAAAAGCGGTCCAGGTCGGCGAGCCCACCGCACTGCCTCGCACATATTGGTCGATCCGGGCAGCGTCGGGCCAATCGGCCTCGACGGCCACAAAGCGAATGCGCCGCCGACGGATCAACTCCTTGGTGATCTCCGCCCGCAGGCGGTAGAACTCGGACGTTCCGTGCGTGGCCTCGCCGAGCAGCACCAGGCGGCTTTCTCCCATGCGTTCGAGCAGCGGCGCGAGTTCCACGCCGCGGATTTCTGAAAACGGCTCCGCGGACTCGCGAATCAACTCCGCCACGAGCTTCGGCCTGCCGGCTTTGGGCGGTGTGACGAGTTTGGCCCCCGTCGCTGGGGCCACGCCGTCCTGCCAACCCTGCGCGCCGATCAGCGGGACGAAACGCACCTCGCAGAGGTCTTCCTGCCGGAAGCTCGCCTGGCCTTCGCGCGTCACGCGGACCAGCTTTTGCAACGACTTCTCTTCGCCGACGGGAATCACCAGCCGCCCCCCCACGGCGAGTTGATCGCGCAAGGCCGCCGGGACCTCGGGCCCTCCCGCGGCCACGACGATGGCGTCGAACGGCGCGTGCTCCGGCCACCCCAAGGTGCCATCGCCGTGGAGCACATGGATATTGGAGAAGCCCTGCTTCTCCAACCTTGCGACGGCTTGCGCGGCCAATTCGCCATGGCGCTCCACGGTGTAAACCTCGCGGGCGACGCTGGCCAAGATGGCCGCGGCATAACCCGAACCCGTGCCGATCTCGAGCACCCGCTCGTCAGGCTTCAGTTCGAGAGCCTGGGTCATGAGCGCGACGATGTAGGGCTGTGAAATGGTCTGGCCCTGCTCGATCGGCAGCGCGGTGTCGAGATAGGCGAACTCGGCCATGTCCGCGGACAGAAAGGCCTCTCGCGGCACTCGGGCGAATGCAGCCAGCACTCTTGGGTCGGTGATGCCCCGCGCGCGAAGCTGACCCTCCACCAAGCGACGGCGTTGTTCGGCCTGAGTAGTCATCATCGTTTCCGAATGCAGGGACACGGCCGCGAACGTTCTGGCCGCGCGGGTTCGAATCCTCCGCCCTCTCGATCTAGGCGCCGGCCTCGAGCAGCGGCAAACAGGTCGACAAGAGAACGCGGTGCGCCTCCTTCAAGCGCTCGTGCATCATGCGCTGTCGGGCGTGGGCATCCGTTTCGGCATCGTGCTCGGGGGCCGGCGAGTTCGGCAGAGTCCCGCCGCTGGCTCGTTCGAGTTCTGCCACGGCCCGTTCATGAGCCACGGCGTCCTGCTCGTAGAGCCGAATGGCGGCCGCATGCTTTCGCAGCAATTCGGCGTGCTGCAGCAAATCCCCCTCGAGCTGCCGAAGCCGAGAGACGGCCCGCGCGGAAGCCTCTTGCCAGAGCAGCACTTCGTCGCGCCAATGGGCGTCTTCTTTGAGCCAAGCTTGATGATCGCAGTGCATGGCCTGCGGGTCGCAAACGCCTCGGGACCGTGCGGGGTTGGCTTGTGGTGCGGACATGATCGTTCTCCTGTAAAGGTTTCCGTATAGGCTTTTTCAGGCCGCCAAGGTCTCCGGCGCCAAATCCAGAGCGAATTGCAAACCAAACCCTGGCCGCCTGCTCGCCAGAGGAAGGCGTAGGGCGCGCGTCGGCAGCCTCCTCGGTGAGTGGCGCGCTTGCTGCTTCCAGGCCCAATCGGTGGAAACCGAGTCCAGGCTGCACCCTGCGCCACGCGAGCTGGTTTGGAGCCTCCGCGGAGAAGGGAGCCCCTGTGGTTGGAATCGCGCCGGCCGCGTTGCGAGGACTTCAGCCGCTCCCTTCGCCGTCGGCGCAGAAAGCGTGCTGTCTCGCGCGCTGGTGATCGAGAACGCGGGCGATTTCGCCCGATGGAAGGACGATCTAAGCGACCCTTGCCCCGCGTTGAGGCCTTCCGCTGCTAGGATGCGGCCGCGAGTTGGGGGGCGGCTGGATCGCCCTAGCGCAGTGCCACGATCTGGACCGACCTGATTTCCGTCTCATTTTGCGGTCGACTTTTCTTGCCTTGGGGGACGCCATCCGGCACAATCGCCCCGGTTCGATTTGTTTCGCACGCTCGCGCGTCCGGCACGCGGGCATTCCGCGTTTGTTTGTTTATACGGCGGTGCGACGCTTGAGTTGCCCTACGTCGGACATCGTGGGCCTTTGGGTCGCGCGAGTTCGTGCGCGCACGCGCACCGATCGGACCGCTGAGCGTTTTTCAATCACTTTCCTTTAATAATCTGCATAGCATCTCATGAATCGACTAGCTCCCGTTGCCAAGCTCGCGTTGCTCGCCTGGCTGTCTTTGTTGAGTTCGTTGTTCGCGTCGAGCTCTGTGCTGGCACAGCACTACCTGCTGAAGCGTGTGAGCACGAGCAAGGAGATTTTTTTGCCAATTTACACCGCGGTCCGCCCCGACGACGAGCAGTATCTCTACGTTTCCCAATCCCGCGACGCCTTCGCGGGCAAGTCGGCCTCGATCAAGATCCTTGACGCCAAGACCCACCAGGTCTTGCCCGACTCCTTTCTGACGATCAACAACCTGAATGGGAAGCGGGGGGAAGATGGGCTGCGCGGCTTGGCGTTCGATCCAAACTTCGACCAGAACGGCTACTTTTACATTCATTACGTCCGCGAAGGCGCCGAGGACGGAATCTCCACGGTGTCGCGCTTTCACGCCGACAGTGGGCTGAAGGCCGATCCGGCCAGCGAGCAGGTGCTGATGGAGTGGGCACGGCCGCACCTCGACCACACCTCGGGCGCCATGACCTTTGGCCGCGACGGCATGCTGTACATCGCCTCGGGCGACGATCTGCAGCAGTTCGAGGCGCAGAAGACGCAGTCCTACTTCGGCAAGATTCTGCGAATCGATGTGCGGACCGATGATTTTCCCGACGACCCGCTGCGCAACTACGGCGTCCCCGCGGACAATCCGTATAAGAACGATCCACAAGCCTTGCCGGAGATTTATGCCACGGGACTGCGGAACCCCTGGACGATGACGGTCGATCGCCAAACCGGCGATCTGTTCATCGGCGACGCGGGAGAGCACGCCTGGGAAGAGATCGACATGCACGTGTTCGGCACGCCGGGGGGCCAGAACTTCGGCTGGTCGGTGTTCGAAGGGCCAGTCTGCTACAACGGCGGCATCAAGGGCAATCCGGCCTGCGACGCCATCGATCATGCCGAGCCGGCCTACACCTATCCGCACACCGGCCCCTACAATCCGGCCGAAGGCGACGCGTTGGTGATTGCCGGATACGTCTATCATGGTCCTATCCAAGAGCTGCAGGGCCAGTTGCTCGCGACGGATTATGTGCAAGACAACTTCTACTCCCTCGAGTTCGATCGCCAGACCGGGAAGGCTATTCCAGGTTCGCTGACCGACCTGACCAATCGGTTCGTCGCCGACCAGGGCGTCCTGGCCAACGTTTGGGACTTCGGCGAGGATGGCGCTGGCAATGTCTATTTGCTCACGCAACAGAACGAGATCTTCGTGATCGACAGCGTCCTGCTGCCGGGAGACGGCACCCTGGATGGGAAGGTCGATCTGAGTGACTTCGGCATCCTCAAGGCCGGGTTCGGCAGCGCTAAAGCGACCCTTCGCACCGGCGATTTCACGGCCGATGGCAAAGTCGACCTGTCAGACTTTGGCCTGTTGAAGGAGAACTTTGGGACGTCCAAACCAGTGGCCGCCGCGCCGGAGCCTTCATCGTTGGCCTTGGCGGCTTTAGCTGCTGCTCTCGCTGTGTGTTGCCGCGCTGTCGCGTCTGATTCCTCGGCCAGACGCGAATTCGGCCGAGGGGGACGCTAACTGCGACGAAAGGGTCAACCTCGCCGACTTCGGCCTGCTGACGACGAACTTCGGCAAAAGTGCGGCTGAGCTGGCTTGATGATCCGCCGAGTCGGCGGTTCCCCTTTTCTGCCCCATACGCAGGTTGCAATCGGAGCGGACGCTCGTAAGCCTGCTTGCGTCGGGCGATCGATTCCGCCACCGTGTGGAGCCGCGCGCCCGCGCCTTCTTGTGGGAAACGCGGACCAATTGCTTGACAGCTCTGCTAGGGGGGGACAGACTGCTCGGCAGATGCCACGCTTGCTAGGTGTTCAGCTTCTGCGCGAGGGATCGTCGTGCGCACTGCCTGGAATTCACCCGTCATTGGCCAGCAGATTCGGGCGGCCCGCCAAGGCTGCCGGACCTCCCTGGGGCAACTCGCCGCGACCTACCGGGCGTATCTGCTGCGGATCGCCAATGAGGAGCTCGGACGGACTGGGCTCGACGCTCGACTGGGCGCCTCCGACGTCGTGCAGGAGACCTTGCTGCACGCCAGCACGCGCTTCGACCGGTTTCGCGGCGAGACCGGCGAAGAACTCCTCCGCTGGCTGCGCAAGCTGCTGATCAACAACCTGACCACCGCGATTCGCCGCCATCGGCTGGCCCAGATCCGCTCGGATCGGCTGGAAGTGCCGCTCGAGAGCGGGCGGATCCGTTCCGGCGATCTCCAGCAGACGGGCTCGCTGGGGGAAACGCCCAGCAGGATCGTGGCCCGCGAGGAAGAGCTCGAGCGGCTGCTGGCGGCCATCGAAACGCTGCCGCCGATTTGGCGCGAGATCGTGCTGCTGCGGAACTTCGGCCAGTGCTCCTACGAAGAGCTGGGAGAATTTTTTGGCCGCTCGCCGGAAGCGGCCCGCAAGCTCTGGAACCGCGCCGTTGCCGCGCTCGGCCGGCGGCTGGCCGAGACGCAGGAGTGCGCGACGCCCTAACCGCCGCAGTTTCCGTCCACTTGCTGCCGCGGCTGCGTTAGGGGGTAAGGGGCCCGTCGAGGAATCGCGCCGCATGTCTGACACGCCGCAACCATTTGAGCCGCCGGAAACGCCCGTCGAGAGGTCCCGCGGCAACGAAGCCCCGACGAACGGAGACGCGACGAAGGGCGACGGAACCTCGTTGAAGGACCGCTACGACGACTATCTCGTCCGCTGCGACATGGCGCTCCGCGACGGCGAGCCGCTGCCCCCCTTGCCGGCCGAACTCGCGGCCACGCCGTTCGCCCCACAGGCCGCCAGCGGCGTCCGGCTGCTCAAGCTCTTGGCCCGGGCCCGGGACACCGTGATGGGCACGCCGGCCCCCGAGCTCGGGGCGGCCCTCCTCGAGCGCGTGGGGCCGTTCCGGCTGGTCCGCGAACTAGGACGCGGCGGCCACGGCGTCGTCTACCTGGCGGTCGACGAACGCCTGGGACGGCAAGTCGCGCTCAAGCTCTCGCGTCCCGAAACGCTGCTCGACGCCGATCTACGCAAACGCTTCCTTCGCGAAGCCCAGGCGGCTGGTCAGCTCGACCATCCCCAGCTCGTGCCGGTGCATGAGGTGGGCGAAGAGGGCCGGCTGTTCTACATCGCCTCGCAGTACGTCGAAGGCAAGGACCTGGCGCAGTGGCTGGCCGAGCAAACGGCGCCCGTGCCTCCGCGGCAGGCGGCCGAGCTGGTGGCGGCCCTGGCCGACGGCGTGGAGCACGCCCACGCCCACGGCATCCTGCACCGCGACATCAAGCCGAGCAACGTGCTGCTGAGCGAAGAAGGGGGCCGGCTATCGCCGCGGCTGACTGACTTCGGTCTGGCCAAGCTGCTCGAAGCGACCAAAGACCAAACGCAAACGCGGACCGGCGTGCTGCTCGGCACGCCCACCTACATGGCCCCCGAGCTAGCCACCGGCAAGCTCCGCGAGGTGGGCCCGGCCACCGACGCCTACGGCCTGGGCGCCCTCCTCTACGAAATCCTCACGGGCCGCCCACCGTTCCGGGGAGAAAACGACGTCGACACGATCCATCAAGCGGTTCACGAAGAGCCGCTCGATCCGCGACGGCTGCGGCCTGGCGTGTCGCCTGAGCTGGCGGCGATCTGCTTGAAGTGCTTGGAGAAACGCCCGGAAGCTCGCTACGCCACGGCCGGGGAGTTGGCCGCAGATCTGCGGCGCTACCTTAGCGGGCAACCAACACTCGCCCGACCCGCCACGCCCCTCGACCGCCTGCAGAAATGGGCGCGGCGGCGGCCCGCGGTGGCGAGTCTCTCAGGGGCCTTGGCCGCGACGGCGCTCGTGATGGTGGTGGGAGGCCTGTGGCTTGGCTTGCGCCTCTCGCGCTCGCTTAGCGATCTGACGGTTGCCAATCGCGGCCTGGAAAGCACCAATCGCCAGCTCGGCGAAACCAACCAGCAGTTGATGAGCGCGAACGCGCTGCTCCAGGAGGCGGACCGGGCAAACAAAGGGCGGGAACTCGCCGCGGCGACCAACTCGGCCCAAGGACACTTACTGAACAACAATGCACCACAAGCCCAAGCGGTACTCGATCGCTATCTCGCCGCACATCCCACGGCGACGCTGGATTACAGCTTTCGCTGGGTCCGCAGAGTGGTCTCGGGCGAAGACTATCACACGCAAGAGACCGACGGGACCACGTACGCGTTGGCCGCCTCGCACGATGGGCGGATGTTTGCCACCGGCGGCGAAGATGGAACGGTCCGGCTGTGGCGAGCCTCGGACGGCGTGCGTTTGCATGAGTTCGAGTTCCCGCACACGCTGTCGATTTACAGTTTGGCGTTCTCGCCAGGCGACGATCTGATCCTGTCGGCCGGGGGCGACCTGAAGCGGAGCGAGGTCATTCTCTGGGATGTGCCGGCAAAAATTCGGCGCATGGATTTCGAGGGTCCCCCATTGACGGCCAACGCCGTGGCCTTTTCGCCCGACGGAAACCTGATGGCCGTGGCTGGGAGCGGCCGCGCGAGCGATTCCGGCAATCCGGTCGCCGAGATACGGGTGTGGGAGATCGACCTGGCTCAGCGCTCGGCGCCAGCCGCGAGCGTGAAACAGTGGTTCTCACCTCCGCGCGTGTGGCAATCAGCCGCATGGAATTCGGCGAACGCGCTGGCCTTCACCGCCGACTCCCGAACTCTGGTGGTCGGCTACGGATTAGAGACCAAAGGCGCTGTGGGGCTTTGGGAGGTGAAGTCTGGGAAGGAGGAGGTCGTTTTGCCGGCTGTGTCCCCCGTCTGGGCGGTGTCGTTTGCCGGCCAGGGGAGGCGGCTGGTCGCCGGCGATCGGCTGGGCGGAGTCGCCGCCTGGAGTTACCCCGAGCGGAAGGAGCTCGGCCGCGGCGTGGTGCGCGAGGGTGCGTGGGTGATGTCCCTGGCCCCGGCGGCTAGCGGTTCGCACGTCTTCGCGGCGACCACGTACTCGCACGAAGGGAAGCCAAGGTTCGACGTGACCCAGTGGGACGTGACTGGCGGCCCCGAGCTCGTCGCGGCTCTGGCCGACGCCTCCGGCGAGTGCCGAGCTCTGGCGGCCCTGCCCGACGGAATCTCGCTGCTGAGCGCGGGGACCGGTGGTTTGGCCCGCCGCTGGAACATCCAGCGGCACACGTTGTGGAATTGCCTGCCGACGTTTCACGGTAGTTACGAATTGGTGCTCTCGCCCGAGGCGACTCACGCGGCAGTCCTCTGGGAGGAAGGAGACTTCGTGATCTACCGGCTGTCCGACGGCGCCCGCCGAAATCTATTCGCCAAGCACGCCAACGTTGTCGCCACGTTTGGCCGATCGCACGAGGAGGTGTTCACCAGCGGTGAGGATGGGATCGTGATGCGCCACTTCCTGGAAGAGGGCGCGGCGCCGCGGTTCGAAGAGCTGACGCGGCACGGCCGCCACCCGTTCCGCGACGACACCGGCAACCAGAACAGCGCCGTGCGGGAGCTCGATTACGCCCCCGGTCCCCGGCGACTGGCGTCGTGCGGGAATGACGGCCGGGTGCAGGTCTGGGACTTGGACAAAAAGCGCTTGTTGTTCGAGACGCCAGATCAAGGCGATCGCGTCCGCGACGTGCGGTTCAGCCGAGATGGCTCGCTCGTGGCTGCTGCGGTCGCCAACCGCTGGGCCCGCGTCTGGCGAGCGAACAGCGGGGAGCTGGTGCACGAATCGAAACACTCCGAGGAGTTGTGGTCCGTTGCCATCGCGCCCGACAATTTGCAATTGGCCGTGGGCGGGGACCAGGGGACGCTCTGGCTGCACGACCTACGGACCACGGGCGACGAGCCACGAGAGCTGCTGCAAGGACGCGGAGAAGTCGATTCGCTCGATTACTCGCCCGACGGCCGCACCTTGGCCGCGGTCGACCGCACGAGGACGATTCGACTCTGGGAGCCGACCTCCGGCGCCAGTCTGTTGGAGGCGCCGCACTTTGGCGGCGGCACCGGCCGACTGCGGTTCACGCGCGACGGCACTACGCTAGTGGCCGACGTGGGCGGGCGACTCGTGATGTGGAGCGCCGAGCGTTCTCCTCCGCCCAGCGAGCCACCGGCAAGCGCCGCTGAATTGCGCAACGCGATGTCGTCTGCCTCTGCCGCCGCTACTGCCTCGCCCACGGCCTATGCCGCCCGCGTTCGCCGCGCGTGGAACCGCTACGTCGGTGACAATCTGGACAATGCAGAGAGCATGCTCGATGAGGCCGGATATGCGCTGCCGTCGAAAGTCGCGCGGCCCTTTGAAATGGGCTTTCTCTACCGTCAATCCAAGCGCGAAGAACTCTGGGCCCGTGGCTCCGGCGGCTCGTCCGAGGGTACGGCGACGTCCCTCGCCCTCTCCGCGGATGCTCGGCTCGGCGCCATAGGAACTCAGACGGGCCACATCACATCCATGGACCCGTACTCGAATCAGGAGCGGCGGATTTTCGAGCTGGGAGCTCCGATTGTAGACCTCGCCGTGGCCCGCGATCGCGCGCGGCTGTTCGTAGCTACAGCGGTCTCGGGGACAGCGCCCTTTGCGCTGAAGACGCTGACGCTGTCCGATGGCAAAGCGGTAGATCTCGGTGGCACGTGGGGACAAATATCGGCCATTGCCACGAGTCAGGACGGCCGTTGGCTCGTGGCCGGCGGCTGGGACGGGACGCCGGGTGAGGTGCGGGTCCGACGCTTCGACCTCCAGGCTGGCCTGGCGGAAGCCCCGCCGCTGGTGATCAAATCGCGCAACGGCGACCACGAATCGGCGACGCCGATTCAGGCGCTCGCCTTTTCGCCCGATAGCCGCACCCTGGCCGTCGGCCACGGCAATCCGGCCTGGCGCGGCTCGCATGGCATGGTCACCTTTTGGGACCTGGAATCGGGGACGGAAGCGTCTGCCCGCTTCACCGGCTTTGACAACTTCGTGCAATCTCTCGCGTTTTCGCCTGACGGCGCCATGGTGGCCGCAGGCTCGCGCGACGGCACGCTGCGACTCTGGGACGTCCCGGGCCAGCGGCCGATCGCCACCTTGCCGGGAGAGGGTGGCCCAATCCAGCGGGTTGCCTTCTCCCGCGATGGGCAGTTCGTGGCCACGGGAAGCGCCTTCCTCGAGGGCGCGGAAAAGCCTGGCGAACTGCTGCTGTGGGATGTCGCCCAACGTACTTTGGCGTCTTGCCTGGCCCGATTTCCCCGCGGCATCTACGGCCTCGCGTTCCACCCGGATGGCGAAATGCTCGTCGTCCTGACCGCAGAACGCGCGCTGAGGGCGATTCCGTACCGAAAGCGCGAAGTCTACCAGCGGATTCCGGCCCACGAGGGCGCCGTGCAGGCGCTGGAGTTCGACAGCTCGGGACGGCTATTCACCGCTGGCCGTGATCGTTCGCTTCGCTCGTGGGACCTCGAGTCCCGCAGTCCGATATCGTCCATCGAGATCGGCCAGAACGCTCTGCGCGGGGTCGCGTTGGCCGCCGATGGCAAGATCCTGCTGACTTTCGGAGAACGCCCTGAGTTGGCCTGGCGCGATTCGAATTCCGGAAGCGTACTACGCCGCAGCGATCCGCTTCCGGATGAGTTGTCATGGGCGACGATGTCGGCAGGCGGGGCGGTGGCCGCGGCCGACGTTGCCGGCGGCCTCCACCGCTGGGACGCTGACGGCAAACGGACACTGTCGTGGACTGCGCCGTCGGGGCCTGTGCGCCAACTGCTCTTCACGGACGACCTCGGCCGGATGGCGGCCTCCGCCTGTGCCGACAAAGTCGTGTTCTGGGACACACATTCTGGCAACTACCGCAACGTCCTCGACGCTGGCAGCGAGGTCCGTTCGCTCGCCCTGAGCCCCGACCGCAAACTGGTGGCGGCCGGGACGGCGCAGGGGGCGATACGCCTGTGGTCCGTGGAGTCAGGCAAGCTCGTGGCGGCGATCCGCGAGCACACGGCGCCCGTGGCCGCCCTGACGTTCTCCACAGACGGCCAGACGCTGGCCTCGTCTGCCGGGCCAGGCGAGATCTGGCTCTGGAACGTGCCGACGCTGGAGAAGCTCTTCCCGCTCGATTGCCCGAGCGTTCAGGTAAACGTGCTGCGATTCTCGCCGGGCAACCGGCGGCTCGTGGCGGGCATGGCCGATGGGGCGCTGGTCGTATGGCGGGCAAGCGAGGAGGAGTAAGCCGGGGTCGGCGCGGACGTCGAATACGACGAGGAGAATCCCGCGGACAGTCCTAGCTAGCCAGCGTCGCAGATGGCGTTGACGACAGGATGCACTGGTCCTGGTTCGATAACTCGATCGTCGCGGGCAGACCGTTCGGCCGCTTGTTAGAATAACTCGACTTCCTTGTTTCCTGCGGGGGATGACAGCCGTGCTCGATTCGGTGTCCGAGAGTGCGCATGCGGAGCTCGTTGAACGGGCCGTCGGCGGCGATCGGGCAGCATTGCAGGAATTGCTCGTGCTCCACTGCGAGCCGCTCGAAAACTACCTCGCGCGGCGGCTGCCACGTCGAGTGCAAGGCGTCTTGGGCGCTGAGGATTTGCTGCAACAATCTCTCCATGACGCGGCCCACGGCATTAGCCGACTCGAAGGCCGCTCGCGGGCTGCCGTTCGCAAGTGGATGCAATCGATCGCGCGACATCGGTTGGCGGATGCGCTCGAGGCCCACGACTGCCGCAAGCGCGGTGGGCGGTGGGGCCGCGCCGAAGCAATCCCTGTGGGCCACACAAGTTCGGTAAAGAACCTCGTGGCAGTCCTTGCGGATCGCGCGCCCAGTCCCAGCGGCGATTTGGCGCAGACCGAGGCAGTCCACGCCGTGCAAGCCGGACTGGCGATCCTGCCCGCGGATCAACGACTTGCCGTACTCTCCCGCTACTTCGAGGGCAAGAGCCTCGAGCAAACCGCGGCGACCATGCGGCGCTCGCCGGGCGCCGTCCGCGGCCTCGTAGATCGCGCAAAACACTCTCTGCGCGAAGCGTTGGGGCGATCGTCTTGTTGGTTCGGCAAGAAATAGAACGGGGCCGAACGCCTGGCGAGTGAGGAGTTCGACCGTGTGGCCGCCCGTGAAACCGCCTGTCGCTGCTGACGACGAGCACAACCCGTCTGCTCAAACGCGGGCGATTGTCGCCGAGTGCATTCGTCGTCGTGCGGCCGGAGAGTCATGCGCCGACGCCGAGCTGCTGGCTGCCCACCCCGAGCTGCCCGAGTTGGCCCAGGCTCTTCTCCACCTGCGGGCAGTGGAGTGCGCCTGCGACGACGTGGCAGCCGCTCGACAGGGCGCAGGCGACGCGGGTCTGGCTCCTGCCGGACCTGAGGTGCGAGTTCGCTTCCCGCTGCGCTGCCCGCAGTGCCATATCGCCGTCGCGACCGAAGTGGCTTCACCGCGGTCGGACGTTTCCTGTCCGTCCTGCGGCGGTCGATTCCGCCTCATCGACGAAGATGCCGGCGCCGGCAGGAATCGCCCGCGGGCGATCGCCCACTTCGAGCTGCTCGAGCGTTTGGGAGTTGGTGGATTCGGCGTCGTGTGGAAGGCGTTTGACGCGCAGCTCGAGCGTACGGTGGCCCTCAAGCTGCCGCACCGCGGCCGGCTGGCCGCCGACGAGGCCGAGGTCCTGTGGCGCGAGGCCCGCGCCGTCGCGCAGTTGCGACACCCCGGCATCGTCCAGGTGTTTGAAGTGGGACTGTCGGACGACACGGTTTATGTGGCCAGCGAGTTGGTAGAAGGTCAATCGCTTGCCGATCGGCTCGCCGACCAGCGGCTGACGGCCCGTGAGGCGGCCGAACTGTGCCGATCGATCGCCCGAGCTCTGCACCATGCGCATGAGCAGGGCGTCATTCACCGGGATCTGAAACCGGAGAACATCCTGCTCGACCGGGATGGCCTGCCGCACATTGCCGATTTCGGCCTGGCTCGCCGCTTGGCTGGCGAGGCCACGCTCACGCTCGACGGCCAGCTGCTAGGCACGCCGGCCTACATGTCGCCGGAGCAGGCCCGCGGCGAGTCGCACACCGCCAGTCGTGCGAGCGACGTCTATTCGTTGGGGGTCATCTTGTTTGAGCTGCTCACCGGAGAGTTGCCGTTTCGCGGCAGCGTCGAGCGGCTGGTGGCCCAGATCGTGCAAGACGACCCGCCTGCCCCGCGTCGGCTGAATGGCCGCGTACCCCGCGACCTGGAAACGATTTGCCTCAAGTGTTTGGAGAAAGATCCGGCCGGCCGCTATGCGACCGCCGCGGCTCTGGCCGATGACCTGGAGCGGTATCTAAACGGCGAGACGATCGTC
Source organism: Pirellulales bacterium (assembly GCA_044221365.1). Lineage (GTDB taxonomy): Bacteria > Planctomycetota > Planctomycetia > Pirellulales > JBGAPH01 > JBGAPH01. The sequence goes on from JBGAPH010000005.1 coordinate 91,977, forward strand.
GCCCGACCGGTGGGCCGCCTGGAACACGCTTGGCGCTGGTGCAAGCGGAGCCCGACCCGCGCCGGCTTCTTGGCGCTGCTGGTCCTCGTGGCCGTTGTTGCGCCGCTGCTCGGATGGCGCGAGTCAAGGAGCTATCGGCAGGCAGTCGCGCAGCAGCGCGATCTGCGGGAGCGGCTTTATGCCGCGGACATGGAAGCTGGCATGCGGGCTTGGCTGGACGGGGTCGTGCCAGAGGTGGAGCGCTACCTGGACCTTTGGCGTCCGGGCGCCCAGGAAGAAGATCTTCGCGGCTTCGAATGGTATTACCTATGGCGCAATTGCCAGCGCGGCCGGTCGGTGCCCACCTTCAACACCAAGGGGGGGCCCCACTCCACGCTCAGCTTCACCCCCCATGGAGAGTTGGCGGCAATGTCGGGCGACCAATGGCGGCTCCTCGACAGCGCGACGGCGCGACTATTGCGGACCGTGCCACTACCGATCGGCGACAATCACTGGGTAATGTCGTTCGACGGCACCATGGTCGGAGCATTCGGCAAGGCTGACGATGGATCGCATTGGGTTCGACTGTGGAAGATGTTCCCGGACCAACGGGAGATCGCCGTCGTCAGTCCCCCGGCGGAGATTCAGCAACTCACCTTTTCACCCGACGGCAGCCTACTCGTTGGCGGCGACGTGGACGGCGTCGTCCGCTGCTGGCAAACCACTACCGGCCGGCAGGCCCATGAACTCAAGGTCGGTAGCGAAGGACGCGAGCTGTCGACGATGGGGTATTTCCGCAGCAGCCTGATTGCGCTCTCGCACGATAATCTGCGGCTCGCGGTCGTCACGAATCACTCTGACATCTCGCTGTGGAGCCTGGCGGAGGGCCGCGAACTGTTTGCCTTGGCTGGGCATGGCGACGAATGCAGCGCGCTCGCGTTTTCCCACGACGACTCGCTGCTGGCCACCGGAGGATACGACTACTCCGTCCGAGTCTGGCGGGCGACCGACGGCCACCCCGTCCGCACCCTGGCCGGCCACAAGGATTGGCCCTCGGTGGTTCACTGGTCACCCGACGATCGGTTCTTGGCGTCCGCGAGCGACGACAACACGATTCGCATCTGGGAGCTAGCGTCGGGAAAGGAGGTCGATCTGCTGATCGGGCACCGCGACAACATTGCGTCCATCGCGCTGGCGCCGGACGGACGATCGCTGGCCAGCTATTCTGCCTACGACGGTCTGATCAAGATTTGGCGTCTCGATGGTCGCGGCGATCGGGCGACCTTCATTGGCCACCACAGCGTGATCTCTGCCCTGGCGATGACGTCCGACGAGCTGACGCTGGCCAGTGGCGATCAATCGGGAGAGATCCATCTCTGGGATTTGAAGACAGGCGACCCACGCCGGACGCCGCTCCACGACAACGACAGCAGTTGCCTGCAGATCCTCTTCAGTCGCGATGGCCGCTGGTTGCTAGGCGCCTTCGTCGACGGTGCGGGCCTGGCCTGGGACACTCGAGACTGGAGCGTTCGCCAACGCTTCCAGGTCGGGATCGATTGGAAGGCGTCGCCTTTGGCGCTCACGTCTGGCGGGCATCTCTTGGTGATGACCAGCGACGGGCTCATTCATGGCCGGGAACTCGGTTCGTTCCAGGAGTCGTTCCAGCTCCGCTTGCCAGAACCGGCCGCCAAGTCGTTCGTCCTTTCCCCCGACGGCAGGACCTTGGCCAGCTATCATGAGGGCGGGTCCCTGGAACTCACTGAGTTTCCCTCTGGCCGAAGCATGGGGCGCTTGGCAAGTTCGTTGGGGGAGATCGTGACCCTGGTGTTTCACGAAAACAGTCGCCTGCTGGCCTCGGTCTGCTTCGATGGCCGGATCCAACTTTGGGATGTCGCGTCTCGCCAGCAACATGGCACGACGATGAACCACGGCCCAGAGGCGATCGAAGCGTCCTTTCTGCCAGGCGCCAATCGTCTGATCACGTGCAGCCGCGATCAGTCGCTGCGACTTTGGGACGTCGAATCGTGTCGCCAGCGGGGCACTCTCCTGGGCACAGTCGGTTCCCCGTTGCAGTCCGTGGCCACCGCCGATGGTCGCTTGGTGATCAGTGGCGGCGGGGACGGTAAAGTGCGTCTGTGGCGTGCCGCGTCCCCCGGGGAGGTCGCCGCGGCCGAAAAGCACTTCGCACGTCAATAACGCCACGCGGAGCCCGGCATGCCTGTGGACCTTTCTCGGGCGGAACTAGCCATATTTTGGGCGTGGCGGATACACGAGCCGATGTGTGGCAGTCCGGCTCTTTCGACAGCCTGCGGTCGACGCGCCGACGGCCTTGATCGAGCTTAGTCGCTGCAAAGCAGTTTGCGCGTGGTCTGGCTGCGACCAGAGAGTCGCCGCACTTTCTGTTGCTCGGCGCGCGCAGTTTTCGCGCAGTTCCCGACCTATCTAAAGGGCGAAGCGAGGGAACCCCTTTAGCCCCCGAGGAAACTGCGATGAGTCCTGCGATCAGCAACCTGTTTGTCCGCTGCCTGGCATTGGTGTTGTTCATCTTCGCGGCCGGTTCCGCGACGGGGCTACTGTCCGCGGCTCCGACGCGGTTCTTGTTCGGTCAGGCCACGCCCGTGGCGGAGTTGAACACCCCGGGCGTTGGCGAATCAGGCCTGACACTCACGCCCGACGGCCTGGAGGCGTTCTTTGCTCGGGCGCAACCGGACAGCGTCGATCCCACGGAAGCGAGCCAGTCGGAGATCTACACCGCGCGCCGGACGAGCGTCAACGATCCTTTTGGGGCCCCGACGCGCGTCACGGAGTTGACCCCGCCCGCCACTTATCTCGACGCGAAGCCGTCGATCTCGTCCGACGGTCTGATGCTCTACTACAACCAGTTCCACGCGGGTTCGGACGAAGAGCGCCGGGGCTCAAGCCGCATTTTCGTCGCCGCGCGTCCCTCGCGGGATGCTCCCTTCGGCACGCCTCAGGAGGTCGCTGGCTTGAGGGAACCCACCAGCGTGGACGGCATGTTTCGCCCCGAAGTCTCCGCTGATGGCCTGTCACTCTACATGCAGTACTTGCCGATCGTGTCGGGGGAGCGCGATTCCGACGTTTATGTGGCCCACCGAGCCAGCGTAAACGACCCCTGGGGTCTGGCCCAGCCCGTCCCGGAATTCACCTCGAAAGCGCTGTGGCAGTCGGCCCCCGCGCTCACGAGCGACGGGCAGGGACTGTTTGCCGAACTCACCTGGAGCCATAGTCAGTCGGAACTGCCTGATCAACTGCGTGGCGACAGCGAAGTCTATTTTTCGCAGCGTACGGAACAGGGGGGATGGTCGAAGCCGGTGAATCTCGGGGATGCGATCAACAAGCCTGGCTACACGACGGACCCCTACCTCACCACCGACGGTTCAACGTTGTACTTCAACCGCACGGTCAACTACGAAACTGGGTCGGGGGAACTCTACCAAGCCCCCGTCCTCCCGTTCACCGCTGTGTCCTTGACTAGCCAGGGCGCCTCGTACCAGCAGAACTTCGATTCGCTGGGCAGTACGAGCAAGTCTGCCGATCAGCTCTTCCCTGACGGCTGGACGTTCACCGCCAACGACGTCATCTTCAACAACGCCACCACGCGCACTTTTCCCGTCGCATACAGAGAGTACGCCGGCGCGTTCAACGCCGGCACGTCGGGCGAAGCTGACCGCGCCCTGGCGACGAACGTCACGGAAATCGAGACCGGGGAGTTGCAGTTCCGCGCTCACGTCGAAGGCGGACCGGTGCAGGCTCTGCGGCTGGCGGTCGACGTCGAGGCCTGGCAAGTGGCCAAGGTCCCGGCCTCCGAGCCTGGCGAAGCGGCCTTCAACGTGATCCTGGAGGCCGACACCGGCAAGGGGTTCGAGAAGGTCGCCGACTTGGGCCGGGCCACCACCGGCGAGAAGCTCGTGTTCCCGGAGATTGGCAGCGGCCTCAACGGCAACGATCCGGCCAACCGGGGCTCGTTCGACACGGGGCCGCTCAATCTGAGCATTCCGGAAGGCGCGACGCTGCGGGTGCGATTCGTGCCGCCCAGCGAGACTGACGTGGTCGGCTGGACCTTCGGCCTCGACAACTTTTCGCTGCACACCGCGGCCCCCGGCGACGCCAATGTCGACGGCAAAGTGGACCTGGCCGACTTCGGCACGCTCAAGGCGAACTTCGGCAAGGACGGCCACTTCACCGACGGCGACTTTAGCGGCAACGGAACGGTGGACCTCTCCGACTTCGGCCTGCTCAAAGTGAACTTCGGCAAGACCGCCGCCGCAGCGGTGCCGGAGCCGAGCAGCCTGACCTTGGCGGCATGCGGTGCGATCGCGCTCCTTGTGCTCCGCCAGCGCTCGACCGCGCCCTGCAGACTGCCAGTTCAACGACGCGGCAACCGCCGTCGTTCGTGACCTATCGGAGTGAGGCCTGACCACCAGTGGCATTGACGGTCGGCCTCAGAAAGCCCGTCGGCAGCTCTCGCGAGCCTGCCGGCGGGTTTCTCTTATGCTCCCCGCGACCAATTACGGGCAACCAGCTCTCCTTCACCGCCGGCGATGAGCGGCGCGTCGAGCGTGGGCGTTTTTAGCCCCGTTTTGTTAGCGTTTCGCAAAACCCTGGCTCCGCGCCAGGTTCTCGGCTAGGCTACGCGGGCAGGCCCTCCCCTCCCACCTTCCGCAGGCCTACCCCATGAGCCGCTTCTCCGCGTTTGTATCGTCCGCACTGCTTTTCGCGTCCGCGACTCAGGCAATCGCGGCGGACCTCGTCGTCCTGTCTGCTGAGAACTGGGACGCCTTTGCGCCCGCTGGCAAGGAAGTCGACGCCATCTACGGCGATCTCGTGCTGCGGAACGATCAGGTCGTGGCGGTGATCGGTCAGCCCGTCGAAACGCGGCATGCGAACCTTACCGTGCGGTTCGTCGGCGGTGCCGTGATCGACTTCACGCCGCGAGCAGCCCAGAACGATCAGCTTGCGGCCTTTTATCCCGGCGGCGGCAGCTACGTGCTGCGGCAGCCACAAGTCGCCGTAGATAACGGCTCGCTTCACGATCTCGGCCCAGCCGAGCGCCTGAGTGGCCGCACGGTGCGGCTGGCGCTCTCGGCCGCCGCCAAGGACGGCCGGCCTGCGGCAGAGGTGGAATACTCGCTCACCGACGGCGAGCCCTGGCTCGTCGTCCGCACCCGCTACACCAATCCCGCGCAGGCCCCGCTCGAGTTCGAGCTGCAAGACGCCCTGCGGGCAGACGGCCCCTTCGAGCGGCAGACGGCCGCGCCGATCGGCCTCTATTGGGTCTACGACAAGTGGTACGACCAGGGCTACGGGCTCGTCTCGGCCGATCGCGTGCCGACGATCGTGCCCCCTGCGGAAGGACGGCGCCCTTCGCTCGTGAACTATGTATCCGGCGAGAACGCGAAGGTCTCGCTCCCTCCTGGCGGTCAGCTCGAGTTCGAGCGGCGGCTGCTCGTCTGCCGCGATCAGCTCGAACTCGAGGCGCTCGCCCACAAACTGCGCGGACAAGCGCTCGCCCCCTTCGAGATCACGGTGCGCGACGCGGCCGGTCCTATCTCCGGCGCTGAGGTCGTCTTGTCGCGAGGCGAACAGAAGATTGTTGCCCGCACCGATTCGGCCGGGCGGCTCGCCGGCCAGCTCCCGGCTGGCGAGTATCAAGCGAAGATCTCGGCCCTCGGACGACCATCAATCGAGCGTTCGCTGAAGGCGCCGGCGACCGAACCGCTGGCCATCGAACTCGAGCGCCCTGGCTACATCGTCGCGAAGATTGTCGATGCCCAGGGCGGCCCCATCCCCTGCAAGGTGCAGTTTCGCGGCCGCGAAGGCACGCCCGACCCGTTTTTCTTTCCCGATACGGGCGAGCACGCCGTGCACAACTTGTACTACAGCCACACCGGGAGTTTCCGCCAGGAAATGCCGCCGGGCAAGTACGACGTGATCGTGAGCTACGGCCCCGAATACGACGCAGTGTTCACCTCGCTCAACGTGCAGCGAGGCGCCGAGTCGCCGCTCCAGGCCCAGCTCGTGCGGACCGTCGACACGCCAGGCTGGGTGTCGGGCGATTTCCACAGCCACGCCAGCCCCTCCGGCGACAACACGTCGAGCCAACTCGGCCGCGTGCTCAACCTGCTCTGCGAGCACCTCGAGTTCTGTCCCTGCACCGAGCACAACCTGGTGTCGTCGTACACGCCGCACTTGCAGGCGCTGGGCAAGGGCCAACTCATGGCCACGTGCAGCGGCATCGAGCTGACCGGCAGCCCGCTGCCGGTGAATCACCAAAACGCTTTTCCGATGGTTTACAAGCCGCGCACACAAAACGGCGGCGGCCCGGCGCCCGACGTGAACCCGGTGGTGCAGATCGAGCGGCTGGCGATGTGGGACGATCGCAGTGACAAGCTGGTGCAGCAGAACCACCCGAACATCGTGCAGATCCTTACCGACCGCGATCTCGACAAGAAGCCCGACCAGGGCTTCGCCAAGATGTTCGGCTTCATGGACGTGATCGAAGTCCACCCGCCCCACTGGATCTTCCAGGGGCCGATTGTGAACGTCGGCGGCGCCGAGGAGCCGAACACGATCTTCAACTGGCTGCAAACGCTCAACCTGGGCTACGCGGTGCCCGGCGTGGTGAACACCGACGCCCACTACAACTTCCACGGCTCCGGGTTCCTGCGGAACTATCTGCGCAGCGTCACTGATGACCCTGCCCAGATCAAGACGCTCGACATGGTCCATGCCGCCGAGGCAGGCCAAATCTTGCTGACCAGCGGCCCGTTCCTCGAAGTGAAGTTCACCGCCGCCGACGCCGGCCCGCAGGCGAGCGGCGGCATCGGCGACGAAGTCCGCGCCCCCAGCGGCCGCGGCGCCTTGTGGGTCCGCGTGCAGTGCCCCAACTGGTTCGACATCGACCGCGTGCAAGTGTTCGTGAACGGCCGCCCCGATCCCAAGCTCAACTTCACCCGCCGCACGACGCCGGAGCGCTTCGGCCCCGGCGCCGGCAAGGCAGGGGTGAAGTTCGAGCAGGAACTGCCGATCGAGCTGGCGGGCGACGCCCACCTGATCGTGGCGGCAGCAGACGAACACACGCCGCTGGGCCTGGCGATGGGGCCCGAGCACGAGAAGGACATGCCGATCGCGGTGAGCAACCCCCTCTTCGTCGACGTCGACGGCGACGACTTCCGCCCTAACGGCGACCTGCTCGACGCGCCGCTGCCGGTGCAAGATCCGCCGCCGCGCTAGTGCGCGGTTATGACACCTGCGCGTAGGACGCGCGCGCGAACTCCGGCCAGTGGGGTGTCTCCATCTCGGCCGCTGCAAGACCCTTCGCGTGCGGCGCGGCTGCGCTCGCCGACTCCTGTGATTCCGCTGCTTCCGCCGTGCGTTCGCATTGCGGGAGGGCCAGTGTCAGCCCGCCGCTCGTCACCAGCAGCTCGCGGAGCTCGTCGCTCCAGGGCGACACGAAGACCACGAACAGCGGCTCTGGCAGATCGCGGGCAGCTTTAACCTCGGCGGCGGAGATCGTGTCGGGCAAGTCAGCAAGAGGGCGCGGCGCCCGCCGAAGCTCTCGATTGAGAAAGGCCTCCGTCTCCAAAATCATTCGCTGGCGAAGGTTTTGCACGGTGTGGGCGGGGCGTCGGATGGAGCGATTCATCGAACGAATTCCTGCAGTTGAAGCGCGTTCGGAGCGAACGCAGCGCCCCAAAGGGCGCCGCACTGGGTAGGAGATCAGGAATCACGGCGGCTACCCGACAGCGCCACGGCAAGAATCTTTGATGCCAAACATGCGGCGAACTCCGGCGCTCATCGCCGCGGCCTGGGCAACCGTGCTACAATTGTCGTGCGAGCGCGCCGCGGCAGGTGACAAATGACGGGCGATGGTTCAGTAACGCGTTGGCTGCACGAGCTCAAGCAGGGCGATTCGGCTTCGGCGCAGCAGCTCTGGAACCGCTACTTCGAGCGGCTGCTGGCGCTTGCCGCTCGAAAACTCGGCGGCCGGCCAGGAGTTTCCGACGCCGAAGACGTGGCGCTCGGCGCTCTGGCCAGCTTCTTCGTGCGGGCTCGCCGAGGACAGTTTCCGCAGCTCGCCGACCGCAGCGAGCTCTGGCCGCTCTTGGTAAAGATCACCGCCTGCAAGGCCTATGGCGAGCTCCAGCGCGCCGGCGCCCAAAAGCGCGGAGGGCTTGCGGCGCGCGAAGTGCCGCTGTTCGATCTCGAGGACGGCTCCGCCGCCGCCGCACTGGCCAGCGACGAGCCCACGCCCGAGTTCGCCGTGCAGGTGGCCGAGGAATGCGCTCTGCTGCTCGGCAAGCTGGCCGATCCGCTGCTGGTGCGGATCGCCGAGTTCAAGCTGGCCGGCTACACGAACGCCGAGATCGCCGACGAGCTCGAGCTCTGCGAGCGCTCGATCGAGCGCAAGCTGAACTGCATCCGCGCCAAGTGGTCGGAGGAAGGAAGCGCATGAGCGACGCGGCGCCCACCGAGGTTGGTTCGTTCGCGGACTGGGACCGCATCGACAAGATTTGCGATCGCTTCGAGGCCGCGCTCCGTGCGAACGAAGCGCCGGCGCTCGAGGCCTTCCTCCAGGGTGTCGATCCGGCGCTCCGTCCGCGGCTGCTGCTCGAATTGCTCGCACTGGAACTGACCTACCGCGTGCGCAGCGGGCAACCGTCTTCCGACGAGCAGTTGCTGGCCGCCCATCCAGAGTTGCGGCTCGAGCTGATTCCGCTTTTGGCCGAGCTCAAGGCCGCCGGCGCCGATCCACGCTCGGCCGCGCAATCCTCCACAGCCACCGCGCGGTCCCCAGCCGGCCGTCTGGTGATCCGCTGCCCGCAGTGTCACGAGCCGACCGCGGTCGGCGGCCCGGCCATGGAAGTGGTGTGCCCCGTGTGCGGCGCCAGCTTCGAGGTGGTGGAGGGAGGAACGCTGGCCGCGCCGCCGCTCCAGTCGATTGGGCACTTCGAGCTCCTGGGCTACCTGGGCTCCGGCACGTTCGGCACGGTGTGGAAGGCGCGCGACACGCGGCTGCACCGCATCGTGGCCGTGAAGATTCCCCGCAGCAGCCTGGTCGCCGCCGAGGGGACTGGCCGGTTCCTGCATGAGGCGCGGGCGGCGGCGCAGCTCAACCACCCGAACATCGTCCCGGTGCACGAAGTGGGGCTCGAAGGGGCCGACGTCTACATCGTGCAGGACCTCGTCCGCGGAGCGCCCCTCTCCGATTGGATTCGCGATCGCCGCCTCACGTTCGCCGAGTCGGTGCGGATCTGCGTCGGGATCGCCGCCGGCCTGCAACATGCCCACGAGCGGGGCGTGGTGCATCGCGACATCAAGCCGGCCAACGTAATGCTCGATCACGAAGGGACGCCGCGGATCACCGACTTCGGCCTTGCCAAGCGCGACGCCGTGGAGGCCACGGTGTCGCTCGACGGCCAGGTGCTCGGCACTCCGGCCTACATGGCCCCCGAGCAGGCCGGTGGAGACGCCAAACTCTGCGACGCCCGCACCGACGTGTATGCCTTGGGCGTGGTGCTCTTCCAAATGCTCACGGGAGAACTGCCCTTCCGCGGCAACGCGCGGATGCTGATCGATCAGTTGCTGCACCAAGAGCCGCCCCGCCTGCGCAAGCTCAACTCGCGGGTTCCCAAGGACCTGGAGACGATTTGCCTGAAGTGCTTGGAGAAGGAGCCGCGGAAGCGCTACGCGTCGGCCCGCGATTTGTCCGAGGATTTGCAGCGTTACGAACGGGGCGAGCCGATTGCGGCGCGCCCAGTGACCGCCGCAGGGCGGCTGGTTCGCTGGAGTCGCCGGGAACCGGTCGTGGCGTCGCTGTTGGCGGTTCTGGCCGTGATGTTGGCGACGGCCAGCGCCGTGTTTGCGCAGCTTGGCTACCAAATCCTCAAGCACCGTGCGGACCTCCAGGCCGCCCGCGTCGTAGCTTCGATCCAACAGGCGCAAGCTGAACGCACAGCGCGGCAGGAGGGCTATCGCGGGCGGGCCTGGAAGCAGCTCGAGACGGCGGTCCAGCTCGGTCCGGCGCTCGTCGACCGCGACGAGCTCCGCCAGGCCGCCGCCGGGTTGCTGGGCGACTTCGTCGGCAACGCGCCCCTCGACATCGATTGCCGTCCCTTTCCCGGAGGGGCGGCCGCGGTGGCCTTGCAGCCGAGTGGCAGGTTCGTCGCCGTTGGCTTCCAAGACGGGGCGGTGCGGCTGTTCACAACCGAGGGTGGACGGCTGCTCGAACCCTCCCTGGTCGCTGGCCAGTCACCGCTCGCCGCCCTGGCCTTTGCCAGCGACCAGCGGCTCGTGGGAGTCGACGAGGCGGGACGCGTGTTCGACTGGACCTGTGATCCAAACTCCGGCGCCCTGCGTGAGGCCACCACGGGTTCCCTCTCGGTCACGAACGCCGAGGAAAGCGGTTTTACCTACGATCTAACCGCCGATGGTCGCTACGCTCTGGGCTGGAAGGGGCGGAACCTGGTTTTGGTCGATTTGGCCGCTTCCGCCGCGCGGCGCGACTTCAGCGGCGGCCCGGAGGGCGCGGAATTCTCGAATGCCGTGTATCGGGCAGACCGCGATCTGCTGGTCGCCTCGTATTCAACCGAATCGACCGACCGCGAGGAACACGGGTTGGTTGCCTGGAAACCTTCGGCGCCGCAGCAAAGCCGCACCGTCGCCACACGGGTGGGCTACGGGTACGAGCGCTCCTTATCGCTGGCGCCCACGACGGATCGAAGCTGCTTGGTGGCCGTGGGCGGCGACGACGGCATGGCCCTCTATGCATGCGATGCCAACACGCTCGAGTTCACTTCGCGCTCGTATGTGCGAACGGACTCGATCAAATCCCTGCGGTTCACTCCCGACGGCCAAGTTCTTGGCGCGCACGACATTCGGGGCCGCATCGACCTGCTGCGACCTTCGACCGGGCTTCCCTTCGCCACCCTGCGAATGGAACGGTCGCCAGGCGTCGTAACCAACGACTTGGCCTTTAGTGCCGACAGACGGTTTGCTGCGTCGTTTAGCCGGGCGACCGTTCGGGTCTGGAATCTGCAAACAGCCGAGCAGGTGCGTGCGCTGGGCCACGAGGACGCGATTCCATGCCTGGTCTTCACTCGCGACGGCGCCGTGCTGATTTCGGGCAGCAAGGACGGACGCGTCTGTTTTTGGGATCCACGCAGCGGAAAGATGGCCCAGCAGCCGCTGGAGCTTGGCGGGAAGGTTCAGACCGTCGCGCTGTCTCCCGACGGTCGTTGGCTGGCGACTGGCGCGTGGACGAAGAAAGATCCGATCCGCGTGTGGAACTTGAGCACGCGCGAGTATGCGACGCCGCCTGTGCATCGAATGGGCGACACGAATCGCCTCGCCTTCAGCTCCGACGGCGCCTGGTTAGCCGGGGCTGGCGCCGGCGTGGACTTGTGGCAGGTCCACAGCTCGCCCGAGGGCCAAATCCCGTCCCTCACCGAAGTGAAGCATTTTGACACTGATTGCCAGGACTTAGCGTTCGATGGCGATCAGGCCCTGGTCTGGCAGGGCTTCAGTAACCGGCCCGAGTTGCCAGGCAATCGCCTGCATCGCTTCGTGCTGCACAGCACGGAACCAACAACGCTCAGCCAGGCGCGAATGCACCAGGGGTGGCATGGCTTAGGGCTCGATCGGTCGACGGGGCACGTCTCGCTGGTGGCGGCCGATCGTCGCGGTGAAACGTGGGATACCCGACGCGACGTGCTCGTTCGCACCTTCGGCGGGCCCGAGGGTTTCCAATCGCCTCAACTCGCGCTCAGCAGCGACGGCCGACTGCTCGCGTGCTTAGGCAAGGCGAACGAAGTGTCCCTCTGGGTTTTCGAAGGGGACAGTGCGCGTCGACTGCTGTCCTTTCGGCCGGAAGCCGCCAACGTGTACTCGCTTGCCTGGAGTCCCGACGACGCCTTGCTGGCGGTGGGCCTCGTCGACGGCGGGATCACGATCTGGAACGTGGCCGGCGTGCGGACACGGCTCGCGGAGCTAGGGGTGGCTTGGTGAGGCGAACCGCTTGCGCCGGCTCGGCAGCGTGCCCGCGTTGCCGTGCACCGCGCAGATCGGCTTGCCATGCGGATCGACCAACACGCCATCGTCGCGCAGTCGCGTCGTCTCCACCGGCCTGCCGCAAAGGCAATAGTTCCACCGTTCGTCGATCTCGCGCCAAACGGCGGGATGCGAGTGACAGTAGAGATTGAGCGCCGTTTGATCTCCCCAGTCAGACGTCCCCAGCAGTGCAGGCGTGGACAGCAAATGCTCGGCCGCGCCAAAGTAGCGGAGCAGAACGCCCGCCGTACCCACCAGAAAGCCGCTGTTGAGATAGGGGCGCTGAGAGATCAATGCGAAGGCGTGCTCGCGCGCCAGCGGATCCGTGATGCTGAGCGTCCAATCGGTCACCGCCGGATTCCCTGGGTAACGCCAAGGCTCGCCGACGGCGAGCAGCCGATCGGGATACAAACGCACCTGGGCCCACAGTTCGTCCAGCCGCCCCTGAAAAACGACATCGCCCGCATCCCAGTAGGCCACCGGCGAGTCCGAGGGCAGCTCGGCGACGATTGCGGCGAAGTCGCCCAAGCGGCGGCGGGCGGGGGACAGAAAGCCCAGCCGCCGCGGAACAACTTGCAAGTTGGGCAGACTGCGCACCGCTTGCAGTTGTCGCGGCCGCAACCCGTACGCCACGGCGACGATCTGCTCTTGATTGCCTGCGGCGCGGAACGAAGCGACGAACTGCTCGCGAAACAGCTTGGCATGCGCCGCGTCGAACGCAGCCAAGACGATTCCGCTCGCCGGCGGCAGGCCGCGATCCTGGCCCACGGAGGGCGCGCAATGCTCGAGCGAGCATCGCTCCACGTGCTCGGCCCGGATTCCCTCGAGGTAATCGATGGCCATGCGGCGTGCCCGGAGGTCGTCGCACGCGCATTGGCATTCACACTTGCGCTCGGTCGAGCGGAATTCGATCGACTCGAGCGCCGCGCGACGAAACAGCGTCGCTCCCATGGAAACGTGAGCGGCAATCGCTCCGGTTCGCGCTTCGCCGAGATAGTCGGCGGCGAGCGCGCCGTAGATCGGCCGCCGCTCGAGCTGCTGCAGCAGAGCCGCGACCGTCCCGGGGTGCAAGACGACGTCGTCGTCCAAGAACATCAGCCACGGCGCGTTGCCCAAGCGCTTGCCCTGATTGCGGCCGCGGGCGATCGTCTGCCAGCGATGGGGTTCACTGGGCGTCGGCGCCGCGGTGACGCGGAACAGGCGCGTCCGCACTCCGGCCTGTGCGGAAAGCCCTTGCTCGATGCGCGGATCAAGAGGGCCTTCGGCGGCGCTCAGCACGACGACATCAACGAGCTGTTCCATCGCCGGACCCTCGGAAACACAACACCGAGGCGCGTCAGCCGTGAGGCTCGCACCTGCCACGGCACTCGCAGCGGCCTTCGGGGCGCCTGCAATCCGGAATCTCTTGCGCAGTAGTCCCGTACTCGTGAGTGACCAGCACCGAAGCGTTGTCGCGCACGAAGACGATCCCCGGCTGGTCCTCTTTGACCTTCCGCGCCACGCCGTCGCCAAACTCGAGATTGCTGCGATCGATCCGCGTGGGCGGCTGCTTGTCCTTCGCATAGCAGATCGCGCGTACGTCGTCGACGTGCACCGTGTAGCGAAGTGAGTCGTAGGGAGCGCGCAGCACCCTGATCTCGAGATAGGCGGATTTGTCGGCGCCGCAGAGAATGCGCAAGTCCGCCACCGCCGGGAACGGCTGCGGCAGCGCGGTCGTGCCCGCCAAAGCCAGCATGATCGCCCGATCGGTCGCGTCGGTCGGCGCCGGACAGTCAGCAGGCACACTCAGCAGATCGGGCCGCCCGCCGCTGATCGATTCCCCTTTTTCGGTCATGTTCGCTCGCTTGGGCTCGAGAAGATTGCAGCAACCCACGGGAACGCGGCTCCGGACGCGTCATTCTGCCGCGTTTGGCGAAAACTGTCTAGACTCGCCCGCGGCGGGAACCTTGCCGTGCTCGATCGGGCGCCGGCCGATTGGCCGGCCCCGGCCGGCGAGTAGAATGGGGACTCCCGACCTCGTTCACCGCATTGAACCCTCACTATGCTCGCACCCGCCGGCGAATTGGCCCTCGATCAGGCCACGCTGATCCACTCCCTGCACAGCCGCTCCGAGCAGGAGCACGCCCACTTGTGGGTCGAGGGGCGCGGCGCCGTGCTCGTCGATCATACCGGCAAGGAATTCCTCGATGCCTTGGCCGGCCTGTGGAACGTGATCGCGGGGCACGGCCGCGGCGAATTGGCCGACGCGGCCGCCCGCCAGATGCGCACGCTGGGCTATGCTTCGTCCTACGCCGGCAGCGGCAATCGGCCGGCGATCGAGTTAGGGCAGCGGCTCGCCGAGCTCACCTATCCGCACGTCAACCGCTTCTTCTTCACTTCCGGCGGCGCCGAGTCCAATGAAAGCGCGTTCAAAACGGCCCGCTGGTTTTGGAAGGCCGCGGGGCAGCCCGGCAAAACGAAGGTCATCGGCCGCACCTACGGCTACCACGGCACCACGTTGGCCGCGATGTCGGCCACCGGCCTCTCGGCGTATTGGCCGATGTTCGAGCCGCGCGTGCCGGGTTTCTCGCACATCCCGAGCCCGTATCCCTACCGCTTCGAAGCTCGTGCGAACGACCCGCGGACTGCGGGCCAGCAAGCCGCCGACTTGCTCGAGGAAGCGATCTTGCGCGAAGGGGCCGACACGGTGGCCGCGTTCATCGGCGAGCCCGTGCAAGGCGCGGGGGGCGTCATCGTGCCCCCCGCTGACTACTGGCGACGGATTCGCGAAATCTGCGATCGTCATCAGATCCTGCTGATCGCCGACGAAGTGATCACCGGCTTCGGCCGCACCGGCGATTGGTTCGCGCTGTCGCGCTACGGCGTCGAGCCCGATCTGCTGACCTTCGCCAAGGGAGTGACCAGCGGCTACTTCCCGCTGGGCGGGCTCGGCGTATCCGACCGCATCGCCGAAGCGCTCGACGCCGCCAGCGGGCCGCAGAAGTGGAACCACGCCTTCACCTACTCGGCGCATCCGGTGGGCTGCGCCGTGGCGCTGGCGAACCTTGACCTCGTGGAGCAGGAGGGCCTGGTGGCCCGCGCGGCGGAACTCGGCAACAGCCTGCGAGCGAAACTGGCCACGTTGGCCAGCCACCCCCACGTGGGTGAGGTGCGTGGGCTGGGGTTGATGGCTGCGGTCGAACTCGTCGCCGACAAGGGCACGAAGGCCGAGTTCCCGCCTGAGGCCGGCATCGGCCCCAAAGTCCACGCGGCCACGCAAACCCGCGGCATGTTCACGCGGCTCCGCGGCGACGTCTACAACCTGGCGCCCTGCTACGTGGCCACCGAGGCCCAACTCGAGCGCATGGTGCAAATCCTGGGCGAATCGATCGATGAGGTGCTGGGGCGATGAATGACCGTAGGGCGGTGAGGCAGCCTTCGGCCCAAGCGTGTTGGCTCTGCCTGGCGATCGGAGCGCTGTTGCTGGCTGGCTGCCCTTCGAGCGGCCCGCCCAAGCCAGCGCCTGCGCCGAGCGCGCCCGTAAAGCTCCAGGTGCTCGTGGTCGATGATCCTGCGCTGGCCGCCGCGATTGGACGCCTGCAAGGAGAATGGGAAGCCCAAGGGGGCGGACCGCTCGAGGTGCGGCAGGCAACGGCTGCCGAATTGCAGGCCCGACAGGAACTAGGCGCCGACGTCGTGGTGTTCCCCGACGCCGAGTTGGGCTGGCTGGGCGACCGCGGTTGGCTGGCGGCCCTCGAGCGCGACGTCGAGGCGGACTTGGCTTATCAGTGGACCGACGTTTTCCCGCAGCTTCGCGCAACTAACGTACGGTGGGATGGCGAAACGTTGGCGCTGCCGCTCGGCTCGCGCGTGCTCCTGCTTGGCAAGAGCGGAGCCGGCGATGGCAAAGCCGACGCGGCCCCAGCCACTTGGACCGATCTGCTGGCCCTCCTCGAAGCAGGCGACCCCAAGCCGCGCATTGCCCTGCCGCTGGCCAAGGGCTGGGCCGGCCAGACCCTGCTCGCCTGGGCGGCCTCCTACGTGCGGCATCCCGACTACTACTCCGGCGTCTTCAACAAAGACACGTTCGAACCGCAGATCGCGAGCGCGCCTTTTGTCCGAGCGCTCGAGGAACTTTGCGCGGCGGCCAAGCGCGGCCACCCGCGCCAACTCGAACTAGCGCCGGAAGACGCGTGGCAGGCGGTTGCGCGAGGCGAAGCGGAATGGGCAATCGGCTGGCCGCCCGTTAGCGCCAGCGATGCAGAGGGCACTGCTCCGGCTCAGGCGATCGTCTCCGCGGCGCTGCCGGGCGCCGTCGAGGCGTTCAACCCACTGCGCAATACCTGGGACCGTGCCGAGGGCGGC
Organism: Pirellulales bacterium; assembly: GCA_044221365.1. Classification (GTDB taxonomy): domain Bacteria; phylum Planctomycetota; class Planctomycetia; order Pirellulales; family JBGAPH01; genus JBGAPH01. Next base: position 108,369 of record JBGAPH010000005.1, read on the forward strand.
CCGCAGCCGGCGCCGCTCGTCGGGCTCGAGGGCCGGCTGGCCGGCGCTTCGGTGTCGGCGGCCGACGGGCTGGCAGCCTATCGCCTTCTCGCACTGCTCACCGGACCGCAATGGAGCGGCGAGATCGCTCCCCTGAGCCCGGCGACCGCGCCGTTCCGTGGCAAACAAATCAGCCCGCCGCTCTGGCGGCCGGCCGCGCCGACGGACGCCGGAAGCTATGCGGCGGCGGTTGCGGCGGCGCTGTCGGGGCCGCGCGCGCTCGTGGCGCTGCGCATTCCGGGGCGCGCAGAGTATCTGGCGGCCCTCGACACGGCGGTGCAAAACGCCGTGCGCGGCGACGCGACTCCGCAGGCAGCGCTCGAGGCGGCGGCCGCCGAGTGGCGGAAGCTTACGTCCGCCCGCGGCCTCGAGGCACAACGAGCCGCGTATCAGCGCAGCCTGGCCCTCGAGCGGCCATAGGCAGCGTAAGTGCGTTCGAGCCCGAGAGCTGGCCCTGGGCCGCGCTTCATCCCCCGATGACCACGGGATGCTGCGTAAGCCGCAGATTGTCGAGTGAGAATTCGGTGGGTAGCGGCGTGTCGATCAGGTAGAACTCGAGCCACCAGATGCGGGCCAGATCGAGCGGCCGGCCTTGCGGACCTGCCACGATCTCGGCGAGCGGAATCCGCATGTGGTTGGCGCCGGCGCGCAGCACGAGCGGCGCGTCGTACCGGTCGTACGTGCGTCCATCGTAGTGCCGATCGACGACCTTCAGGTACAAGGGGGTCGGCAACGCCTGCGGCAGGTACAGGTCGAATTCGAGGGTGTCGTACCCCCGCCAGTCGAGGTCGGCCATGCGGAGCACCACTGCCGCAAAGCGCCCCGGCTCACAGTCGATCTCGGCCGACCAGCGTCCCTCGCTCGCGTGATAGGGGCTGCGGCTCATGTTCGCATGATGCAGGACCCAGCGGTCGAGTTCGGCTGCCCGTTCGAATCCAGCCAGTAGCGGAACTTCGCGATGTTGCCGCCACACGTCGGCCAGTGCGGCCAGCGGGACAAACCAGGCAGCCCCCAAGGCAGCGACCGCCGCCCCGAATAGCCGCCGCCGCCTTGCCGGCTGTTCGCTCCGGAGAGCCAGGTACATCAGCAGAAACGCCGCCGCCCCCAGGCTGTTCGACACCGCGTCATGCAGGCTGCGCCCGCGCCCCACGAGACCTTGCACAACCTCGGAGAGAGCGCCGAACACGCTGACGCCAACCCATACGGCCAAACAAACCTTCTCGAGCGACCAGGCAGGCGAAGTGGCCGTAGGCGGAGGTTGCGAACCGTCCGCTGTTGGCCGCCTTCCCCCGATCCAAGCGACGATCAGCAGGGCCAGCGTGCCGAAGGCCGGCGCATGCACCATGTCGGAGAGCGCCTCGCGCGTCCGCGTGAGCACGCCGAAGGGGATCAGCAGCAACACGCTCAAGGTGAGGACGGCGGCCGCCAGGTGGACCAGCCGAACCGGGCCTTTCAGAACAGGCAGCGGCGATGACATGCTCACCGGCCCCGCAGGATGCTGAGCACGTTGCTGAAGTCGTCGGTCCAGCGCACGCTGTCGTCGCCGGCGCTGAAGTCGTCGACGAGCGGACTAGCCATCCGGCGCACTTGTTTGAGCAAGGCAGGATTCGTGGGCAGTTCTGCCTTTAGCCGCGCGGTGGCGGCCAAGAGTTCGGCGGCCTTGGGTTCGTTCAGCAAGCGGGCATCGCGGCTCAGCAACACCCACACGCTGGGCCACTCCCCCTGGGTCGTGTCGCCCACGTCTTCCACCACCAGTCCATGCAGGTCGAGATCCTTGGCGTGTCCGGCCAGCACCTTGGAAAGATCGAGGTGCAGGCTCGAGATATGCGCGGCGATAATGCCATCCGGGGCGAGCCGCTTCAGATAAAGCTCGAACGCCTCGCGCGTCAGCAGATGCGCCGGCACAGCGTCGCCGCTAAAGGCGTCGAGCACGATCAGGTCGAACGGGGCCAACGGCGCCCCGCCCGCGGCCGACAGCTCGTCGGCCAGCTTTACGCGGGCATCCCCCTCCACGATCTGCACCTTGGCCGCCGAGTTCTGCAGGTAGGTGAAGTACTCCTGAGCGAATTTGACGACGTCGGGGTTGATCTCATAGAAGCGGAACTCGTCGCCGTCCAGACCGTAAGTGGCGATCGTCCCGGCGCCCAGGCCCACGATGGCCACGCGCCGATCACTCGTTCTTGGCAGCAGATCGAAGGCCAGTCCCAGTCCGCTCCGCGGACTGTAGTAGCGCAGCGCGAGATGCTGGTAATCCTTGGCGACGAACTGCGATCCGTGGATGATCTTGCCGTGCCGGAGCTCGCGGCGATTGAATTTGACGTTGGGCGCCGGGATTTCGGTCACGGCCAGCGTGCCGTAGAAGTTGCGTTTGCGGGCGATGGTGGCCTGCGCGGCGCCCGACTCGGATTGGTAGAGCTTCCAGCCGAATACGACGCTCATCGCGAGCAGGATCGCCCACATGTCGCGGGCTTTGCCCCGATAGAGCACGGATTCAGGATCGAAGAACATCACCACCAGGGCCAACACCCAGGTGGCCAAAAGCGCCGCATGGAACTCGTAGTAGCCCAGGAAAACCCGTGGCGCCACAATGCCGGCCAGCACTCCCCCCAGCGCGCCCCCGAGGGAGATGCAGAGGTAGAAAAACGTCAGGTGCTGGGGCGCGGGTTTCAGCCGCACTGCCTCGCCGTGGCAGACCATGCAGCCCACGAACATGGCCGTTGAATAGACGAAGAGCTGCAGCAGATAGGGCGTGTTGGGCCCGCTCGAAAGCAGTTGCGCCGCGTAGATCATCACTGCATAGGCCGCCACCAAGAACCAATCGCGGCGATACCAGCGCGTGCTTTCGAAGCAGAGGATGAACGTAAGCAGATAGAGCGCGAGCGGCAGGATCCACAGCAGCGGAAACACCGCCACGTCCTGGCAGATGATGTTCGTCGCCCCCAAGTAGAGCGCCGAGGCCGCCGCGGGCAGCAGCACCCACAGCGCGACGTGCGGCCACGTAATGGGGGCGGAGTCCTCGGAACCCTGGGCCCCCGCCGCCGCGTCGCCGTGCCCCCACTTCCAGGCCGCGGCAGCGCTCCCCAGACAGAGCACCGCGAACACGAGGAAAGAAACCGACCACACCCAGTCTTGCGTCGCCAACCTCAGGCCCGGCTCAAAGACGAGCGGATAGCTCAACAGCGCCAGCAGCGAGCCGACATTCGACAAGGCGTACAACCGGTACGGAGAGCCGGCCGGAGTCAGCCGCGCGTACCACGCTTGCACCAGGGGCGCGGTGGCCGACAGCACGAAGTACGGCAACCCCACCGAGGCGGCGAGCAGCAGCAAGATGCGTGTTTGCGGCGCCTCGCTCGAGGTCGGCCGCCACTCGAGTCCCGGCAACACGGGCAACATCGCCAAAGCCGCCGCCATGAGGGCGGCATGCAAGCCGAACTGCGCTCCGCGGGGCAGCCAGCGGATCGAAGCGTGGGCATAGGCGTAGCCCGCCAGCAGCAGCATCTGAAAGAAGAGCATGCTGGTGGTCCACACGGCCGGTCCGCCGCCAAACCAGGGCAGGATCGCCTTGCCGATCAGCGGCTGCACCTGAAACAGCAAGAACGCGCCCAGAAAGATGGTCGCGGCCAGGAGCGCGCGGAGGCCGCGGCCGGAGGGAGAAGCAACCATGGGCGGAACGCAGCGCGGAGCTTCGGGAGAGAGAATCGTGGGGAAGGAATCGTTTCAGTATAATCCCTCCCCCCGCCTTCTCGGCCCGGCCTGAGCTCCGCGGTTCAAGACGGGGGTTCGTGGCTGGGACGCTACGATCCGTCCAGGCCGCGCCGCTGACCCGATTGCCGTGGCAACCCTAACCCCCGGGCACAGAACCAGGCGCCTCGGGACGGACTACGCCAGAATCTCTCGCACCACCTCTCCCCGCGTGGCCTGGAAAGGCCGCCCTTGTAGATCGTGCAACTCCGCGTGCGGATCGATGCCCAGGCAGTGCAGGATCGTGGCGTGCAGGTCGGCCGGGCGGACGAGCCCGGTTGCGGGGTGGCCGCCCAGCTTGTCGGAAGAGCCGTGGACGTAGCCGCCGCGGATGCCGCCCCCGGCCAAGGCGATCGAGAATACGCTCCCCCAATGATCGCGCCCGCCGGCGCCGTTGATCTTCGGCGACCGGCCGAATTCGGCCAGGCAGACCACCAACGTTTCCTCCAGCAGGCCGCGGTCGTGCAGGTCGGCCAGCAGGGCAGAATAGGCCTGGTCGAACGGCGGCACGAGGTTCTCTTTCAGGCGCCGCGTTTCGTCGGTGTGCGAGTCCCAGCAGGGATTGTCGCTCGGTTCGTCCGCCCCGCGGAACCAGTTCACCTGCACGAGCGACACGCCGGCCTCCACCAGCCGCCGGGCCAGCAGCGTGCTCTGGCCGAACTGCGAACGGCCGTAGCGGTCGCGGGCGGCCTCGTCCTCCAGATCGAGCCGCAGCGCCGACTGCGCCGAAGGTGAAGTGAGCACGTCGAGCGCCTGGCGCGAGGCGCCGTCATAGTTGCCCAGCGATTCCGCCTGATCGAGCGCGGCGAGCCGGCGGTTGACCTGGTCGAGCAGCGACCGGCGATCGGCCAACCGCTCGAGCGAGAGATCGGCCGAGAGGCTGAACTCCGGCAAGCGGAAGTCGGGGTTCGCCGGCTGACAATTGAACAGCCAGGGGTCGCTGCCACGGCCGAAGAAGCCGGCGTCTTGCCCCGGCCACACCGAGCCATCGGTGTTGAAGATGTGGTGCGGCAGCCGCACTGCCGCCGGCAGCGCCGACGACGATCTTCCCAGCCGGCCAACCAGGGCGCCCAAGGTCGGCCAGTTGTTGGGGGCCCCGGGGTTCGCGTTCTCGAAGTTCATCGGCTGGTGCGGCTGCCCCGTGAGCATGTAGTAGCCGCTCGAACTGTGGGCATTGTCGCCAGTCGAAACAGCCCGCAACACGCTCACATGATGCATGAGCGGGGCCGACTTCGACAGCAGCTCGCTGATCTGCATGCCCGGCACGCTCGTGGCGATCGGGCCGTAGGCGCCGCGGACCTCGGCCGGCGCCTCGGGCTTGGGGTCCCAAGTGCTGTGCTGGGGCGGCCCCCCCATCAAGAACAGCACGATGCACGACTTGGCCTTGCCCCGGCCAGCCGCCGGGCTGGCGGCGGCCTGACTGCGGAGCAGGCCGGGCAGCGACAGACCCAAGATGCCCAATCCTCCGGCGCGCAGCATTTCGCGGCGGGATACACGGTCGCACAGGCGAACGCCGGGGGCGCGGATCGACAGCATCGGCAAGGTCTCCAGGCGGGGCCGCGGGGATCGCGGCGAGCGGCAGGCGAGCGTCCTCATTTTGGCGACACTGCCAAGGAAAAAGCAACCCAGGCGCGCCTAACGTGCGACCATCGGCCGAGCGGGGAAACCCGCAGAAGACTCAGTCGCCGCTGGTGAACCGCAGCCGGTGAGAGAACTCGAGTTGCTTGTCGGCGGGGCCGTAGAGCCCCAGCAGATCGAGATAGAGCTTGTTGTCGGTGCTCCGGTCGACGATGAACGCGCTCGGCATGAGGTCCGGCACGTCCCATTCCGTCAGTACCCCGTCGTGCATTTGCAGGTCGTACTGTTCAACTTTCCACGTGCCAACGGGAAGGTACGTGGTCCCTGCCTCGCTGGTTGTTTCGCCGTGAGCCAGTTCTTCGCCCGACTGGCCGTAGGCGGTCCAACTGGTCAGCCGATTGTTGCGGCTGCCGAGGAACGCGTAGAACTTGTCGACGATCTTGGTCGCGTCGAGCCCGGCCAGGCTCACGTGATCGTCGATGCCGTCGGCGCTGATCGACAACGTGTGCGTTAGGCGATAGGCGCCGCCGAGAACCGTGGTGCGCGTGAGAGTCGCTGCCTGGGCGGAGAATATGCCGGCGCCCGCGACCGGCTGCGGTACGCCGTCGACGACGAACGAAATCGCTTCGAGCGTTTCGTGGCCATGCTGTCCTCCCACGAAGCCGACTCCGGCCAAGGAGATCACGGCGCCATTGGTGCTGCCGTCATAGTCCATGAGCGGCAAACCGCCGCGCTCGAGCTTTGCCGGGAAGTAGTTGTAGCGGGGGTCGAAGGCGATCCGCAGATCCCCTACGGTCACGTACAAGTACGTCGCCACCGTCCAAGTTTCGTCGGCGCCTGTCGCGAGCGGGTTGCCAGCCAGGTCGACGATGCCGGCGGTCGCGGCGTTCAAGGTCAGCGTATAGACCCCTTCGGGAGCAGTTAGGGACGACAGGTTGCCGAGATACCAGGTTTTTTGGTCATTGCTGGCGAACGTTTGCGCCGAAGTGAGCAGATTCGGTCCGCCATCGCGCGTCAGCGAGAGATCGCCCAGGTCGAAGCCGGTCACCTTTTCGCTGAAGACGATCAGCAGCGGCGAGGCCCACGAGCTGCGCGGGTCGGGCGCCACGTCGACGACGTCGACCGTCGGGGGCGCGACGTCGATCGTCCATTGATCGTAGGTCGCGCCAACCAGGGCGTTGCCGGCCAGGTCGGCGATGCCGGTTCCCGAGTTCTTGAGCGAAAGCGTGTAGCGGCCGGGGGCGCTTTGCAGCGGCGCTAGGTTGCCCACCGTCCAACGTTGCCCGTCGGTCGTCGTCAGTGTTTGCGCGGCGGTCAGCAGATTGCCCAGGCCGTCGCCCTCGAGGTCGAGCAGCAAGTCGGCCAGATCGAAACCGCGGACCGGCTCGCTGAAGAAAATCTCCAGTTGGTCGGCTGCGACCGTCCGTGGATCGGGAGCGACGTCGATGATATCGACCGTCGGCGCAAGCGTGTCGACAACCCAACTCGCCGAGGCGTCGGTTTCCAAGGCACGTCCCACGAGATCGACAATCCCGCTCCCGGCCGCGGTAAGGGTCAACCTGTACGTCCCGGAAAGCGAGGTCAAGCCCGACAAACCGCCCAGAGTCCAACGCAGGCCCGCCTGCGTCAGCGTCTGCGACTCGGTCAACAAGTTGGGGCCGCCGTCACGTTGAAGCGACACATCGGCTAAATCGAAGCCGGTCACGCCTTCGTCGAAATCGATCGCCAGGGAGTTCACGGCCGAGTTGCGCGGCGAAGGGACCGCCGGCAACGAGGCGACCGGCGGCGCCAGGTCGACGACCCAGTTCACGCTTCCTGCTCCCAGATTGCCCAGCGCATCGGCCGCCGTTGCGACGAGCTGGTAGTGTCCTGCAGCCGCGGTCAAAGACGCCAGCCCTTGCAGCGACCAAGTCAGCCCATCGGCCGAGCTCAAGCTCTGTTCAGTCCAGGCCACCGCCAGGCCGTCGACCAGGAGCGTTATGCGACTCAGATCGAACGGCGCCGGCTCGCCCAGTACGATGGTCACGGCGTCGATCGGCGTCGTACGCAGGGCAGGTTCGACGCCGCCCACGCTCACGGTGGGGGGCGTGCGATCAAGCTGCCACGTCGTCGTGGCGCCGGTCAGCAGCGGATTTCCCGCCGCGTCGACGATCTCCGCCGAGGCCGTGAGCTCGAGGGAGTAGTCGCCGTCGTCCAACTCGTCGATTCCGGCGATGGTCCAGATCCGTCCGTCCGCGGTCGACACACTGGCGACCGGGAGCGGCGCACCACCGTTGCGCGTGAGCGCGAGATGGTCGGTGCGGAGGCCGCGAACCGGCTCGCTGAACACAGCCGCCAGCGACGCGACGCCCGTGGCCCGCGGATCGGGATAGACCGTCTCGAGACGCACCGTCGGCGCAACAAGGTCGACCGTCCACCTTTCCGCAGCGTTCTTCGCGAGCAGGTTCCCGGCCAGGTCGCGAATTCCCGAAGTCGCGGCCGCCAGCGACAGCGTGTAGAGGCCAGGCGCCGCCGTGATCGGGGCCAGACCATGCAGGGTCCACGTGCGGTTGTCGCTGGTAGTCAGCGTTTGATCCGGTGTGAGCAGCGTGCCCTTGCCGTCCAGATAGAGGTCGAGCAATAAGTCGCCACGGTCCAGCCCGGTGATCGGTTCGCTGAAAACGAGGTCGATCGCGTCGACCGGCGCGTTCCGCGGATCGGGCGCGACGTCGACCAGGTCGAGTGTGGGAGGCGTTGCGTCGCCGGCGGTGACTCGCAGCGCCGCCAAGGCCACGCCCGATTCGCGCATCGACACGCGAATGCGATGGGTTCCCGGCGCGAGTTGCCAAAGGCCGGCGTCGCGCCACTCGAATTGTCCCGAAGCGTTGGTTTCGATCCGAAGTGCGCCGCCGGCGGCGACGTTGCCTGCGGGGTCTTGCAAGCCGCCCGTCGGAACCTCCACCCACAAGGAGTCGCTCGCGGAACTCAATCCGGTCACGGAAAGTTGCAGTCCGTAGCTGCCGGCGGCGCTTACCTGAAGGTCGTATTCCACCGCCGGAGCGTTCGGCACAGCGACGCTCCCTTGGGGGCTGTCCTGGCCGGCGAGCGTCAGGAGCTGAAGGTAGCCTGTCGCCGTCGGCGGCGAACCGGTCAGGTTGCCGACGCCCGGGGTTTCCCGGTCGACGAGCCACCATCGGTGGCCGCTCCCCTCACTACGGCGAGCGAAACCCTCCGCCGGAATCTCGAGACTTCCGGTGGGCGGAACGACGAGCGCCGGCGCCAGCACGAGGGAGTCGACGGCGACGCCCGATTCCCGCATCGCCAGCCGCAGAGTGTGGGCGCCGGCCGCGAGGTTCCAGCGGCCCGCGGAGCGAAGCTCGAACGCGCCGGTGGCGTTGGTTTCCACACGCAGTGCCTGCCCGACTGCCAGATTGCCCTGCGAGTCGGCCAACGCGCCCGTCGCGATCTCCGCCCACAGCGAATCGCTGGCGGAGCTCGTTCCGGCCACCCGGAGCTTCAGGTCATAAGGGCCGCTGGCGGCAACCTGGAGCTCGAACTCGACGAAGGGGGCGGCCGGCGCCGCAACGCTGCCGTAAGGGCTGTCTTGGCCGGCTGAGGTGAGCAGTTGCAGAAACTGCTGCTCGGGCCCGGTGGCGCCGGAAAACGAGCCGGCCGCGGTTTGGGCGTCGACAATCGACCATTGGTGTCCGTTGCCGGGCTGACTCCGGCTAGGTGCTTCCGCCTGAAGTTCAAGGGCGGCCGCGCCGTCGAGCGGCCTGCGGGGCTCGAGCGGTTCGCAGCCTCGAACACGCGACGACATGGCAACGAAAGGTTCGCGTACGTACGGAAACTAGGGAAAACGCTAGCCGCACTATAGCCGTGTATTCGCGATCCGGAAGGGAATTTGCCAGTGCCTTTTGTACGGTTTACCGTACATCCGCAGAAACTCGCGGAGGAGGGAAAGCCTGGCGCGTTTTCCGTCGAGGATGCCGCAGTCAAGGCCGTACCATGCGGCCGGCGCCCTGCGTCCGGCGCGGCCGCGACGCCCTTCGCCCGTGGGCCCGCGGACCGGCAGGCCGGGCGACGGACAGCATTTCTCCAGGAGCGTGAGCTCACAGGCTCATCGACCCAGCCGCGTCGCCGCGTAGACAGGGCCACCGCCGAGCGAGCGCTGGCTCGGCCAATTGGGCGGTCGTTGGTTCCGAAACCGCTTGCGAAATCCGCCGGCAGCATAGAATGGAGGTTGCCGGCAGCGGGCTTTCTCTCATCTTCTCCCGTCTGCCGCTCGGATCAGGGAGCGTCTCTCATGTCGCAGGCGATCGTAAACCCCGAAGAGCTGCGCCGGTTTGCCCGCAACCTCAAACGGTTCAACGCCGAGTTGCAGGGGCAAATGACCATGCTCCACTCGCAGCTCACCGCGCTGGGGCAAACCTGGCGCGATCAAGAGGAGCAAAAGTTTCGCGAGGAGTTCGAACGGGCCATGCAGTCGATCGGCCGCTTCGTCGAAGCCGCCGAGACGCACGTCCCCTTCTTGCTTCGCAAGGCCGAGCGGGCCGACGAGTACCTTCGCCAGAAGTAACGCCATGTCCAGCGGCGCCCGCGTTCAGTCGATCGACGCGCTCGAGCGGTTTCGGGCGGCGCTCGCCGTGTTCCGCGAAGAGGCAGGCGTGGCGCTCGGCGAAGTGTCGGCCGAGCTGACGCGGTTCGTCGATTGGCTCGAGCACGATCAGCTCGACTACTGGAAGCACGAGCTCCGCCGCCGTGAGGATCTGGTGGTCGAAGCGCGGCTCGATCTCAGCCGCTGCCTGTCAGCCACGCTCGATCCGGAACGCACCCCGTCGTGTCACGACGAGAAGAAGCGACTGCAGCGGGCAAAGGAGCGCGTGACGGCGGCCGAAGAACGGCTCACGGCCGTGCGGAGTTGGATCGCGCAGTTTCGCCTCGCGGTCACGGAATACCGCGGCCGCACGGAGGCCCTATCCACTGCGCTCGAAAGCGAGCTGCCGGTGGCGAGCGCGCACCTCGAGCGGTTCGTGGCCCGCCTGGCGGACTATCTCAGCGTGTCGCTCGCGCCGATGCGGCCCCTCGAAGGCAGCAGCCCAGCCGCCTCTGCTTATGTCGCTTCGGCCCTGTCCTCTGAGCCACAGCTTTCGCCGACCGAATCTCCGCCAACGACCGATCAGCCGTCGCCCGACTCCCCGCTCCCAGCCCCCAGCTCTCCGCTCTCATGATCACCGACAGCCGCACCAAGCTGCGTTACGCCGCGGAACGGCTCTGGCTCCGCTGGGAAGACACGCGCAGCGAATGGAACGACGCGGCCAGCCGCGACTTCGAGCGCGACCACTTGCTGCCGCTCGAGCCCAAGCTCGCGGCGGCGCTCCGCGCCATGTCGCTCTTGGCCGAAACCATGCAGCGCGCCGAGCAGGAATGCCGGCGTGAAACCTAATTCGTCCGGAACAGATTCAGGCCACCGTCTCCAACGCTTTGGATGGAGCTCGTCATGTCGCTGGTCACCCTCCCCGGCGCCGTTTCCAACCGCACTTCCGCCGAGCCAAATCTCGCCGAGCGCGCGCGGGCAGCCGTGCGTGGGCTGCTGCAATTGGCCGACCAACTGGGCCGCGAAGACGCCCAAGCGCGGGCGGCGACCGAAACGGCCCGCGCCGCAGCGGACCAGCGTTGGCGGCAACAGCAGTTCGATTTAGAAGCGGCTCAGGCTCAGTCGCTCGTGCAAGCGGACAACGAGCTGCACTTTTCGCAGACGGCCCTCACCAGCCGCTTCGACCGCGAGCAGGGCACGATCGAAGAGCGCTGCCACGCCGCCGTGGCCGGACTCGAGAGCGAAATCGAAGAGGGGGAATCGCAGGCGCAGGCCAAGGCCAAAGACGCCCGTTGGCTCGCCCAGAGCGTGTTCGACGCCGCCCAAAAAAAACTGTCTCGGCAAACCGAGGAGTCAGCGGGGCAACTCGGCGCCGCCAGCGAGCAACTGGCTCACTTCGAACAGGCGGCCACTCAGCACCTACTCGCCTGCCGCATGAACCTGCCCGAGGCGGATGACGCCGAGCCGGCCGACATCAGGCCGTCCACAGAGCCCGGCGCTGCGCTCCCGGAAGCGGTGGCGGCGGCCGAAGCGAGCCTGCAACGCTTGCTCTCGCTGGCGGCGCCACGGGTTTTTCAAGGCGCGGGGCTTGTTTGGGTCTCGGTCGCACTCGCGCTCGTCGTCTTCGGACTGGCAGGCATCGCCGCGGGCTGGAGCCCTCTGGCTTGGATCGGCGGGAGCGTGGCCGCGCTCGTGGTTCTCATCCCGGCCGCAATCGCCGGCCTCTGGTGGCTCGCCCGCGGGCAAGCGGCGAGCGGCTTTCGTGAGTTCCGCGAGCACGCGGCGCAAGCGGCGGCTCTCGTCGAGCTTTGCCGCGCCAAGGCCGAAGAACTCGATCGCCGGCAGCGGGCCGCCATCGAAGATCAGAAGGCGGCCGAACTCGACCGCGCCGAGCGATCGCTGAATGCCAGCCTGGCCAACTTCCGCCGTCATCGCGACCAAGAGACCCGCCGGCTGATGTACGACGCCGGCGCCAAGCTCACGCGGCTCCAGCAAACCTTTGAGCAAGAGCTCGAGCGGGCGATCAACCTGCATGCCGACCAGCAGGCGGCCGCCCGCACGCTTTTTGCCCGCGAGTGGGCCGCGGCCGAAGCGGAGCATGCCTCGGCCGTCGCTGCCGTAGAGGCTCGCGCGAGCGAAGGGCGTTCGACCGGCCGCACGGCTTGGAAGCAAGGGCTGGCGGCCGCGAGCGGCGAGCTGGCAGCAGTGCGCCGCTCGGTTGATCGCGTGGCGCCCGCCTGGGATTCGCGCGCCTGGTTCGATTGGACGCCGCTCGCGACGGCCGCTAGCGCCGTGCGCTTCGGCGGCCTCACGCTCGACCTCCGCGAACGCCTGCCCGAAACCGACGTGGTCGAAGCCCCGAGCCCGCTCAGCCTGCCGGCGCTATTGCCGTTTCCCGAAGGCGCCTCGGCCTACGTACGGTCCACGTCGGCCGGCCGCCGACAAGCCATCGAGTTCTTGCAGACGCTGATGCTGCGGATGCTCACCGCCGCGCCCCCCGGCAAGCTCAAGTTCACCATCGTCGATCCGGTCGGGCTAGGGCAGAACTTCGCCTCCTTCATGCACCTGGCCGACTTCGATGAGTCCCTGGTCGGCCATCGCATTTGGACCGAGCCGCACCACATCGAGCAGCGGCTGGCCGATCTGACCGAGCACATGGAGAACGTGATCCAGAAGTACCTGCGAAACGAGTTCGCCACGATTCAAGACTACAACGAGCGGGCGGGCGAGATCGCCGAGCCGCTGCGGGTGCTCGTGGTGGCCAACTTCCCGACCGGCTTCACCGATTCGGCCGCGCGGCGGCTGGCCAGCATCGCCGCCAGCGGCCCGCGGTGCGGCGTGCTCACGCTGATCGCCGCCGACGGCGGCGTGCCCCTCCCTGCCGGGCTCGAGGAGGCCGACCTGCGGCCGCACGCGAGCCTGTTCGTGGCCGACGGCAAAAAACTCTCCTGGCGCGACGCCGAGTTCCGCGGCTTGCCGCTCGTGGTCGATCCGCCGCCGCCCGCCGAGCGCTGTCACCAGATTCTGGCCAAGGTGGGCGCCGCGGCGCTGGGCGTCCGGCGCGTGGAGGTTCCCTTCGAAACGATTACGCCTCCTTCGGACCGCTTGTGGACCGCCGACAGCACCGAAGGGCTCGACGTGCCGCTCGGACGCGTCGGCGCGACGCGGCTGCAGCACTTGCGCCTCGGCCAAGGCACCGCGCAGCACGTGCTCGTGGCCGGCAAAACGGGCTCCGGCAAATCGACCCTGCTGCACGCGCTGGTGACGAACGCCGCCCTGCGCTATGGCCCCGATCAGCTCGAGTTCTATCTGATCGACTTCAAGCAAGGCGTGGAGTTCAAGAGCTACGTGACGCATGCGCTGCCGCATGCCCGCGTCGTGGCGATCGAGAGCGAGCGGGAATTCGGCCTGAGCGTGCTCGAGCGGCTCGACAACGAAATGCACCGCCGCGGCGAACTGTTCCGCGAGCTCGTCGTGCAGGACCTGCCCGGCTACCGCAAGACGGGGCGCGCGCTGCCGCGGATCATGCTGGTGATCGACGAGTTCCAAGAATTCTTCGTGCAGGACGATCGGCTGGCTCAGCAGGCGGCGCTGTTGCTCGATCGCTTGGTCCGGCAAGGCCGCGCCTTCGGCATCCATGTGACCCTCGGCTCGCAAACCCTGGGGGGCGCCTACACACTCGCCCGCAGCACGCTAGGGCAAATGGCCGTGCGGATCGCGCTCGCCTGCAGCGAGGCCGACGCCAGCTTGATCCTCAGCGAAGACAATCAGGCGGCGCGGCTCCTCTCCCGCCCCGGCGAAGCGATCTACAACGACGCCAATGGCCTGGTCGAAGGCAATCACCCGTTCCAAACCGCCTGGCTGGCCGACGACAAGCGCGAAGCCTATCTCGCGCGGATTCGCGAGCTTGCGGCTGAACGCAGTTACCGGGCGCCGGCGCAGCCGATCGTCTTCGAAGGGATGCGTCCCGCGGATGCCGAGCGCAACGAAACGCTCTCCGCGCTCCTCGCCTCGCGGCAACCCAAGCTCGCGCCGCCAGCGCCAGTGGCGCTGTTGGGCGATCCGCTGGCGATTCGCTCGGCCACGGCCGTCGCCTTCCCGCGCCGCAGCGGCGCCCATCTGCTGTGGCTCGGGCACAACGAGGAGGCCGTCGTCGGCATGCAGTGCACGGCGCTCGTCAGCCTGGCCGCGCAGCTCGAACCGCAGGTTGGGGGCCCGCCGCAGTTCGTACTCGTCGACGGGCCGACGAGCCTGGAAGGGCCCAGCCTACTTCGGCGTGCAGCACAGAAGCTGCCGCATGCCGTGCGCGTCGGCGGGCCAGCCGATGCCGCTGAACTGCTGGGTGTGGCCTACGCCGAACTCGAGCGCCGCCGCGGTGAAGCCCACGAGCAGCCGCCGGTCTTCGTGTTCCTTAGCGGACTCGCCCGCTTCCGCGAGCTGCGGCGGCAAGAAGACGACTTCGGCTTCGGCCGCTCGAGCGAGGGCCGCCGCCCCGATCAGCAGCTCGCCGAATTGCTCCGCGATGGACCCTCGCTGGGCATCCACCTGCTCGTCTGGTGCGACACGATGAGCAACTTCCAGCGCTGGTGCGAGCGCTCGGCGATGAAGGAATTCGACGGCCGCGTGCTCTTGCAGATGAGCGCGGCCGACTCGAGCCTGCTCGTCGATTCGCCGGCCGCCAGCCAGCTTGGCCCGAGCCGGGCGCTCCTCTCGCGCGAAGACGAAGGCCGCCTGGAAAAATTCCGCCCCTTCGCCCCGCCCAGTGTGGACTGGCTCGACTCCACCCTCGCGTCGCTCAACCAACCACCGCAGTAACCGAACCGCGGAGACGCGGAGGAGTTTGAACCACGAAGGCACGAAGAGATACATTTCTCGCCAAGGCGCTAAGCTCGCAAAGAAGGATTGATGCTCGGTCTTTGCCTTGCGGGAACAAATCATTCTTCGTGTCTTCGTGCCTTTGTGGTTCAAAACTCTTCCTTCCTCGGCGTTTCTGCGGTTCGTCTGACTAGACGACGTAGAACACCGGGCCGCGGGGCGAGAAGGGGAGCCGGCCTCCGCGCGGGATGAGGTAGGCGTGTTCGCGGCGCACGTGTAGGCGGTCGCAAAGGCCGTCGGTGATTAGCAGCAGCGGGCCGGTCGGCGGAAAGTCCTTCGCGCGCTCGAGGAGCGCCACGCCCGGCTGCAACACCGTGCCCCCGCGGCCGCGAATCCGCACCCGGTCGAGCAGCGCCTCAGGCGGCACATAGCCTTCGTCGTAGGCCGCCGCGTCGCAGAATACGAGCCGCACGAAGGGAACGTCGCGAGCCAGGCAGTAGCTGGCGATCGCGCCCAGCGCCTTGCCCAGCAGGCGCGCGTCCATGGAGCCCGAGGTGTCGAGCACGACGCCGAACGTCCGCGCGGCAAGGTTCTCGCGGTCGAGGAACCAGCGCGGGCGGGGAATCTCAGGCGTGGCCGCTTGCCGTCGGCTCGAGCGGGCATAGGTTCGCCGACTGGCCAGCGGTTCGAAGTAGGCGTCGAACCAGCGGGCGAGTTCCACGTCCCAGGGAATCGGCGGCTGATCGAGCGCGCGAATCTCCGCCACCAACCCGGCCGGCAACAAGCCTCGGCCCGTCGCCTCGCAATAGGCCAGCCCCTGCACGAGGGAGCGGCGGCAGAACTCGTCGAGGGAAACCCCTTCGCCCCGTTGCCACCACTCGGGCGCCCGCGGCTCGAGAATGTCGCATGCGCCCGCGCCCCGAAAGGTGCGCAGCCGCCGCGCCCGGCGGAGATCGACGGCCAAGCGGTGGTAGATCGTTTCGGCCGACTCGCCCCGCAGTTCAGGATCGTAGAGTAGCCCCATCCGCGGCATGTGGCCGACGCAGAGCTCCACGAGCCAACCGTTGATCACGTAGTCGCAGGCCACGTTCCAGAGAAACGGGTCGCGTCCCTCACAGCGCGCATCGTGCCGGAGGCCAACGTGCAGCAGTTCGTGCGCGATCACGAACTTGCACTCCTCGAGGTCGAGGCCGGCGGCCGGGTTGAGGTAGATCTCCTGCGCTAGCACGTCGACCGCCGCGACCGACACGTCGCGCGCTCGGCAGCTGCGCACGTCCTCGATCAGCTTGAACGCCGCGGCGAGCGACCCCAACAGCGGATACTTGCTGATGAACCAGTTGCGCGCCAGCGTGCCCGGAGTCTGCGCGGTCCGCTCGGCAACGAGCGACGAGCGCGAGCCGCCCGCCACGTCGACCGCTTGCCGCACCGCTTGCGAAAGCCCCTCCGCAAAGGCGGCGCTCCAGCGATCCTCGCACCAGGCAAACCCGTCGGCGGGCAGCAGATCGAGCGCCCCCGGCCCCGCCGTGCCGAGGTTGCGCAGAGCGTCCGGCAGGCCTTGGGCGACGATCAGCTCGTAGAGCGCGTCCTCGCGGCCCGCCGGCAGCGCCCAATCGGCGGGGAGCGGCTCAGGCTTCGCGCCAAACCTCAGCGTGCGAAGAAAGTTCGTCACCACCGCGTCGCAAGCCACGTTCCAGGCCAACCGGTCGGGGCGCTGCTGAACGTGCTCCATCCCTAGGTGCAGCAAGCAGTGCGCGAGCACATAAGCCCACTGCTCGGCGGGCGCCCGGAGCTGCGGGTGTGCGTGAATGCTGCCGCTGGCGGTCACGACGGCCAGCCCCTGGGGCGGGCAGAGATTACCCGGCTGCCGGCAGACGTACGCCGTGTCCAAGAGCGGGCCGAAGAGCGGGTGGGCCGTCACCAATTCGAGCCCCGCCTGAAAGCTCTCGGCGGCCGGATCGCGGCGAACGCTGCGCGGCTTAGGCGCCACGGCGTCCCTCCACCAGCCGCGGCAAGTCGCGCACGACCTCGACCAAGTACCAGCTGGGCAGCCGCGAGTCGTCTTCGTCGCTCACCACCATTTGCCCGATCTCCAGACTGATCGCCGCCAATTCGCGAATCAGGGCCTTGCCGCGGTGCGCCAGCGTTTGCGATGGGCTCGACAGGCCAGCCCGCTCAGGCGGCAGGTTCTTGAGCAGGTGCGCTCGGAACGACTGAGCCAGGAAATACAGCACATCGCGGTCGGCCGGCGCGGCGGGCCACGCTTGATCGCCCTCGAGAATCGCCTTCAAGGCAAACCGGCTGTGGATCTGCCGCACAAAGGCTTTGAACTGGGCGGCGTGCGTCGGCGTGAGACAGCCACAGGCCAGGATCTCGAGCCGCTGGGGCGAGGGCTCGGCGCCGTACTCACGCAAGGCGTCGGACAGCATGTGCCAAGAGCGGGGCGTGGAGAACGGCTCTTCGTGTTTGGGAGGCTGGCTCCACAAATGGTCGGGGCGGGCCTGGATGTACTCGATCACCCAAGCGTGCAAGTTGTTGCGGCCCGCCCAGGCCAACCAGTCGCGGTGCGAAACGCGGAGATGCACGTGGATCATCCGGTTCAAGAGCGCCGACGACATCGGCTTGACGATCGCCGAGTCCTGGGCGCGGTTGCCGGCGCCAATCACCACCGACCCTTCAGGCAACTCGTAGTCACCCACGCGCCGCTCGTGAATCAGGCTGTAGAAGGCCTTCTGAACCTCGTGGGAGCAGGCGTTGAGCTCATCGAGAAACAGACAGTAGGGAGCGTCGCGGGCGATCATCGTCGGCGGGCAGAAGCGGCTCTTGCCGTCGATGATCTGCGGCACGCCCAACAAGTCTTCCGGCGCAAGCTGGCTGCCCAGCAGCGACACGCACGGCAGGCCGACCTGATGGGCGAACTCGCGCACCAGGGCCGACTTGCCGATGCCAGGCGCCCCCCAAAGGAAGACCGGGCGCACGACCGCGACGTGCAGCAGAAAATCGGCCAACTCTTGCTGAGTGAGCGTAATCTCGGAATTCATGCGGTTCTGATTTGCCTTGCCTCGACGCCGTTCTGAGAACGAGGGCCGTACTCGGCCCAAGGTTCGCGTCGGGCCGCCCAACCACCAACTTTTTCGCGTGAAACGAACCGCGAAGACGCGGAGGATTTGAACCGCGAAGGCACGAAGACACGAAGAAGTGCATTTGTCGCCCAGGCGCGGTGCTCGCGAAGTCGAAAATCATAGGGCCTTTCTTGGAGTACTTTGCGTCTTGGCGAGAAACAATCTGCGTTCTTTGTGTCTTCGTGCCTTGTGGTTTTGTGGTTCATCTCTCCTTTGGCTGCTCCTTCGCGTTTCCGCGTCTCCGCGGTTCGTCTCAAGGCTCTGGGCCGCGCGGGACGGGCGGGGTAGACTAGGGCCTTTGCAGGAGGCCTCATGGCGAGCGCGGCGGTTGCCTATCTGATCTTCGATGTCGAGAGCGCCAGCGACGGCGCGCTCGTCAGCAAGCTTCGCTATCCGGGCTTGGGGCTCTCGCCGGCCGAGGCGATCGCCCGCTACCGCGCCGAGCTGATGGCCAAGTTCGAGTCCGACTTCGTCCCCTACACCTATCAGGTGCCGGTGTCGGTGGTCGTGGCCAAGGTGTCGGCCGAGTGCGAATTGCTCGACCTGGTGGCCCTCGACGAGCCGGCCTATCGGCCGCACGTGATTACCGAGCATTTCTGGCGCGGCTGGGAGCACTACAAGCGGCCCACGCTCGTCAGCTTCAACGGCCGCACCTTCGATCTGCCGCTCCTCGAGCTGGCGGCCTTCCGCTATGGCATTTCTCTCGGCGGCTGGTTCAACCTGGGCGGCCGCAGCTTCGAGCAGCCGCGGAACCGCTACAACCTCGAGTCGCACTTCGACCTGCAGGAGTTGCTCACGAACTTCGGCTCCACGCGGTTCACCGGCGGGCTCGACCTGGCGGCCAACCTGCTCGGCAAGCCCGGCAAGATGAACGTCGAAGGGCACATGGTGCAAGACATGGTCGACGCCGGCCGCATCGCCGAGGTGAACGACTATTGCCGCTGCGACGTGCTCGACACCTACTTCGTGTTCCTCCGCAGCCAGGTGATCGTCGGCGCGATCACCCGCAACCGCGAGCAAGACCTGGTCGCCCTGGCCAAGACCTGGCTCGACGACCGAGCCGAAGGCTCGCCGGCCTACCGAGCGTATCTCGAGCGCTGGGGAGATTGGCAAAGCCCCTGGGGCGAGTAAATCCGGTCCCCTCTCCCTCCAGGCCCCTCCGGGAGACGATTAGGGTTGGGTTAGGGTACGGGTCTGAAACGTCGCGCGTTTGCATTGGCTCCGGCTCCCTCACCCCCGGCCCCTCTCCCACCGGGAGAGGGGAGAAACCTGTGTTAGAGTAGAACGCATGGTTGCCCGTCTCCCGCTACTGCTTGCCGCCGTGTTGCTGTTCGCCGCGACCAGCGCGCGCAGTGACGAACCAGGCGGCCCCTCATTGCCGCTCGACGAGATCGTGCGGCTCGACACGAGCCGCGCGGCCGACAACCGCCGCGGCCTGGGCGTGGGCTTCTTTGTGTCGCCCCAGCGGATTGCCACGAATTGGCATGTGCTGTCCCCGTGGGATGACGTGCAGGCGATGCTGCGCGGGGGCGAAAAACTGACGGTGCGGGGAGTCGCGGCCGCGTCAGCCGAACTTGATCTGGCGATCTTGGAACTTAACGAGCCGGTGAAGGGAGTGCGCGGCCTCGAACTTGCGGTTGATCCGCTCGCTGGTAAGCAACAAGCGTGGGCCGTCGGCCATCCGCAGGGCGATGCGTTCGTACTGCGTTCCGGCGTGGTGGGGCGCGAGATCCGCACCTCGCAGTTGGCGGCACGGCCCCAGGCGTTCGTGCGGAAGTCGATCGGCCGCGATCAAGACCTACGCTGGCTGCAACACTCCGTTCCCCTCACCGACGGCGACAGCGGCGGGCCCTTGCTCGATGCCCGTGGCCGCGTGCTGGGGGTCAACACGTGGGTCGACGACACGACGCGCGCCGCGTACGCGCTGCACGCGGCGCAGTTGGACGAGTTTCTCGCGCAGCCGAAGGGAGAGCCGCGTAGCCTCGCCGAGGTGCGCGCCGCACTCGCCGAGAAGAGTGAAGCGAAGAAGTAGCCGCAGCTAAACCCGCTCGAAGACCGTGGCGATCCCTTGCCCAACGCCGATGCACATCGTCGCCAGCCCGAGGTTGGCGCCACGGTCGACCATGTTGTGGATCAGCGTCGTGGCGATGCGGGCGCCGCTCGCGCCCAGCGGATGGCCGATGGCGATCGCTCCGCCGCGGACGTTGACCTTGTCGGGATCGAGCCCCAGCATCTGCATGCAGGCCAGCGACTGGGCGGCGAACGCCTCGTTGAGCTCGATCAGGTCGATGTCAGCCAGCGTCAGGCCGGCGCGCTTGAGGACCTTCTTGGTCGCCGGCACGGGGCCCGTGCCCATCACCGCCGGATCAACGCCGACCACGGCCGTGGCGACGATCCGCACGAGCGGCGTCAGGCCCAATTCCTTGGCCGAGTCTTCTGACATTACGAGCAGGACCGCGGCGCCGTCGTTGAGCGGCGAGCTGTTGCCGGCCGTGACCGTGCCCACCACCGGCATGAACGCCGGCTGCAGCTTGCCCAAGCTCTCCATGGTGCAATCGGCCCGCACCGTTTGGTCCTGCTCGACGAGAATGCGGTTCCCCTGCTCGTCGCGCCCGTAAACCGGCACGACCTCTTTTTTGAATCCTCCGCTCGCCCAGGCGGCCGCCGCCCGCTGGTGGCTCCGCATGGCGAAGGCGTCTTGCTCGTCGCGGGAGATTCCGTAGCTCTGGGCCAGGAACTCGGCGGTGATGCCCATGTGCAGGGCCCCCTTGCTCGTCCGCTGGAAGAGCTTGGGGTTGATGTCGACGTCCTGGTCCATCGGGATGTGGTGCATGTGCTCGAGGCCGCCGACGATCTGCACGTCTTCGAAGCCCGCCATGATGGCGTGGGTGGCCTGGTTCAACGCCTGCAAGCTCGAGCCGCAGAGCCGATTGACGGCCGCGCCGCCGGTTTCGATGGGCAGGCCGGCCAGCAACGCCACGTTGCGGGCAACGCAAAACCCCTGCTCTCCCTGCTGCTGGGTGTTGCCGAGCACGACGTCTTCGATCGCGGCCGGGTTGATCCCGGTGCGCTCCACGAGGCTGCGGACGACCGTGGCGGCCAGATCGTCGGAACGGACGTCGCGATAGACGCCTTTGTCCTTGTGGGCCCGACCGATGGGGGTGCGGAGGCAATCGACGACGACGGCGCGTTTCATAGGGGCGATCGCCCGACGGGCGCCGGGACGTTGGGTGAAGGGAGGCGTGGTCCTTCCTATTCTACGCGAGAGAGGTCGACTCGCGAACCGCCTGTCGGAAGGCCGGCAAAGGCGCTGCCCTTGCCAGCGGGGCACGTTTCGTGGCAGACTCGTGCGTTTCCCGCCGCCGGCCGCCCTGGGCCAGGCCGGCGTCGAACCGAGTCATCCCGGCTGTAGACGCTGCATGAACCTGCTTGGCGCCCTGCGCGACCGCCTTCGCCCCGCTTTGGCCCCGCTCGCGGCCGATGTCGACGAGCTGCTGGGGCTCGTGCGCCCCAGCCAAGACGCCAAGTTCGGCGACTACCAGGCCAACTTCGCCATGTCGCTGGGCAAGCGGCTGGGAAAGCCGCCGCGGGAGATCGCCCAGCAAGTGGTGAACGCGGCGCGGCTCGACGACCTGTGCTCACCAGCCGAGGTCGCCGGGCCCGGGTTCATCAACTTGCGGCTGCGCGATGACTTTTTGGCCGGCCAGCTCCAGGCGGCCCTCGCCGACGAGCGGCTGGGCGTGGCGGCGGCTGAACGGCCGAAGACCTTTGTCGTCGACTATTCGGCCCCCAACGTGGCCAAGCCGATGCACGTGGGGCACATCCGCTCCACCGTGATTGGCGATAGCCTGGTGCGGCTGCTGCGGTTCCTCGGCCACCGTGTGGTGGGCGACAACCACATCGGCGACTGGGGCACGCAGTTTGGCATGATCATCTTCGGCTGGAAGAACCTCCGCGACGAAGCGGCCTATGCCAAGGGGCCGGTCGATGAGCTGAGCCGGCTCTATCGGATCGTCAATCGGCTGGTCGACTACGAAACGAGCCAGGCGGCGCTGCCCAAGCTCGAGGCCGCGGCCGCTCAGGCGGCGAGCAACGCCCAGGCGTTGGCGGCAAAGCCGGCAGCCCCAAAGTCGCCCGAGGCCAAGGAACTCGCTCGCGCGCAAACGCAGGCAGCCAAGGCCCGCGACGACGTGGCGGAGTTGAAGGCCAAGCTTTCCGCCGCCGAGGCCGACGCGCTGGTTGGGCCCTTGGTCCGCGAGCGCCGGTTCCCTCAGATCGAGCAGTCGGTGTTGGCCGAAACCGCCAAGCTGCACGCCGGCGACGCCGAGAACTTGCGGCTCTGGAAGCAGTTTCTGCCGCCGTGTCTCGAAGAGATCGACAAGGTCTACCGGCGGCTGGGCGTGCGGTTCGACGTGACGCTCGGCGAAAGCTTCTACCACGAACGGCTGGGTCCGCTGGTCGAGGAGTTCCTGGCCGAGGGGATCGCCCGCGAGAGCCAGGGGGCGATCTGCGTGTTCGTCGAGGGGGAGCCGGCCCCGATGATCATTCGCAAACAGGACGGCGCGTTCCTCTACGCGACCACCGACCTGGCCACGATCGAATATCGGCTCGAAACCTGGCGTCCCGACGCAATCGTGTACGTCGTCGATCATCGCCAGAGCGACCACTTCAAGCTGCTCTTCGCGGCGGCCCGCAAGCGAGGGCACGGCGAGGTGGCGCTCGAGCACGTCAGTTTCGGCACGGTGCTCGGCAACGACGGCCGCCCTTTCAAGACGCGCTCGGGGGACACGGTCGGGCTGATGGGGCTGCTCGACGAGGCCGTTTCTCGCGCGGCCGCGGTCGTTCGCGAGGGCGCCGAGAGCGTTGATCCCGCGGACGCTCAGCGGATTGCCGAAACGGTCGGGTTGGGCGCGCTCAAGTACGCCGATCTGTCGCAAAACCGCACGAGCGACTACGTGTTCAGCTACGACAAGATGCTGGCCATGAACGGCAACACCGCCACGTACATGCAGTACGCCTATGCTCGGGTGCGCAGCATCTTCGCCAAAGGCGACGTGGACGCCGCGGCATTGCGGAAGAGCAAGCCGGCGATCTCGCTCGCCGAGCCGGCGGAGCGAGCCTTGGGTCTCGAGTTGCTGCGATTTTCCGAGGCGCTCGAGGCCGCGGCCGCCGATTACCGCCCCAACCACCTGACCAACTACCTGTTCGAGCTGGCCAATCGCTACTCCACGTTCTTCGAGCAATGCCCGGTGCTCAAGGCGCCCGACGAAGCCACGCGCACGAGCCGCCTGGCGCTGTGCGACCTGACGGCGCGCACGATCCGCCAAGGGCTCGAGCTGCTGGGCATTGGCGTGGTGGAGCAGATGTAGCTAGGAGCTAGTAGCTGGGAGCGAGAAGTCATCAAAAGCATCACTCCCAGCTCCCAGCTACTCGCTCCCAGCCCAGATTCAACCGACAAACCGCTAGACCGCAGTAAACCCATGCTCAGCCGCGTCGCCGAATCACTGTATTGGATGAGCCGCTACGTCGAGCGGGCGGAGAACATCGCCCGCTTCATCGACGTCACCTGGAACATGATCCTCGATCTGCCGGAGGGCTCCTCCGAGCAGTGGCAGCCGCTGGTGAGCACGACCGGGGACCACGAGTGGTTCGCCGAGAAGTATGGCGAGGCCACGCAGCAGAGCGTGATCCAGTTCCTCACGTTCGATCCCGACTACCCCAACTCGATCCTCTCCTGCCTGCATCAGGCCCGCGACAATGCCCGCAGCATCCGCGAGGTGATCTCCTCGGAGATGTGGGAGCAATTGAACGTGTTCTATCACCGGGTGATGGAGCAGGCCCTGGGCGGGGCGGCGCGGGAGTCGATGTACGACTTCTTCCATGAAGTGCGGATGGCGAGCCATCTGTTCGAAGGGATCACCGACGCCACGATGTCGCACGGCGAAGGTTGGCACTTCGCCCGGCTGGGGCGGCTCTTGGAACGGGCCGACAAGACGACGCGAATCCTCGACGTGAAGTACTTCGTGCTCCTCCCCACGGTGGGGGACGTCGGCAGCGCGGTCGACGACCTGCAGTGGTCGGCGGTGCTGCGGTCGGTGAGCGGCTTCGAAATGTACCGCAAACGGCACCACGGCATCGCCCCGAACCGCGTGGTCGACTTTCTCGTGCTCGACCCTGAGTTTCCCCGCGCGGTGCAGTTCTGCGTGCAGAGCGCCGAGCAATCGCTCCACGCCATCAGCGGCACGCCGCTGGGCACGTTCCGCAACGTGGCCGAGCAGCGGATGGGGCAACTCCGCTCCGAACTGGCCTACGCCCAGGTCGACGAGATCATTAACAACGGCCTACACGAGTTCCTAGACGACCTACAGACGCAGCTCAACGCGCTGGCGACGGCGATCCACGAAACGTTCTTCGCCCTGCAGCCCGCCGAGAAGGCAGCGGCCAAGTAGAGACGAACCGCCGAGACGCGGAGGCGCGGAGAGGTAGCAGAGGTCGGGTGCGTCCAGCGCGAGCGCAGGCGCACCGAAGGATGAAGCTCAACGACAAGAGCCTCGAGATGAAGTTCTTCAAGCGCTCCGTGATGCTGCGGCCGAACGCAGGCGGTGTGGAAGCTGGGGAGGCGTATCGCGCTTATTTGGCAACCATCGAACACTTGCTGCCTAGCTCCGCACGTGAGTTTAGGGCGAAGGCGAGGCTGCATGACAGCGGCGTAGACAAAATCGAGAAAACGCGCGGCAGTCTTGTGTTGGAGTTGGACTCGTTTCGGGTGACCTTCGGCGATTTGTCGAGGTTCGTGGCACCGGCCGAGGAGCTTGACGAAGCAGTGTGGTTGTATTCTGAAGTCGACACGGCTCCGCGCGGCCGCTTTGTGCTGAGGGTCCTCATGGACGAAGGTGAGCTGGAGGTCGAGGCGGCCACGGTTGGGCTCTTTGACGTCGAGGAGAAGAGGTGGATCGTAAATCCGGACGAGCCGGACCTGGAGAAGCCAAAGAAGAAACGGCGGCGACGAAAGCGATAGCGCATGGACACTGAACTTCTCTACGCCCGGCTTCTTTGCGGACTCCGCGCCTTGGGGAGAAATCAATCCTTCGCATTCCCTCCGCGTCTCCGCGCCTCCGCGGTTCGTCACTCCCGTCGCAGGGCCGGGCGATAGGGCCAGAGGCGGTTGAGCCAGGCGCGGCGGCGGCCGCACCCGCAGCCCGGGCGGGCATGGAGGCCGAACCTGGCGAGCACTCGAGCGACGCTATCTCCCAGGCCGCGGATCGCCGGGCAGTTGCGCCGCCCCAGCGATCGCGCCGCCCGACCGCACCACCGGCAGGCCCAGCCGTCGCCCCGCCCCTCATACTCGCAGTCCATAGGCGAACTCCACCATGAGGAAAAACGAACCGCCGAGACGCGGAGACGCCGAGGATAAGGCAGCATTGTTTCTCGCTAAGGCGCAACGATCGCACTGGGTCATTCTCAAGCTTTGCGGCCTTTGCGCCTTGGCGAGAAAAATGAATTCTCCTCTCGGCGTCTCCGCGTCTCGGCGGTTCAAATGTCAATTCAAGGCCCGCAGGTGCGGGCGGAAGGCCCCGAAGACGCCGCAGTTGGGGGTCGCGGCATCGAGGAAGTAGTCGAGGTCGTGGTCGATCGTCGCCAGGCAGTCGATGTCGCCCGGTCCGCCGATCGTCTGCCGCCACTCGTTCCAGTTGACCCAAGCGGTGTCGCTGCAGTCGGTGAGCCCGTAGACCAGGATCAGCACCGCCAGATTCGGAATGCGGTAGCTGAGCACGTACATGGCCTTCGCCCCTGGGTTGCACGGATCGTCGAGGCAGTAGGTCCAGCGGCAGATGCCGCCAACGGAGCCGAACCAGGTGAGCACGAACGTGCCGGCGAAGGCGCTGCAGGCGGCGCCGCAGCCAATGAAGGGATTGAAGGCGCTCGCCGGCATCACGAGCTCGAACTCGTTCGGAATCGTGCCCGGCAGGCAATTCGTTTCGCAGCCGTCGGACCCCGGCGGGTCTTCATGCCCTGCACAACAACACGGCTGCACGCCAATCCCCGTCATCGCCAGTCCCTCGAGTGATGTCAGTATGACGAACCGCGGAGACGCGGAGGCGCGGAGAGGAACAGAGAACCACCAAGGCACGAAGACACAAAGAAATGCATTTGTCGCTAAGGCGCAAAGCTCGCAAAGGAACGTGCTCCCTTTGCGAGCTTTGCGCCTTAGCGAGAAATGCTCTGCTTTCTTCGTGTCCTTGTGCCTTCGTGGTTCAATTCTCCCTGCCTCTCTCCGCGCCTCCGCGTCTCCGCGGTTTGCATTTCCGCGAGCTACGCCGGGCCGCACTCGACCCAATTGATCCACCATTTGTTTTCGACCAGGTCGAACGTGGCCGTGCCGGTGGCGCCCGAAGGGGCGGCGAACAGGTAGTCGCCGCCATCGTCGTCCGGCTGGTTGAAGACTTCGACCGTCGAACTCGGCGTGAGCGGCCGGCCGTCCCAAGAATGCTGCACCGTGGCCGATTGGCTGGCGTCGGTGAGCGCGAGCGCCGCGTCGAGCGTGAACCTCAGCTGGCGGGCGGGCTGCTCGAGCGTGAGGATTTCGTAGACGCCTGGCCGATCGGCCAGCAGCACGGCCAGGCATTCGTCGCCGCTGTGGCCGGCGAAGGTCGCCGCGGAAAAGTCGTTGACGGTGATCGCCGCCCCGTCGGCGTAGGCCGAGCCCGTCCAGTTGCGGGCCACCGCAGCCGCGCTGCCGCCAAAGGTCAGCGTCGCCGTGAGCTTGAAACGAGTGACGACGGCGCTCGGCGCTGCCAGCGCTTGCGCCACATACCAGCGCCGGCTCTGGGCATGCTGTTGCAATACGACCGTCGCGCCGGCCGGCAACGATTGTCCGGCTGTGAGCAGCCAGTCGTGCGCGGTGACGTTGATCCCCGAGTCGGCGGCTGAGCCGCTGCTGATGCCCCAGAGGCTGGCCGTGGCCGTGCCGCCGGCCGAGAGCGCGCCATCGAGCTTGGCCAGGTGCCACTGGGTGCCAGGAAGAAGGATGCGCTGGCCGGCGCCAGGCAGCCAGAGAGCCAGCGCCCGGGAACCCTCGAGCCATACGCTCTCGAGGTGGTCCATCGCATAGGAGAGCGTTTCGCCGCTGGCGGCCCATTGATCGCTGGCCGAGGGGCTCGCGGCGAAGTCGCGGGCCAGCCGCGCCGCGGCCACGTCGACGTCGCCCGGCTCGAGCGCCGTGGCGAGCTCGACGACGTCGAAGTGCGGCTGATCAGACAAGGCCAGATGAACGCCGCCGTCGCCGGCTGAAAGCAACAAGGGGGGCGCTACGGCCACCTGCGCCGCGCGGTTCGCCGCCTGCACCAGCCGATTGAGCCGCGCCGCCGACAGCGGCCGCCCAGCGCGAAACTCACTCACCTTCCGCGGCATGCTTCGCCCCTCGTTGTTTCACCCTGGAGATGCAGAGGGAAAGCGAACCGCGGAGACGCGGAGACGCGGAGAGGGGAGGCGGAGGAGAGGGGCAAAGAATTGAACCACAAAGACACGAAGACACGAAGGAGATTAGACTTTTCTCGCCACGGCTTGGCGAGAAAACGAATCTGCATTCTTGGTGTCTTCGTGCCTTCGTGGTTCAACTATCTCTCTGTATCCTCTCCGCGCCTCCGCGTCTCCGCGGTTCGTGCTATCCAAACTGGAACAGCGTCTGAAAGTCGCCGACGGCGTAAGGGCGCAAGGGGGGGCTCGAGGCGAAGGCTTTGATCGGGGTCCAGACCTCGTCGCCGGGGGCGCTCGTGCGGCGGGCGAAGTGGTTCCAGCCGGCCACGCCGCCCCCCGACAGCCGCTTGGCACTTTCCGCGAAGGAGTAGCGGATCTTCCAAAAGCCTCCTTGCTCGAGGAATTGAAACTGCCGCGTGATCCGCGCGCCGAGAAACAACACCGTTTGCGGCGCTGCGCCGACGAACGTCTGCTGGTTCACCGTGCCGCGCAGGGCGCGGATCGTCTGCCAGGGGGGCCGCATCACGCGGTGCCAGGTGAGCGAGTAGCTGCCGGTCGGCGCCACCAGCAGCGGGTTCACGTCGTCGGGCAAGGTCGGCGTCCCCCCCACGTCGTACTGCCACGAGCGGCCAGGCACCTGCAACGTGTCGACGCCCAAGTCTGCCGCATAAGTCAGATAGGTGCCACTCGGCACGCTGGGCGCGTTGGGGTGCTGGCCGTTGTCGGTGTCGTAGAGCGTGCGATAGGTGACCGTGAGCTTGGCGCCGGCGGCCGGATACCGGTTGGTGTTCCCCTCGAGCGACGTCTGATCGCCGACCGGCGCCGCGGGGTCGAGCGGCTCGACGCTGATGCCGGCCACGATCAGATTGACGTAGCCGGGGAAGAGCACGGGGCGGACGAAGTGGAACTGCGAGCCGACGAGCACGTAGCGCCCCACCAGCTAGAGCGTTTCGCTCGAATTGCTGCGTTCGATTGCGTTGTGCCACATTCTGAAAGTGGTCCGCTGGATCATCCGCTCTAAGAATGAGTGGTCGTGGTGCCGCTCGACCACCAATAGAAACGCCCCACCTACCGGACGGCTATCCAGTAGGCAGGGCTAAACCACCAAGCACGATAGAGGTGCCTGATGATCTACGCCAATTCTGGCTGCGCCCACGTCTCCGCTCAATCCCGAGTCGCCGACGGCAGACTCCTGAAGATGGGCGCTGCTTGTCGGGAATTCTCTGTCAGTCCCTCACAGCTGCGATCTTGGGTGCGTAGCGGTCAGGTCGCGGCGTCGAGGGTCGGTCCCCAAGGCAAATACCGGATCGTGCGCAGCAGCTTGGAACAGCACTTGGGGTTGGATGTGATTGGGGTGGAGAACCAAGAAAACACCATGAATGGTGGGGGCGTCGGCGTTTACGCTAGGCGTAGCAGTCCAGGAAAGGTAGACCGCGAAGGGCTCGACCGCCAGGTTTCGGACTTGGTGGCGTATGCCACGAGGGAGTTTGGAACGAAGAAAGACGCTGTTTGCGTTTATCGGGAACAGGTGTCGGGAATGTCGATTGATCTTCGGACCCGGACGGCTCTTAACCAAGTCTATGAGGATGCCAAGGCAGGAAAGATCAGGACCTTGGTTGTGAGGGATAAATCACGTCTCGCGCGCATTCCCGGTGGTGAAGCTCTCTTGGTGAAGATTCTTGGTGACTTGGGGGTGAAGGTTATCTATGTGGCGGACTTCGTGGAGTGTGAGGAAGAGAACAAAGAAGACATCACGATGCTGCTTAACTTCATGACGGTCATCACTAATCGGCAGTCGTCGAAAAAGGCGGCTTACAATCGGACAATCCTCCTCTCCCAAGAAACCCAAGACTTCGTGACCAGCAATTACGCCAACGGGGTTAGCGTTAAGGCTCTGGTTCGTCTGTGTGCCGAGAACAGCATTCGAGGCACGAAACATAATGGGGAAACGGTTGCGATCACGGAAAAGATCGTGCTTCGCACTATCCACCAAAACCAAAAGCTCGTTGTCTTGTCAGGAGAGAAACGGGAAAAGGGTCCGTTAGACAAGTGGTTCGCGGAGAAGCTGACCAAGAGCAAAGCCGGTGTGGTTCGCTCGGCTGATCTGCAAACGAGCTACGCCACATGGTCTGCCGCTAACGGGTTCCCCAACGTCTCTAGCAAGTCGCTGGGCACGTTTCTGAAGGGTAAAGGGTTGATCTCCCGAAAGATCGGCAAAGCAGCCGTGAGGCACTGGCATGGGATCAGTCTCTTGCCCTAGTCTTTCTTTCGTTCGTCCGTGGCTTCGCCACACATGCCCTAGCGGGCTGATCCGCTGGGGCTTCTTCTTGCGCCGCCAGAGTGTCTAGCTCGACGCGCCGGCGCACCCTGCGGACCATCGATTCCCAGCCGCCCCCGTTCGCGCAGCGAACTAGCTGAAGAACCATCACGTTTTACCGCGTTTGGTTCATCAGGTCGGCGGCGAAGCTCCGCCAATCGTCCCAGTTGGGCAGCCGAAAGAGGCGCGTAGCGGTGGTGCCATCCTCGTCGATCTCCACGACCGGCGAGCCCTGCAGTTCCTCGGCGTTGTAGGGAAGCGCCATGCGGTGTTGCCTGCCGATGTTCGGTTGATGTCTTGCGTGCTACGGGGCGAGCGTAGCCCCGCGCCCCACGCGGCGCTCCAGCCGCTCGAGTTGCGCGCTCAAGGCCGCTAGCGCCTCGCGGAGCAGCCTTTGTTCGTCGAGCGGCGGAGAGGTTGCCGGCGAACCCGTCCACGGCGCCTGCGGTTCGAGTTGCGCTGCGGCGGCGGATCGCGGAGCGCGCCTGTGCTCCGGCCTGCGGGATTCATGCTCGCTTGATTGTCTGTGCATCCCGAAAGACCGCTCGCGGCGCCCCGGCAGCGGCGGGAGCTCGTAGGCGATCGACCGTTGGTCGGCCCCGCTCCTCGTCGGCGCTGTTCCTGATGTGTGCGGCGCGCTTAGCTCCCGGCCCCTTGCCAGCGCCGCGCGGAGCCAGGCGGTCCGTTGTTCGCGGCGGGCCGCCACGCGCAGCTTGGCCTCATCGCGATCCACGCGCTGCGGCTCGCTGACCGCCAGCCAGATTCGCCAGACCGCAAGCTGTTCGAGCGTCATTCGCGCCAGCGTTTCCGGAGGCCAGGAAAGGGCCAGGCTCAGCTCGCGGACCGCCGACTGCCAATCGTCGGCGAGGCGGTCGTCGCAGACTGCGCCTGGCCCGCCCCGTTTCCCCAGGGGATCCGCAACGCGGCGAAGGCCCGCTGCCGCAGCGAGTCGAACGAGTCGGCCGGCTGATCCTCCCACCAGGCCCAAAAGTCTTCGTGCTCGAGCGCCGGCTCCGCCTCGTGCGCACTTTGCCACAAGGCCTCGCCCAAGCCCTCCGGGGTCTCGAGGAAGGCGGCCAGCTCGCCTTCGGCCAAGCGAGCAGGGCGGCTGAGGGTGTCGTAGACGTGCCCCAGCAAGAGCTCTTGCTGCCGCGCGTCGAGGCCAGCCAGCGCGGCAGGAAGTTGCGGCAACGGATCGACCCGCGCCGCGAGCAACCGCCGTTCGAGCGCCGCCAGATGCCGCACCCGCAGCGGCCCCACCCGCAGCGCACGTCCCCCGCACGCCACCACCGCCACACTCTCGTCCCACGCCACGCTCATGCTGCTCCGCTCACCGCACGATGCCTCTGTTTCTCGCCAAGGCGCAAAGGACGCCCAGGACGACCGCTAGCTTCTCTGCTCGCGCCCTCGAGTGGGCAATCACCCCGCCTGCATTCTCGGCTCCCTCTCCGCGTCTCCGCGCCTCCGCGGTTCGTCCACCTCTCCGTGCCTCCGGGTCTCCGTGGTGAATCATCCGGCTAGCTATACGTCGGCTTGGTGATCGGCCCGGTGGCGCTGAACTCGGCGACGCCGCCGAGGACGTCGCCGTCGTTGATGTCGACCTCCCAGGCGAGCGAATCGATGATCGCCGGCACGGTGTAGAACCGCGTGGCGTCGAGATACAGGAGCAGCGTCACCGGGTCCCCCTCGTCGAAGTCGTCGGTGATCGGGTCGGCCAGGTCGAGCTTGAACCGCACCGTGCCGCTCGCGTCGCGCACCCCCTCGCGCCGCGTCTTCCACCCCTGCGTGGCGCTGCTGGCGTAAGCCGGGTTGCCGGCCCGCGTGACGAGCTGCCACAGCGTAATGTCGGCCAGCGTCGTCGAGCCGATCTTGATCCGCCCATTCTTCCCGCTAATCGTGGCCATCGCTGGCTCCTCGGTGCTTCGGTGAATTCAACGACGCCGACCGGGGAAAACGAACCGCGGAGGCGCGGAGACAGACGAGGGCTGCTTCTCGCCAAGGCGCAAAACTCGCAAAGCAGGCAAGTCCAACCTTGGCGTCTCGGCGCCTTAGCGAGAAACAATCTGTCTTCTTCGCCATGGTGACTTCGTGGTTCGAATCCTCTGCCTTCCTCCGCGTCTTCGCGCCTCCGCGGTTCGTCTACCGCTCAAGCGCTCGTGCCGGCGATGACGAGGCGGTAGCTGACGGCCGCAGCGCCGGGGTTTTGCACCCGCAGCACATCGGCGCTGCCGCCGGTCACGGTCCAGCCGGTCTTGCGGTTCGTCAACAGCATGCAGGAATCGGCCGGGGCCTTCACGTGGTCGCTCGCGCTGTTGAAGGCCGCGAACCAGGGGTTGCTCGCCGCCCCGCGGAGGTAGAGCACGTCGCCGGCGACGGTCGACAGGTTGACCAAGAAGACCGCCTTGACCTTGGCCAGGCTCAGGCTCAGCGTGCCGCCGAACAGGTCGGTCGGCAGGCTGGTCAGGTCCCAGTCGTCGGAGGCCCCGGCCGCGAGCGAGCGCTCCTGATGCCAGAGCTTGTCGGCCTGGTCGGTGGCCGTGCCGTCGGCGAAGGTGCGGCTGTACTCGAGCTTCGAGCTGTCGGAGATCGTGGCCAGCGGGCCTTCCTCCTGGAACAGCCAGGCCAGCGTGCAACGAATGTCGATGGCGAGCGTGTCGGCCATGAAAGCGGCTCCTCCCATGCTGTTGAACGTCAATTCGTTGGGCACGGCGCCCGTCAGGTCGGATCGCGCGACACGCGCACCCGCCACTCGAGCGTCGCCTCCCACAGCCCCTGCGCGAGCGGCGCATGTTGCTGGCCCACCACGCGCATGTCTTGAATCACGCCTGCGGTCATGTCGCCCCCGAAGGCCGTAAAACGGCGCCGCGCGAGCTCCGCGATTTCGAGCGCGGCCTCGAGCGTCGCCGCAACGACCCGCATCCGCAGCGCCTCGACCGACAGCCCTCGTCGGCTGCTCGTCCGCAGTTGTGCCACATCAGCTAGGCGCTCGAGCGCCACGTAGGGGACGGTCGTCGGCCGGCCGTCGGCGGGAGGAGGCGGCACAGGTCCGGCGAAGACCCGCTCGAGCGGCGCCACGGCCGTCAGCGGCCGGTGCATGCCCCAAGCTCCTAGGATCGCCCGTTCAATACTCACTCCTGCGGCTCCTGCAACACATGCATGCTTTCGGCTCGCGGCAAATTCGGGTGTCGTCAGTCGCGCGGCGTCCAGCGGCACACGTGCAGCGTGGGCAGTACGTCGATCCGCTCCGCCTGGTCGAACGCAAGGATCTCGTACGCGACGCCGTCGGGTCCCACGACCCGGTGGTTCGGGAGCTCGTCGAGAGGGATCTCCAGGTCGAGCACGATCGTGTGCGTGGACCGCGTCGCGTGGCGGCCGTGGTCAGTCGTCTGCTCGGCCGCGAGCGGCTGGATCCGCGCCGGCACGCCGGCCCGCCAGTCGCTCCAGGTCGCCAGCGGCGCCCCCGCCGCGTCGCGCCCCCAGGCGGCCACCTGGATCGTCACATAAGCGTCGAGCCCTGCCGCCAGCCGCAAGCAGCGGCTGTGGCAACGCCAACGGTGATCGTGCGCCATTTGATCGACGGCCAGGATCGTCCAGGCCAGACCGTGCCGGTCGACGATCCGCGCCCCCAGCGGCGGCGGCGCCGGCAGCTCCTCGCGGTGCAGGTGCCAATGCACGTCCCCCACCAGATACTGCCCTCCGCTCGGCGCGGCCTCGCCCACGAGCACGGCTCGCCGCTTGGCCCGCTGGATCAACCGCTCTTCCGCGCTCCCCGGCCGCCACAAGCGCACCGGCTCGAGCCCATCGACGACGTCGAGAAAGTCGGTCCCGGGTTGGAAAGAAGTTCGCATGGAGAATCCTTCGGGCTCGTGGCCAGTAGCTTGTAGCTGGTAGCCAGCAAATGAAGCTTCCGCGTCCGCCCCCTGGCCACCGGCTACTAGCCACTGGCTACTCGCTACCAGCTACTCACGTACATCCGCGGGTATGGAACTCGAACGGCTCTTGGCCGGCCAACTGCGCGTTGATCGCTTCGAGCTGCTGCATGTAACGTTCGAACAAATCGGCCCAGGCGTAGCTCTCGCCGTCGAGCGAGTAGTTGGGCTTGGGGCTGGCCGTCATGTCAGCCAGCCGCGCGAGCAGGTTGGTGCGGATCGTTCGCAGTTGGTCCAAATCGCTGGGTTGTGCGTCGGCCATGGCCATCTCCCCCGGGTTCCTTGCAGCTTCGTTGCGCCGACCTGAAGCTCACAACGTCCAGAAGCGAAACCGCGACCGCAGCGGCGGGCCGGTTCGCGGCACGATTTCGAATTCGATGCGGTAGAAGCGGCCGGCGGTCGGCAAGACGGGCGGCGAGTCGGCCGCCGCTTGCCAGCGGAAGTTGTAGCCCCGCTCGTCGGTCTCGCCCCACGCCGCGTCGCGCACGAGCTCGCCCCGCAGCACGTCCGCCGGCGCGAGCGCAACACGGCTCAGCCCCTCGAGGCTGTCGGCCCGCGCGGCGTCCTGCGGATCGAGCACGCTTACCGTGCAGCGCACCGCATCGATCGAGAGAGCGTCGAGCGGCGCTCCGCTCTCTGCGTATTCGAGCCGCGCAAGCAGGATCGGCCGGGCGCCCGCCAGCGCCACGGAGTGCAGTTCGGGCCCCGTGCCCGCCAGGGCGCGGCCGGCGGGCAGCCCGGTGTCGAGCGCCCGCGCGGCCGCGGCCACCAGCGGCCCCCGATCCTCATGCCGCCAAAGCTGCCAACCTGTTTCCGCCGAATGAACGTCCCCAACCGCCACCGATTCCGGCGACGCGCTGTTGCTCCGGGTGAAATACGCTTTCAGGCCCCCGTCGGTTCGATCCTCGACAAACGCGTTGAGGGGCGGACTGTGCGCCCAAGCATTCACATTGAGCGCCGCGTCAGGCATGACGAGCCGTGCCCGCAGCGTGTGCCGGACGTCGCTGAATTCGATTTGCCGGGCCTGTACGAAGCCATACTGAACGCCGCTAGAAGCTTGCAGGGGCCCGACAACGAGGTCGTCGAGCCGGACATCGCGGAACTCGCTGCGAACGCCGATCTGCCAAGGAGGGCGCGAGCCGGAGTGCAGCATCCCATGGTAGGCGGCACGGCACGCGCCGGCCGCGAGCCAGGTCACGACGTGTCGGCAGATGAGTCCTGCGTACTGCCCGGCGCGCGCTTCATAGCTGGCCCGCTTCTCGGCGACCGGGGCGTTGCCCAGCGAGGGATGGGTGAGCTGGGTGGTGCGATCCAGCCGCACGAGGGCGCCGCGGGCATAGCTCCCTGGCAGCAGGCTTAGCGACGCGCCGTCGACGCTCCACGCGCACGTGCCGGGCGCTTCATTGCCATGCACTTCGCCGAGGAACGGATAGTTGCTGAACTCTTCCGGCGAGAACTCGATCGCGCTGGCCAGCGACGAATACGCCCCGGCCGCCCGCAGATTGGAGACATCGCGCACGTAAGCGAAGCTGCAATCGGCGTCCGTCGGCAGCAGGTGTGGCTGCGCCGCCGCAAAACCGGTCACGTAGCAGCGCTTGCCCGTCGTCCCGCCGGCCCGGGCTGTCCCACGCACGCGCAGGGAAATCGTGTGCGGCGCATCGACTAGATTCTCGGCCAGCGGAGCGCTTTCGTCGAAGTTCGAGCCCCCCGTCAGGTCGTAGAACTCCAGATACCGCAGCCCCAGGTCGGCCTGGGAAAAATAGCCGAGCGTTCCCCCCGAGGTGTACGTGCCGCCGAACATGGAGCCCTGTAGATCGACCGTATTCGCGTCGACCGCGGTGACGGTAAACGCGCCGTTCGCTCCGGTCGCGCCGGCCACCCCTTCGACGAGGATTGTGGCCCCGGTCGCCAAGCCGTGGCCGCTTGCCGTAACGCGGCAGGCCCCCGAGCCGTTGTTGGCGACGCCGCTGATCGCATGAAAGTCTGTCGGCAGGACCATCGGCAGGCGGTTGGCGGCCGTGGCATCGCCGTCGATCGACACTACGCCGAACCCGCCGTTGACGTTGGTGTAGGCCCGCACGAGCAGCGTGTGGCCGGTGACGGTGGCGCTGATCGTGTCTCCCGCGGTGTTGCTGAAGGCGGCCGTGCCGGGCCCGGCGATGGCGCCGTGCGCCGTCGTGGTCCAGTCGCCTGACTTGGCTACGCCCGCGGCGTTGTGCCAGGTGTTCCGCACCACTAGGCCTTCCTTGATCCGTCCCAAGTGCAGCACGCCCCCCACGTACTCGCGAAACCCGTAGACGGCGTAGCGGAGCGTGCCGGCCTGGTTGGCGAACGGCACGCACACTTCGTATTCGCTCGCGCGAGCGCCGACCGTGGCGAAATTTCGCCACAGGTAAACGTCGGCCAGCCGCCGCGGTTGTTCGAGAAGGTCGAGCACGCGAGAAACCTCGAAGTCGTCAGGGAAGTGTTGACGCCGACGCGCGTCAGCTCCGCCACACGTGCCAGCCCGTTTCGCTGGCGTGAACGCTACTCACCGCTACTGCTTCGGCTCCCCCCGCCGAGCGGGCAAAATACGCCTTGTCGATGTGGTCGCTGCGGTCTTGCACGAAGGCGGCAGCCGTAGGATCGGACCAGCTGTTGACGTTCTTGCCCGCGTCAGGCATCGTCACCCGCGCCCGCAGCCGATGGGCCGTCGCGTGATAGAACTCGGCGCGAGTTGCCTGGCCGCCGCTCGTTTGCGAATCGTTGTCGGCCGTGAGACTCGACACGATGGCGGCGCCGATGAGGGCTCGATCGAACACAGTTTGCCGCAGGGTGCTTGTGGTCCGCGGGTGGTCTCCCAGGGGCAACATGCCGTGGTAGCCGCTGCGCACCGTGCCGGCGGCCAACCAGGTGATCGTTTGGGCGCAGCGCACTGCATCGGGCTGGCCAGCCGCAGCTTGATACTCGGCCACCTTCGTGGCGACCGTCGAACCGGTCGAGGGATGGCTCAGCGTGCTCGTCCGTTCGAGCCGCAGCACCGAACCGCTCGAGAGCTCGCCGGCGGCCGGCGACACGGCGGCCCCGTCGACCTTCCAGGCCAGCGCGGTCTGCGCCTCGTTCCCGTGGACCTCACCCAGAAACTGATAGTTGCTGAAGCCGGTTGGCGTGAACTCGATTGCCGAGGCCAGCGCCGAGTATCCGTTGGAAGCGCGATAGTTCACCACATCACGGAGGTATCCCATGCCGGCATTGGCATCGGTCAGCCGACCGCCCGCGGTCGCGGCCGCGAATCCGACGAGGTAGCAGCGCTTGCCGCTTGCTCCGCCCGCCTGGGCCGTGCCGGTGGCTCGCACGGTGATTGTGTGCGTACCGTCGGTCACTCCCTCGACCAAGGGAAAATGCTCGTCGAAGGCGGATATGCTGATCGAGTAGGCATTCAGGATTCGCTGGCCCAGATCGGCCTGGGCAAAGTAGCCCGCGGCGCCTCCCGAGGTGTACGTGCCGCCGAAGGTCGAGCCATCGCAATCAAAGGTGTTGGCGTTGACCACGGTGATCGTGTGCCGCAGGTTGTTGAGTCCCGTCACGCCTCCTGCGTTCTCGACGAGCACCGTGGCGCCGGTGGCGAAGCCGTGGGCCGTGCAAGTCACCCGGCACACGCCCCCGGGTCCGGCGGCCACGCCGCTGATCGCCTTGAAGTCGCCGCTCGACACCGCCGGCAACATCGTCGCGGCCGTGTAGTCGCCGTCGATCGCCACCAGGCCAAAGCCGCCGTTCACGTTCGTGTAGCCGCGCAGGAGCAAGGTGTGCCCCGTCACTGTGGCCTGAATCGTGTCACCCGCCGTCACGCTGTAGGCCGCCGAGCCGGGACCGGGAATCGCCGTGGCGTTGCTGGTCGTGGTCCACACGCCGGTTTTCGTCACCGTGCCGTCGTTGTGCCACTTGTTGACGACAGGCAGCCCTTCCTTGATCCGCCCCAGATGCATTACGCCTCCCGTATAGGGCCCGAACGTGTAAACGCCGTAGCGGGTCGAGCCCAACTCCGCGCCGAACGGCACGTACAGCTCATACTCGCCTGCCCGCGCCCCGCTCGTGGCGAAGTTTCGCCACAAGAACGACGGCTCCACCGCCAGACCGCCGCCGACGATCGCCTGCTCGCGTCGCTGTTGTCTGCGCATCAGTGCACCACGTAATACACGGCCTGTCCCGGCGCCGATCCCCGCAGATAGACCTTGCTCGGGTCATCGAGCGGCAAGAAGAGCCGGGCCCCCGGCGCGAGCGGAAAGCCGTCGGTGGCGTCGGCCGAGCCGGCGGTCACGTCGGCGTTGCCAACGTAGACCGTGCCGGAGTTCGTCGAGCCCGCGATCAGCTCGACCCCCTTGGCCGCGTGCAACGGAGTCGTGACGAGTTGCACCGCCGACACGCCAATGCCGCTCTTGCGGCCATGATCGAAGCTGGCCACCGTTTCGTCGCCAATTCTCGACATTCCCCACCCCCTCGCCAGATCGTATGCCACACCACACCGCCGACGCTGGGCAAAACACCCGTCCACCGCGCGTCCCCGCACAGAGTTTCACCGCAGAGGACGCGGAGGACACAGAGCAAGCTCGCCCAAGGAGTTCATGGCAAGCCATATTGGCGACGAAGACCAAAAGGATGATGGTCAGCGACGCAATCAAACGCCCCTTCGGTACTCCTCTCCGCGTCCTCTGTGTCCTCCGCGGTAAGACGTCGCCCCAACGGCGTCTCCGCGGTTCGCATCAGCCCCTATCCCGTGCTCTTCACCACGTACCGCGGGTTGAGCACGGCCGCCGCGCCCCGTTCGCTCGCTTTGAAGCGGATCACGATGTCGTTGCTGAAGTCGGCCTCGCTGTTCTGCGGGGCCTGAGTGACCGTGATCGGCCAGTTCTCCATGTAGGCGAAGGCCTTCTTGAAGTCGCCGAGGAACCACCACTTTTTAGCCGTGTCGGCCGCCACGCCGCTGGCCACGATCCGCCGATACGCCAACCGGCTCTCATGCACCTGGTAGTTGCCCAGCGGATTGGCGGCCACGGTCGTGGTCGCCGCGCTCGTGCCCGTGTAGCGGATCTCGGGCGCGTTGAACACGCGGTGGGCCGCGTGGCGGTAGGCCGGCATCACGAGCACGGTGTCGGCCTTCACGAGCACCGGCTCGCCGGTGTTGGGGTCGAGGATTTCGGCCAGCAGCTGCTCCGCGCCGTCGACGTCGGTCCAGTCGATCAGCTCGTTGCTCGCCTTCACGTTGATCCAGGGAGTGCTGGCCTGGTACGTGTTGTAGGCCGTTCCGCGCCACTTGTAGTTGTTGGCGATCCCCAGCGCCAGATCCAAGAGCCGCTTCTCTTTGTTCAGCCCCAAGATCTCGCCCACCTCGGCCGCTCGCGCGAGCACCAGGTGGGTGCGGTCGAAGAAGATCGCCTCGCGGGTCACCGGCACGATGAAGCCCCGCTTCGTCGTCGCCGGCGTTTCGATGTAGTCTTCACCGAACCCCAGGTTGGGGTACGGCATGCCGGGCGCCACGTCGAGGGCTCCGTCGGCCACGCGGGCGATGCCGGGGATCCTTTCGCCGTCGAGCCGCGTCGGCACGGTGTCGACCAGCTTCGACATCACGAAGGCCTCTTGCGTGTAGGCCTCCATGATCTTGGAGTAGACCAACTGGCTCGTGATGTTCGAAAAAGCCGTGGTGTCGACGCCGTCGAACGACTCGAGCAAGGTCACGCCCCCCGCGCTCCGCGGATCGAGCAGCCGCACCCATTCTCGGCCGTCGGGCACGAGCGCCTCGGCCAACTCGCGGAGGCTGAAGTCGCCGGCCGCCAGCGCCCCGCCGCGGAGCGCTTCGCTCAGATGCTCCACCGTCCGCTCGGCGCCGTCCAACTCATACCGCCGCCGCAGCTCTCGATACTTGATCGCTCGCACAGTGATTACCCCTCGGTTGGCTTGTTTCGTTCTTTTCACCACGGAGACACGGAGGCACGGAGAGGAGCTTTCGCCGAGTTGCAGTCCCACGGAGCGTCAGGCAGGCCGTCCCTCAGCAGGCATTGCTCCGAGCCTCCGTGCCTCCGTGGTGCGATCAAGAGTCTGGTCTACGCCACGGCGGTCGGGCCGTCGCGGAGGACCGTGCTGTTGATCTCCACCAGCACCTTCGTGTCGGCCGGGTTCACGCGGCGGGCGACGCGGCCGATCGACAGGTTGGGCGAGCCCGCCGCGACGGCGATCACCTGTTGGCTCTCGAGCGCCGTCCCCCCCGCGTTGTCATCGAGCCCGACGCGCGTCCCCAGTTCGAGCGTGGAGCTCGCGCAGCCCATCTCGAACACGCCGCCCGTGGCGATGCGAATCGGCTGCGCGTCGCCGTTGCGGCTCCGCTGCATGGCCACGCCTACGAACGCGTCGTGAAACACCTCCTGCGCCGCCGCCAGATTGGCCGGCCCGCCGCCGCCAATGTTGTTGATCGCCCCGGCCGGCTTGGCGTCATCGACGTCGAGATACACCAGGTCGCCGATCTCGATCACGGTCGTCGAATCGACCGGCAACGTCACCGGGCAAGTGTCCCCATACCGCCAGCGCATCGTATCTGCCATGTTGGCCCCCGTTGAGTGTGAGAGAATTGCAAGACAAGTTGCCCTTCGCCGTCAGCCCGCGCTGGACCTGCCTGGCGACCGGCTACGAGCCACTCGCCACGAGCTACCGCACCCGGCTGATGCAGTCGACAAACTGCCGCGCATCGGCCGCCTCGAGCAGCGGTGCATCGACCAACCGTTGCTCGCGGCTCGTGGGCCGCGTCGATTGTCGGCGCTGTTCGTGCCAGGTGGCCGCAGCGGCGATCAGTTGTTCTCGCTGCTCGACGAGCTTGACCACCGCTTGCCGCGATTCGGCCGCGGCCAGCTCGGCTCGAAAGTCTTCGTCGAGCAGCGTGTGCGCGAGCGAGCTCGTGTCGTCGAGGCTGGGGAGGCCGCGTTGCCGCAAACACGCCGCCGCCTCATCGAGCCGCTCCCGCCGCCGCGCGGCCTGCCGCAGCTGCACGACGGTTTGTTCGAGCCGCGTCACCTCGTCGAGCGCAACGGTTGCATCTTCTTGAACCTGGTCCGGGTCCCTCGTCGGCTGGCCTGCCGGCGTGGCCGCGGCCGCCTCGAACAGGCCGCTGGTCGTCGCCGGGTCGGCCACCAGGTCGACGCTCTGCACGGTGAGAATCGCCTCGACCACGGTCCGCCCTTCGCGCTGCGCCGTTCGCGCTTCGACGTTGTGCGAAAAGCCCACATGCTCCGGCGCGTGCTCGGCGTCCCAGGCAAGCTGCTCGGCGAGCGCGTGCTTGGGGTTGTAGTGCAGGTCGGCGAACAGGCCCTCGCCTGACCGGAAGCTCACGCCGCAGATCGAGCCGAGCCGGTCTTGGTAGTCGCGGGGCGCGGCCGCGGCCGCTCGCGGATGGTTGACGTTGACCTTCGCCCCTTCGTAGAGGGCCGCCGCGGCCGCGAGCGCCTCAGGCATGTAGCTGCGGCCATTTCGCGACTCGAGCCCGAGAATCTTTACGCCGCGAATCAAGCTCTGCGTGCGATCCACTCGCAGCGCCAAGCCTCGCGACGAGGCGTATTCCTGCAGCCGTTCGTCCGTCGTCATGCCCCGGCCCCCGCGTGTCTTCGAGTTGCCTCTCGTTCACTCGTCTGCGGGCATTATGCGGGGCCGCCGCGCAGCATTCCACGTGAGAAAATGAGCCAAGGCGCCGTCGGCGAGCGGCCGGCGTAAGCCGGCTGACGGGAGCGCCGAGAATGCGGCCGCCTACAGCCGCGCCAGAAACTCGAGCAGCCCTGGGTTCACCCCCTCGGGCCGTTCGAGCGGCGCCATGTGCCCCGCGCCCGGCACGACGATCAGCTGCGCCCCCGGAATGCCGGCGGCGATCTCGCGCATCTCGGCCTCCGGGGAAATGGCGTCGGTCGCGCCGACGACCACGAGCGTCGGGAGGGCGATGTCTTTCAGCACGGGCCGCATGTCCGGGCGCTCCGCCATGCCGCGCTGCGCGGCGGCGACGCCCTGGGGGTTCGAGCGCAGCACCACTGCCTGAATCGACTCGACGATGTCTCGTCGTTGGGCAATGGTACGCTGGTCGAACAGCTTGGGCAGCATGTTGTCGGAGAGCACGGCTACGCCAATCCGCAACACGAGCTCGGCCAGCTTGAGCCGCTGCGACGCCGCCTCCTCTGAGTCGGGCGCCGCCTTCGTGTCGCACAGCACGAGCCCTCGGAGCCGCGCGGCGTACTTGCGCCAGAACTGAAATGCGATGTATCCCCCCATCGACAGTCCACACAGCACCACCGGCTCGCGCACCTCGAGCGCAGCGAGCAGGGCAGCCAGATCGTCGGCGAACTGCTCCATGGTCACCTTGCCGGGCGTCACTTCGCTCTGGCCAAAACCTCGCAGATCGGGGGCGATCACGCGATGCTTGCCGGCGAGCGCGGCGATCTGCTCGCGCCACATCGTGTGGTCGAGCGGAAACCCGTGAACCAAGAGGACCGGCAGTCCCTGCCCCTCGTCGAGCACACTCAGTTCGATGTCGCCAACGGAAACTCGCACGATGGGCATACTGCGTCCTCAGTCGAAAGAATGGGGCCGGGCCAGGCGTCACGGGCGCGGGACCGGCCTGGCGGCTCGCTCTATCTTCGCGATCGCACGGCGGTGAGCAAGGTGATCGGCGGGTGCTCGAGAAAGGCGTTCCAATAGCCGTCGGGGCGCTCGGCGCCCGCTGCCAATTCGGGGCCCGCCCACCGCACGTCGTCCAGGCCGGCTTCAGCGAGCGCTTGCTCGTGCGTTTCCGGGCTCAAGTAGTAGTTCTCGATCTCGAGCGTCTCGTTCTCCAAAAAGAACCGCCAGCAGATGGGCGTCCCTTCGGAAACGCGCCCCGCGCGATCGGGCGCGACGCTCAGCTCGAGCTCGAACCCGTACGGCCTATAGGAGGCCGCCTGGCGGAGGTCGACAAACGGACTCGAGTTCACCGTGACGAACCGGCCCCCTGGCGGCAGACAGGCAGCGACGCTGCGGGCCATGTGCGCGAGCTCCGCGGCGGTGCGGGCGTAGTTCAGAAGATAGGCCGCCAGCGCCAGGTCGAACTTCTCCGGCAGTTCGAGGGCCCCGCAGTCCCCCACCGCGTACTCGACGCCGAGGGGCTGGGCGGCTTCTTGCTCGCGGCCCA
Source organism: Pirellulales bacterium (assembly GCA_044221365.1). GTDB lineage: Bacteria > Planctomycetota > Planctomycetia > Pirellulales > JBGAPH01 > JBGAPH01. Next base: position 151,132 of record JBGAPH010000005.1, read on the forward strand.
GTTCGATCATCTTCGCCGAAAGATCGACTCCCAACACCCGTCGCGCCCCGCGCAGCTTGGCGAGCCGCGAATAATGTCCTTCGCCGCAGGCCAGATCGATCACGCTGCGCCCGCTCAAGTCGCCCGCAAGCTTGACCAGCGAATGCGCCTCGATCGCGCTCCGCCAGGGCTGCCGCTTGGCCGCCTGATACTCGTGGGCGATCGCGTCGTAGTCGGTCGTCATCTCGCTCCCAAAACGAAACGGCCGCCAAGTCGAAGACCTGGCGGCCGCATGAGTTCAGTGGTTTTGGCGATCCATGGTCCGCACAGCGGACCCTACGCAGGGTCCGCTGTGCGGACCAACGAAGGATCGCGATCGCGGAACTACGCTGAGAACGAGCTGCCGCAACCGCAGCTCTTCACGGCGTTCGGGTTGTCGAAGGTGAAGCCGCGCTTCTCGAGGCCGTCGTAGAAGTCGACCGTCGTGCCGTCGAGGTAGAGGGCGCTCTTCTTGTCGACCACCACGGTGATTCCATGGTATTCGTATTTCGAGTCGGCCTTTTCGTCCCAGCCCTTGTCGAAGCCCAGGGCGTAGCTGAAGCCGCTGCAGCCGCCCCCGGTGACGCCGACGCGGAGCACGGTGTCGGCCTCGAGCTTCTGCTCGTCGATGATACGCTTAACTTCGCTCGCGGCCTTTTCGGTGATCTTCACGGCCATGGGATTCTCGGCTCCGAACGGAAAGAGTTTTCGCAGGTTCAACTGCCTAAATTATACCACTTTCCAACGGAAGGAAAGCCCGGCTGGAAGCGGGGGACTGGATGGCGGCAACCCAAGCGGGGATCGTGGGTTGCGAACGACAATTCCGGCCGGAGAGTTCGACCCAAACGAACGATTCCCGCGTATTCACACCGCCCCCACAGCAAGAAGTCTTCGTCTGCGGCAACCCTTCCTGCACGCCATGACTTCCGTCGATCCACCGCCTGACGACGCCCCGGCCTGCGCCGCCATCGACTGGCCCGCAGCGCTCGCGGCCCATGGGCATTGGCTGCGGCTGGTCGTTTTGGCGCGCGTCGGCGAGCGGGAGGCCGCCGACGAGGTGCTGCAGGAAGTGTCGCTCGCGGCGGTCCGGCAACAGGCCCCGCTCGCCGACCACGCCAAGCTAGCGCCCTGGCTCTACCAACTCGCGGTCCGTCAGTGCCTGCTCTATCGGCGGAAACGCGGGCGAGCCCGCAAGCTGGTGCAGCGGTTCGCCGAGCGCCGGCCGCCGGCCGATCACGACGCCTGCGCGGCCGATCCGCTCGACTGGCTGCTGGCCGACGAGCGGCAGGCCGCGGTTCGGCAGGGGCTCGTGCGGTTGCCGGCGCGCGATCGCGAAATCCTGTTGCTCAAGTACTCCGAAGGTTGGTCCTACCATCAGTTGGCCGCCCACCTCGGCGCCTCCCACAGCGCCGTGGAAGCCCGGCTGCACCGCGCCCGGGCAAGGCTCCGGCAAGAACTCGCTGCCCTCGACCCCGTAGGCAGTGAAACTTAGCAAGTTCCCTTTTTGACCATGACTCCCGAACACGAAATCTGGATCGATCTCCTGGCCGACGGCGAGCTCGACGAGCGCCGCCGCCGCGAACTGCTGTTGGCCCTCGAGGCCTCGCCCGACGGCTGGCGGCGGTGCGCCCTCGCGTTTCTCGAGGCGCAGACTTGGGGGCAAGCGCTGCGCGGGCGGGCCCTCGAGCTCGCTCCGTCGCCGGTCGTCGCGCCCACTGCCGCGCCCAGCCGCATCGTACGCCGTCCTGCCTGGGGCGCAATGCTCGCCTTGGCCGCCTCCGTCGCCCTGGCCTTTGCGGCCGGACATTGGTGGCGCGGCGCGACGCCTGCGAATTCGCAGCGCGGCAATAACTCGCTGGTCGGACGGTCGTCTCCCGCGCCGGCGCCTTCGGCCAACGTGGCTCCGCCGGCCGAGGCTGCCCCCTCGCTCGACGGTGCTCAGCTCGTGTCGCTCGAGTTGGCCGACGGCCAAGGACGCGAGCGGCACACGGTGCAATTGCCGGTGTTCGATGAGGCCCGCGGCCGAGAAGCTTGGCTGGCCCAAGCCGAAGCAACGGGTCCCTCCCCCGAGGTGCTCGCCGAGCTCGAGCGGCGCGGCCATCGGGTCAGTGAGCGGCGGCAGCTCGTGCCGGTGCGGCTGGGGGACGGCCGCGAACTGATCGTGCCGGTCAAGGAGGTCGAAGTGCAGCTCAAGGGAGCGCCCGTCTACCAATAACGCTGGATCGAGTCTTGAATCTCGAGCGGAGCGTGCCGCCGGGCATACCCGCTTGCCAACCCCCGGAATTAGGAGTGCAGCAATGCGTGTTGATGATCTTCGCGATCGCTTGGCGACGCTGGCCCTGGTGGTCGTCGTCCTCGGCTCAGGGGCATCGCTCCGCGCCCAAGAGAACAATTCCGACAACGGCGAACCCGAGGACATGTTGTTCTTTTTCGCCGAGGGGAACCCGGAGTCCGGGGGACCCTTCAAGGTTCAGCTCAGCGACCACTGGCTCGGCATCGCCGGCGACTCGGCCGACGAAGTCCTCCGCGCTCAGCTCAAGCTGCCCGAGGGGCAAGGCTACGTGGTGACGCAGGTTCAGCCGGCCAGCCCGGCCGAGAAGGCCCACCTCGAGAAGAACGACGTCCTCCTCTCGATCGGCGACAAGAACATCGGCGCGCTGCCCGACTTGGTGGCGGTGATCGAGGACAACAAGGACAAGGAGCTCGAGCTGACGCTGCTCCGCGGCGGTGAGCGGCGCATCCTGAAGGTGACGCCCACCAAGCGCCCCGAACCGGCCGCCCCCGGCGACCAACCCGACGTCCGCCGCGCCGTGGGAAAATGGATCAATCGTATGCCAGGCAACCCCGAGGGCCGGATGCGGATGTTCAACTTCGGCCCCGGCATGGTTTGGAATCAAGCGGGCGCCGGCGGCTTTTTCGTGGACCAGGCCGAGTTTCCCAAGGATCTCACCGTGACGATCACCAAGTCGGGGAGCGCGCCGGCCGAAATCGTCGCGAAGCAAGGGGACAAGGAGTGGAAGACCAGCGACGAGAAGCTCGATGCCTTGCCGGAGGAGATCCGCTCGCACGTTTCGGGCCTGCTCGGCCGGCCACAGTTCGCGGTGAACCACATCCAGCCTAGGCGCTGGAACGCAACGGCCCCGGGGCGCGTCGAATGGTCCTTTGCCGAGCCCTCTCAACGCCGCGGACGCCTTCCGGCACGCAGCGCCGACGTCAACGAGCGGCTCGATCACCTGCGGGAACAGCTCGACAGTCTGAAGCAGCAGCTCGACGACTTGCGCGAGGAGCCCGCGCCGTCCGCCGGCGTCAAGGCTGAGAGCAAGTAACGCCAGGCAGGCTCGAACTTCCGACCCGGGAGCGGCCCTGGCGCTGCTCCCGGGGTCGTTGGCATTAGTGGACCGCGGGCACCGGCTGATCCGCGTAGACCCGATCGCGCCAGCGAGCAGGCCGCCCGAGGAGTTTGCGGGCCAGCGCTTGCCACTGCAGGGCTACCAGCAGCGCCACGGCCACGGGGTGCAACGCCGCGCTCAGCCCGCTCTGACGAAAACGAAGGGCCGCCGCGACGCGCGGCACGTAGGAGAGCGCCGCCCCCATCGCCGCGGTGGCCACCAGCCCGGCAGGCCAACCCTGGGCGAGTCCGATCGACAACACGACTACGGGCGCCACCTGTCCTCCCACCAGCAGCACCGTCGCCGGCACGATCATGCGGGGCGCCGCCAGGCCTTCGGTGGCGTTCCGCCCGAGGCCCCGCCAGGTCTCGACGGCGCTTGCGAACATCCGGCAGCGCGCCAACGACGTGGCGTCGCACAGATCGGTGAGCAGCCCTGCCCGCCGAAATGCCCGCGGCAACTGCAGGCCGTCGTGCAGCGAATTGGCAATCGCCCGGTGTCCGCTGGCCGCGAAATAAGCCTCTCGGTCGGCCAGGAAAAGCTGACCGCAACCGGCGCCGTAGGCCGGATCGCCGCTTGCGCGCATTCGCGCGAGCGGCAAGAAGCCCAGCAACACGAAATGAATCAGCGGAACGAGCAGTCCATCGAGCAGGCCCGTGGTCTCTTGCCGGGGCACGCCCGACACGAGGCTGGCGTGTTGCTGACGCGCGAAGGCCACCAAGCGCGCCGCGGCGTCTGGCGAAAGCCGCACGTCCGCGTCGACGAACAATAGCCAAGGATGCCGTGCCCGTTGGGCCAGCGTCCAGCAGGCATGCTGCTTGCCGCACCAACCGGCGGGCAGCGGAGGCGCCCGTTCGAGCCTCACTCGTGCATCGCGCCGCGCAATCCGCTCGACGAGCTCCGCCGTGCGGTCGGTGCTTTGATCGTCGAGCACCAGCACCTCGAGTTCAACCCCGCACGCAGCCAATGCGGACTCGACCGCGTCCACGATCCGGGCTTCTTCGTTGCGGGCAGGAATCAACACCGAAACCGCGGGAAACTCCGCTGACGCAAGCGACTCGAGCAGCGGCGGCGGCCGGTAGAGGCCAAGATTGCGAAGGAACAGCAAAGCCGGCAGCGCAGCAAGCAGCAGCGAGCCGAAGACAAGAACCCACGCGATCACTCTCCCCCTCCATGCTCGGGGCGAAAGCGCTCGCCGCGCACGCGGGCCATGAGCCGGCGCCACGCGTCATAGACGCCACCTACGCCCGCCGCGCCTTGCACCAACGTCTCGAAGTCGGCTGCGCGACGCCTGCGCGATTCTTCAGCCAAGCGATCCTGCGTCGCCTCGAGCTCGGCGGCCAGGTGACGGCCGCGCTCGGCGGAATCGAACGCCGCGATCTGCTCCCGCTCGAGGACCGGGCCAAAACGCAGGAGGCACTCCGCCGTCCGTTCCTCCCAGAACGGATACTCGAGCGCCAGCGGCACGAAAGAAACATGGGGTGCAGCGCAACCTGCCAGCCACGCCAGCCCTGGCTCGAGCCGCGTGGGGCGATCGCGGGGATCGGCAAAGCGTCCTTGCGGCGTCAGCCACAGCACAGTCTGCGGTTCGGCCAGAATTCCTCGTGTCTTCTCGGAAAACCGTCGCGCTCCCGCCACCGTCCCGCGCTCGATGCCGAAGAACCCAAGCGATTCGAGAATGCGGTAACGACCCAGTGCAGCCGCGTCGATCGGGGCGAAGTGTCGGCGGTCGGGCCAATTCCGCTGGGCGACGATCAGGAGCACGAGTGGATCCCACCAGCTCGAGTGATTCAGGTAGATCACCGCCGGCGCGGTCCCCAAGTCAGGCACTCCTCCCGCGCGCGACTGCCGCACGGCGTGCAGTCCTCGTGCTGCATAGCGCTCGGCATAGCGCGCGGCCATGCGCACCCACCAAGGGGAAACGCGTGGCAGCGGCGCTGCGGACACGTGATCCTCCCCCTGTCGCCGCTCGCGCCGTGTTTCGGGCATCAGCTCGCCGACGCCGCGGCCCATGCCTTGCCCTCCTCGCTCTTCGAACTCCCGAGGTCTTGGTCCAGGGAGTCGGCCGCGATCCAGCCCGACATCAACACCATCGGCATGCCGGGGCCGGGGTGCGCCGCTCCGCCAGCCAAGTAAAGTCCCCGCAGATCGGGACTGCGGTTCGACGGCTTGAAGGCGCCCAACCAGCGACCATGGCTAGCCAACCCGTAAATGGCGCCCTGCAAAACGTGATACCGGTCGTGAATGTCCTGCGGCGTCAACGTCTGTTCAACGACGATCCGCGCTTCGAGATCTTCCAGACCGGCTGTGCGCGCCAGCTTGTCGAAGATCACGCAGCGATAGCCCGGCAGCATGCGCCGCCAATCGTGGCCGCTGCGCAAATAGGGCGAATGCACGAGCACGTACAGCGCCTCGCCGCCTGGCGGAGCGACCGCGGCGTCGGTGGCGGCCGGCGCGCACACGTAGCACGTCGGATCGGGCGCCGGTTCTCCCCGCCGATAGATCGAGTCGAACTCCTCGTGCGGATCAGTGGAGAACACGAAGTTGTGGTGCAGCAGGTGCTCGTAGCGCTCGCGCAAACCGAGATAGAGCACGACGCCCGAGCAGGCGGGCTCGTAACGTCGCCGCCGCTCGAAGGGCCAGGCGGCGTGGCCGCCAATCAGCTCGCGGTGCGTGCGCACCGAGTCGGCGTTCGACACGACGGCCGCGAGCGGAATGTGTTCGCCGTCGTCGGTCTCCACGCCGGTCACTTGGCCGCGCTCATGCAGAATCCGCTTGGCGCCTTGCCCCAGCCGCACCTCGACCCCCAAATCGCCAAGCAAGCCGGCCAGCGCCTCCGGCACGGCCCGCGTGCCGCCGCGGGGATACCAAATGCCTTCGCTCGTCTGCATGTGGGCAATCCCACAAAGCACCGCCGGCGACGCCTCGGGCGACGAGCCGACATACTGCGTGAAGTGATCGAGCATCTGTGCGACACGATCGTCCGCCACGCGACGGCGAATCGTGCCGGCCACGGTCGCCCCGGCGCGCAGCGCCAAGAGGTCGCGCAGAACGCCGGGGGAAAAGGTCGTCGAGGCGCGAAACGTGTCGACAAGCCCGCCGACGGGCTTCCAGAAGAAGTACCGCTCGGAAGCCCGGTGCATGCTGGCCGACAGTTCGAGTAGCGCTCGATACCCACGCGCCGTGCGGTCGCCGGCGAAGTCGTGCAAACGTGCCGACATGTCGCCGACGTCGGCCACCAGATCGAGGGTCGAGCCGTCGGCGAAGAACGACCGCCACTGCGGATCGAGCGGAATGAGGTCGAGTTCGTCGTCGAGCCGTCGTCCGGCCTCGGCAAAGATCCGCGCCAACACCGACGGGAGGGTGAGGATCGTAGGCCCCATGTCGAAGCGGTAGCCCGCCTCGGCGAGCACGGCCGCTTTACCCCCTAGGTATTCTCCGCGCTCGAAGAGGATCACGGAGTGTCCCCGCGCGGCCAAGGTGCAAGCCGCCGCCAAACCGCCCAAGCCGCCGCCGATGACGCCCATTCGCTCAGTCATGCTCGTTCGCTCCCTAGTGCTGGCCTGCGGCCGGCCCCCCTCAGCGCGCCGATCAGTCGAAGCCACCCGAATAGGCGTCTCGGCCATTTCGCGGAATGTTGTGCCTGGAGGTAAGCCTGCGCGAGTGCCACTTGGTTGCCTGCCGGCTCGAAGTGGGGGCGGAAGCGGCCCCGGCGGCGGATGACCACCTTAGGACGCGTCAGCTCGCGCAGCCCCTCGGCCCCGCGCGTCACGCCGTAGCCGCTATCGCCGCGCCCCCCAAAGGGCAACCGTGGGTCGGCGGTGGGAACGATGAGATCGTTCACCACGACCACCCCCACCCGCACGCGCTCTGCAAAGGCTTGCGCCGCCTCCGCGGGACCGAAGACGCTGGCCCCGAGCGCATACGGGCATGCTTCGTTCGCGGCCAACATTTCCGCTGCATCAGCACAGGCGATGAGCATCGCCAGCGGGGCAAAGACGTCGCTCCGCGCGAGCTCGCAATCGGTTCGGACGCCGGTCAACACCAACGGGGTCATCCGAGACCTCTCCACAAAGCCGCCGGTCACGCAATGGGCGCCGCTCTCGACCGCGTCGTCGACGAGCCGCCGGAGCGGCTGGGCACGTTCCGCGCCCAGCTCGAGCGGCGCTTCCGTTGCGAGCCTCCGGGCAAGCCGTTGCCCCAGTTCAGCGAGCGCACTGCCATCGCCGAACACGCGCCGAGGAGCGATGCACGTTTGACCGCCATTGAGCGTGAGGCCAAACGCGAGCGCTCGCGCAACCAAGTCCAGATCGGCCCCGGGCAGGACGAACATCGCATCGCAGCCTGAGAGCTCGAGCGTGGCCGGCGCGAGCCGGTCGGCCAAGGCGGCCAACACCGCGCGGCCCGCGGCGGCCGAGCCGGTCAACAGCACTTTGTCGACGCCGATCTCGATCGCCAGCTGCACGACTGCTGAAGATTCTTCCAGCACTGGGAGCAGGCGGCCATCGAGGCCGGACTCGATGAGCAAATCTCGAAATGCCTGCAGCACCGGTCCGCCGCCGCGCCCCGGCTTGAGCGCCACGGCGTTGCCGGCAGCGAGGGCTTGCAACGCCTGGACCCCCGGCAGAAACAGTGGATAGTTGGTCGGCCCGACCACGAGCACGAGACCCCAGGGCTCGCGCCGCACTTCGGCGGCGCTGCCCCAGAGCCAGAGCGGACGCCGGCGTGCGTCGAGCTTGCGCGGCGCCAACAGCCGGCACGCCTCGCGTTCCAGGAAGCGACAAGCTTCTGCGAGCGGCACGATCTCGCTGGTCCAGCTCTCGCCGGCGCTGTGCCGCTGCGGCAGGTTCAGCGCCGCGGCCAATCTCTCGCCATGTTCGGCGAGCAACGCGCGAAACCTGCCAAGCACCTGTAGCCGCTCGCCAATCGGGGCGCCGGCCCAGGTCGCTTGCGCCCGCCGCGCCGCCGCCAGCGCTCCACGGACCTCGTCGAGCGAGGCAGTGGAAAACGTCGACGCCTGGGGGCAAGGTGCGATCATGGGCTACGCCACCTGCGAGCGAGCGTGCCGCCGCTCCGTCACCTGCGGCAGACCGATTTGCGGAGCCGTCACGCCTAGGTCCTCGAGCAGCAACCGCGTGGTCACCCGCGCCGAGGAGTAGATCACCGGCAGCCCGCTGCCCGGATGGGTTCCTCCGCCCACCAGATATACGCCCTCCAAATCCTCGAAGCGATTATTGGGCCGCAGATGGAGCATCTGCCGCAGCGTGTGCGCCAGGTTGAACGTGGCCCCACGGTGAATGTTGTAGGCCTGGTCCCAATCAGCTGGCGTGACCATTCGCTCGAAGCGGATGCGGCGCTCCACGTTTTCGAGCCCCAACTTGCGCAGTTGCCTGAGCGTCGTTTGCCGTACCCGGCCAGCCTCTCGCCGCCAGTCCACGTTCGCGTGCTGATGGGGGGTCGGCACGAGCACGTACAGCGCGCTCTGCCCAGGCGGCGCGAGCGTGGGATCGGTCACGCAGGCGTTCTGCACGTAGAACGAGGGATCATCGCTCAGCACGTGCCGCCGCTCGATGTCTTCGAGGTTCCGCACGTAGTCGGCCGAGAGGTGGATCGTGTGGTGGGCCAACTCGTCGCAACGGCCGTCGAGACCCAGATAGAGCATGAAGGTCGAGCAGGAGAACCGCTTCTTGGCCAGCCGCCGGTCGCGCCAACGCCTCCGCAGGCGGTCCGGGACGAGCTGCGTCATCGCGCGGGCGAAGTCGGCGTTGATCACCAGGGCGTCGCACGGATAGATGCCGGCGGCCGTCCTCACGCCCCGAGCCTGGCGCCCCGCAAACACGATCTCCTCCACCGCTTCACCAACCGCGATCTGCACTCCCAACTTGCGCGCGACACGCGCCATCGCCTGACTCACCGCGCCGCAGCCGCCGATGGGGTGAAACACCCCATGCTCGTACTCGAGGAAGCTCAAGATCGAAAACAAACTTGGGCACTGAAACGGCGACATGCCCAAGTACTTCGACTGAAAGCTGAACGCCAGCCGCAGCCGCGGGTCGGCAAAATAGCTGGCCAACTCGCGATCGAGCGAACGCCAGGGCCGCACCAGCGGCAGGAGCGACAGCAGTTCGGGGCGCAGCAGATCGCGCCAACGCGAAAAAGGCGACTCGAGCACGGGGCGAAACCGTTCGAACTTGATCCGGTTTTCGGCCAGAAAGCGGCGGAAATGCGGCCCGTCGGCCGGCGAGAGCGCAGCGACCGCCCGCTCCATGCGGCCAACGTCCGGTGTGCAATCGAGCCTTCCGCCGCCGCCAAACACCAGTCGATACTGGGGGTCGAGCCGTCGCAACTCAACGTGATCGTGCAAATCCGCGCCCACGGCGGCGAAGATTTCTTCGAGAATGCGTGGGTAGAGAAAGAAAGTTGGCCCCAGATCGAAGCGAAAGCCTTGGGACTCGAAGCTCGAGGTGCGCCCGCCTACAAAGGGCAACCGCTCGAGCACCTGCACTTGGAGCCCTGCCTTGGCCAAGAGCATGGCCGCGGCAAGTCCGCCCGGCCCTGCTCCCACGATTACTACACGCTTGCTCATCGCCCGCTCGTTTAGTTGGACGCGCAGCTCGAGCGCCGCCCGCTAGCCAGAATCGCCAGGGGATTCGCCGGCCGCGCCGTGCCAATGCTCCCCCAGTCAGCGGAGGGGAGCGGTCACGATTCGCATAGTAGCGCCCGCGCTGAGGGCGACCACCGTGGCAAGATTTTTTTTTCGTCAGTAGCCGGCTATCGCAGATCGAAGCAAGAAAGCTTCCAGCCGTCGCGCGTGTAGAGACGCCCATCTGACAAGGCAGGCAGGGCTCGCGCCTGCGTCTTGATGGCTTTTGCCTGGCCGAGCGGCCTAAACGCCGTTGGCGTAGGTTCCACGAGCAATAACTCGCCGTTCACCTTCTGCACGATGAGCTTGCCGTCGGCCAGGATCGCGTGGGCCATGCCGAAGTTCTCTTCGCTCCACGTCACCTTGCCCGTGGCGGCTTCCACGCAACGGAAGCTGGCCCGCCCCTGGTCCTCCCGCCCGTCGACGCCGTAGAGATGTCCGTCGTGGTAAATCGGCGTCGGGTACTGGCTCGACAGTGCGTCGCCCGATTCCCAAACGGTCGTCGCTTCGCCGCCCGCCACGGCAGCCAACAGCGCTCCTACGCCGTAGCTGGCGGTAAAGAAGGCCCGGTCTTCAAACACTAGCGGCGTCGCGGCGGTGACGGTGGGGCCGCGCTGCCCGAACGGAAAGCGAAAGGCCACTGCGCCGCTTTCCGGGACAATGCCCACCGCATTCAGCCGCGTGGCGAAGATCGCCAGCGGCTGGCCGTCGATGCGTGCCAGGGTGGGAGACGAGTAACTGGCGCCGTCGTCGGTCGCTTGCCACAGCGTGCGGCCATCGGCCAGCGAAAAGGCAACGATGCCGGCCCCGCGCTTGCCGCCCACGTTCACCAGCAACTTCGCCCCCACGGCCAAGGGAGTGCTGCCGAAGCCGAAATATCCCTCGTCGGCCTGAAACTCCTCGCGCAGATCGCGCTGCCAGCGCACGCCGCCGTCGGCGATCGCCAAGCAGCGCAGTCCGCCGCCGGCGCCCAGCACCGCGACCTGTTGCCCAGCGACCAGGGGCACGCACCGCGGCCCCTTGTCGGCGTCGATGCCCCCCGAGTAATCGGCGGCAAACGATGCCTTCCAGACGGGCGCGCCGCTGTCGGCCGCCAGGCACTCGAGCACTTCCTGGTCCCCTTGCCGGTGGAACAAGTAAACGCGTCCAGCCGCTACGCCTACCCCCGCGTAACCTTGGCCCACGGGGCGGTCCCACAGTTTCTTCGGTCCGGCCTCAGGCCAGGTCGCGGCCAGTTTTTCGTCCTGGGCGTGCCCATCGCGTGCGGGCCCCAAGATCTGCGGCCAATCGCCTGCGCGAGCGTCCTGAGACAAGAGGCCAGCAGATGCGAACAAGAGGGACGCAAGTACGATCGACGACCGCATGGCAAGGAGCCTGGGCTGGTGCAGAAGGGAAGCCCCGACCCCACGATCATACCTTGGAGTCAGCCGAACGCGACGGTCTAGCGCTTGCGGCCCGGCGCCGCGAATTGCTGCAGGGCTTCCAGCGGCAGCACGACGTTCAGACTGCCGGAGCGAAAGCCGGCCAAATCGAGCGTGGCGTAGCGGAACCCCAGTTCCTGCAACCGCGCGAGCAGCGCCTCGCGCACTGCCGGCTCGCAGAGCTTGGCTAGCGCCTCGACCGGCGCTTCGATGCGGGCCAGGTCGCCGGCGTGATAGCGCACGCGAACCGTGCGCAGGCCTAGCGACCGCAGGTGCTGCTCGGCGGCATCGATCATCGCCAACCGTTCAGGCGACACCGCCTCGCCGTAGGCCACGCGGCTCGAAAGGCAGGGGGAGGCCGGCTTGTCCCAGGTGGGCAAATCCCAAGAGACCGCCAATGCCCGTACGTCGGCCTTGGTGAAGCCGCACTCGGCCAAAGGGCTGCGCACGCGGTGCTCGGACGCGGCTTGCAAGCCCGGCCGATAGTCGCCGCCATCGTCCAGGTTGGCCCCGTTCAAGATCACGGCGTCCGGATAGCGCTCGGCCAGCCTCTCGAGCTGCGTGTAGAGCTCGGTTTTGCAGTGATAGCAGCGATCCGGGGCGTTCAGCAGATAGCTCGGGTTCGCGAATTCATCGGTGGCGAGCACTTCGTGCCGGATGCCGATGCGCGCAGCAATTTGCCGCGCTTCGTCGAGTTCGCCGGCAGCCAGGCTTGCGCTCACGCCGGTGACGGCGAGCGCCTGCTCACCCAGAGCAAGCTGCGCCGCCTGAGCCACCACGGTGCTGTCGATTCCGCCGGAGTAGGCCACGATCACCCGGCCGAGCCCGGCGATCAACGCGAGCAGCCGCTCTCGCTTATCAGCCAGGGATGAATCGAGTTCCAACATGTTCTTAGGGATGCGGGCGACCGGCATGTTAGCCCCGGGCAAGGCAATTCGCGCTCAACGAGCCTTCTGCATTTCTCCGCGCCTCGGCGTCTCGGCGGTTAAAAGCCCGGAAGTGCGCAAGAAGAAAGGCAAAACCTCCACCGCAATGCCGTGGCGACGCGTTTTCGAGAGCCCGTCGTTAAAAAGTGGGCGCCTGAACCCCGGGTTGTGTGATCCGTCCGCTTTGCTCCGTTCCCCCAGTGGGGGCCGGGCGGCGGCTGTACACGCGGCCAGAGATTATAGTGAGCGCCCGACGGGCTTTCTTAAGGGCTCAGCGAAAAGTTTACGTCTTCAGCACGAACATGGCAGAGGATCTGCCTTCGAAGCGAATCCTACTCGGGTCTGGGGCAATCGGCAAGGCAGCCTGCAATGCAAAAGGCCCGGCCCGCGTTAGAGTGCGGACCGGGCCTGGCAGTGATCTCTTAATCCGAGCGTGGCGCCCCTAGCGGCTCGAAGCCTTCCAGCCGCCGACGTCGATCGTCGGGGTCACCGGCGCTGCGGCCTTGGTCGGAGCGACAGCGGCCGCTGGCGCAGCTTGCGGCGGAACGCCCCGCAAGTCGACCACGCGTGACACGGTGTTGTAGCTCCGCGGCGTCCCCGAGGGGTGCATCGCCGTGCGGTTGCGCGGATCGCTCCAGCGCGGCGAAATCGCCGAGTTGGTGCTCGTGCCCCCGGTTGTTGCGCCGCCGTTCTGCAGGGCGCCGTCAGGCACGGGGCGCATTTCATTCTGAATTCCGCTGGCCGCAGGGGCTGCCGCTCCTGCCGCGGCGGGCGCCTGGTACGTGGGCGTCGCCTGGTACGTGGGGGCCGCCGTCCCCTGCGGCAACGTCGGGGCGATGTCAGCCGTCGTTGCGCCGGCCAGGGGCGCCGCCGGCACGGTCACTCCCGTGGAGAGCGCTGGCACGCCGGCCGAGCAAGTCGAGCAACCCGGCGCCGCCGCCACGGTGGCCGCCGGAGCGGCCACGATCGGCGAGCAGGCCGTCGTCGGGCAGACGCTCTGGCAGACCTGACGATAGGTCGTGTAGGGCACCATCTGCGTCTGCTGGACGAAGCTCGTCACTGGACGCAACGTGGTGGTCGGACAGCCAGTGCAGCCATCGACGGCGGCCACCGGCATGAAGCTGGTCACCGGCACGCTCACCGACTGCATGCGGTAAGCGGTCTGCGGCACCATCTGACAGACCTGCTGCGGCGCGCAGCAAGCGGAGGGAGCGAAATTGGCCACGACCGGCGTGGGCGCCGCCACGACCGGGGCCACGTAGTACGTCGAACGGCGGCCCCACCACCAGCAGGCGTCGGCCTGCCCGGGCGCGGACCAAGCCAAGCTGCCGAGCAGCCAGGTCAGGCTCCAGGTGCAAACTCGAGACTTGAGCATTTCTCTCTCCCCGCGCAAAAAATTTGTGTCTTCCCTAGTTAAATCAGGAGCGACACCAACCTGTCAATCAACCGGCAACGTCGCTGCGCCATTTGGAAGCAAATAGCGCTGGCAACGATTGCATGGTCTGCAAAAACGGCGACGACGCGGCAAAGTGTGCCGTGATGTGGCGCAGTTTTCCTCGAGCCTTCGGGGCGCATTTCCGCCCCTGGGCCGATGGGCAACTGTAGGTCACGGAAAGGATCAAGTCGCCGGCGCAAGATGCCGAAACTGAAGAGATTCACCCAGCGCGTGCTAGCAGTGGCGCTGGTTGCAGCAGGCCTTCGCCCGCTACAACCCATCCAGCCCGCGCAGCCCGCATGGGCACGGGCTCTCCCTCCACGCCCCCGGTTTCCGGCCCGTATCCGCGGCGCCGGCTTCCAGCCTGTATCCGTGGCACAGGCTTCCAGCCTGTGTTCTTTCACACCGGCCAGCTTCCGCGCTCCAAGAGGTCGAACAAGTCGAACAGCGCCTCGCGCAAATCGCCCCCGCGACGCTCGAAGACCCCCTCCACAATCGCCCGCTCGGCCGCGGTGAGCTCTGGCTTGTGCAGCAGGTCGGCCACGAGCCGCGCAAGCAACTCCGCGCTGGGCCGCGTCTCCCAAATCGTCGGCAGACCGACCGAAGCATGCGCCGTTACAAGCAACCCGCAGCCGGCGCGCCGCCGCCACCGCGTCAGCCGCCAGCGCGCCCACCGGCCGAGTTGCTCGTAGCCGTCGACGATCGCGAGCGTGTTGTTGCTCCATCGGCGGGGATCGATCTCGGCCGGCCACCTTCGTTGGCCATCGCGCAACCGCACCCGCACAAGCTCTCGCCCCGCGGCTGTCAGCGCCGGCTCGAGCGCCGCCACCAGCGAGCTCTTGCCCGATCCATGCGGCCCAATGACCTGCCCCTGCCAACCGTGGTCGCGCAGCCGAGCGACCAGTGCTTCGAAGGACATGCCCTGCGGCAGCCGAAACGAGAGCGCCCCGGGCCGCACGAACCGCGTGGCAAAAGGGTTCGAAGGCGGCGGTCCGCTCATGGCGAAATCAATCGCCCGCTGGGAACGCTGCCGAGCATGAACGGCAATTCGCCCACCACTTCGCGGTCGCGCTCGAGAAAGACGCGCACCCGCACGCACCAGCGAATGCTCAGGATCGCGCCACGATAGCTCAGCGGACTGGCCGGCAGCAGCGCCATGAACGGTTGCGGCTCGTCGTCGCGCTCGAGGTCGCTCTCCTCCCGGTCGATGCGCTCGAAGTAATGCACCCCCATGTCCTCGTCCCCCTTGCCCTCGGTGTACCACAGCACCGACACCTCGGCGGCAGTCCAGTTCGGCGCCTCGACCAAGAACTGGCCACGCAGCAACTCGCCCGGACGATACCCGCGCGGCGTCCCTTCGAGCTCGATCTCGACCCGCGGCTCACTCATGCCGAGATCCTCGCGGGCCAGCGGTGCGGATACACAAGCACGCTGAACGAGCGCTCGGCGGGCGGCCAACGACGCACTTCCACCCGCACCACCAGCTTCCAGGCGATTTCGTGATGCGGACTGCGGAACGAATGCATCGCTCCCTCGGGCACGCGCAGCTCGAACTGCTCTTCGAACGGCAGGGCCGGCTGAATCTGAATATCCGCGATCGAGAACACGAGTTCCTGATACACCCGTTGCGTTTCCGTGCGCGTGTCGGTCCCCTGACGATAGCTGGCCTGCTCGTCGCACACGAGAAACACTTCGAGCCGGTCGAGCGTGAGCTGTCCGGTGTGCGAAACCAGCACCTGGCAACCGCCGCCGGGGTGCAGGGGATGCGCCGAGACCTCGATGCGCGTCGTCCCGCGGCCGCCTGCCAACAGCAATTGCCGTGCGAGGTAATAGACGAGGAAACCGCCAATTGCGGCAAAAGGCACGACAAAGCCTGTCAACCACCAATCGGGTTGTCCGCGCAGCAGGCCGCGGACGACCGGCACGAGGAACCCCAGCACCAGGCCGTTCCAGATCACCGTCCCAGCCAGGAGCCCAAACAGCGGCCAGAAGGCCGAAGCCGAAACCGGCAGCCGATACGCCAGCCGCGTGCCGGGGCTGTTGCGCCAGTCCTCGTCGTCGGGGACTGCCGGAAAGTCGGCGTTGAGCGCCGGCTGGAGGATCTCGAGGGCCGGGTTCTGCTGCGTAGCGGCAGACACACGCTCCGCCGAGTGCCCCCATCCCCAGGCCACGAACCCCAACCCCACGAGGCCGACCACCACAAACGGCAACGGCACCAGCAGCAAAAGCCAGGCCCAATAGCTGTAGCCCAGTTCCACCGCCATCCGCTGCGGATCGGCCGGGTCGTACCAGGCCGGGGTTTGCTCGCCCGGCTTGAAGGGCTCGAGCGCCGCCTCGGCCGCGGCATGGCTCGTCGCGTACACTCCCGCCACATCATAGGCCCAGGCCTCGTAGCTGCGGCCATCGACCGAGAGCCGCAGCCGCACTTCAGGCCGATGCACGACGACGCCGTCCTGGGTTCTGGTCACCAGCCGAGTTTCGAGCACTTGGGCATCGGCCGCCACGAACTTGCGGTTGGCCTGCCACTCGGGCAACAGCCAGAGGCCCAGCATCAAGGCGGCGGCGATAGCGCCGGCGACCGTGAGCGCCGCGAAGAACAGCGCTTCGGCGGCGCGCGCCAGCCGCTGCGAGCCGGTGCGCCGGCTGCCGCGCTTCTTCTCATACCACCGCAAACGACGCAACAACGGCACGGCTCAGGGGCGGGAAAGAGAGTGTTGGTGGATCCGGCCCGAACGGGCCGAGCAACCTCCAATCATTGCAGACCAGCCGGCGCAGGTCGATTCCCGCTCAGCGGATTGACGGGCGACACGTGGTCGCCGCAATCCAAAATCGACGGATGGCGCAAGAGTTGTCGCACGACCGCCGGCGATGTCCCTGGCGGCGTGCGCTGCAGGATTCCCAGCCCGAGTTCGTCGCACGAGCGATAGAAGGCGTTGGGCAAGACCCTAGGAAGGGCGGCCAGCGCCGCTTCCTCCGCCAGGCGGAAGGCATAGGCGCTCGGCTCGAACGGCAAGGGGGGCGACTGCCATGCGGCGGGCCACTCGACCGACTGCCCGGCTACGTTTACAGCATGTCCGGCTCGCAGTTCGACCGGCGGACGCGCTGCCACCGGCAGACGCGCTTGCCAACAGACATGACCCGCGGCGAGGAGCCGCAGTTCGAGGTCGGCCAGTTCGTTCCGCGCGCCGAGCTTCCAACGCGGGAGTTCGGCCGCCGTCGTGTCGAATTGGAATTCGCCTCCGCCGACTTCGCGGTACAGCAACTCGCGCCCCAGCACCGTGACCACGAGCGCAAGGGCGCTCGGTGCGCCACGGACTACGATCTCGCCGGCAAGCCTGAGCGTTGGGTCTTGATCGCCATCGTCAACCGCCAAAATCGATAGATCCTTGATCCACGCGTCGCGGCGAATTTCGAGCTTCACCAGCCCTTCCGACAGCGAACCGCCGCGGCCGCCCCCGGGCAACGCGGGCAACGAGTCGGCCGAGAGCCGCAGTTCATTGCGATCCGCCAGCAGGTCGGTAATGTCGAACTCGAGCGGAGCAGCCGCTTGACCAAGCGAGCTGAGCACGCGGCCATTGCAAGCGGCCTCGGCGCCCAGCAGCGCCGGGTCGAGCACCAGCCACACGCTCTCGCCGGCCGTGACGCCCGTGGGCCGACCAAACGAGCGCATGAGTGTCTGAACGCTTTTACCCGAGGGCTTAGATGCAACCAACTGCCAGGCGCTGTGCAGCCGAATGACGTGCGGAACCATGAGCGGCTCGGCGCGGGCTACAAGGCCGGCGGATAATCGCGCGTGATGGCGAGCACTTCTTCGAGCACGCGGCCGTTCGTGGCGATTCCCTCGCGGCTATGAATCGAGGGGCGGCCCTGCCAGTCGGTGAACGTGCCGCCCGACTCTTCCAGAATCGGCTGAATCGCCGCCGCGTCCCACACGTTCATCACCGGGTCGACCATCAGCTCCGCCCGCCCCGTGGCTACCAACAGGTAGCCATAGCAATCGCCCCAGGTGCGCGTCAGCCGCGTGGCCGCCTGCAAACGCTCATAGGCTTCGCGGCGAGCCGTCTTGTTGAACGTCGTCACTTCGCACAAGCAGAAGAGCCCGTCGGAAAGCTGCGACTTTTGCGAGACGCGGGCCGGCTTGGGAGCGCCAGAGCCGCGCACGTGCCAGGCGCCCAGCCCCGTGGCGGCATAGACGAATTCGTCGAGCCCCGGAATGTTGATGACGCCCACCACCGCCTTGCGTTCCCATTCGACGGCCACCAGCGTGCCGTAGAGCGGCACACCCGAGACGAACGACTTTGTGCCGTCGATCGGGTCGAGGATCCAGCGAAATCCTGACTCGCCTGTGGTTTCGGGAAACTCCTCCCCCAGCACGCCGTCGCCCGGAAAGGTTTCGAGAATTCGCGCGCGCAGATGCTGTTCCGACTGACGATCGGCGATCGTCACCGGCGAAGCGTCTTGCTTGAGCTCGACCTCGAGGTCGTCGCGCTGGAAATAGCGGAGCGTGATGTCGCCGGCTTCGCGCGCGGCGGCCACCGCCAGCTCGAGCCGGAGCTTGATTTCATCGGGAGTTGGGCTCATGCCCGTAGCCTACCGGAATGCCCGGCCGACTGCCAGCGTCGTCACGCTTCCGTGGGGGTGGCTGGAAGGGCGATCTGCGCGAGTTTGATCGACTCGAATTGCCGCCGCGAGTTGGTGGATACCCGCTCGAGCGCGGAGATCAAGCGCGCATGTGCGTCCTTAGGCAGGCCCGTATCGTCGGCGACCGTGATCTCGAGCGGTCCCGACACGGCTTCGATGACATCGAGCAGGGACACGCTCGGCAACGGCTTGCCCAAGGTGTACCCCCCTTCCGTACCCCGCGTCGAGCGCACGATCCCCCGATGCACCAACTGCCGGAGAATCTGCAGCAAGAACCGCTCGGGCATGGCGCCGCGAGCCGCCAATTCCCGGCAAGGAACGGGCACACCGGGCTCGGACTCCGAAAGCAGCAACACCGCCTGCACGGCGTAGCACACGGTCCGCGAAAATTTCATGGCTGCAAGCCTGCGGGAAGAAGAGAAGTGCGAAAGAGGCGCCTGCCGCGCACTTCCCCTGGCAAGTCAGCTTGGCCGGCTCGAGTCCGCGAACGCGGCCCACGCCGACGAAACCGAGCCGTACAGCCGCATGAGGTGCAACGGCGCGAGCGTCCAGGTGATTGCGCGCACCCCTTCTCCGACCCTTCTTGTCCCGAAAGGCTTCGACGGTTCCCGAGGCCGTCGAAATGCAACTCTAACGACTACGCGGGAAATGTCAATAAAGAAACTGTCTAATTATCGACTTCCGCGCCGCCGGCGCTCCCGCGCGTGGCGGAATCGCCGAGCCCGGAGATCGGTTCGCTCGCAAGCGACGACGCCAAGTCGACCGGCGGCCAGAAGACACAGACGAAGATCAGTGCGGCGCCGCACACCAGCAGACTGTCGGCGATGTTGAAGACCGGCCAGTCGATGAACCGCCACTTGAAGTGCAGCCAGTCGCGGACCGCAAACACCGGTGCGCCGACTCGCGGCGGCTCGTGCCAAATCAGCCCCGGAAAGCCCAGCCGATCGTAGAGGTTGCCAAAGATGCCGGCGAGAATGCACCCCAGCGCGAGCGTCAGCCGCAGATCTGCCGTGCCCCCGGCCATGCAGAGCCAGTACACAATGCCGACGGCCGCCACTACCGAGAGGCCGGCGAACAAGAACGTCCACCCTTGCCCAAGGCCAAACAGCGCTCCTTCGTTGAGGCTCGTCGTGAGGCTGAAAACAGGGCGGACAACCCAAATGACCTCACGATCGGGATCGCGTGAGGGCATCCCCAAGCGCGCGAAAATCCAACTCTTGGTCGCCAAGTCGACCGCGCAGCCGACGATGACGATCGACCAGAACAGCAGGAGTCGGCCCTTGGGCGCCGCCATCGTGGCCTGCCCCGCGCGCTAGCCGCGCTCGTTGGCCTGCGCACACTTGATGCACAACGGCGTGTAGGGGATGGCGGACAGCCGCGTTTTCTTGATCGCGTCGCCGCACTCCTCGCAGTCGCCGTACACGCCCTCCTGGATCCGTTCGAGCGCCGCCTCGATGGCCCCCAGGGTGTGCTCGTCGTTCTCCATCAGGCTGAGCGTGAACTCCTGCTCGAAGTTCTCGCTGCCGATGTCGGCCATGTGGATCGGCATGCGGGAGAGGTCGCCGTTCGACTCGGGGCCCGCCTTTTTCAGCGCTGCGTCGGCCATCCGGTTCACGTCGCCGCGGAGTCGAGCCCGCAGCGAAAGGAGTTGCTCCTTGTAAACCTTCATCTCTGCCTTCTTCATACCCGAGCTTCTCCCGAGGCGCGCCGTGGCCGAAAATCCGCGACTGACTACAGACTCGTTATTTTAGCGACAGCCCGAATGACTGTCAAATTGGCAGGAGCCATTGCCAGAAATAGGGAATCGCGGCCCCGCCCGCTCAGAACTCCCCGGGGCTGAACTCGTCGTACGGACGCTGCGCCCGGTCTTCGAAGCGGGTGAACTTGTGCAGGAAGGTCAGCTTGACGTCGCCGATCGGTCCGTTGCGCTGCTTGGCGATGATCAGTTCCGCCTCCCCCGTCACCCGGGCTTTCTCCTCCTCGCTCGTGCAGTAGTACTCCTCGCGGTGAACGAAAGCCACCACGTCGGCATCCTGCTCGATGGCCCCCGACTCCCGCAAATGGCTCAGCCGCGGCTTGTTGTCGCGCGAGGCCTCGGCCTGCCGGTTGAGCTGCGCCAAGCACAACACCGGCACGCGCAGGTCGCGGGCCAGGTGCTTGAGCCGGCGGGCGATGCGGGCGACCTGCTCTTGCCGGGGGTCCTTCGAGTTGTCGGGTTCGATGAGCTGCAGGTAGTCGATCACGATCAGCCGCAGGTCGCACTTGCGCTTGAGCCGGCGGGCCACGGCGGCGATTTCGGTCACCGTGCGGCTGGGCGTGTCGTCGACGAACAGGGGCGCCTGACTCAGCTCGGCGGCCGACTCGACCAGCTTGCGCCGCTCGTCGTTGCTGATCGTGCCGTTGCGCAGCCGCTGGCCGTTGATCCGCGCGAACGAGCAGAGCAGCCGGTCGCCCAGCTCGAGCTTCGACATTTCGAGGCTTACGAACAGCGCGCCGCCGTGGAGCCGCGCGGCCACGTGCTCGGCGATGTTCAGCGCGAGCGCCGTCTTACCCATGCTGGGCCGGGCGGCCAGAATGATCAGCTCCGATTCGTGGAGGCCGCCGGTCAGCGCGTCATAGTCGGCGAAGCCCGTCTCCAGGCCGCCGGCGGCGTGTTCGCCGCGCATGCGCGCGTCGATCCGGTCCATCACGTCGCGGAGCACGTCCTGCAGGTCTGCCTGCTGACCCAGCCCGCGATTCTCCAAAATCGCAAAGATCTTCTGCTCGGCCTGCGCGAGCAGTTGGTCCGACTGGTCGGCCTGGTCGTAGGCGTCGTGAACAATCTGGGTGCCAACGTTGATCAGCGAGCGGAACGTCGACTTCTCGCGGACGATGCCGGCGTAGTACTGGGCGTTGGCGGCCGTCGGCACCGAATTGCCGATCTCCGCGAGCGCCGCATAACCGCCGATCAGCTCCAGGTCGCCCGAGGTCTTGAGCCGGTCGACGAGCAGCGTCAGGTCGACCTTCCGCCCTTCCTCGTGCAGGGCCAGCATATGGGCGAAGAGCTTCTGGTGCCCTTCGTCGTAGAAGTCGTCGGGCCGGATGATGAGCACGACGTCGTCGCAGACGTCGGGCTTGAGCAGCACGCTGCCGAGGACCGCCCGCTCGGCCTCGAGGTTGCACGGGGGCTGCCGCTCGAGCAGCTCAGGCCCATCGGCGCGGCGGCGGGGACGATCAGACCCAGGTCGCTGGCCAACGGCCATCGCCAAACGCTCCTTCGCATGCAGCCCTGCGCGAGCGCAGCCGCTCGACGCTGAATCCTAAAACCCGCCCTGCGCGCAAGCTCAATTTGCCGCGCGGCGAACGGCCGGCGCCGGCTCTCTAGGAGGCGGCGGACTTGTCGTCCGGCTTGGCGTCGGTCACAGTCGGCACCACCCAGACCTTGAGATCGGCCTCGATCTCTTGGCCCAAGTGGATTTGCACCGTGTACAGGCCGAGCTCCTTGAGGGGGCCCTTCAGACGAACCTGGTCGGTGGTGATCGTGAAATCGTTGCGCTTGAGCGCCGCTACGATGTCGCCGGCGCCAACCGAGCCGTAGAGATGGCCCTCGTCGTTGGCGTTGGCCTCGATCGTAATGCTCTGCCGCGTGAGCGCGTCGGAGAGTTGACGCAGGCCGGCCAGCCGAGCGTTCTGAATCTCGAGCAGCCGCGCCTTGTGCTTCTCCACCATCCGCTTGTGATGATCGGTGGCGATCGTGGCCAGCCCCTGAGGGAGCAGGTAGTTCTTGGCGTAGCCCGGCTTCACCTCGACCACTTCGCCCTGCTTGCCCAAGTGATCGACCGACTGCACGAGCAGCAGTTCGATGCCGCCGCGGGGGCCGGTGGGAAGGCGTTTGAATCCTTTTCGCTTGGTCTGGCTCATGATCGCTCGCTGGATAAGGCTCGTGGTTCAGTTGGCCGCTCGTCGCGCCGCGCCGGCTTCCCTGGGGGGCGCGTGTCGAGTGCTGCTGGGAAATTAGAACGGAATGTCGTCGCCGCCGCCGGCAGGTGGGCCGCCACGCTGCCGCTTGGGCGCCGCCGCAGGTTCGCCGTAGTCGTCGTCGAAATCGGGGGCGGGCGATTCCGAGGCGTTGCGTCCGCCGGGGCCCCCGGCTGGGCCTCCGCCGCCCGGGCCGCCGCGGCCACCGAGCAACTGCATCTTTTCGCCCACCACTCGCAGCTTGGAGTGCTTCTGCCCGTCCTTCTCCCAGCTATCGAGTTTGAGCCGCCCTTCGACGAGCAGCGGCGAGCCCTTGGTCAAGTACTCGCTGGCCACTTCGGCCTGGCGGCCCCAGAGCGTGACGTCGACGAAGGTGGTCTCTTCGATCCATTCGCCCGTTTGGCTCTTGCGCCGATCGTTCACCGCCAGCCGGATGTCGGTTACAGCCATCCCGCTCGGGATATAGCGCAGCTCGGGATCGCGGGTGAGATTTCCCAGCAGGATCACGCGGTTGAAGCTGGCCATAGAACCAATTCCTCGAACGTACGGGCCGACGGAGTCAATGAACGCCTGTACCGCTGGAGCAGCTTACCGCATGCCGCGCGGCCGGGCAATCGGCCGAAGCTAGCGATCCTCGAGTTCCCCTTCGATTCCCTCTTCGACGCCGGCGCCGCCATCCGCCCGCGCTCCGGCCCCAACGGCCACCGGCTCGCCGGGCGTGGGGATGTCCGCCGCGCGGCTCTGCA
Source organism: Pirellulales bacterium (assembly GCA_044221365.1). Lineage (GTDB taxonomy): Bacteria > Planctomycetota > Planctomycetia > Pirellulales > JBGAPH01 > JBGAPH01. The sequence goes on from JBGAPH010000005.1 coordinate 174,308, forward strand.
CCACTTTGCCCGACAATGCGTGGCTGACCAGAGTTTCGGAAATCCGCGGGTCGACGCGGAGAAACATGTGGCGGAGGATCGTTTCGTTGATCTCGCAGTCACGGTTGATGCCGGTCAGCTTGCGGCCGTCCAGCTTGACGTACATCAGCCAATAGGCGCCCTTGCGCTGGCCGGAAATGGGATACGCCAGGCGGCGCTCTTCCCACAGCCGGCTGGCCAAGATCTCGCCGCCGTGCTTCTTCACCATCTCGGCCAGATGGCCCGAGACCCCGGCCGGATCGCGGCCATATTTGTTGGCGTCGAGGATGAACATCCCCTCGTAGACGTTGTCGGCCAAAATCTCGTCTCCTGAATGATCGAGCGTTTGCTGGGAACCGCGGCGGCTAGCTCGCCGCGGCCGCGTTGTAATGGGTCATGCAGTAATCGATGCCGTGCGCGATCCAGTCGCACACTCCGTCGGCCGCACGCACGATCGCCGGGCCGATCTCGCGCCGCTCGCCGGTGTTGAACTTGCCCAGCACGTAGTCGGCCGCGTCCCAGCCCGCAGGCGGTGCGCCAACGCCCACGCGGAGCCGGGCGATGTCCTGGCTGCCTAGTCGCCGCAACACGTCGGCCAGGCCCTTCTGCCCCCCCGCCGAGCCTCGTTCGCGAAACCGCAAACGGCCCAGGGGCAGGGCGATGTCATCCGATACGATCAACAAGTCCGCGAGGTCGAGCTTATAAAAATCCCGCGCCGCCAGCACGCTCCCGCCGCTCAGATTCATGAACGTGTGCGGGCACAACAGCAGCACCTTCTGGCCGGCGTGTTCGGCGGTCGCCGTTTCCGCCTGGAAGGCCACCTTCACGCCCGCGGCGCCCAGCCGCCGACCTAACTCGGCCACGACGTCGAAGCCCACGTTGTGACGCGTGCCGACGTATTTCCCACCCGGATTGCCCAATCCCACGATGAGCTTCATGTCCGTGCGGCGGGCGCAAACAGCGGGCAAACCGCCCGTCCAGCGCTAGTCCTCGCTCTCCTCGTCGTCGGCAGCCTTGCGGCCGATCACTTCGGGCTCGCCCGGAGCGGCCTCGGCGGCCTCCAAATCCTCTTCCACGCGCTCGATGCACTGCACGACGATCTCGTCGGCGTCGGCCAATACGGCCGTGTTCGCCGGCAACTCGAGGTCGCTGACCTTGATCGACTGACCGAGCGCCAAATGATTGACGCTCACCTGCAACTTCTCAGGAATCGACGCCGCCAGGCACTCGATTTCCACTTCATGCAGGTGATGGTCGACGACGCCGCCGTCGCGCAGGCCGGGGGCCTCGCCCCGCAGCTCCACGCTCACCGTCACGCGGACCTTTTCGTCGGCCGAGACGCGGGCGAAGTCGATATGCAGCACTTCGATGCCGAACGTGTCCCACTGCAGCTCGCGAATGAGCGCCTGCTCACTAATCTCGCCGGAAAGCGTCACTACCCGACTATGATGTCGCAGGGCGGCAGCCAACTGATCGGCCGCGACGGTCAGGTGCAGGTTCTCTTGACCGTGGCCATAGAGCACCGCGGGCACGCCGCCCGAGTTGCGCAACCGCTTCGTGGCATGCTTGCCGTGGGCTTCGCGGCGCTTGACCGTGAGCACTTCCGCCATGATCGATCGATTCCTGATACGTGTTCGAGGCCGCGCGGCGAGAACCCCCAAGCCGGCCAACGTCAGGCCGGGCAACGACAAGGGGCCGCCACGCGGAATCACGTATTTTGCAGGAATGCTGGCAGAATTCAACCCCAGGCGAGAAAGAACCTGCGCGCAACGTCTGCCGGGAGACTAGACCGACGGGGTCGCGCTGACTCAGAGCCTACCAGGCATAGGGAACTGGCATCCGGCTGTAGGGCAGCGACAGACCCAGCCCGCCGCCGCCTCCCCAACCTCCGCCAAACCCACCGAAGCCGGCGCCAAACAACTCGCCGCCCGGCAGATAAAGCTGGTCTTCGTAATACCAGTAGGGCAACTCCGTGCCGGGACCGTCCTTCGAGAAGTAGTCGTCGTAGGGGATGCGGTTGGCCTTGGCCGGCTTGCGGTATTGGTCCACACGCTTGCCCGTCTTGGGGTTGCGCGTGTAGGGGCCGTTGTCGAAGATCCAGTCGATGGCCAGGCAGGTTTGGGGCGCTACGGCGAGCAAGAGTCCAGAGAGCAAGGTCTTCGCGATTAGCCGGCGCATAGAATGGCCCTCGACATGCCGTAAGGACTTCACCAAAGCAGAACGCCTTCCCGGCAGCGGGGAAGGCGAGTGATTCTGCCGAAGCAAGTCTAGGTCATGCGCGGGAGCCTAGCCGCAACTGCCCGTGGCGCGTGGCGTTGCGGTCAGCCCTGACGGGCGTCGCGGATGCGCGGGAGGTCGTCGACCCACGAACCGACTAGATGATGCCGCCGTGCGTGCGGTAGGGCGTCATGTGGTCAGGCTGATCGAGGAACCAGATGCGTTCCCATTCGTCGAGCAGCGCTCGGAGGTTTTCCGACGTGTAGATGAGTTGTTGCGTCCGCCGCACCGGATCGCCCGAGTAGGCGGGAATGATGCATCCCGTGTGGGCGCCAATGCAAGCAGCCGCCAAAGCAGCCAAAATCAGCCGGCGCATCGTTCTGAATCTCCTCCCTGAGGGTCCATCTGCCGGCCGGTCAGGGCCGAAACGGCAGTTCCGCTGCATCCTTGCATTTCCGCGGTTACGCCACTGCGTTCCAAACTGCCCCGGCCCCGCTAAGGGCCGTGCTGCTCCTCAGCCGCAAAGGCCGGACGGGCATTCATTGTTTCACCGCCCCCGTCGCCCCCCGGCGCACCGCCGCTCGAGGTTCCCCCCTGATTGGCGAGCGCCGCCTCGTTGGCTTTTCGCTCCAACTCGCGAACGCGTTCTTCCATCTCCTTGCCCGGCTTGAACGTGACCACGAATTTCTCGGGCACGAACACCTTGTCGCCAGTGCGCGGATTGCGCGCCTTGCGGGCCGCGCGACGCTTCACCTCGAATACGCCGAAGTTGCGTAGTTCGATGCGGTGCTCCTCGACGAGCGTGTCCACGATGGCGTCGAAGGTCTTCTGAACGATCTCTTTGGTCTTGAGCTGCGTGAGCCCGATCTCATCGGAGATCGTCTTGACAATCTCTTTCTTGGTCACGACTCGGTACTCCTAGAAACTCGGCCGGCTCGTTGCACTGTCGGCAACGCCGCCGTCACCTTCCCGAACGCGCTCCAAGTGTAGGTGCCGTAAGTACTAGAGTCAAGCTCATCGGCATGCCTGCAATCAGCCTTGGCAGGCTGCCAGCGATCCCTGCCCTCGGCGACCCCGTAGGCCCCGGTGCAGGCTCTCATGGCGTAACCCCGGATTGTCAAAGAGCTTACCTGGCGTCCGCCGCAGCCGAAGCCAAGTCACAGCGATAACTCTTTTTAATGCAACCAATTACGTTGCCGGGCCTCGACCTCGCTCGGGGGCGCTAGCTCCGTCGCGCGGTATCCTCCCGCCCTGTGTTTATCGACCGCAGAATCCGAAAACTCGACAAACATCGCACATTTTTCCCAATCGGACCGATCGCCTCACGCGCGCCCGAATGCTTAGCGCGCCCCCGCGCATGGTGGTTGCCAGAGATTTCGGCCGCTACGCTGGCAGGTAGAGAAACGGTCGATCCACTCGAAGCACCCTCCCACTCGCAGACGTTAGGCGCGCAACTCATGGCCCTCGCTCAGGCAATCGTGCTCGTCGAGCTTACTCCTTTGCTGACAGTGCCGCCCCAGGCCCAATGGACGATCGTCAGCATCCACCTCTGCAACACAACCTCGACCCGCGAGACGATCACCGTGCATGCCGTGCCAGCAGGACACGGCGCCAGCAACGCCACCACGCTGCTCGACGATCTCGTGCTGCTGGAGCACGAGACCAAAGTCTGGGAACACCGGTTGGTGCTCGGAGCAGGCGACACCATCCTGGCCGTCGGCTCGTTTGGCGAACGAGTGACCGCAACCGTGTCTTATGTGCCGGCGCCCGTGGGCGCAGACCCGCTCAGGTGAAGGCCGCTTCCGAGCACTTGTAAACGGTGCGGACCTTGGTGAAGCCCAACCGCCGATAGAGGCGAATCGCCCCCTCGTTCTGCGCGGTGACCTCGAGAAACGCCCGCCGCAAGCCCGCCTGCTGAAAGCCGTTCAGCGCCAAATGCATCAGGCAGGTGCCCAGCCCATGGCCACGGTGTTCAGCCACGATTCCCAGGTTTTGCACGGCGCCCATCCGCTGCTGATCGCGAATGCCCTGGATCGTGCCGCAGAACTCGCGCCGCGGCCCATACTCCCAGGCCACGAGCCAGGTGGCCTCCGGCAAAAAGCCTTCGCGGCGGCTGATTTCGGTCATCAGCCGGTGGCAGCCACTCTGCTCGCCCAGGCAGGGAAAGACGTTGGCGTCGATCTCCGAGTGGAAGCTGAGGAACTTGGCCTCGGCATGCGCTTCGAGCAGCGAGCGATCCCAGGGGATCGCCACGTAGCCTGAGGGAATCCGCACCGGAAACGACCTGCCGACGAGGTCGATCTCCATGCGGAAACGCTTGAAGTAGGTCAGGACCATGCGCGGCATCCTGAGGCCCCACCCGGGGGCGCAGGCAGCCCGGCAGGCGCCCCGGCAGTACGCAACGCCGGCGGTCGACCGCGGATAAGTAAAATGTACAGGCCGTTTTGCGCCCGGTCAACTTTTTCGGGCAGGCGCCGCTATGCGGCTTTGATCGCCATTCCAGCCCGGAGATCGGTCGCCCCAAGATGGGCTGTCCATGCACCAAACTGCGCGGTCCGCCATGGGGCGCTGAGAGCAGTTCGAGAGTCTTGCGGGCGCAATCGTTGCGTTCGCGCGGACCGCGCCAGTAGGATCGAGCAGGCTGCTCGGGAATGCCTCTAACTCTCGCAAGCGACCATGTCCACGATCGTCATCAGCGGCAAAACTCTCGGCGCCAAAAAACCGCTCTTTGCAGACTGGTCGATTCCTCTGCCGCCCGACTGGGGCGGCGAGGGCGGGCGAACCTTGCGCGACTTGATTGCCCAGGTGGTCCGTACCGAGGTGCAGGCCTTTCGCGAGCGGCAGGAGGAGCGGCGGACGTTTCGCGCACTTACCGCACGCCAACTCACGCAAGGGGTCGAGCGGGGAAAGATAGAAATGGGGGGGCGCGAGGGGCCGGAGCAGACGGTCGACGAAGAAGAAGCGGTGGCCGTCGCCTGCCAGGCATTCGAGGACGGGCTGTTCTTGGCGATCATCGACAACGAAACCTACCGCGAACTCGACCGCGAGGTCCACCTCAGCGAAGAGAGCCGGGTCGCCTTTGTGCGGCTAACGATGTTGGCAGGAGGTTAGTTGTGCTGACTCGTGAAGAGGCTGCTGCCCGGCTGGCGGAATGGCGGTTGCCGGAGGACGAGAATCGGCTGGCGCAGGAGGTGGCTGGGTTGCCGGCCACGTTACGCGAGTTGGCCGAGGACGTCTTTTCGTTGGGCGAACATGACCCGCGCGAGCGGCACAGAAGCTCGAGCCAGGCAGGCCAGGCCCTGGACGAGTTGTCAACCTCCAGGCGAGCGAGGTTGTTTGCCGCGGTCGCGCCGAAATTGGTTCCGGCGATGGAGTGGACGTGGCAACTGTTGAAGACAACTCCGTATCACGCGGGCTTTCGAGCCTTTCGTGCTCCCGGCCAAGCACATCTCGCGGCCCACGATCTTTGCTTGTGGCTGCGTTGGATGGGCGCCGTCTGTGGAAGGTATCGGGCCGAGGCCCTTAGGCCCTCGTGGCTCGCCGCATGGGCGCCGCACATCGATCAGAATCGGTACGGCTTTCTTGGGAACTGCGTCGGCTCGCTGCTCGCCGCGGTCTTGTACCGCGACGACGCCGAGGCCGGCGACGTTTTTGAGATACTTCGTCAATCGCTGACCAACGAACACGAGATCGGCGCACCGGGCCGGCACATCTATACAGCGCTCCTGTTGGCCGACCGGCCGGAAGGCTGGAAGCTCATGGAGCGAACCCTGCTCGCAGCCCAGCGGCAGGAGGGAACGCGGCAGGCGATTCTCGAAACTGTCCATCTGGCCCATCCCGAGGCGTTTCGCCGCATGCTGCGGCTGATCCTCGAGCACGACCTCGTACGGTTCAGTTCTGTGGTCCGCGCCGTCGACCTCTGGTTCGGCCAGCTCTGGGCCGCCCCCAGTACGGGTGTCGTGAAGAGGATGCTCGTGCACGTGATCGACTTCTTGGAAAACGACGAGGCGAGACAAAAGGCCCTAGCAGGCAAAGACGCGGAGGCCGCCTTTTTGGCGCTGTGGTCCCAGGCCACGACCGACGCGGTCGCCTCGACGCGGTCGGCCGAACGACTGATGCGGGCGAAGTCGGTCGAGTTGCGTTACGTCGCCGCCACGCACCTGGTGAACCTCGGTCTCGAACAAGCGACGGTCGCCCTGACCCCCGCCCTCGACGACGCCGATCTCCGCATCGCCCAAGTTGCGCTGGCCGCCAGTGTCTCCGCGGAGTTTCCGCCGCTGGAGCTCGAGCGCCGCTTTGCCGCGATCGAGCGCCTGGTCGAGCGCGCGTCTGAAAAGCCACAGACGCTGAAGCCTCTCGTTTGGCCGTGGACGGGAACGACCCTGCAACGGTCGCAGGTCGCCGGTTGTCTGGTCCGTCAGTTGGGGCATCAGTCCGCTACAAAGCTGATTCCCTACCTGCCGATGCTCGAGCCGCTAACGCGCAGTGTCGCAGTCGCTCAATTGGTGAGCGGAGAGTCGTGGGACCAAGTCACGCGCACCGTCGTCTTGACCTTGGCCGGCGACGCCGTGACCGATGTTCGCGGTACGTGCATGGCGGCTCTGGGCGAGCGCGGTGTCTTGGCGGAGGAGATTCCCCAACTTGAGGGCTATCTTACACGCAAGGCGAGCGACGTGCGTTGTGGCGTGCTCGCTTTGCTCCTCAAACAAAGCGACGCGGACGCCTTGGCCAGCGGCGAGCGACTGCTGCGGTCCAAAGACGCCGGCCAACGGCTTGCGGGGCTCGAACTGCTGCGTCTGCTTGCCGACACGCAGCGCGTGGGGCCGGAATGCCGTCGACTCGCGGCGGCTTATGCCGCTCAACGGGGAAAGTTGACTCAAGCAGAGATCGCACATCTGACGGAAATCGGGCGGGAGAAACATGTCGTCGCTTCGCTCGACGATGGGTTGGGGCTGATCAACGTGGCTGAGCGTACTCCGGTGGTTCCGCCGCGCAAGCGGTCGATTCCGATTGTCACGCCGGCCGCGATCGCCTGCTTGAAAGCGCTCGAGGACTTAGTTCACAAGCACCGCGAAACGCCGGTCGAACTCACGAGCTACCTGGGCGAAAGCCGCCAGGAACTGCTAGGCACGATCCGATGGGGCTTTCCTCGCCCCAATCCACGCCGCGGGCGCGAAGACCAGACGGCGCGTTTGCCCCTTGCCGACGTGTGGTTGAACTGGAACCAAGAGCGCGGTGACAAGCTGCGCGATGCCGATGGCCTCGAACTATTGCGAGCTTCCTTTTGGCGCGCGATGGCCGACGACGAGTGGACTGACTGGGCGAAGTCCTCGCCTGCGCGACGCCAGGCCGCCGACCTAGTTTCCGGCGGCCAACAGCGGGTCGATCTGCGGTATCCGATCGTGGGTGAGATCCTCGAGTGGCTGCAATACTTAGCGCCCGTCGACGGGCGCGAGCTTCTCCTCGACGCTTGGGAGTCGGCCCTTGCGCTCGTTCCCACGGAGGAGATGACTCGGCTCGCCTCCCCCCAGGAAGCAGAACGCTCCTGCTCTTGGGGCGGCTACGAAGAAATCGACTGGCGCACCGCGCCGGCGTTCGAGCCCTGGAGCAGAGCACTGACACAGCACCTGTGGTTGACCGGCGAGCGGCTGACGCCAACGCAAACACTGCGTTCTTGGCGTTTGCAGCACTGGTGCGACCAGCCGATCGCGGGTGCGAAGCGTCGGCGTGTTGACGAAATGCTGTTGCTCGAGGCCTATTCGCTCGGCGGTGCGACACTGGCCGACGTCGCGGATCACCTGCTCGGCCCGCGCGGTGTGGGACGCTACGGCAGCGATGAAGGCTTCGGCTTACTCTCGGCCGCGACGGCGCGAACGCGAAACAAGGACCTAGCTGCCTGGCTCGACAAGCATCCAGCGGTCCAAGACCTGATCGATCGCGCGGTAGACCGCATTCTCGAACTCGAGCTAAGCCGGGGCGATGCGCCAACGGCTGCCACGGTGCCTGCCCTCGCCGTATCGCGACTGACAGGAACCGGCACGCTGCGCCGAATCCTGTCGGCTCTCGGGAAAAGTGACTTCAAGACCGGCTCCTCCTGGCGTTCCGAAGCCAGGGAAGAACGGCGTTTCACGCTGACGGCGCTCGCCCGCGCCTGCTATCCCGCGCCTAGCGAAACGCCGGCCGATTTCAAGCGGATGATGACGGCGGCGGTCGCAGCCCAACTGTTCCCTGCCGAGCGCCTGCTGCAGCTCGTGTTCCTCGCTCCGCAATGGACGAAACACGTCGAGGCCTATCTCGGGTGGAAGGAGCTGAGCGAGGGGGTCTCTTGGTTCTTGGCGCATATGGGCTCCGTCGCGGGGCTAGGAGAGCGGCTTGCGGAAACGGACGCAGACGAAGACGCGGCGGTAAAACCCGGCGGCGATCCGGCGGAAGCCGAGGACTTGGCCGACGAGGACGACCTCGATCGCGCCCCGCGACGCCTTTCCGCTTGGGAAAGGTTGATCGTCGAACGCACGCCGCTCAGCGACGCCGAGCGCAACGAGGGCGCGATCGACGTCGCCTGGTTCCAACGTACTTACAAGCTGCTGGGCGCGAAACGTTGGCAGAGACTGGCGGCCGCCGCCCGCTTCGCCGCCAATTCGGCACAGGCGCGACACGCTCAGTTCATCGCCGACGTGCTGCTCGATCGCGTGTCGCGGAAAACGTTGGTCGACGGCATCGAGAAGAAACAACTCAAAGACCATGTGCGCCTGCTCGGCCTGCTGCCCCTGGCCAAAGGCAAACAGCGGGCGGCCGACCTTGCCCAGCGCTGTCGGGTGCTGCGCGAATATCGCCGCTACGCGAATCAACTCAGCGGGCTTACCAAGCCGGCCGCGCTGCGGGCTTGGGAAATCGGCATGAAAAATTTGGCCCAAATGGCTGGCTACCCCGATCCACTGCGGCTGGAGTGGGCCGTGGGGGGCGATGCGGTCAAGGATCTGGCCTCGGGCGCGGTCACGGTTGCGCACGACGGCGTCTCCGTCTCGCTCGCACTCGACGATCTGGCCCAACCGCAACTCAGCGTGTGCAAGGCCGGCAAGTCGCTTAAATCAATTCCGCCGCCGATCAAGAAGCACAAGCAGGTGGCCGCGCTCACCGGGCGAATGACGGATCTCAAGCGGCAGGCGACGGCTATGCGCAGTTCGCTCGAAGCGGCGATGTGCCGGGGCGACGAGTTTACCGACGACGAACTGCGTCAGTGGTGCACACACGCATTGCTCGCCCCGTTGCTCGGGCGGCTCGTCGTGGTTGGCGAAGGGATCGTCGGGTATCCCGACAAGCTCGGCAAGGTCCTGCGCGATTTTAGTGGTGAGCTCGAACCAGTGAAGGCGAACGAACGACTGCGGCTGGCTCACCCCTCCGACCTGCTCGAGTCGGGACACTGGAGCCAGTGGCAGCACGAGTGCTTTCGCGCGGAACGCATGCAGCCCTTCAAGCAGGTGTTCCGCGAGCTGTATCTGCTCACAAAGCAGGAAAGAAAAGATCGCGTGGTCTCGCACCGCTACGCTGGACAGCAAGTTCAGCCGCAGCAGGCGCTGGCCCTGTTCGGCGCCCGCGGTTGGGACACTCGCGATGGCGTTTTCAAAGTCTTCCATCACGCGGGGCTGACCGCCGCAGTCGACTTCCAATGCGGAGTCACCACGCCGCTCGAAGTCGAAGGCTGGACCCTCGCCGGCGTAAGGTTCACTCGGCGCGATGATTGGAAGCCTGTTCCGCTCGAGTCCCTCGCGCCGCGCTTGTTCAGCGAGGTGATGCGCGACCTCGATCTGGTCGTTAGCGTGGCCCACGCCGGGGGCCTCGACCCGGAGGCGAGCGCGTCGACCGTCGAAATGCGGGCCGGCCTGGTCCGCGAGACCTGCGCGCTGCTGCAATTGAACAACGTGCGGCTCAAGGCAGCCCACGCCATAGTCGACGGTGAATTGGCGAACTACAGCGTGCATCTGGGCAGCGGCGTCGTTCACAAGCTGCCGGGCGGCTCGCTGTGCATCGTGCCCGTTCATTCGCAGCACCGCGGGCGGCTGTTTCTCCCCTTTGCTGACGATGATCCGCGGACCGCCGAGGTCGTTTCCAAGATCCTGTTGCTCGCCCGCGACCGGGAGATCCAGGATCCCGCGATTCTGGAGCAGATCCGCGCCTAAGGGCACGTCCGGAGGGCGGGCGCCGCGAGTCGAGCGAACACCGCGTACTGGCCGCCCAGCGGCAGGCTGCCCAGGCGTTCCTCGAGTGATCGAATGGCTCCGGCGAACCGCTCTGGTACAACCAGGAAGTAGCGCCGCTCGACGACTTCGAAGCCCCTGTCCTGCAGCAGCCGAGCGGCTGCTGCAGCGCGCAGCAACCGCGCCCCCTGATCGACCGGCGAACGGCGGACGATGTATCGGGTGACCGGATTGAAAGGGTTGTGCTCGACGAGGCACAGCCACCCGCCGGGCCGCAATGTCCCGGCAACGCGGTTCAATAGCCGGTGCTGGTCGGGCGAGGCAACATGATGCAGCACGCACACCAAGGTCGCCAGGTCGAACGACGCCTGCGCGTAGGGCAGTTCGTCGGCCGACGTTTGCACGCGAACCGGAAGATCGGCGCAAGAGCGGAGCATCTCCGGCGACGGATCGCAGCCGGCAACCTCCTTGAACTCACCGCGTCCCAGTCGCAGCAGGTCGCCTTGCCCGCAGCCTACGTCGAGCCAGCGCAAGCTCTGTGTCGCAAGTCCGTGCTTGGCAAAGAACGCCTGCATCACTTCCAGCTTTCTGCGAGCGAAATAGTCGCCCGAGGAAGCGAACCAATCGCGGATCGGATGCTTTAGCAGTCGGCGGTAGTCCTGCGCAAAGCCATCGAACTCAGGCTTCATGACGCTTCCCGACGATCTCCTGCACGAGATAGGCAGGGCGGCGGAGCGACCGCCGGGCGCTCAAGGCCGAGTATTCGGCCGCGATCGCCATGTAGAACAGCATCGGCAACGCCAAGCTAAAGGCTGCGAGCCAGGCGGCGCCTGCCCAAGCCGAAAGCGCTGCCGCAGTAAGGCCGATAGCTGCTACCGCATGGCCGAGGACCGCGGGCCCGTGCTCGGTGGCAAAGACTCCCTCGCGGGCCAACCGCAGCATGTCGCGTAGGCGATACTTCGTTCGGCCGGCGGCGCGCGGCGCCCGTTCGTACTCGATCGTCGTCGTCGGGAAGCCAAGCCAGCCGACGGCGCCCCGCAACAGCGCTTCGCTCCCCTCGAGGGCCAACAGCGCCTCGAGGGCTCGACGGCTGAGCAGACGAAAGTCGCCGGCGTCGACCGCGGACGGACGATCGCTGAGCCCAGCCAACAGCCGGTAGTAGAGCCAGGCCGAGGCCCGCTTGAAGACGCCGTCGCCATTTCTCGCGCTGCGCACCGCCACCACCACGTCGGCCCCCGCCTGCCAGGCGGCTAGCATCCGCGGAATCACCTCGGGCGGATCTTGCAAGTCGGCGTCGAGACAGATTATGGCGTCTCCGGCCGCGGCGCGATAGCCACACAACAGGGCCGCCTGCTGACCGAAGTTCCGCGAAAGGCGGATGCCGATCAGGCCTGCATGCTCTCCGGCCAACCGCTGGATGCAGGACCAGGTGGTGTCGCCGCTGCCATCGTCAACGAACACGAGCTCGGCGTCTGAAAGGTCCAGCGCCGTCAGCCGCTCGACGACGCACGCTACAACAGCCTCTTCGTTGAACAGCGGGATAACGAGGGATACGCGCCCCCCGCGCCGGTCCGCGGAGCTCGGTATCACTTCCGGCGCCAGTAGATTCATTCCACGTCGCCTCGCGCTACGATCCCGTCAGAAAACTTGTAGCCGCCTCGACCGAATCAACCCTAGCGCCGCGCCAAGGAGCGGACGACGAGGACGACGCCGATCAGCACCGCGGAAACGCCGGCCAACCAGAGCCACCAGCGAGACGACCCGCCTGGTTCGACGGGATAGCCGGGCAGCAACTCCGCGCCCGTCCAAAAAAGACTGGTTGGCTCGCCCAGGCCGATCGAGGAGACCTCCGTCCCGTTCGGCAGGCCCATCCCGGCGAATGTGAACGTTTCAGGCGGGAGCGGCTTGTTCAGCGACCGAACCTTCACGGTCAGCGTTTCGTCCGTATCCACGTTGCCATTGCTGCGGCGAATGTAATGGATCTGCGAAGGAAACCAGAGGCCCGAGGCCGAATGTTTCTCGATGCGCGACCGCACTTCTTGGTCGATCCCATCGCCGCTGATCGAGACGGCCACCACGCTCGGGCCGCGCTCGGGCGCGATCCGAATCACGCCTTCAAGGCCGTCCCGTCGACGGAACGCGGCCCGTACACACGCGGCCCCCCCATGCACTTCCTCCTTTACGTCCGTCACTTCGATGTCGGGGCGGTCGAGGAACGGTGACACGGGAACCTGCCTCAGGTTGTACGAACTGCGAGGTGCGAGCCCCAGCCACCGGAAATCGGTGAGGCCCATTTCCGCCTCAGGACCCGTCACCAGCTTGGGGTTGCGAACCGCCGCTCCCAAGGGCATCACGCGCCTGCTTTTGTCGTCGGTGCAGTAGAGATGCGCGGAATCGGTCAGACCGAGGCGAACCCAGTATTTGTCACCCCAGGGTTGCGTTGGCTTGGGCAGATAGTACTCCTCTTCGTCCGCGCGCAGCCGCCCGCCTTCGAAGAACCACACTTTCCGCCGATCCAGCTTGCGCGGATTGGCCTCGCCTCTGGTGGTCTTACTCATTACCGAGTGAAGATCGACCTGCCCGGACTGAATGTGGTCCCGGTATGCGAATGCCTCCTTTTCCAAGCGCACCGCATCCTCCGCGGTGTAACACACGAGGGGAACGACAACCATCAAGACGCTCGTCATTTCGGGCTCGCTCAAGCAGAATGCGTTGACAACAGGTTCGGCGTTGCCTATTTAGTAGAACCAGTACCAGGACGAGAACAGCGCGGAGTAGATACAGAGCAGGCAGGCCGAAAGTGAGAGTGCCAACGCGGCCGCGTTCGGCCCCATCGCCGAGAGCAGCTTCCCCAGAACGATGTAGATCGGAAAGCAGATCACAGCGTACCGACCAAGCGAGGCGCCGCACTTCGGGTACGAGTGCGCCAAGTAAGGGACGAGCAACACGCCGGCGGAGAAGAGCAGTTCCTTCGCAGTGAGCCAGCGCCTCCACGCGCCCAACAACACCAGCAGGATCGATCCCACGAAGAACAGTGGGTTCATGAAGAACAGGTTGAACAAAGGGAAGCACTTGGGTGCAAAGTGCGCCCAAAATCCAGGCCTCGAGGGATCGTACACTCCCCACAGCGGCTCGAGCGCCGCCACGCTCAAGAGCGCTGCCGTGCCGGACGACCACGGCCGCATGTCATAAGGCGCCTGAGCATGGGCGAACGCCAAGGGCGTTCCGAAGCGAACCCACTGATACGCCATGAACGCCAGCAGGCCCCAACACGCGAGCGGAAAGTACGCGAGCGCGCGACTGATGCGGCCTCTCCACGTGTCGTTCGTGTCATAGAGATACATGAAGAACGGCGGGAGCAGCGCCACGCCGACAGCACGCGTCGCCGTGGCGGCGCCACACAGAGCCGCCACGACCCAAGCGGGCCAGTTGCGCTGCATCGCGCAAAACGCAGCCACGGCCAATAGCAGGAACAAGCTCTCAGAGTACGCCATTCGGAAATAAAACGTTGTTGGGACCAGGCCGAGTGCAAGCACCGAATACCCGCCTGATGGTCCTCGGCCGACGAGATAGCCGGACAGCGCCAAACAGCTGAGGGCGAATGCACTATTGGAAACCAACAGCAGGCTCGTCCCCGCTGAGAAGCCTGTGCAGGCGCGCACCAGCATTGCCGCGGTCGGGTACAGCGGGAAAAAGGGGATGCTGGACTGCTGCTTGGCCGAATAGTCGTAGCCGTCCTCGACAATCGCCTCATACCATTCACCATCCCAAGCCAGCATCCCACTCAACGGAGCTGGCCTGGGGTCCGCCGGTCGCCGAGAACTTGGCGGCACGAGGCAGAAGCCAAACACGACTCCGAGAAGGACGGCAATGCCGGCGCCCCCGGAGTACGACAGGCTGCCTACAATATCGGCCGAGGACTTCATCGGGCGCTCGACAATGCTCATAACGGGAGACGCGGCGCTGCCTAATCTTCAACACTATGGCCGTGGCAGAGGGTTTTCGATTAGACAGCGCCCGCCTCTCCGGGACACACGCGGACACCGAAGCCAGCGACGGCGATTTGCCAATCGCTAGCCGCAGTTCGTCTCGGCGCAGTCGCCGGCCTGTGAGTCTCCGTCGCAGTAGCAGTTAGTTCCGTTGTTCTGGCAGGTGCCATTCGTCTGCGTGCCGCAATTAAGCACGCTGTAGTTGCAAGTGCTAGTGGAGGGGGCTTGGCACATCTTTGCAGGAAGGCCCCCTGGTCCGCCACACGTGCGACAGGAGCCACCGCACGTCGCGCCCCCTGCCTTACAAACCCACAGGCCGATATCCGTGCACTTCGAGTAGCTGGAGGGGACCGCCAAGCAAGTAACATTCTGGCCGGTTTTCTCCGCCGTCACCACGCAGCAGACTCCGATCCACAACATCACGAACGAAAGCCCGCGAATGACCGACTGATTCATTTCCACACTCCCTCTAGGTTAACGGTCGAGCCCACATCTCATCCCGTGGCCGGCCACAAGCCGGACTCACGCTCCACAGCTACGGCAGCATGCCGGCTAGCCGCCGTTCTTCTCTGCACAGTCGCAGTCCTCCATCGCAATAGCAGTTGCTTCCATTATTCTGGCAGGTTGAGGTGCCATTGGGCTTCGTGCCACAGTTCATGCAGTTGTACTTGCACATGCCCGTGGCGGGCACAAGGCACATTTTTGCAGGAAGCGAGCTGGGAGCTCACGCATTCGGCGCGAATCGGGTGAGTCCCGCCGATAGCGCTACAACTCTAGACGCCGATCTAGGTGTGCTCTGAGTAATTCGCTGGCAAGATCTTGAACCAACATCTAGCCGCAGTTGTTCAGAATGCAATCACCGTCTTGCGCGCTTCCATCGCAAGCACAACTGACTCCATTGTTCTGGCAATTGCCATTGTTTCGAGTACCGCAGTTCAGGTCGTTGTAGACGCACGTACTCGTACCAGTCTTTGAGCACACCTTGGCGGGGAGGCCGCCGGGGCCTCCACAAGTTTGGCAGGACCCGCCGCACGCGCCACCGTTGGTCTTACAAATCCACGTGCCGATGTCCGTGCATTTCGAGTAGCTGGAAGGGACCGTAATGCACGCGGAATTCTGAGCGGTCTTCTCGGCCACGACTACACAGCAGACTCCGGTCCACAACATCACGAACGAGAGCCCACGAATGAATGTCTGGTTCATTTCTACACTCCATCTTTCCTAGGAATAGAAGTCTGTCCTGGACACGGTTGCGTTCTCACTCTGCAACAAGCGCGGCGGAGCTTGCCCTATTCTCGCCGTGAGCGCTCTTGCTCCATGGAGGCAGGCCGTAGGAGCGGCGCTCCCGGCCGGCTTGGGCCTCCGTAATGTGATAGACATGAATCGACCACCCAATGACGCAATGAGGCTCGAACTTGAGAAAGTATTCGTATTTGCGCGTGCGATTGTGGATCTGGTTGACGCTGAGGGCGTACCAGCCCGGGCGCGGCCCGAGGGACGATCGATCGACAAAGTCGGCGACATGCAAAGGCGCTTCGCCCGGTTCCGAATCCGCAGTTGCCTGAGGGCCAATCGGCGGAGCTGGACAATCGATCCCGGCAACCATGGGGTCCAGGACCATGTTGTCGTAGGCGAAGTGCATTGGCCTAGCGTCGGGGTTCTTGTCGAGCCAATCTCGAAAACGCAGCAGATCCTGCCCCCAATCGGTGTTGCTGTGGGCCAGGTGGTAGTGCCCGTTGCGGCAGCCGACGAACTCGTTGAAGTACGCCACATGATGCGGAAACGCCCTTGCGCTTGACACCACGACCGACAAGAGCACGCCGACGACCATGAACGCCGGCACGCGAGTGACGCCCCGCAGCCAATGTGCATTTCTGCCCGCCAGGACATACAGCAGTGGCAAAGCGGGGGCGACGTACCGGAAGTGATGATTGAAGCCGGTGTTGACGCTGACAACGAACGTCACAGCAGCGGCCGTGACCAGAAGAACGGCTTCGCCGAGCATCGGGCCACGCGGAACTCCGAGGAGCATCATCGCGAGCGAGGCGCCGATCAACAACTGCGAGCCAATCGGCGTCTTCACCGCAAATGCATAGGTATAGTAGTACCACCAGCCGCCAAGACGCCACTCACCTCGAAGGTAAGACCACATCTTGTTTTCGAAGTCGCGCTTCTGCGTGTCGAGTCCCAGGAGGAAGTCGCGTGGCACAGGAACCGGAATCCAACGCAAGGAAGACGTTGCGAATCGGTTGCCACGATACCCCGCTGCCCCATCTGGACTCGTGCCTGCCAGCGTGGAACTGACGAACGTATAATCCCCCAGCCGCTCGCAGGCGCCGGAAAAGGCGTAGCCCGCGTTCAGTGCAAAGAGCGCGACAATCAGCATCACACCGAGGCCAGCGGCCTCTCGGAGGCGCGCTCGCAGTCCTTCGCGCCCGACCACGGTCAGGCCCAGCCAGATGCAGGGCCAGAGCGCGAACGCAATGATCCAGGTCGACTTGGCAAGCAGAGCCAGCGCCAATGCTGCTCCGGCGGCCGCGGACCGAGGAAACGTGGGCTTGCTCAGCCAACGCCCAAAGCAGTAGCAAGCCAGGAGCCCAAACGCCGCCCCGCCCACATCGGGTGTGATCAAGTGCCCGTATCCTAGGGCATTCGGGCAGAAGTACCACAGTGTCGCAGCGATGAGTCCGCCGAGCCTTCCATAGAGCTCGGTGGCCCACACAAAGCACAGCAATCCCGCCCCCAATGACAAGGGAATGCACGCGAACCTCGCCACCGCAAACAGGCGGAAGACGCGCGGTCCGTTTGCTGCCACGAATCGGCGGCCAACCTCGAATTCCGAGCGGTTGCCTGGCGAGATCTGAACGGCGCTCCAGTCGGTGGATGGACTCGCCATCAGCACCGGCGCCGCCGCGAGCATTCGCACCAGTGGCGGGTTAACCCGGTACAAGTCGAAGCGTCCGAGTTGCCAATGGCTGAGGCCGGCCGGCAAGTGAGCGACTTCATCCCACATAGGGGCATCGTGCCACGACTCCCAGGCGAGGAGCGATCCGTGAACGACGCTCATCGCCAGAACAACTGCTATGGGCCAGCGCGGACCAGCCATTGGGCCCAGCCAGCGATTGGGCGCCGCGGTCATGAGGAACGCCCCGCGTACCGATAGAGGAGGAAGCCGCCCACGATCAGGGCGAAACCCACCAGGGTGACATACAGCCACCCCCGCGACTGCCGCGCGCTCGCGGGATCCGTATACCCCGCGATGTACTGCACGCCCTCGATCATGTCGTTGACTTCCGTGCCGACCGGGAAGACGACCGCGAGGTCTGCTGCAGTAACATTTCCCACAGACGCGTCTTCCAGACGAACGTCGTATTGGGTGGCAACGTCTTTTGGAAGATGCTGCGACTGGGCGAAGAACAGAAAATGGACCGGAAGCCACACGTCGCCAAACTGCCGCGACTCCTTGACATCGAGGTCCCATGTCTCGAACGAGCGCTGGCCATCCTTTTCCCGGCGCTCCCAGGTCCGGTCCATGCCAACGAGGAGCATGCCACGAGCGGGATCGAACCGCATCAGTCGCGTTTCGGTGGCGCCGTCCGGCTGACGGACGTCGCTTCGAACTACGATGGCCGTCTGATCACCGTCTTTGGCGTCGGGCACCGTAACGTCCGCCTGATGATCGATCACGTACTGTTGGTACGACACTCGATTCTCGTCAACCCGGCCGCCGAGAAAGAACGCCATGCGGCTTTGGCTAACGATCGGATCGTGCCGCTTCGCGATCCGCGCCGTAGGATTGCCGATTTGACGATGTTCAGCCAACATCCGGGCAACCCCCGTATCGGCGTCGTAGTTCGACTGAGAAGTGAAGAGCGGCTGTTGCTCGGAGTGAGGGTAGTCAACGCATGACAGGCGGTAAGAACCGTCGAGCCTACGCCACTCGTGGGTATCCCTGCCGTGCATCGCAACGCGATCGCCGACGTGTCCATCCTCGAAGCGGACATTTGTCCGCATCGTCGACGTCCGCACAAACACGTTGCTTAGTTGGTCCTGCTGCTCCTCGAGCGAATGGATCACGTATTGCTTACGTGCGTCCGCAGGCAGGCGGTAGAACTCCTGCACCGTGATGGCGCCTGGGGTTCGATCTGCCCAAACAAGGGGCACAACAATCGCCATGATGACGATCGCTAAGTGGCGAGAGCTTGCACTTGGCATTGCGACATGTCTCCTCACGCGAAGGGGCGGCGGGCTACAACAATACACGGTCACTGTCCCTTACTCGGATTGGCTGTGACCAACACGACGAGGGGAATCTGAACCTCGACGCCGTCCTCCCGCGCTGCGATCACCGTGGCGGTCACCAGCTCGGTGCCTTCGGCGTCGTCGATGCTCGTGACACGAAGGAGTTGTCGATGCTTCTCTCCTTCAGCGAGTTCAACCGCGACGCGTGTCGCACCCTGACAGCGAACGCCCTTGATGGGCGATGGAGAGCCGGGCGTCTTGTCCGCGGTCTTGGCCTCCAACGGAACAAGCTGGGATGTTCCTAGCGGCAGGCTGTCGATGAAGATGCGGTCTACCAGCCCTGTGGGCTTAGACGCTACTAGAGCGCGCACAACCAGCTTGAGCGATGACTCGCCGGACAATAAGGTGGCGGTCAGAGTCTTCTGGCCGGGCTCCATCGCGGACGCGTCAAGGCAGAACGCGACATCCACATATCCACGAGCGTCCTGCGATAGATTGGCCGGCAGCATCGTGAGAGCCGGCGACGCGCTCTCAAAGCGAAGGCCTTCAAGGGGATGACCGTCGTGGCGGGCGACCTTGATCGACTGGGTGCGGGACTCGCCGCAGGCGACGCTGCCGAAATCGAGGTCCGGCGTTGGCGAAAAGATGTTCGCATTCCTGCGAATCTGACCAGTGCAGAGCAGCGCCAGTTGGTGCGTCTTGCCTTCCGCGGAATAGAGAACATCGATTCGCTGTTGCATGGGCCCCGGAACGCCCGTCACGTTGAGCGCGACCGGAAGCGCCACGCTCTTGCCTGCCGCAACGGGGCCGTTGATCGGGGTCGTCGTGGTGCATCCGCAGTCAGTCCCAACGTTCTGAATGTCTAGTTGCACAGCCCCGTTGTTCGTTAGCTGAAATGTGTGTTCATAACTCTTGCCTTGCTGGACCTCGCCTAAGTCCCAAAAGACGGAGTCAGCAGAGAGTGGACCATCGGGCGGGCCTGGATCAGCGATACGGCGGGCTTGCGGTTCTGGCGCTAGCTCACAGCCGGAGAACACCACCACGAACGCCAGGAGAAAGCAGGGGCCAAGAGATCGCCGACGTTGGTCAATCGGCAACGGAAGTCGGGTCGTTGTCCTCATAACGAGTCCTCCACGCGACGGCATTTCGTACCTAAGCATGAAAAAACATCAGAAGGGTCACCGGCAAGAAAGTCGGCCCCACCCCGCTCCTCGCCCTCTTGGACGAGGAGGCGATGCACCTCGTCAGCGTCAAGCGGGCACAGAGAACAGCACAAGGACTCGGAAGCGCGAGCCGTGCGGCTTGATTGAGAGCCGCCATAGCTTGACAAGCTCGGGATCACCCAGACGGCTCGGCAAGTCCGTGAGCGAACTCTTGCCACCAGCAGTTCGATTAGGGCGAACCCTGGGCAACGACCGGAGAGCCGGCCCGCGTGTCGCGTAGATTCCTGCGACATAACCATATCGACCTCCTAGCGGCCGATAGGCGCCTGAATGATCAATCGTTGTCCGGCCAAGCCTTTAGCCGCGCGCCAGTCGCCCCTCCATGGCGACCGTTGACCATTCCTATCCAATGCTCGTGATTCTAACGAGGGGCGCTGGCACGTCAAGTATCAGGAATCGAAAGATTATCAACACTTTCGACGAGAGCCTTTCCGCGGCGCGGCAACCGGTGTTGATGCCGGCAATTCCGCCGGCCACTCGGCGCCCACCAACCCGCGCAAGACGCGCAAGTTGATCACATCGAGTTCCTCGCCGTTCTCCTGTCCTTTGGGAGTTTCCAAATACATCGGAATCGCCGCAAAACGCGGGTCATTAAGCAATCGCCAAAACGGAGTGAGGCCCAAGAAGCCGCGCCCAATGTGGGCGTGGCGATCGACGCGCGAGCCCAGCCCTTTCGCACTGTCATTCAAATGAAAGGCCTTGATGCGCGACACGCCAATCAATTGCTCGAAGTCGTTCCAGGTCGCCGTGTAGTCGGCCTCGCTCGCCAAGGGATATCCCGCGGCGAAAACATGACAAGTGTCGACGCAAACTCCCAAGCGCTCCGGCTGCGCGACGCCGTTCAAAATCGCTGCGAGTTGCTCGAATCGCCAACCAAGCGTCGAACCTTGGCCCGCCGTCGTTTCGAGCAGGCACCGCGCCTGAATCGGCCCCAGCCGCCGATGCACTTCGTCGAGCCCGGCGATGATGCGAGCCAGCCCGGCCTCCTCGCCGCTGGTGGTGAAGGCGCCCGGATGGGTCACCACGTAGGGAATGCCCAGCTTTTCGGCCCGCAGCAGTTCCTCGGCAAAGGCGTCGACCGAGCGCTGCCAGAGTTCCTCATCGGGAGCCGCCAAGTTGATAAGATAGGAGTCGTGGGAAAGCGGGTGCGCGATCCCCCGGTCTTCCAGCGTTTGCCGGAAGCGATCGGCCTCGGCCGAGCTGATCTCCTTGGCTCGCCATTGGTTGTTGTTCTTGGTAAACAGTTGCACGCAATCGCAGCCGCAGTCGGCGGCGATCTCGGCCGCGCGGTAGTAGCCGCCGGCGATCGACATGTGGGCGCCCAGCGGCGGAGTGGTTGGCATGCGTGGCTCGCTTTCGAATTGGCTGACGGCGAATTGCTGCGGGGAACCGCCCCAGCATACTGGCCCGCAGCGCAAGCAAGGGAGAGCTACGCGTCGACGAACCAAACCTCGCCCGGTCCCTTCATGGATCGAGAGGCATTATCAGCCGGTGCGCCCAACGGGCGCTCGCGTCCCTTGCTTGCGCTGCGGGCTCGTGTGGCTAGCCTCTCGCGCCGCGATTCTGCGAGGTCCGCGATGAGCCAAACTACGGACCGCCCCTGCGCCGCTCCGCGCTGGCTTTGCGCGCTCGAAGTCTTGCTCGTCTTCGCCGTCTTCGCCTGGGCCGCCGGCTGGCCGCCGCCCGACCCCAATGAGCCGCACTACCTAGGCAAGGCCAAGCACTTTTGGAACCCCGGTTGGATCGTTGGCGATTACTTTCTCGACTCGCCCGATGCCCACCAGGTGTTCTATTGGACTTGCGGCTGGCTCACGCTCTACTTTCCGCTCGTGCAGGTCGCCTGGATCGGCCGCTGCGCCACCTGGTTGCTGATGGCGGTCGGCTGGCGGCGGATGAGCTGGTCGCTCGTGCCGCAGGCAGGCAGCGCGGTGTTGTCGGCCCTCTTGTTCGTGGCCGCCAATGAACGCCTGCAACTAGCCGGCGAGTGGGTTGTCGGCGGCTTCGAGGCCAAAGGCATTGCCTACGCGCTCGTGTTCTTCGCGCTGGCCGAGCTTACCGCCGCACGGTGGAACCGCGTGTGGCTGTTGCTTGGCGGCGCTGCGGCGTTTCACGTGCTCGTGGGAGGCTGGGCCGTCGTGGCGGCTGGGCTCGCCTGGTTCATGGTCGGCCGGCGCGACACGCCGCTCGTGAAGATGCTGCCCGGCCTGGTGGGCGGCGGCGCGCTCTCGCTCTTTGGGTTGTGGCCGATCATGCAGCTCTCGCGCAGCATCGAGCCGCGCATCCTCCGACTCAGCGAGCTGTGTTACTTCGAGCGGCTGCCGCACCATCTCGACTTCTTGGCGTTCAAGCCGGAGTTCATGATCCACCACGGGCTGCTGCTCGCGGCTTGGTTGCTGCTCTGCCGGATCAACGTGCCTGACGTGTCGCTACGGCGGCTGCGGTGGTTCGTGGCGGGCGCCCTGGCGATCGCCGCCGGCGGGATCGTGCTCAGCCTGGCGACCTATAACAACCCCGATTGGGGCGCGCGGCTGCTGCGTTTCTACTGGTTCCGGCTCACCGACGCCGCGCTGCCGCTCGGCGCGGCGATCGAAGCGGCGTATCTCGTCAGCCGGCGAGCGACCTCAAGCGAATCCGCGGCATCCCCCGCCACACCGAGCCGACGCTTCTGGCTCGTGGTGGCCTGGGGCCTGGCGGCGGCGTTTCTCTACCAGTCGACCGGCCGGCTGACCTCCACCCGGCCGCGGGCCGACAAGCCCGACAAGACCGCCAGCCTGCGGGCATGGCGCGACGCCTGTGACTGGATCCGGCAGAACACCCCGCCCGACGCCCGCTTCTTCACCCCGCGGAACTCGCAGACCTTCCGCTGGTACGCCGAGCGGCCCGAAGTTGGCAACTGGAAAGACATTCCGCAAGATCCGCAGGGGCTCGTCGAGTGGCGGCTGCGGATGCAGAACATCTTCTACGAGGGAGATCCGTGCGCCTGGCGGAGCTGGTACGAGTCGCCCGGCGAGAAGCCGCTTAAGCAACTGCTCAAGCTGGCGAAGAAATATGACGCCGACTATGTGGTTTGCCCAAATACCCTCGACCTTGAGCCGTATCGCGTTTACCGTAATAATTTCTATGCGGTTTACCGGATCAGCAGTGATTAGGCCCATGAAGATTCTGTCCGTGCGCTCGCCGGCGTCGCGGCAAGGAGGCTAAGCGCGGTGGCGACCGTCTCGAATTTGGATGTGGAGTTGCCAACGCAGCTTGGGCGGCGGCTGCAAGCGCCGCTCCCCGGACCCGCTGCCCAGCGGCGCTTCGAGCCCGAGCTGAGCTACGGTCGCCATGGCGGCCCGCCGGCCAAGGGGCTGCGTCCCGCGGCGGTGCTCGCGCTCCTCTACCCGCGCGAAGACCGCTGGCACATTCCGCTTACGCTCCGCCCCGCGAACCTGGCCAACCATGCCTCGCAGATCAGCCTGCCCGGCGGAAGGATCGAGCCAGGCGAATCGGCCGAGGCCGCCGCGCTCCGCGAGCTGCACGAAGAACTGGGAGTGCCGCCGGGCGACGTGCAGTTGCTCGGCCGGTTGACGCCGCTCGTGGTCTACTCAGGCGGCTTCTATGTCGAGCCGCTGGTGGGCGTGTGCTGGCAGCCGCCGGCGTTCGACCCCAGCCCGGCCGAGGTCGATCAGCTTCTCGAGATGCCGCTTGAGTGGCTGTGCGACGAGCGCTCGCACTGCCGCGCCGAACAACGCCGCTTCGGCACGACCTTCTCCGCCCCCGGCTTCGATTGCCAAGGACAATGCGTCTGGGGAGCGACCGCCATGATGCTGGCCGAGCTGGTGGCGGTGGTCGGACAGCGCGGCTAGTAGTTTGTCTCATACCAACCCGCAGCGCAAGCAAGGGAAAACCACCCGTCCCATCGCTAAACCCTGCGGACGCCGCCACGGGCCGGGCAGCATTCTGGGCCAGCGCGCCCGTGGGGCGCTCGCGTCCCTTGCTTGCGCTGCGGGCTAGTGTTTTTCTACCAGAACTCGTTCCCTGTCTTCCCCTGTCTTCTCTCTCATGCCTCGCCCCTCGCTGCTCAAGGCTGTCGTTTTCGATCTCGACGGCCTGATGTTCAACACCGAAGAGCTCTACCAGTGGGTAGGGGCTGAGCTGCTGGGGCGGCGCGGCAAGCAGTTCGACGCGCCGCTGCTCGAGGCCATCATGGGGCGCCCGCCGGCGATCTCGCTGCAAATCATGATCGACCGCCACGGCCTCGCCGACACCGTCGCCGAGTTGGCCGCCGAGTCGGAGCAAATCTTCGGCCCCGTGCTCGATGAGCGGCTCGACCTGATGCCTGGCCTGGCCGACCTGCTGGCCGCACTCGAAGCCGCCGGCATCCCCAAGGCGATCGCCACCAGCAGCGGCCCGCGCTTCGTGACGAACGTGCTCGGCCGCTTCGACCTGCGGCCGCGATTCGAGTTCGTCCTCACCTGCGACGACGTCACCGACGGCAAGCCCCACCCCGAGATCTACCTGACCGCCGCCCAGCGTTTCGGCATCGAGCCGGGGGAAATGCTGGTCCTCGAAGACAGCCAAAACGGCTGCCGGGCAGCCGTGGCCGCCGGCGCCTTCGCCGTCGCCGTGCCAGGCGGCCACAGCCACGCCCACGACTTCACGGGGGCCCAATTCATCGCGAACACGCTGGCGGACCCGAGGATTCGGGGAGCGCTGGGGTTGGAGTAGGGCAACTCACAAGACACTTCGACTCAAAGCGTGATGGAACGCGATGGCGGCGCATTCTCGTAAGTCGGTTGGAGGTCGATCCCCGCGGCCAAGCACGAAGTAGCTCGTCAGGCCCTTAGCACGACGGAGGCCCGCAGCGACTTCGACGGCGACGGCCGCGCGTGGGCATCGGCGACTTCGGCATCCTGAAGGACAATTTCGGGAGAAACCTGCGGAACGAGCCCTGGCAGGCGCCGGCGGCTGTGCTGAGCCGGCGGGGTGGGTGCTGGGGGGTGGCCGGGGCGGCATTGTTTCTTTGGAGGCGGTCGTCGTGGTAAAACGGCCGGCCTCGTCCTTTTCTCGTAACTTGGGAACTAATACTGCGGCAACGACCTATGCCTGACGACATTCAAGGAACTTGGAGCGGCAAATGGCAAGTGATCCGGCCGCTGGGCCGCGGTGGTCAGGGGGCGACCCTCGAGGTCCAGTCGATCGAAATAGGTGAGAAGGCCGTTTTGAAGCGACTGCATGAGGACCGGCGGCGAGATCGGCATGCTCGAACCCGCATGGCGCGCGAAGTCCTCGGGCTTCGAAGCGTGCGACAAGCTGGAGGCAGCGTGCCTAGCGTGCTCGATGACAACATGCTCGAGGCCGATCGAGATGTTAATGTTGAGCCGTTCTTTGTTATGGAATACGTGAATGGAAAGACCTTGCAGCAGCACTTGAGAGACAACGGGCGGCTGCCCCTTCAGGATGCGATTGCGATCACAGAAAGCGTCACTTCGACCCCGATTGGGTCTCCCGCGTGGTCTCACGCATCGGCAACGCGGCCAAGGTGAAGGTGAACGCCTACGAGCGACCAGGTCGGCGGAAGGATGAGCCCAAGACCGTCACCGTGGTGAAGTTCGCGAGCGCCCACGATCTCCGACGAAGCTTCGGCGAGCGGCGGGCGGTCCGCGTCATGCCCAAAGTCCTGCAGGAGCTCATGCGGCATGAATCGATCGACACCACGATGCGGTTCTACGTGGGCCGGAACGCCGAAACCACGGCCGATGCCGTCTGGGACGCCTATAAAACCGTGGGTAGCACTTTGGATAACAGTGACCAGAAACCGGCCCAAGGCGCAGAAGAAAGGCCCGCCGCAAACTCTTAGTGCGTCGGGCCTTGTGATGTCGGGGCGACTCGGTCTTTACAGAACCGACGATTGCGTTCACTGCAGCCGATCTAAGGGCGGCATGAGTTGCATTTCGCTCGGAATAGGTAAAGGCGTTTACGCTGCTCGCTTCAGCGCGCGCGTGCATCGCAAAGCGTTTGAACCTATTGGCTTCCAGTTGTGCGCTCAGCAACTAGAAGGCGTTGGTGACGACGGAAGTCGACGAGAGCCCGGCTGCATCCTG
Source organism: Pirellulales bacterium (assembly GCA_044221365.1). GTDB lineage: Bacteria > Planctomycetota > Planctomycetia > Pirellulales > JBGAPH01 > JBGAPH01. The sequence continues at coordinate 200,278 of JBGAPH010000005.1, forward strand.
GTCCCGTTTGAGCTTAGGGCATTGTCGGCCCCCGGTTGGTCAATTAGCCTAGGCTTCCCCGCGACAGGCCGAAGCTGGCCGGCGACACAGGAGCCGCAGTGGGGAACTCGGGTGGGCAAGATCTTCCACTTGGAACGCAAATCCCATGATGCACGAGAATTCTCATGCCTCAACCAAGCAACAGGACTCGCGCCCTCCGTTGTCGGCAGACGAAGCTGAAGTGGTCCGCGCGATGGAGGTAGGGCTCTTCCTCGAGTACGTGGAGCGTAACCCGGGCAAGGGGTGCCTTCGCAGGTTGCCGAAGTTCCGCGAAGACCTGGCCTACGACTATGAGGGCATCGAGGAGTCGTGGACCGAATTCGAGGTCTTCGAGTATCCAAATAACCGGTGGGTTATCTCGAACACGTACCGGCATGTCGAAATCGATTGGCTTTCTGACCAAACGGAATACCAGGAACTGTCCCCTCCGCAGGCTGCACGAACGATTCTCACCAGCAAGGTCGAGCTCAGTCTCGATGATCTAATTCGGCTAACAGAACTTACGGCCCAAGAACCGACTGGCCAGGGCCAGGTTCATTGGAACCCCGATCGGGGCGAGCTCACAATTGACGGACAGATCGCCCGCTACATTAGGAACCCTAAGGGGGCGAAGAATGCGGTCAAAGTCTTGGCGATCTTTCAGGAAGAGAACTGGCCGGAGCGAATCGACAGTCCTTTTTCGCCTGACGAAGCGGGAAAGCAAAAGCTGAGGGATACGGTAAGCTCTTTGAATGATCGATCGCAAGGAATCCGTTTTTCGGCCGATGGCACCGGCGAGGGGATCCGTTTTCACCTTACCAGCGACTCACCCCCTCCTGACCAAGCCAAGGACGACATCCCGTTCTAGGGGTTAGGCCTATTTCCGCACTCCTTCCCGCGCGAGTCTCCGCGCTGCTGCCCAAGTTCTCCAAGCTACTCTCGGGTCCCGCGCTTCTTCGGGCGATTCCATGAAGGTCCCTGCCTAGCAGTCCGTTGAAGTATTCCCAGCCCCGCTGCGGTTGTTAGGATAGCGGAGCGTTGGGCTTGCGAGCGTTGGTCAGGGAGGATCGCGGATGACGATGGGCGTGCGGGAGGATCGGCAGGAGGCGTTGTTCGTCACGGCAGACGAACTGCCGAAGAGCCAGGGGCATCCGTTCTACGTGAAGCTCAACGCGCTGTTGCGTGAAGCGGGCTTCGACGCCTGGATCGAAGGCCGCTGCCGCCCGTACTACGAGCAGCGAGAGCGTCGCGGCCGCCCGAGCCTCAACTTCCGCCGGGCGTGTACTTCCGCATGCTGCTGGTGGAGCTCGCTGGGGGTTCGTGTCAACGCGGCATCGCCTGGCGGTGCGCCCGACAACCTGGCCTTGCAGGAGCTTCTTGAGCATTCCGTTGCAGGAGTCGGCGCCGGATCACTCGACTGACCGCCGCATGGAAGCGATTGCCTCCTGGGGTGTTCGCCGAAGTCTTCAGTTCAATAACGCGGATTATGCCCGCAGAAAAGGCCTTTGTGTCAAGGCAGACGGTGGGCGTCGACGGCACGCTGCTCGAAGGCAGACGCAGCGATGAAGGCATCGTCCGGCAACGACACCGGCGAGGACTGGAAGCAGTACGTCACGCGGCTGATGCAGGAAGAAGGCGTCGTGGCGCTGACGCTCGGCCAGGCGACGAAGAGGTGCGGCGCACGACCAGCGGCGACGCAGAAAGTGAGCAGCGAAGGAATGGGAGTCGCCCACCGGACCCTGACAGCCGCATCGCGCAGGCGAAGGACGGCCGCACGCCTGGCGTACAAGGCCGAGCACGTGGTCGATCTGGAAGGCGATCTGCTGCTCGCGGCGGAGATCTTGCCGGCCACAGCTGCCACGATGCCGAAACGCTGGTCGACGGCGTGATGCAGGCTCAGGTGCATCCTACGAAGGCGGCCGGCAGCGAGCAGCAGATCGAAGAAGCCGACTGGCCGACAAGGATACCATGCCGCCGCCACGCTGGAGTTGGCGGCGGACTTGACTGCGGACCTACATTCGAGCCGCGGCGCGTTCTGGCGCGGTGGACGAACGCCAAGCCGGCCGAGCATCACGGCGGTGGTCAACAACCGGCGTCGCGTGCGCGCCTGCAAGAGCAAAACGGTGCCAGCAGCTGCCGGAGCGAACGCTGCGAGCGGAGCTTTTCGCACGTCTGCGGCCTCGGGCGGCATGCGGCGGACCTGGCTGCTGGCCTGGTCGACACCGGTAAGCTTATTACGTGATCGCAGCCGCGGCCTGCAATCGGCCATCACCTGCGCACTATTTCAGCATCAACAAACCGCGGGCACTACAGGGGCCCCGCGGCCTGCCGCGCGCTAACTCCTCGCGAATATGGCAGCGGCGGCAATGGATCGCCGTCCAAGCCTCGCACGCCGCCACGCGCCCCGCCGCCCTCGCCCTCCGCTGACCCAGCAGTAAAAAGGCCGGTTAGTTGTAGGTAGGCGGGGCGTAGCCCCGCCCCTCGTCAAACCGGACGAGCGGATTCCCGCATCCGGCTTTCCAGGGGCTTTCTCGACCTCCAAGGCATTCACGAGCAGTGAGCGATTCAGCAGGGCGGCTACGCTGGGATGGCGCCTCCGATTCCCCAGGGTTGGTTCCAGAAGCTGCAGACCACGGGCCTGCAGGTGGGCGAGCATCTTTCCTTCCGCAGGTCGGAAGGGTCGCTGACTGCGACGCTGCAGGTGACGTGAGAGCCGCTCGACTGCGAGCTGATCCCTTGCGTTGAAGATCCGCCGTGGATAGCCTTACCCCGTCGCGCCCCATCCCGCCAGATAAAGACTGACGTCCCGCACCACGTCATCGACAGGCACAGGAACCGCGGCAGCTGGCCGTCAGTTCTCGCAGCCGGTCGCGAAAGCGGCAGGCCAGCGAGCGCTCGGCTGCGTTCAGGTACACGCCCTGCCATGACCAAACAGGTCGCGGTCGTAGCGGAAGAGTGAATCCCAAGTACGCTTGCTGACGGTTGCTTCAGATCGGCCAGCGCGTCTTCGCTCGATTGATGGTCAGGCGGAATCGCCCCAGCACAAACTGCACCCGCTCGGTCAGCTGACTCGACATCCGCCGAGCGAGAATGACAGTGTCATATGAATCGGCAAATACCTCCGCCCAGAGCGGCCAGGCCTTGCCCGGGCCGCGAAGCCTTCTCGAACCAGTGCAGGTAGATGTTCGCCAGCAACGGCGAGATCACCCGCCTTGCGGCGTGCCCTGCCGGGTCGCGTGGTCTTCCTTCGTCCCAGTCGTCGGTCTCGATCACCGAGGACTTCAGCCAAGCCTGGATAGAGCCAGGACGAGCGATCCACGACCCGCATCCGGACGCGCCGAGCAACTGATCGCGGAATCGTCTTGTCGAAGTACCCTGCAGGTCCACATCCTCGGCTTCCCGCCGACCGGCCTGGAGGTGTTCGCGGATCGCTTCGATAACCAGTGCGGCGAGGCAGACGGAATCCGTACGAGCTGTCGACGAAGTCGAGCCTCGAATCGGCTCCAACACCGAGCACAGCCGTCTGGACGATGCGATCGCGAACGGTGGGAATGCCCAACGGTCACTGCCATGTCCGGCGAGGAATCGTGACGCGGCTGACTGGCTGAGGCCACGAGCGGTGGGTGCAGTTCCTCACGCAGCTCGTCGAGGAAGGCCGCTATGGCGCCAGGACCATCGATGATGTCCTGACACGTTTGGCCATCCGCGCCGGCAGCGCCATGGTTCTTCCACCAGCCACCGGCGGCCGTCAGCACGTCGTGTCGAGACACTCGGTCGTACAGGGCGTAGAACCGGAATCTCGGCTCTCGTTTGGCCTTGGCCCAGCTTCCGGAGCTGGGGGCAGCAAGCAGCAGCGTCACGCCCGGCTTACCTCCGGCTGTTCCGGCGGTTGATCGGAATCGTGGGCGGCAGCGGGATTTCCGTAGTGGGACGCGAGGGTCAAGCGGATCGAGGTGGCGCAACGCATTCTCAGCAGGGTCCCTTCGCTCCGCCGAGTTGCCCGGCTTCGACGCTACTGAGCCTCGGCTCCCACAGAGCCAGGCAGCGGTTATGTCCTTTCCGCCGCCTGTTGACCCACCCGGCCGCGCCCGGCGCAGCCACTCGTGGGTCTCGGGTTCTGGATGGTCTGCTCCGCCGCCGTCCTCCACCCCGAGCCCGATCGCTGCGCGTGCTCGTTGCTTCGCGATCGGTGCTGGCTTCGCCTTCGTTGGCAGGTTGGCCGCTCCACTACTTAACGGGGCCGAAACGGGTTCACTGGCGTTACGGCCCCGACGGATTCGCCTTCCGAGGCTTCGACGAACCGGATCGCTCCAGCCGCCGCTCGGTCGGCTATCGGACTCACGAGCAATTCTCCGAGCAAGCTCCTTTCAGCTGGCAAGATCATCCAGACTTATCCTGACGCACCAACGGACTGCTAGTCCCGACCGCTCCTGTTTGCGCTCTCCAGCTCCCTTTTGGGTCCTCGTTGCTCACTTAGACCTCCTGGCGCTCGCCCACGAGAATTGTGGGTATGAGCACCACGCTGAATCCCGCCGAACGAGAGCGACTGGCGGTCACTGCTGCTGAACTGGCCGATTTGCTGGCCATCTCTGAGCGGCATCTCTGGGCCTGCCACGCTTCGGGCCAACTAGGCCCCTCGCCGATCTCCATTGGCCGGTCCAAGCGATGGCTCCTCGACGAGCTGCGCGACTGGCTCGCCGCCGGGGCGCCCCCGCGCGCCGACTGGGTTTGGCCGCGGAGTTCGGGAGGTGCTCGTGGCTGAGCTGCCCTCCGAACGATTTTTCGATGTGCTGGGCGAGGACGATGCCCTCCCCGACGCGCTGTTCGAAGCGTTGGCCACTCTCCTCCTTGTCAACCAGTCACGCAGAGCAACCCGCAAAGGTCGCGCAGAAGATTATGCCGCTCGAGAGGACCGCGAGCCGGCACGCGATCCATGATCGTTCTGCAAGAGCCTCCTAGACCACTTCACCTCTCACTCGCCGCAAAGCATAGACCCATGACTACGAGCAATGCCTCGAAGCCCAACAGTGGACAGCCCCACCCCACCGAGGCCCCAATCCCTGGCCTCGTCGATCTGGACCTCGAACAAATCCAACTTGTGGACCGCTGGGCAACTTACTTCCCGGCACCGGCCGATGAGTCGCTAGATCTCTTACGGGCCTCGATCGCCGAACAGGGCATCATTGACCCACTCGTGCTCACCGACGAGGGCGTCTTGGTTGACGGCCATCGTCGCCTGCAGGTCGCCCGCGAGCTCGCCCTACAAGTTGTGCCGGTGGTCAGGCGCCCGTTTCAGGACGAGCAAGAGATCGAGGAGTTTGTGCTCCTGACGAATTTGCAACGCCGCAACCTGATGGCATCCGACTGGAAGTACTTCGTGGGAAAGCTCTACGAAGTCCGCAAACGGGATCGCAGGGCGAATCTTAAGCAGGGCACAACCTCCCCGAAGGATCACATTGATCCTTCGGGACCAAGTGCGGCGGAACAGGTCGCGAAACAATGTGGGATCAGCCCCGCGACCGTGAAGCGGCATGCCCGATCTGCCCGGGCAGTCGATAAGGCTGCCAAGGTCCTCGGCAACGAGGGCCGGGCCAAGGTGCTTGCTGGAAGCATTACCCCCGAACTCACGGCCGCCATCGAGGCGGCGAACGACGTCGATGAGATGGAAGCCGCCATCGAAGAAACGAACAGCACGCATGCTGCGTTTCCAGCGAACGAGTCCAAGAAACGATCCGAGCCGTCCATTCCCTGGGCTCAAGGTCGAACTTGGTACTTGAAGGCGTTCCACCTTCGAGATGATCTCAAGCGCAACTGGAAGCACCGGGACAATGGCGATTGGATTGCGGAGCTACTGCAAAACATCGCCATGGCAATCCGGCACCGCAACGAGATGCGCATCAAACGGCAAGTTCTTGCCGACGAGCAGGACGCCTGGCTGGCTCGAGTGAGGCCGGCCGCAAAAGCCTTGCTGGATCTGCTCGAGAGCTCCGGAGACTAACGCGAGTGATACCGCGCTCAGCCCTAAGGAAGCGCACCAGCAATATGAGACCTGAGTCTTTCCTCACAGTGATTGGAGCATGACCTCAATGGCCACCAGATCAAGCAAACCTAGGAACCACAGGAGCGGCGAGGCCACTTCGGCCGAGGCTGCCAGTTCCGAACCACAGTTGGAAGATGACGGCGCCGCCCTCGGCGCCGGCCGAACGACTGACTCTTCGGCCAAAGCTGATGAGAAGCTCGACGCCCCGCCAGCGCCGATTCGCCAATCAAGCTGGTCGGGCAGTGAGACTGCCCGGCGCGAGCAGGGCTTCTGCCGGGCACCGATCCATCCGCCCGTCGCCGAAGTGTTCGTTGTCCCGGCCGGCACCGCGGCCTGGGTCCGGCGCGTGACCGAGATTCGTTGGGCTCGCCACGCCACGAGGCGCGAAATCACCTTCCTTCGAGCCGAGTTTGTCGACAAGGGGTGCCTAATCATCCGAGCGGACGGCTGGCAGCTGCGAGTCGCCCAAAACCTTGTGTTACGACGGAAAGAGCAGGTGGCCGAATGACCAAGAGCACCCAACCGAAGGACGCCCGGTCGAGGAATGCCGCGGGCCTCTGGTTGCCCGACACGGTCGACGTCGAAACCGACAATCGCTTTCGAATCCTTACCAGCCAAGAGCTCGCGGTGGCTGACCTCGAGGTGGCTTACCTGGTTGAAGATGTTTTGGTCCGCGGCCAACCAATGATGTTGTGCGGTCCCATGAAGTCGCTCAAGACGAGCATCGTCATCGACCTGGCGATCGCCCTCGCCGGCGGCGGGAAGTTTCTCGGGCACTTTCCGGCTCCGGTCGAGGTCGGCGTCTTGCTGATGAGTGGCGAGAGCGGCCTCGCCACGTTGCGAGAGACTGCTCAGAGAGTTTGCGCTACCGCGGGGCGCGATCTGCGAAAGCTCGACCGCCTGTACTGGTCCGACGATTTGCCCAACCTCACGAGCGACTTCGATCTGGCCGAGCTGACGGCAACAATCAAACGGTACGCCATCGACGTCTTGGTGGTCGACCCCGCGTTTCTTTGCATGCCAGTGGGCGACGCAGCCGGCAACCTGTTTCGCATGGGCCAATTGCTGTCCGGCTTATCCAACATCTGCCAGGACACCGGCTGCACCCCGATTCTATTGCACCATGCCAAGAAAGGGGGGGCGCCCGACCATCAGCCGCTTGAGCTACACCAAATGGCCTGGAGCGGCTTCGGCGAGTTCGCTCGTCAGTGGTTGCTTCTGAACCGGCGAGAGCGGTTCGATCCGGCCAGCGGCATGCATCGGCTCTGGATGAGCATTGGCGGCTCAGCCGGCCATGGCAGTTTGCACGGCCTAGACGTTGAGGAGGGGACGGGACACGGGACGCGCGAGTGGCGGCCCAGGTTGCTATCGCCGGACGAATGCCAGGAGGCGCTAAAGGAGCGACGTCAGGCAACTCGAAAGGTTCAGGCAGCGCCCAAGCGCGAGGCCCTGCTCAAACGCGTTGTCGAGGCGCTCGGCGAGTTGTCCGATGGTGAAACCGAGCATGGGCTGAGAACGAGGCTGGAAGTGGGCCGAACTGCCCTGGTCGGGGCGATCGCACTCGGCATCGAGCGCCAGCAAATCGAGCGGTGGTCAATCGTCAAAGGGAACAACAAACGCGCGTGCGACGGCTACCGGCTTTCACAGGCCACGCTGCGCGTGGCCTCGCATCCGTGACTGGTTCGACTGGTCCGATCCATTCGGATCTCAAGGCCATCTGGGTCGACTGGTTCGTCCCCTTATAGGGAGACGAAC
>JBGAPH010000070.1:0-30882 GCA_044221365.1 Pirellulales bacterium
GCACCGCTTCGCCCATGAGACAACGAGGAGAATCCCGCAGCTCCGCTCAAAAAACAAAAAAAACGCGCTCCCCCCGCCGCCACAATCCAAAATCACACTGCTAGGCGCAAAAACTCACGGCCTCGGAGTGTGCCTACTACGGAAGACCGCTAGTCCGCTCCGCATTCCTCGGTTTCCTCGTCCGGGCCTGCCGGCGGGTAGCGGCCCGGCAGGTCTTCGGCGTAGTGGCGGTCGAGCACGGCCAGCCAGTCGGCCGGTTCCTTCACGGCGACGAAGGCGTCGCGCACCGCCTGCGGCGTGGGGTGCAGCCGCGAGTACTTGATGCCGAACTTGCGCATCTGCCGGCCGCAGTGCTGCGGCCCATACACTTCTTCGGCCAGGCGAAAGTGCTCGCGAATCACTTCGCGCTGCTCGTGCAGCGACGGGGGCGGCGGCAGCGGCTCGCCGGCCGCCAAGGCGCGTGCCTGGGCGAAGATCCACGGGTTGCCGATCGCCCCGCGGGCCACGGTGACGCCGTTCACGCCCGTCTCGCGCATCATGTCGAGGCACGATTGCGCGGTGAACAAGTCGCCGCTCCCCAGCACCGTGCGCTCGGGCGCGTGCCGCTTCACTTCGGCTAGAAACGACCAGCGGCTCGGCCCCACGTAGCGCTGCTGCACCGTGCGGCCGTGCAGCGTGACGGCGGCCGCGCCGCGGGCGAACACGCCGTCGAAGATGGCGAAGAAGTTGTCGCGGCTCTGCTCTGAGTCGTCGAGCCCGCGGCGCATCTTCACCGTCACTGGCACGTGCTCCGGCACAGCCTCGCGCACGCGAGAAACGATCTCGAGCGCCGTTTGCACCTGTCCCAGAAGGTAGCCGCCTCGACAGCGCCCCAATACCTTCTTCACGGGGCAGCCGAAGTTGATGTCGACCACGCGGAAGCCGGCCTCGACCAGCCGCAGCGCCGCCGGACCGAAGTCCTCGGGGTTGGCCCCCATGAGCTGACCGCCGACAGGCTGCTCCTCGTCCGACACCCACAGGTAGCGGCGGTTCTTATGGCGCTGGTTGATCTGCGCTACGAAGATGTCGAGCATCACTTCGCACAGCGCGTAAGACGCGCCCAGGCGACGTCCGATCAGCCGCATCGGCCAGTCGCTATAGCCGCTGAGCGCGGCCTGCACGACGGGGAACCCTACGTGCACCGGGCCCAATCGCAAGGCAGGGAGCGGAGCGACGGCAGGCGGAGCGGCGACTTGCGACATTGCGGGCTCAGGCGGCCGCCGTGGCGCGGCCGGCGAAATCATGGACCGCCGCGGCGAACTCGGCCGGGTATTCGAAGGGAAGCATGTGCCCGCAGCGCTCGAAGATTTGCAACTCTGCGTGGGGCAGCAGTTCAGCGTACCGCTCTCCATGCGCCAGCGGAATCAGGCGGTCGTGCCGGCCCCAGAGAATCCGGGTGGGGCAGGTCACGCGCCGCAGGTGCCCGAGCAACCGCGGGTTGTGCAGATAGGGGTTCCAGCCTACGCGGGCCGTGGCTTCACGGGCTTTCAGCCACATCAAGATCCGCTCATCCGCATAGGACTTGGGCAGAGCCAGGTCCACGAGCGGCCCCTGCGGATCGAAAAACACCATGGCTCGCTTTTCGTCGAGATCATCGTCGAAGATTTCGCCCATCGGCGCCTCCTCGATCCGCAATCCTGCGGGCGCCACCAGCACGAGGCGCGACACGAGTTCGGGCCGCAGCACGGCCAGTTCGAGGGCGGTCCAGCCTCCCAGCGAAAAGCCTACGACTGGCACGGGACCGAGGCCGAGTGCGGCCAAGAGGTCGACATAGTGCCAGGCGTAGTCATAGATGTCGCGAACTTCGCTCAGGCCCTCGGACAGCGCGAAGCCGGGGTGTGCCGGCAGATAGACGGTGAAGTGCTTGGCCAGCACATCGTGGAACGGCATCCACTCCGTCTCGCCCCCCGCGCTATGCAGATAGAGCAGCGGCGGACCTTCGCCGCCGCGCGTGAGCTGAGTCTTCTTGCCGGCGATGTCGAGAAACGAGGTGGTGGGTTTCATGAATTCTCGTGGGCCCGCGGGGGCACGCTCCATGTGCCAGTTCAGAGCGTCTGGTGGGGAATCAGACTAGGCGCCTCGTGCTCAACCGCCGGCCGCCGCCAACTGGCCGTTGCCGGCCGGCTCGAATTCTCGCCGCAAGGCAGGCAGAACCTCTTGGGCGAACAGGGTCATGTTTTTCTTGGTCAGGTCTGCAGGCAGCGTGCCAAGCTGGAACAGGCCCAGCAGATTGCCCACTCCCAGAGTGTTCAAATACTCGCTCAGCTTCTGCCGCACCGTGGCAGGGCTCCCGACCACAGCGTAGCCACCTGCCTCGATCTCTTCGCGCGTGGTCACGCTCCCCATGAACTGGGCCATGGCCTTGTTGATGCGGGCCATGCTGCGGGCGCTCGTGTAGCCGGGGGGCAAAATCGTTAGCCCCTTGAGCAGTTTGCGGGCGAAGAACCACAGGTGCTCTTCATATTCGGCCCACGCCTGCTCGTCGCTCTCGGCCACGTAGATCGGCAACAGCCAGCCCATCTGCTCGGGATCGGCGGTGTAGCCGGCCTTCTCGCAGGCCTGCCGGAAGCTGTCGAAGTTCTTCTGGAACACGCTCAGGTGGAAGTACGGAATGCCCATGTAGCTATAGCGTCGCTTGGCCACCATCTCGATCGTTTCCACGCTCCCGGCCCCCGGCACCCAGATCGGTGGGTGGGGCTGCTGCAAGGGGCGCGGCCAGGGGTTCACGTACTTGAGCTTCCAGTGCTCGCCATAGTGTTCGAAGGGACCCGGCTCGGTCCACGCCCGCACCACGAGGTCGAGCGCCTCGGCATACATGCTGCGGGCATGGGTGGGGTTCATGCTGAAGCTGTAGTATTCGGGGCCGCCGCCAACGACCAAGCCTGCGATCAGCCGGCCGCCGCTGATCACGTCGATCATGGCGAACTCTTCCGCCACACGCGTGGGCGGGTTGTAGAGCGGCAACGCGTTGCCGATCACGGCGATCTTCACTCGCTTGGTCTGCCGCGCCAGAATCGCCCCCATCAGGTTGGGGCTAGGCATCGTGCCGTAGGCGTTCTGGTGATGCTCGTTCACACACACGCCGTCGAAGCCGAGATCGTCGGCCAGCACCAGTTCGTCGAGGAACCGGTTGTAAAGCTCGTGGCCGTGCTCGGGGTCGTACAGCGTGTTCGGCACCCAGGTCCAGGCAGAGCGGTAGCGCTGCTCGAAATCGTCTGGCAGCCGATCCCAAGGCATCAAGTGAAAAGCGAAAAACTTCATGCGAACAGCAGCCGTGTGGGGGGGCTAGGCGCGTAGTCCGCAAGGTTTGCGGATTGGGCAAAATGGACTAAGGCCTGCGAGTCATCTTAGCCCTCGCCGGCCAGCCGGCAAAGGTTAGATCGACCTCAGGACCCCCGCGGCCCCAATGGCGTTGGCAGGTGTGCGAACCAGGCCCCCTGATCGTGCCGCCGCGGCGCGCTGCTCGGGGGTTTCAGCCCCAAGGAAGGGACCCATGTGGGCTGGCCCGGGTCAGGCCCCCTCGATCGCCTCGGCGATCCGCAGCAGCCGGTTGTACTTGGCCAGCCGCTCGCCGCGGACGATCGAGCCGATCTTGATCTGCTCGGCCCCCAGCCCCACCGCCAGGTCGGCGATCGTCGTGTCCTCGGTCTCGCCGCTGCGGGCCGAGACCACGCGCAGGTAGCCCGCCTTGCGGGCCGCCTGGGCCGCCGCGATCGTGCCGGTGATCGTGCCGACCTGGTTGGGCTTGAGCAACACGGCGTTGGCCACCCCCTCGGCAATGCCGCGTTCCAGCCGCGCGAGCTGCGTGACGAACAGGTCGTCTCCCACCAGCCGCACGCGGCTGCCCAACCGCCGCGTGAGCTCTTGCCAGCCGGCCCAATCGTCTTCGGCCAGGCCGTCTTCGATGCTGACGATCGGGAACGCGGCCACGAGCGCTTCGAGCTCGCCGATCAGGTCGGCGGCCGACAGCCGCGCGCCGCCGGTGGCCGCCAACCGGTAGCGCTCGCCGTCGAAGAAGTGGGTCGCCGCCACGTCGAGGGCGATCGCTATGTCGACGCCGGGTCGGAGCCGCGCGGCCTCGATCGCCTGCACCACGAACTCGAGCGCCGCCCGGTTGCTCGGCAGCCGCGGGCCGAAACCTCCTTCGTCCCCCACGAGCCGTCCCTCATAGCCGGCGGCCGAAAGCAGTTCGCCCAGGCGATTATAAACCCGCACGATCCACTCGAGCCCGGTGGCGAAGTTGGGCGCGCCGATCGGGATGCCCAAGAAGTCTTGGAAGTCGAGATTCCCTCCGGCGTGGAGGCCGCCGGAGATGAGGTTCACCATGGGAACGGGCATGCGGAAGTAGATCGGGCCCCGGTCCTCTGGGGCGATCCCGGTATGCGATAGACAAGAAAAGTGAGAGACGAGCGGGTAGAGCTCGTTCTCTTGCCCAGCGGCTTGCGCGGTTGCTAGAGAAACGGCGACGATCGCGTTCGCCCCAAGGCGGGAAAGATTCGTTGTGCCGTCAAGCTCGACCATTGCGCGATCGATGTCTGCCTGATCGCGGGCGTTGTGGCCGCGCAACATCGGCCCGATCACCTCCCGAACGTTTCGCACTGCCTGCAACACACCCTGACCGTCATATCGCGCGGGGTCGCCATCGCGCAACTCGCAAGCTTCGCCGCGGCCCGTGCTGGCGCCGGACGGCGCTATGCCGGTGCCATGAGTGCCTGACCCGAGCACGACGGTGACCTCTACGGTCGGCCTTCCCCGACTGTCTAGCACCTCTCGGGCCGACACGTGCTTGATTCGAGTGTCCCCGTCGCCTTTCATAGTCAGCTCCCCCTCAGTGCTCGAATCGCCGTCAACGCGTCGGCAATTTCGTCCGCCGACAGCCGCCACTCTCGCTCCGGCAACGTAGCCACCACCATCCGGGTGAAATCGCGGTAGTGCTCGAGCGCTAGCTCATCGTTCGCTTGCGAATGAGCCAAGAGCGCGAGCCCAAGCTGCATCGGTCCGCTGCCGGCGTAGCCCCATTCGAAGCCGGTCGGGCTATGGTCGCGCAGGTCGTTGCGCGGCGGCAATTCGCTTCCCGCGGGCGTGACGACATGCGCTAGCCCGCCGGCGGTGCGGTGGCCGTGGTATCCTGTGCTCACGTCGTTCCCTCCCTCAGGCGTTTTCTAGGCGGAGCCGTTGGCCATGAAAGATCGTTTGGTGACCGTTGCCCTCTCCGTGCTCGCAACTCTAGGCGTCACGCAGGCGACCCCCGAGCCGGTGCGCGAGCTGGTCGTCGACCGGCTCATCGTGCGGCAGGAGCTGATTGTCTCGGATACAGGGCAGCCTTGGGAACAGGGGTTCGAAAAACAACAGATCGCCCGCGGGCTGGTCGCCCGCGCCAATGTCGACGGCTCGACCGGCCTGTGGGTGCGGAGCCGGCTGATCGAGACCGAACTCGACGATCCGTTCGACCATCGGCTGCACGCCATGAATCGCGACGGCAGCATGTTCCGCGCGCCGGGGCACATTTCGTGGAACGTGTGGCTGGGCGACAACTGGCGGCAGATGGCCATTATCCAAGGAGAAGGGCTCGAGGACAGTGAGGTCCCTGTCGCGGAATGGAACGGCGGCAACCACCCCGGCCGGCTGCGATTCCAGTCGTTCCGCCCCCAGCACGACGAGCCCCTCACCGACGCAATCCTGGGGCAGGGCATGATGTCGCTTGGCGGCGGCGGCTACGGCGGCGGCGGGCTGCCCTATCCCCGCGAAACTCTGCAGCTCTGGGGCGGCAAGAGTCAGGCCTTTGCGCTGCCGGCCCCTCCCGCGCCCCGCATCGTCGGCGACGACGGCAGCGGCCGCCATCTCTATGCGCTCGTGGCCGTGGGCGCGCAGGGGACGCGCAGCCCGGTGTCTCCGACGGTCGCTGCCCGCGGCCACGCCACGCTCCGCTGGGACAGCGTGCCAGGCGCCGATTCCTACGTCGTGTTCCGCGACGGCCGCGACGTCTCCGGCGTGCTGCGGATCGAGGGGGCCCAGAAAGAATGGCGCGATGGGAGGGTGAACTAGCGGCAGTCCGCCGCACGCGAGCGCCCACTTGTTCCGAGTGGCGACTTTGGCGGTCGCCAGAACGCAGCAAGCGGCCGCGCGGCTTCTCCTGTTTGGGTTGGTGGCTCGCAAAGGCTGGGGCAGGTGATCGCCGAAGAAAGGACCGGCCGGCGTGCAGACGCCTCCGTGCGGGCGTCAGCTTCAGCGTCGATCCGATGGTTCATTGGAAGCTGCGGCATCGCGAAAATGGGTTGCCGATCTCGGCGGATTCACGTCGCTTGATCGGCGCCAACGCGCGTCGCCATGATCATCGGCCTGCGGCGCATGTCGGCAGATGCAGGGTAGCCCCTATCTCTGCTGGGGCCACAACGCGCCGCCTACCCCTACGACGATCGCCAGCAGCCCGCCCCAGAAGAGCATGCCCGATTCGCGCCCTTGCGCCGAGCGCGCGGCGTCGAGCCGGCGCCGCTCCACCTCGAAACGCTGCCGCGCGGTCTCGAGGTCGTCGGCGCTGATCCCCTTGCGGGCTTTGCCGGAGCGCGGGACGGGGGCGTGCGCCAGCTTGTGAAATTCGAGCGACGCCTGCTGATAGGCTTGTTGATCTTCGTCCGTCCAAAAGCGCGCGCCGCCAGGATCGCGCGCCAGGTAGTGGGCGCCCAGCAACACGACGCCGAGCAAAATCGCCGCGGCCGCAAGCGCCTGACGCATGGGCATCACTCCAAATCCTGGGGCGAGATGGCCTGACCGTCGTTGATCGAGATGGCGTAGGCCATCACGCGGTCGTCGACCGCATTCGTAACCCGCGACACGTGGCCGTCGAGATAGGCGACGAACACGCCGCCAGGATGACGGCTGCGCGGCGACGCCGAGAGCCAGCCGGGATTGTTCAGGCAGGGGACGCCGTCGAACTGGGCTTGGGCCGGATTGTCGCAATCGTAAAGAGTGTCGGTGTTGGGCCCGTCGCCGTTCGGACGCTGGGTTTGGTAGCGGCTGGCTTCGTTGAACACGTACACGCCCGCGCCTTGGCCTGGGTCGGCCAGATAGTCGTGATGCGCGTCGTAGGCCAGCAGGCACGTGCCGGTCCAGGGCAATGCCCACGCGCCCCGCTGATCCCGCGGATTCGACCGAACGCGGATTTCGGCCAGCGCAATCGTTTGCGACGCGCCATCGGTCACGTGCGCAAGCGGCTGCGGCACATCGACCAGGGCCCCTGGAAACGAGCGCTGCAAATCGAGATGCGTGGGGCTGACGTAGGCCGCGTAGTTGCCTTTGGCGAAGGGCCGATTGCGCGTCAGCGAGTGCAGAAAGAACTCGCGCTGAGAGCCGTCGCTGGGACAGCGCAGAGCCGCCAAATGGGTGGCCTGTGGATCCCCGGTTTGCTTGAACGGCGACACCTTGAAGTCGAACTGCGAATACAACGCTTGTTGCTCGAGCTGGGGCAAGAGGGCAATCAGCCAACTGAACTTGCCGATGCCATTCTCGTTGAGGCTGGTCAACTGCCGGCCAAGCGGCCCCGCCGAGTTCGGATCGGAATCGCGGAGAAAGCCGCTGGCGGGCAACCGCTGGTTCAGGTTCTCGTACGTGGCGATGGCCAGCGCCAACTGCTTGAGATTGTTCTTGCACTGAATGGCCCGCGCCGCTTCGCGCGCCGCCTGCACGGACGGCAGCAACAACGACATGAGCACGCCGATGATGCCGATCACGACCAGCAACTCGACGAGCGTGAAGCCCGCAGGATGCATGGGCCGCCCGGAGCGCGGCGTCGGGAGCAAATGCCCTGGGGGCATAGGTGAGTATTCGGCAGGAATCGAGGGTACGAGCGAATCCATCGCCCTAACCTCGGGGGTAGCGGTAGCCGCCGCGCCACTTCTCTTGCGGCAGACAGTTGCTCCTATTCTCTCGCAGGCCGCCGCCTGGCACAAGCTTTTCGCAATCGGGGGGCGGCAAGCAGGCCTCCCAACGCCAGCAGCGCCCAGCCCGCCGGCTCCGGCGCCCGAACGGCGGCCGACCCGGAAACCTTGCCAAAATTCAATTTCAAGAGGCCAAAATCGCTCAGGTCGACGTGGGCGTCGCCGTTGAAGTCTCCCTGGATCACGGTCGTCCCGCGGCCAAAGTTGGCCTTGAGGATGCCGAAGTCGGTGAGGTCGGTCACGCCGTTGAGATCGGCGTCGGCCAAACCCGGCACGGCCTCGAGCTTGAACACTTCGCCGCCGTAATCGACGACATAGAGGTTGCCGCGGCCGTCCTCGCCGAACGAGGAAATGCCCGTGATCGACTGCCCCGGCACGCCCGGCTTGAGTTCGGTCGTGCGCTCCACGAATTCCGTCTTCTGCCCGTCCGCGTAGCGGAACGACCAAATGCGGCTGCTGCCGAAGTCGGCAAAGAAATAGGTGCCGGTCAGGTCGCCGCCAATGTTGGCGCCGTGGTAGGCGTAGCCGCCGGTGATCGAAGATCCCTGGCCGTGCGTGTATTCATGGATCGGGGCCACGAGCGGCGTTGTCGGCACGGGGTCGAGCCCCGTGGGCCGTGTTCCTTCCATGATCCGCCAGCCATAGTTCTCGCCCCCTTTGCTGTCGGCGGGCTGGAAGTCGACCTCCTCGCGCTGGTCTTGTCCCACGTCGCCGATGTAGAGGTCGCCTGTGTGGCGGTCGAAGCTGTTGCGCCACGGATTGCGCAGCCCGTAGGCCCAAATCTCGTCGTCGCCGTCGACCCCCACGAAGGGATTACTGGCCGGGATCTTGTAGTTGCGCGCCGTATCATCAGGGAAGTCGTCGCCCGAAGTGTCCACCCGCAGCAGCTTGCCGAGCTTTTGGTTGGTGATGTCCTGAGCACGGCGGCCGGGATCGTTGCCGGAGCCGCCGTCCCCCAATGCATAATAGAGATAGCCGTCGTACGGACCGAAGCCAATCCAGCCGCCGTTGTGATTCTCGAACGGCTGGGCCACGCGCATCAGGTCGCGGCCCGAGTCGACGTTGGCCCGGTTCGGGTCGCTTGCCGAAACTTGGTATTCGCGCAGCCGCGAGGCTCCCGTGCGGTCGGTGTAGCTCACGTAGAACAGGCCGTTGTCGGCGTACTGCGGATGAAACGCCATGCCGAGCAGGCCTTGCTCGCCTCCCTTGCTCAGGTCGGAAATGGTGAGGAAGGGGTTGGCCAGCGTCTTTTCGCTGGCCAGGTCGAGGATCTTGATCTGCCCCGAATGCTGCTCGAGCACGAACAGCCGATTCTCGTCCGCGGCAGGCGCCGTGGCAAACACGGGGCGCGTGAGGCCGCTGGCCACCCGGCGGGTGGTGAGGGCCGGGATGCCGAAAGAGATGTCCTGGGCGCGGGCCGCCTGCGCGACCGCGCAGCACGCCACCGCGGCAAAGAGCAAGGACCGCATGATTTGCCTCGGCTCGTTGGGGAGAAGGGTACGGGGCGCCTGCCGGGCCCACGGCCAGGAGCAACTCGCGGGCCGCACCTGGCAGGTTAGCTGGCGGCTGCGTCGCCGGCAATGAAAAGGTGCAGCGTGGCCGCCGCACCTGCGGACCCTCACCCTGCCCTCTCCCGCAGGGAGCGGGTTCTGAATTGCGCGACGCGGCTGCTAGCTGCCTCTAGCCCTTGCCGTTCTCGTGCAGCTTGATCGTCACCGTTTTGGTTTCGGTGTAGTGCTCGAGGGCCGCTTCGCCGTTTTCGCGGCCTTGGCCGCTCATCTTGAAGCCGCCGAACGGGGTCGTCGTGTCGACCACGTGGTAGCAGTTCACCCACACGGTGCCGGCCTTCACCCGCTTGGCGTAGAGGTGGGCCTTGTCGAGGTTCTTGGTCCAGATGGCGGCGGCCAGACCGTAGTAGGTGCGGTTTGCCCGCTCGACCACTTCATCCAGATCCTTGAACGGCAGCACGCTCACCACGGGGCCGAAGATTTCGTCCTGGGCGATCGCCATGTCGTCCTTCACGTTGTCGAAGATCGTCGGCTCGACGAAGAAGCCCTTGCGCCCCTTCCGCTGGCCGCCGGCGACCAGCTTGGCGCCTTGCTTGCCGCCGAGCTCCACGTAGCCCAGGATCTTGTCCATCTGCTCTTGGGATACCTGCGGGCCCTGCTCGGTCTTGGGATCGAGTGGGTCGCCGAGCTTGCGTTTCTTGGCCTTCTCGGCCAGCTTGGCCACGAACTCGTCTTTGATCTTCTGCTCGACGAACAGTCGACTGCCGGCCGTGCAGCATTGGCCGCCGTGGAAGTAGATGGCGTGGAACGCGCCTGCCACGGCCTCGTCGATGTCGCAATCGGCGAAGATCACGTTCGGGCTCTTGCCCCCCAGTTCGAACGTGGTGCGCTTGAGCGTTTCCGCGGCGGCCTTCTGAATGATCTTGGCCGTGTCGACGTGGCCGGTGAAGGCGATCTTGTCGACGTCGGGATGGACCACGAGCGCGGCGCCGGCCGTTTCGCCCATGCCGTTGAGCAGGTTGATGACGCCGGGCGGGAAGCCGGCCTCGATGGCCAGCTCGCCCATCCGCAGCGCGGTGAGCGGGGTCTGCTCGGCCGGCTTCATCACGATCGTGTTGCCGCAGGCGAGGGCCGGGCCCCACTTCCAGCCGAGCATGCCGAGCGGGAAGTTCCAGGGAATGATCTGCCCGACGACGCCCACCGGCTGCCGCAGCGTGTAGCAGAGGAAGTTGCCGCGCACCGGGGGAGTAACGCCTTCGATCTTGTCGGCCCAGCCGGCGTAGTACCGCAGGGTGTTGCAGAGGCCCTGCACGTCGGCGTGCGAGTCGCGGATCGTCTTGCCGCAGTTGTAGCTCTCGAGTGCCGCCAGGTCGTCGCGGTTCTCTTCCACCAAGTCGGCCAGCTTGTAGAGCAGCCGACCGCGATCGGCGGCGTCCAGCTTGTTCCACGGCCCGCTCTCGAGCGCCTTGCGGGCAGCCTTGACTGCCTTGTCGATGTCCTTGGCCGTGGCGGCGGCGACCTCGGCAATCACCTCGCCGGTGGCCGGGTTGTACGTTTCGAACGAGCCGCCGTCGGACGCCTCGACCCACTTGTTGTTGATGAGCAGCTTGGTCTGCGTGATCTTGGGAACGTCGGGAGCTTCGAGCACTTGGGCCATGGGCGTGAACTCCTGAAAGCGATGGGCGCGGGGCGGTTGAGCGGCAGACGCGGCGGCGCGCAAGGGCCGCCAGCGCCCGGTATTAGAACGCGAGGAAGGCGGGAGGGGAAGCGGAGCTAGCACCCGAGCTGGGCCTACCGGGCCTGCTGGAGAGCCCGGCGCTCAGGTTCCAGGGAACGGACCGTCAGATCGTCGCCCTCGGGGGAGTCATCGTGCCCGCGGCCTTCCTCGTCTTCGCCGTTCAGACCGGCGCTATAGAGCAGGAAACCGTCGTCGACTGGCTTGTAGTGAAAGTCGGCGTCGAAGTAGCGGTCTTTGGGGACTCGTTCGAGGTAGGTAGGCGCGAGGTCGTCGAGCGATTCGGGGTAAGCGTCGTGGTCGCTGCGGTAGGCGGACAAGGCGAAGGTGATTTGGGTGAGGTCGTGTTTGACCGAAACACGTTCGTTGGCTTTGGCGAATGCCGTACACGCTGGCCCCACTAGGAATGCGATCGCGCGGGCAGTGCGTTCAGTGATTGTGTTGCGGGCCACTCCCAGGCCGAGGAAACCATTCACCGAACTCTCGACCCTTCGCTCCATCATCTCCCGTTCGATCTCGTCCAAGCGGTTCAGTCGCTCGGCGACTTCTTCGATTGCCAGCGCTTGCACCATCGAATCATGAAAACGATTACAGGATTGGAGGCACTGGTCCCAATCGACTGCACACCACGCCGCGAACATGGCGATTTCCCTCCCGGCGGTTCGAGTGGGCCGGGTTTCGGGCAAGTAGACCTTGAGTAGCTCAATCAGACCGAATCGCCGACAATGGGTCACGACGTTAAGGACATCGAAGCGCTCAGCCGTGAGGCGCCGCGCCGCGATGGACGGACGTGGCAGGGTGGCTAGGAACCGACGCCGATCGCGCAATTGCGTAGCCGGCAAAGACGAGCAAAGGGATAGGACACGCTCGACGGCCATGGCGCGACTGGAGATCGCAATCTCTAGGAGGCCACCGACCAGGCAAGGCGTCTGTCCTTGAAGCAGGGCCCAACGATGGCAGGCGTCAAGATCACGGAACGCATGATGCCACTCTCGCTCTCCTAAACTTAGCGACGCGCGCAAGGTTAGAGCATCAGTCACTGTTCGACCTCTCGGCAAAGTGATGTCTGCCAAGGTCGCAGGATAGTCAGCCGATCGCAGAAGCGGACTGTAGTACTTCTGCTTCTTACTCGCGGCTGCCATCGCGTCGAGAAAGGGCCCGTTCACGTGGAGCCACTCCGTCAGTAATGGCTCCTCTTGTTCCCGCCAGGGGCGATCGTAAAGCTTCAGCAGTCGCTTCTCGGTCTCCTCCGCGTTTTCTACTCCACGACGGCGAAGGAACTCGAGCAGCGGAACAAAGTACTTCCCTTCCGCCGGCAGCGGCTCAATGCCCAGCAGTTTGAAAAACTGCTCCCGCTGATCAGCCGGAATCTCGCCCGGTCCCAAAATCTTGGCCAGGTCGACCGCCGCGTTGTTCTCCGGCGTCACGCCTTCGCTCGCGATCGCGTTGAGCGCGGCCAGGTAGTCGGGATAGCCCTCGGCGTCGAGCGGCTCGGTGATGTAGGTCGTCTCGCGGCTGATCGTGATGGCGGTTTGCTTCGTCGGCTCCGCCGCCAGCGTGGAAGTCGCCGTGCCAAACGCGTACGCGAGAGCAACGAAAATCCGCGACGCCATCGGTTATTCCTGCCGAAGGGACAAAACGATCCGAGTCCATTGTGATGTGGGGCGCCGGCTTTGCCAACGTTACGGCGCAGCTCTGGCCTCACACTGCGGACCCTACTAGCCGTTCGCTGGCCCAGCGGCGGCACTCGCGATATCATCGTGTCCTATGGTCCCCACCCCTCCTGCCGAACCTGCCGAGGCGCCCCTCCGCGTGCTGATCGTCGACAACGACGAGGCCCATGCCCAGGTCGTGGCCGAAAGCCTCGAGCGGGTGGGCTACGAATGCGCGCTGGCCAACTCCGGCAAGGCCGGCGTCCGTCGCCTGGACGACGAGGCGTTCGCGATCGTGATCACCGATCTGGTGATGAACGACGTCGACGGCCTCGGCATTCTGGCCCACGCCAAGCAGGCCCAGCCCGACGCCGAGGTGATTCTGGTCACTGGCCATGGCTCGGTCCCTTCGGCCGTGCAGGCGATGCAGCAGGGGGCCTTCAACTATCTGCTCAAGCCCCTCGACCTGGCCCAGCTGCGCACCGTGGTGGGCAAGGCCGCCGAGAACGCCCGGCTGCGATTCACCAACCGCGAGCTGCGCAGCCGGCTCGACGAGAAATTCGGCTTCGAAGGCGTGGTCGGCAGCAGCCCGCAGATGAACGACGTCATCGAGCGCCTCAAGCGGATTGCCCCGACCGACGCCACCGTGCTCATCCAGGGCGCCACCGGCACCGGCAAGGAACTGGTGGCCCAGGCGATCCATCAGAACAGCCCGCGCAAGAATAAACCGTTCGTAGCGCTCAATTGCGGCGCCCTGAGCGAAAACATTCTCGAGAGCGAACTCTTCGGTCACATCAAAGGGGCCTTCACGGACGCCTCGAGCGACCGCGTCGGCAAGTTCGAGTATGCCCACGGCGGCACGCTGTTCCTCGACGAAGTAGGAGACATGCCGCTCGCCACGCAGATCAAGCTGCTGCGCGTGCTCGAAAGCGGCGAGATCACGCGCGTGGGCTCGAACGAGCCAGTGCGGGTAAACGTGCGGATCTTGTCTGCCACCAACCGGAACTTGGAAGGCGCGATTGCGGCGGGGTCGTTCCGCAGCGATCTTTATCACCGGCTCAAGGTCGTGACGGTCACGCTGCCGCGGCTGGCCGACCGCACGCAAGACGTGCCGCTCCTCATCGAGCACTTCATCCGCCAGTTCGCCAAGCGGCACCACAAATCGATCAAGGGGATGTCGACCAACGTGCGGCGGCAGTTCCTGGCCTACGAGTGGCCCGGCAACGTCCGCGAGCTGCGCAACGTGATCGAAGGGATGGTCGTCGTCGACATCGACGGCATCCTCGACACCGACGATCTCGACACCGGCTGGGCCGGGAGCACGAGCGTGGCCAACGTCTTGCCGGCGGCCGAAACCCCAACGAATCTGAATGGCAGCCTGAGCAGCCTGGTAGGCAAGCCGCTCGAGGAGCTCGAGCAACTGTTCATTCAAGAAACCCTGAAGGCGACCGGCGGCAACCGCGAAGAGGCCGCCGCCCTCCTCGGCATCGGCGAGCGGACCCTTTATCGGAAGATCAAGGAATACGGGCTGTAGGCCCACGACGCAGGGCACGGCAGCCCGCCTGGGGCTGGATCAGGGCTGGCCGAGCGCGGGCTAAGGGGTTCCCGCGCTCGCGCGGACCGGGGCCGGCACGCCGCGCTACCACGAGATGCGGTTGGGCGAAAAGCCGCGCTGCGTTTTGGCTGATCGGCGTGTCCGCCGCGAAATCCCCGCTTGACCCTCATAGGCACGTCGCCTATTATCATAGGCGTTGTGCCTATGAACGAGCCGAGGGGTTTGCAGTGAAGCGACGAACACAAACGGTGACGGACGCCGAGCTCGCCGTCCTGCGAATTCTCTGGCAGGGCGGGCCGCTGTCTGCCAAGGCTCTCACGAATGCGATCTATCCGGACGGCGCCGAATCCGAATTCGCCTCGGTGCATTCCTATTTGCAGCGACTCGAGCGCAAGGGGCTCGTCCGTCGGGACCGCAGTTCCTTTGTGCATTCATTCTCAGCCAACGTCTCGCGGGCCGATATCGCCGGGCAAGAGCTGGAGACGCTGGCGGAGCGGCTGGGGGACAAATCGATCGCGCCGCTCATCATGCAGCTCATCGAGCAGAAGCGGTTCAGCGACGGCGAACTCGCCGAAATCCGCAGGTTGTTGAAGAAACACTCGAAATAGCCGAGGCGCGCCGTGAAGTTGCTCTTCTCCGTCGGATTGCACAACGCCGCCATGGCGACGATTCTCACGCCGCTGGTGTGGGGCATCGCGCGGGCTTGGAAGAATCCGCCGGCGGTGCATCTGCTGTGGGCGCTCGTGCTGGTGAAGCTCGTGACACCGCCGATCGCAAACCTCGATTTGGGCGCTTGGGGCTGGGAACCCGGGCGAGGTCCAGTTTCCGCCGTTTCACCATCCGAGAGCTCGGACGCGTTGCGGCGCGGGTCGCCCGCGAATTCCCCTCACGGCGCTGAATTCGTCGCAGGGGCAAACCAAAACTCCGTGGCAGGCGACGGGTCGCGTCCGCCCGGCTCCTCCTTGCCTGTCACGGCCGCCGTTTGGAACTCGATCTCCCCCGCGCTGATGTGGATTTGGGCCGGCGGCGCCGGACTAATTGCGATGCTGGTGATGATCCGGACGGTCCGATTCCGGGTGCTGCTGGCCGGCACGCTGCCCGCCTCGCAACGCGTTCGAGTTGTCGTAGACGGAATTGCGCGCCGGCTAGAGCTTTCGCGATCACCCGAGGTTCGCTTGGTCGATAGCGCCGTCGCACCCTTCGTCTGGTGGACGGGAGGACGAGCCACGGTGATTCTGCCCCGGCGGCTGCTGGGCGCGCTCGACGAGCGACAAATTGCGATGGTTCTGGCACATGAGCTGGCTCACTTGCGCCGTCGCGACCACTGGATCCGTGCGCTCGAGCTCGCGACGACGGTGCTGTATTGGTGGAATCCCTTGGTCTGGCTGGTCCGTCGGCAATTGCACTCGGTCGAAGAGCAATGCTGCGATGCCTGGGTCGCCTGGCTCTACCCCGACCGGACTCACGACTATGCGCGGAGCCTGCTCGCGGCGGCTGAGTTGTTGTCGGGGCCGGGGCTTCCGGCCTTGGCGAGTCCTTTTCTGAAACCTCAGAACTTGAAGGCCAGGATCGAGATGGTGCTGACACGTCGCTCGCCGCGCATGCCATCGCGCCGCGCTACCGCGGCGCTCGCGCTGTTGGCGGTCGTGGTGATCCCAGCAGGGGTTCGGGGGGCGGCTCGGGGACCGGCGAAGGACACGGTCCGGAACGAAACAGCCAACGTTGCGCCTAAGGAAGGGGACGAGAACAAGGCGGTCGCCAGGGAACCTGGGGCAAAGGTCGAGCCGACCACCGGCTCGAAGGCGGGCGGCGGGCGCACGTCGCACACCCTCGTGTCCTCTGAAACGCCGACCGTGGCCGACGAAATCGCCGCCTTGCAGGGAGACTGGCGGTTCAACCTCTATTATTCGGATTGGTGGCCGGAGCGAATCAGCGATCCTCCCGTCCGTTGGTCGAGATGGCGCTGGACCGTGAAAGGAAACGAGATCCTCTGGACGGGCATGAACGGCCCGGATGTGAGGCTGTCCCTCGCGCTCGATCCGTCGAAGACTCCCCGGCAGATCGACTTGACCTTGCTTGATGGTCCGCATGCCGGCCAGAAGCTGCTGGGCATGTACCAGTTCTTTGCCGGGGACGGGTGCTACGTCTGTTTCGCCGATCCAGAGGTGAAGATCGCGCGCCCGACGAAGGTTGAGTATTCCACGAATCTGGGACAGACGATGGTTTCTCTCGAGCGCGTGACGCCTGAAGAGAACGCCGCCGAGCCATCGCCCGCCACGAGCAATGCGGCCAACCGGGGCGCCGAGGTCGACGCGGCGATCGCCAAGCTGCGCAAGCAGGGCGTCATGGTGCGCGAATTTCACCCGCGCGGCGATCCGCGATATTGGGTGCAAATCGTCTCGTATAGGTTCGACGATGCGGACCTGGCGGACGTCGAAACGATTGCTCGCGGAGTTTCCCTCGCTCTCCATCTGCGCGATGCGTCGGTCACAGCGGCCGGCATGGCGCGGTTGGCGTCGGCGGGGCGGATCGATCAATTGGAACTATCCGGAGACAACGTCGACGACACGCTGCTCGAGAGCCTGCCGGCGCTGCCTCTGCGCGGGCAACTAGGCCTGTACTCGGACAAGCTGACAGACACGGGAATCGAGGCCGTCGCCGCTTGCCAGCGGTTGTCCGCCGTGACCCTGGAGGGGAAAAGGCTCTCCAATGCTTGCCTCGAGAACCTGACTCATCTGCCGAACCTGCAGCGCGTCTCCCTCGGAAGGAACTTTACGCGAGGAGCGTTCGACGTTCTCGGGCGGTTGGAGGGGCTGACGAGCCTAGATGCGTCGGCGCTGTCTCCGGGGCTCAGCGACTTGGTGAAGGTCAAAAAGCTCAAGGCGCTCAGTTTGTCGGGCAAGAGGTACGACGATGAAGCCGCGCGAGTAATCGCCGACGCCTTTCCCTCCTTGGAGAGCGCCTACCTACAGCAGACGTCGATCACGAGCGCCGGAGTGGTGCACTTGTCCCGGTTGGAAAAGCTGAAGGTTCTCTCGCTCGACGATTCGCTCGTCGACGACGGCCTGGCGGAGTCCGTCGGCAAGCTGAAACATCTGACGTGGCTGTCCGTGGGGAATTGCGCCGTGGGCGATAAGACGCTGGCCGCCCTCAGTGAGTGCCCCGATATGTGGTATCTGCTTCTCGACCATACCCGGGTGACCGACGAGGGAATTCGGCATCTGACGAAGCTGAACAGGCCCCCCTCGCTCTATCTTTCCGGGTGCGCCGGCGTCACGGACGCCAGCGTCGAGTCGCTTGCCCAACTGCCGGACTCCGAAAACCTGCACATCAACTTGCAGCGTTCCGGTGTCACCGAGAAAGGCGCTCGCCAATTGCAGGCCGCGCTGCCAAAAGCCCAGATCAGTTGGGGCATGCCAGCGGTTCCGTTGAAGTGATCGTCGCCCTCGGCCGGGCAACTCGAAGCCTTAGGCGGGCCTTGCCCGCGATCATGCCTGCTCCAAAGCTCGCGATTCAGGTTGCCAGGCAGGCGGGTTCCCTCGCTCACGCGTCGGGTTAAGATGGGGGCGTCTTTTCGCATCGCCGTCTGAGATCCCTGCCATGTCCGGCCTGCTCGATCTGCTTGCCTCCCGCCAGCCCGGCCGCGGACTGCCGCGGGGTTTTTACCACGACGAGGCCCTCTATCAGGCCGAACTCGACGCGATTTGGCGTGCCGGCTGGCTCGTCGCGGGGCATGCCTGCCAGATTCCTGAGCCGGGGGACTACTTCACCTACGAACTGGCAGGCGACTCGGTGATCGTGGTCCGCGGCGACGACGGCGCCATCCGCGGCTTCCACAACACCTGCCGGCACCGCGGCTCGCAGATTTGTTCGGCCACGGCAGGGCACGTCGGCCGCCTGGTCTGCCCCTATCACCAGTGGGTCTACGGCCGCGATGGCGCCTTGGTGCATGCCCGCGGCATGGCGGAGGACTTCGACCGCTCGCAACACGGCCTGGCGCCGGCGGCGGTCGAGGAAGTCGGCGGGCTTGTGTTCCTCTCGCTGGCCGATCCGGCGCCGAACTTCGCAGCCGCCCGCGCCGCGCTCGAGCCGCTGCTCGCGCCGCAGGGGCTGAATCGCGCCAAGGTCGCCCGCGCGATCGACTATGTGGTGCCGGCCAACTGGAAGCTCGTGTGGGAAAATAACCGCGAGTGCTACCACTGCAACACGAACCACCCGCAGTACATCAAGGCGAACTTCGACCACTATAACGCCGACGACACCGATGCCCGCGTGCAAACGGCGCTAGCCGAGGCCACGGCCCGCAGCCAGGCCAAGTGGGCCGCTTGCGGCTTGGCGGTGACACACACCGAAACGGGGATGACGCTGTTCCCCGACGTCGAGCGCGACATCTGGTTCTCCTGCAACCGCACGCCGCTGGTCGACGGCTACGTGAGCGAGACGATGACGGGACAGCAGATCGCGCCCCTCATGGGTGACTATCCCGACGCCGACGTCGGCACGCTCCGCATTCGCACGCTGCCCAACTTTTGGAACCACTCGAGCTGCGACCACAGTGTGAGCACGCAGCTCCTGCCGTCGGGTCTGCGGGAAACGAAGGTGCGGGTCACCTGGCTGGTCGACGCCGCGGCCCGCGAAGGGATCGACTATCAGGAGGCCGATCTGCTTCCCTTCTGGCAGCTCACGTCAGAGCAGGATTGGGAACTGTGCGAGGCGGCGCAGAAGGGGATCGATTCGCGGGCCTACCGCCCCGGGCCCCTCTCGCCGTACAAGGAATACAACGTCGACGGCTTTCTCACGTGGTACGTGCAGAAGCTGAAGAAGACCCTCCGTGGCGAGCGGCCGGCGTCAGCCGGCTGACCAAGAGCGCTTGGCCACAAGCACGGTTAGGGTCAGCCGGCTGACGCCGGCCGCGCCAGTGCGATTGGGCTGGTTGACGTGGATCTGGAAATAATCGCGCTCGTTTAGATTGAGGAAGTCCATCGTATGAGCCTTGCCGATGCCGAGATCGTGGTGATTGGGGGGGGCGCCGTCGGGTGCGGCGTTGCCTTTGCGCTGGCCGAGGCGGGCAAGACCGATGTCCTCGTGCTCGAGCGGCAGCCCAATCTGGCCGACGTCACCACTTCGCAGGGTGCCGGCCTTTGCGGCCAGGTGCGCACCACGCCCGAGCGCACGAAGCTGGCGATGCACTCGGCCCGCACGTTCGCCCGGCTGCAGCAAGACCCCGACGTGCGTCCCGATTGGCACGCCGTCGGCAGCTTGCGCATCGCCCTCAGCGACGAGCGGGTGGCTGAGTTCCGCCAGTTCAAGGCCGCCTGCGACGCCGCCGGGCTCGAGGTCCAGTGGCTCGACGCCGCAGCCACGGCCGCCCGCTGGCCGGGGCTCGAAACGGCGCCGATCAAGGCCACGCTCTGGTGCGCCACTGACGGCTACATGCGGCCCCGCTCGGTCGCCGCCTCCTACAAGCATCATGCAGGCAAGGCCGGCGTGCGCTTTGCCACGAGCGTCGACGTCGAGCAGATCGAACTCACCAACGGCCGAGTCTCCGGCGTGCAGACGACCGCCGGCCGCGTGGGCTGCAAGACCGTGATCAACGCCGCGGGGGCGCACGCCTTTCACGTGGCGCGGCTCGTGGATCTCGAGCTGCCGATCTTTCCTGTCCGGCACGAGTACTTCATCTCCGAGCCGCTCGCCGGCCTGCACGCCGGGCTCCCCTGCTTCCGCATTCCCGACACCGCGCTCTATGGCCGAGCCGAAGGGGGCCAACTCCTGCTCGGAGGTTGGGAGCCGCAAGCGTGGTCGGTCGATCCACGGACCTACGAACTGAAGGGGAAGCCGCCGGCGATCGAGCCCGCTTGGCCGGTGCTGCACCAGTTCCGCGCCGACTTCGCGCGGCTCATGCCGGCGGCGGCGAACATCGGCTCGGAGCGGGTGGGCAAAGGCTGGCCGACGTTCACGCCGGACGGCCGCTTCATCCTGGGTCCCACGCGGCGCGTGCCAGGCTTTGTGATGGCCGGCGGCTGCAATGCCCACGGCATCTCCGGCTCCCCCGGCATCGGCCAACTCGTGGTCGAGTCGCTGCTGGCGGAGCGCCCCTCGGAGTACGTGCAAAGCCTGAGCCCCGACCGTTTCCTCGACACGCCGTGGGACTGGGCGACCGCGGAGCGGGAGGCGCGGGGGATTTATGAGACGTACTATGGGCTGTTGGTGTAGGCGTGCAGAAGTACGCCGCTACCTTCCCCGCTCCGCCCCAAACAGCTTGAGCTGCGGGTCCGGGCCCGCATCGGGGCTCAGTTCCTTGAAGAGCAGGCTGGGCTGGATGTCTTGGTTGTGCTGGTACTTGTTACTGGCGTATTCCGTCACGTCGCCGCAGATCTGGTGGTAGAAGATCTGGCAGATCGCCACGCCGGGGTAGATGCGCACCGGCTGCACCGCGAACATCTCGAGGGTCCAGAAGCCGCAGAAGCCTACGTCGCCGAAGCCGGCCGTCACGTGGACGAACAACCCCAGCCGCCCGATCGAGGAGCGCCCCTCGATCATCGGCACCAGGTTGTGCGTTTCGGTCCGCTCGACCGTCCGCCCCAGGTAGAGCTGCCCCGGCGAGAGGACGAGCCCCTCCTCGGGAATCGTAGTCCGCCGCACGCGGTTCGAACGCCGCACGTCGAGCACCAGCTCCTCGTACACCATCAGCTCGTCGTGCAGCGACAGGTTGTAGCTGTTGGGGTTCAGGTTCCCCTCGGCGAACGGGTCGATGACGATGTCCTGGCCGAGCCGGGCGCGGATTTCGTGGCCGCTGAGAATCATGGGGCCTCCTTGGGCAGCAAGGCCCCCTGCACAGGCTGGAAGCCTGTGCCACGAGCAGGAAGAACATCCGTGGCACAGGCTTCTAGCCTGTGCAGTTCAGTGATGGCACAAGCATCTACCCTTTGCAGCTCCCTAGTGGCACAGGCTTCCAGCCTGTGGTTCGTTCCAAGCACTGCCATCATCCCTTCACCCCCACGCGCGGGCAGATCTTTTCGAGCTGGCACTGCTCGCACCGCGGCCGCCGCGCCAGGCACACCTTGCGGCCGTGCTGGATCAGCCGATGGCTGAGCCCGATCCACTCCTTTTTCGGCACGAGCGCCATCAGGTCGCGCTCGATCTTCACCGGGTCGGTGTGCCGCGTCAGCCCCAGGCGCTTGCTCAACCGCCCCACGTGGGTGTCGACGACCACGCCCGAGGCCAGGCCGAAGGCCGTGCCGAGCACCACGTTGGCCGTCTTCCGCCCCACCCCAGGGAGCACCACGAGTTCCTCGAGCGTCTGGGGAACCTGGCCGCCGTGCCGCTCGACGAGCTGCTGGCAGCAGGTTTGAATGCTCTTGGCCTTGTTGCGAAAGAAGCCGGTGCTCTGGATCGCCCGCTCGAGGTCTGCCCGCGGGGCGGCCGCGTAGTCGGCGGCAGTGGGATACGCGGCGAACAGGGCCGGCGTCACCAGGTTCACCCGCTGGTCGGTGCACTGGGCCGAAAGAATCGTGGCGATCAGCAACTCGAGCGGGCTGCGAAAGTGAAGCGCGCACTCGGCCTCGGGGTAGAGCTTTTTGAGCCCGCGCACCACTTGGGCCGCATGTCGCTTGGCGTCGGCGGTCGCAACCATGCGGAAAGCTGCACGAAGGAAGAGTCGCTCATCGTTCGCTCACAATTCTGGGGGTGATGCGCCGCTGGTGTCAAGCACCGCCCGCGAGCGGCGGTGTGCGGACGAATGTTTCAGCGGGGCCGCAGCCTGCGAAGCCCTCGCAACCCAAACAGCGCCAGGCAGGCGACGCCTGCGGCCAGCAGCGCGACGGAGGCCGGCTCTGGCACGGCGGCTGCTTGGGCGCCGAAGTTCTGCTTGAGCAACCCGAAGTCACCGAGATCGACCCGGCCATCCCCCGTCAGGTCCCCTTCGAGCAGCGTGGCCGAGCCGCCGAAGTGCGTTTTGACCGCGCCGAAATCGGTGAGATCGACGCGGCCGTCGCCGTCGACGTCGCCCAGGGCATGAACCGCGGTGAGCCCGACTTCGCCCGTGCTGTAGAGCCTCGAAAGATCCCAGAGGGTGCCGGCCGGCGTGTGGACGGAGGAGAACTGGCTCTGCGGGGCTGTGTTCCAGTCGAACAGGTTGAAGGGCGTATCGAGCAGCGCGTGCGGATCGACGCCCTCGGCCAGGCTAAGAGCCAATGTGCCGGCAAGCGCAGGGGCCAGGCCGGGGATCGGCGTAATCGTCGAAGTCCATTCGGCGTCTTCGAGCACCAATTCGAGCGTGCCGCCGGGGGACAGCTCGAACGCTTTCTCGACGGAGACTGCCAGCGGATCGTCGCGGACGACAAGATGGTCGTCCGGCAGCAGGTGCAGGCCGTCGATCACGCCGGTGGGGGAGATGGAGTTACGCCAGAGGGCAGGATCGAGATCCTGGACGAAGAGATTCGTCGCGCCACGATGGTCCGAGAAGGCGAGGTTTGCGCCTGTCAGGTTGGCGTACGAGAAATCGGCGCCTCGCAGATCCGCAGTTTGGAAGTTGGCCTGCGTCAGGTCGCAGCCCACGAATGAGGCAAAGCGCAGGTCCTGTTCGCCAAAGTTCCAGTTCGACAGCCGGTTTTGGTCGAACTTGCCCCCTCGGAGATTTGCTTCTCGATAGCTCGCAGTCGAGTAGAGCTGGTCCGCCGTAAAGCCGCGCCGCGCAGTCTGTGCAAAGTTTGTCCCGGCGACGCGTGCGCCGGCGAAGTCAGTTCCTGTGAGGTTCGCGTTGGCAAAGGAACCTCCGCTCAGGTCTTGGTCTCGAAGATTCCAGCCACTCAGGTTGTTGAACGACAGGGACACGCCTCGCAAATCTTTGCGCTGATAGCTGGCAGTGCTGTAGAGCTGCGCGGCGGCGGGATTCGCCCCGCTGAATGAGGCGCCCTCGATCGAAGCGCCGGTGAAGTCAGCTTTCGACAGATCGGACTGATAAAGCATTGCTCCGCGAAGGTCCTGCTGGCTGAAGTTCCAGCCGACGAGCGTATTGGCGCTCAGGTCGATGCCCTGAAGGTTGTGATCTTGATAGCTCTTCGTAGCATAGAGCTGTTCGTGCGAGAATCCATTGTAAGTGGCGTTATAGAAATGTGATCCCGAAACGACAGCGCCTCGGAAATCAACGTTCGAGAAGTTTGACCATTGGAAATCGGCGCCGCTCAGGTCGGCGTCGACAAACGACACATCTGCAAGACGAGTGTTGATCCGCGCGGAGCGCAAGTTGGCGCCGGACAGGTCGACCTGTTGCAGCCAAGCGGAGAGCGTTGCCCCCTCTAAGTTTTGGCCGGTGAGGCTCCAATTCTGCATGACGCCGTTCTCGAAGAAGATGCCTTGCAGTCGCTTGCTTTGGTAGCTGTCAGTGGCGTAGAGCTGCTCGCGCGTCATGCCGACGGCGTCTGCAACGTTGACGCGGGCGCCCGCCACAACCGCTCCGGTGAAGTCGGCGCCTGCCAGCGAGTTGGCGTTCAACTGAGCGCGGCTCAAATTGGCGCCAAGCAAACGTGTGTTCTCCAAGTTGGCGTAGTTCAGCACCGCGCCTTGCAGGTTCGCTCCCGACAAGTCCGCGCCTTGCATCTGGGCATAGTAGAAGGTGGCCCCAGCGAGTTGCGCCCGAGGCAGCGACGTTCCTTCGAAGTGCGACGAATCGAATTTGGCGCCCGCCGCGCTGAGATCGGCGATTGTGACCCCCGAGAGATCAACGCCGTCGACGGACGCCCCATCGAGAACAACTCCTTGCAATGCCGCCCCACCGACCTGTGCCCAAGTGAGCACGGCCCCGCTGAGGTCTTGGCCGTGGAGGTCCCAGCCGCGAAGATCGCTTTGCCCTAGATTGATGCCGCGCAGGTCCTTGTTCCGGTAGCTGGCGGTCGCGTACAGTTGGTGGCGATCGAAGCCACGGTCGGTAACGCCCCACATGTTTGCGTGGTCGAGGCGGGCGTTCGAGAAATCCGCGCCTGCCAGGTCCGTCCGGACAAAACTGGCGTAACTGAGGTCGGCCCCGCGCAAACTCGCGCCGGTAGCCTTGGCCGTTTCGAAGGTCGCGCCTGCCAAGACGGCGCCCGAAAGATCCATGCCCGAAAGGTCCACGCCCACGAAGCTTGCGCCCGGCGCGTGAAGCCCGGCGAGGCGAGCCCCCGCAAAGGTCGCCGACTGGAACTTGGCGTCCGCGAAATCCCCTCCGAAGAGGTCCGCCTGCGAGAGATTGGCGTTGCTGAAAGCAGCGCCGCGCGCACTGACCTCGATAAGCTTCGTGCGACGCAGGTTGCTATAGGAGAACTCGACGCCATTTAGCTGAGCGCCGGTAAACGTCGCTTCCGCCAGACGCGAATTGCTCAACCAGCTTCCGGTCAGATCCTGGCCGCGAAAGTTCCAGCCAGTCATGTCCACGCTGGAGTTGCGAATGCCCTGCAACTCGCCGCGGCGATAGCTTGCCGTCGAGTAGAATTGCTCGGCGGTGAGATTGCTGCCGCTGAAATTGGCGCCAGCGATTTCGGCGGTGTCGAACAGCGCGCCCTCCAGATTAGCCAAGCTCAGGTCCGCGCCGCCCAGTTTTGCTCCCGAAAGATCCGCACTTGAGAAATTGACCCAATAGGCATGCGCGCCGGTGAGGTCGGCGTCCCGCAGATCAGCTTTCGCCAGATTCGCGCCCCATAACGTTATGGAATGAAGGTCGAAACCCGCTAGATTGCCGGCGTGTGCATCGAGAGCTCCGAATCGCATGTCCGCGAACGACTTGTCCTGGTAGCTTTTTGTTGGGACGAGTTGCCCGAGCGTTAGATCGACCGCGTTCGTAAAGTCGGCCCCTGCAATGTTCGCTTCGGCAAAGTCGACGTTCGCAACTTTTGACGCCAAAAAGGATGCGCCCGATAAATCGCTGCCGCGAAACGAAGCCCCGTTCAGGTTTTGATACGCGAAGCTCCAACTCCGCAAGTCATTCGAAGACAGGTCGACGCCCGCAAGCTGTTGGGCACGGTAACTCCCCGTCGTCGCGAATTGATTGAACGTGAACCCATGGCCCGTGGCGCCAGGGAAACTCGCCCGCTCGATCACGGCGTCTGAAAGGTCCACGCCCGTCAGATCGACGGCGGCGAACGACACCCCGCGCAGCACGGCCCCGCGCAGCGAGCCTTCGTCGAGGACGACGCCGGCCAGCTTCGCATCGCTGAAGTCGCCGAACTGCGTGATGGCGCCGCGCAGGTTGGCGCCGCTCAGATCGCCGCCCCGAAAGTCGGCGCCGAACAAGCGTGCGCCGGCGAAATTTGCCTGGCTGAAATCGGAATAGGCGAGCCGCGCCGCAGTCAAGTTGGCTCCGCTCAGATCGACGCCGCGGGCATCGCCGCGTTCCAGCGTCGCTCGTTCCAACGTAGCCCCGGCCAGCCGGAAGCCGGCGATGTCCGGCAACGTTGAGTCCGAAAGATTCGCGCCGCGCAGATCTTGGCCCGCGAGTTTCCAACTCCTCAGATCGATCCCGCTCAGCCCGATCCCATGCAGGTCGCGAGCCGCGTAGCTCGCGGTCGAGTAGAGTTGCTCAGATGTGAGTCCCGCGCTGGTCGGGCCGGAGAAGCTCGCCTCCGCAATCATCGCGCCAGCGAAAGTCGCGC
This sequence comes from Pirellulales bacterium, assembly GCA_044221365.1. Classification (GTDB taxonomy): domain Bacteria; phylum Planctomycetota; class Planctomycetia; order Pirellulales; family JBGAPH01; genus JBGAPH01. The sequence goes on from JBGAPH010000070.1 coordinate 26,048, forward strand.
CCGAAAGAGTACCCTCGTAGAAAGCGGCGCCCGTCAGGTCGCTGCCGTCAAAACGCGCATTGGCAAGATTCGCTCTGCCGAAGGGAGCCAATGGCAGTTTTGCGTTGCGGAAGTCGGCCCCGGCGGCCTCGACTTGACTAAAACTCGCGCCGCTCAGATCAGCCTCGCGAAAGTTCGCTCCCGTCAGATCCGTTTGCACGAACCTCGCATGCTGCAGGTTCTGCCCGCACAAGTCCCAACCGATCCACTCGAGATTGCCAATGCTGGTCTCGGGCAGGTGCCGGTCTTGATAGTCCGCGGTGGAGTAGAGCTGTTCTTTGGTCAGGGCGCGGGTGTGCCAAATGTAGTCGAACCGCGCGCCCGCGATCTTGGCACCGTTCAGCACTGCGCCCGTCCAAGCCACATTCGACAAATCCGCTCCTCGCAGATTGGCGCCCGTTAGGTCGGCCCCTTCTAAGATCGCCGAGCTTAGAATGGACTGCGAGAGGTCAGCGCCCACGAGCTTCGAGCCCGTCAGATTCACCTGATCGAGTCGCATCTCCGGCAGCTGCCAACCCGAGAGGTCGTTGTCCGCCAACTGCAGGCCCTCCCAATGACGCTCCTGGTAGCTGTACGTCGCGTAAAGTTGCTCGGCGGTCAAGCCGCCCGCGGTGACGCCATTCAGATTGGCCTGGTAGATCGTGGCCCCGTCGAACCGCGCGTTGGCCAGTTTCGCTGTGCTCAAGTCGATGTTGCGCAAGTCGGCGTCTCTAAAATCGGCGCCCGTCAGGTTCGAGCCTTTGAGCACCGCCGCAGCCATACGCTGGGCATGAAAGTCCCAACCGCTCAGGTCGTTGTTCGCGAGCCGCGCCTGCGACAGGTCGCGTCGGCCGTAGTTGGCTGTGGAAGAGAGCTGCGTCGCCGTAAGGCCGTGAGCCGTAGCGCCGGTCAGGTCGGTGTTGGCAATGTCGGCGCCGGTGAAGGTAGTGCCCGTCAGTGTCGCGCCCCCCAGCTTGACGCCGCTAAGTACCTGCCCGCTTAGGTCCCAGCCCGAAAGGTCCAATCCCTCGAGGCCGATCCCGCTCAGATCGTGTTGCTTATAGTTCTTGGTGATGTAGAACTGTTCCTTGGCCAACCCCGTGCTGCCGACGAAGTTGACGCCCGCGATGTTGGCATCCGTCCAGGTCGTGCCCTGCAGATTGGCGCGGCGGAACGCGGCGCCCGTCAGGTTCTGCTGGCTAAAGTTCCAGCCGGTGAGGTTGTTGTCGTCGAGCACGATGCCCGCAAGGTCGCGCTGCTTGTAGCTGGCCGTCGAGTAGAGCTGCTCCTTGCTGAAGCCGCCGGCCGTAGTCGAGTTCAGCTGAGCGTTCCGGATGCTGGCGTTGTCAAACTTTGTACCAGCAAACGTCGAGAAGGGCAGTTTGGCGTAATCAAGCCCCTGATTGCTGAAGTCCCACCCGGAAAAGTCGTTCCCGCCGAGTTGCATGCTGTAGAGCGCGCGCTCCTGATAGCTGGCGGTCGAAGCGAACTGCTCCTTGGTCAAGCCATGGTGCGTCGTGCCCCAGATGTTTGCCGATGCCCAATGCACCCCGGAGAGATCCGCTCCCGTGAACGTGGCGCTCCCCAAGAGGGCCGCGGTCAGCGTCGTGCCCTTGAGGTTCGCCCCCGTCAGGTCGGCATACTCGAGCTTGGCGAACTCCAGATTGAGCCCGCTCAACTGCACCCCCGGCCCTGGCACGATCTTTTCCGTCCCCGGAATGACCGTTCCCATGTCCCAGCGGTAGATCTGCCCCGCCGCCTCGCGCCAGCCCAGGTTGGCGCAGACCGTCGCCAGGGCGGCCAGAACCATCGCCAAACAGCGCTTCATGCGTTTACGCCCCGGATAACCTGGAAGGCTCAATCGATAGGGGAGGCAAAGGAACCGCCGGCAGACCGCAACTTCTGCCGCAACTTTCCGCAGTTTGAGTTTGAGTGCCGGCGCTAGGCCGGTCAAGCAATTGGCCCTGGCCCCGCTCATCGTTGGCTCACAATCCACTCCCCCGAAACCGCCAGATTGACCCGCGCCCGCCAGCGGCGGTAAACTTTTTCTATGTCGCGCTGTTGAGTTTTCCCCGGCCGACCGCTCGCGCGGCCGGCCGCGGAAATGCCCTGCGGCGTCCCCCCTGCCTGCACGTTCGTTTCCCGCCGCCCCTCAACCGCGCTTTGCGCTCGGCCCAACGCCGGGCATGCGTCTTCCCCCTCAGGAGGCAAGAGCCATGTGGGTTATCCCTGGTCAGCCTGGCAAAGACCTTTGCGATCGGCAGCTTGGCGTCACGCGGCGCGATCTGCTCCGCGTTGGCGGCTCGGGGCTGCTCGGCCTCTCGCTGGGCCGCATGCTCGAGCTGCAAGCCCAGGCCGAAGGACCCGATCCGCATGAAGGGAGCGGCCCCGGTTGGAACAAGGCCAAGCGGGTCATCATGATCTTTCTGCAGGGCGGCCCCAGCCACCTCGACCTGTGGGATCCCAAGCCCGACGTGCCGGACAATGTGAAGAGCGTCTTCAACCCCATCAGCACGGTGGTGCCGGGCGTGCAGGTGACGGAGCTGATGCCCAAGCTCGCCCAGGCGCTCGACAAGGTGACGCTCATCCGCTCGATGAGCTACACCCCCAACGGCCTGTTCAACCACACGGCCGCCATCTACCAGATGCACACGGGCTACACCGCCGACAAGGTGAGCCCCTCGGGGCAGCTCGAGCCCCCCACGCCCAAGGACTTCCCCAACTTCGGCTCGAACATCGTGCGCCTGAAGCCGCCGGCCGAGCCGATGCTGCCGTTCGTGATGATGCCGCGGCCGCTGCAAGAGAGCAACGTGGTGGGCAAGGCCGGCACGGCCGGCTTCTTGGGCCGGGCCTACGACCCCTACTATCTCTATCCGCCCGGCGACGACATGGACATGGAGAAGATGAACCGGATCCGCGTCGACGATCTGTCGCTGCGGCCCGAGGTCTCCTCCGCCCGGCTGTCGCGGCGTGCCCGCCTGCGCGACCTGATCAACAAGGGAATGCCGGACATCGACAAGGCGGTCGCCAAGTACGACCTCAACGAGTACTACGACCAGGCCCTGACGCTCATCACCTCAGGCAAGGCCCGCGAGGCCTTCGACCTGACGAAAGAGACCGACGCGATGCGCGACCAGTACGGCCGCAACACGTTCGGCCAGAGCCTGCTGCTGGCCCGCCGGCTGGCCGAGGCAGGCACGCGCGTGGTCGAGGTGATCTGGCCCAAGGTGGCCAACAGCGACAACCACTCGTGGGACGTCCACTCCGATCTCTCGAAGCGGATGAAGACGCAGAGCGCCCCGATGTTCGACACGGGACTCTCGGCCCTGATCACCGACATGGACCAGCGCGGCCTGCTCGAAGACACGCTCGTGGTGGCCATCGGCGAATTCGGCCGCTCCCCGCAGCGCGGGCTCTCGACCTCAGGGAACCAAAACTCGAACGACGGCCGCGACCACTGGCCGTATTGCTACACGGCCTGCCTCTTCGGCGCCGGCGTGAAGCGGGGCTTCGTGTACGGCAAGAGCGACAAAACGGCCTCGGGCCCGCTCGAAAACCCGGTCCACCCCAACGACCTGCTGGCCACGATCTACCACGCCATCGGCATCAACCCGGCGACGATCGTGTTCAACCACTTGAACCAGCCACGGGAGTTGGTGAAGGGTGGGGTGGTGGGGGGGGTGTTTGCGTAGGGGGCGAAGCGTGCCGCTCAATCGTTGCGTTACACGACAGGGCAATCGCCTTGAGATCCAAACGCTGGACAGCGGAACGTTTGTGCCCGACCTAGTTGGCGCGATCCGGGACGGGCTGAGCCGTGGGTACGAGTCCTTTGATCTCGTGTTTCCAGACTCTCCGCGAATCTTCCCCAACGCTGCGGCTCCGCTGGCCGCTCTGCTCGACTATTATCGATCGTCGTGCAGCATTGACTTCGAGTTCGTGAAGGCGCCGGCATATATTTTTTCGAAGGTTCTCTCGCCGGTCGCAGTCTCGAGCGCGGAGCGCGCAGCGAGGGTAGAACCGCTAAACCAGGTGTGGTCCTTCTCGTCTCCGAGCGAAATTGGCGTGCTGACGAACTCGATCGTGCGTTCGGTAGCGAGCGCTGCGGTGTGTCGCAAAGGGGTGCTAAACGCTCTTGCGTGGTGCCTGTACGAGGTCTTCGACAATGTCCTGCTCCATGCAGAAGTTCCGGGCTTCACGATGGCCCAGATTCACCCAAATACGCAGCATATTGCTATTTGCATTTTCGATTGTGGTCCGGGCGTCTACAATACCCTGAAGCAAAGCCATAATCCGAGCACTGCTGAGCACGCACTTCAGCTCGCTGTGCGGCAAGGAGTGACGTCGGGCAAGGGAATGGGCAACGGGCTCTGGGGGCTTCATGACATCGTCGCTTGCAACTCTGGCCGACTAGCAATGACGTCCGGAGGCGGATTCTACGGGCTCATTAAGGGGCAACCCGTTGGGCGACGTGGCATGCCGTTTCCATCCTACGCAAACAATACCATGATGGTCGACTTCCAGATCGATTTCGATAAGCCGATTGAGATTTCTTCCGTACTGCAGGTACACAAGTCGGTTGACTGGTTTGTTGATGAGCTCGAAGATCATTTTGGAAACGTCGTGTACCCGGTACTCGAGAAGGCTCCTGGCCTAGGCCTTAACCAAGCGTATTCCGTTCGTCGTTGTTGGGGGAGGGATTTGCGCAGCGGGGTTGGTCCGCGGCGGGTGGCGGTGGGGTGCGGTTGGTTGGGGTTGTGGGGCGGAAGCGAGGTTCCCTTCGGGGTTTGGCGGTGACGGCGGGCTGAGTCGGGCGGGCG
>JBGAPH010000071.1:0-30561 GCA_044221365.1 Pirellulales bacterium
GGACGGCATGTACTCCCGCCGATTCCGCGAGATCGGCGACGCGGAGCGGGCCGTCGATGCCCTGACGAATCTCACGCTCGACTCGCGGCAGCCACCCCGGCTGGCGCTTGCCGCGGCTCGCACCCGCCGTGATGGAGCCTAGCAGAGCGCATATCAGGCCGTCGATGTCCGCGTCGGCGGAGCCGTCGATCGTGAGCTCCGACAGTTCGAACAGCAATTGGGGGACGTGTGGGTTCGTCACGAGGCCGTAGGCGCTGGGCCGCACCGCCGCCTCAGAGTCAAGCGCCGCCCCCTCCGCCAGCTCGACCTGAATTGTCGTCGCCCCCTGCTCGTCAAAAACGTTTTCATGCGGCGCGCCGGCCGGCTTCACGAGGCAGTCTCCCGCCCGCGCGCTGAAGCCGGGCGCGGTGGGTGAGTCCTCGGCCACGGCGCCGCGCAGGATCAGCGTGACGCTCGAAGTCGAATGCGCGTGCAAGGAGAAGTGGGCCGCGCCGGAATAGTGCACGACCCGCACGCGCGCGGAAGACGAAACCGCCAGATCGCGCGACTTGCCGAGGGCGACGGCGAAATGGAGGACGGCCATAGCGCTTCCGCAGCGAGGTTACGGAGCGTATTCGAGCCCGTGACTCGGATATTTGAACGAGCCGGTGCCCGGATGTGAGTGGGGCGTCACGGCGTAAGACGTCGAGCGCCGCATTTATCGGCCGATTTGGGAGATGGGTCGGCGCTCGGTACGATCAGTGTTCCTCGGAGGGCGTGCATGCGGTCTCGTTGGTTCATCAGAAAGTTGTGCGCGGGAGTTTCAACGCGCGCACGGTCAGACGGCTTGGAACAAAAGCGTAGAGGCAGCATCGAGCGCGAGGTTCGCTCATGATTCACCCGTGGCACGACGTAACGCCCGCGATCGAGGGTCTGAGCCTGCCCGGGCACTTCAAGGCGGTCATTGAGATCCCGAAGGGCTCGCGCAACAAGTATGAACTCGACAAGGGGGCCGGGCTGCTGCGGCTGGACCGCGTGCTGCAGTCGGCCGTCCATTATCCGGCCAACTATGGGATCATTCCGCAGACGCTCGGCGAGGACGACGACCCGCTCGACGTCCTGGTCTATTCGACCGAGGAAATCCCACCCCTCTGCATCTGCAACGCGCGAGTCGTTGGCCTGATGATCATGATCGAACAGGGTCAGCCGGACCATAAGGTGATCGCGGTGTTGATCGAGGACCCGATCTACTGCGAATTCCACGAGGCGGCCGAATTCCCCAAGCACATTTTCAAGATGCTCAAACGCTTCTTCGAGGATTACAAGCAGCTCGAGGGCAAGGAAGTCGCCGTCGAGGAGATCCAACCGGCGGCGCTGGCGCACTCGATCATCGACGCGGCACTGGCCCGCTATTGGCGCGCCCGGCAGATGGGGTCGCTGAAGGGGTTGGTCGTGTGAGAGAAATACCGAATCGCTAATAGCAAATAGCTAATTGAAAACCCGCGCACGGGCGCGCGGCGCGTTCCACCTTACGACTTGGCAGAATCTTGCTGCGCGCGCCTGGCCATTCGCCACTGGCTATTCGCGATTCCCCGCTAGCCCTTCATCTTCTCCGCCTTCGCGGCCGCCTCTTCGATCGAGCCGACGTACATGAAGGCCTGCTCGGGCAGGTGGTCCCACTTGCCTTCGGCGATCTCGTCGAAGCTGCGGATCGTGTCGGCCAGCGGGGTGATTTCGCCCGGCTTGCCGGTGAACGCTTCGGCCACGAGGAACGGCTGCGAGAGGAACCGCTCCATGCGGCGGGCGCGGAGCACGATCAGTTTGTCTTCTTCGCTCAGTTCGTCGACGCCGAGGATCGCGATGATGTCTTGCAGTTCGCGGTAGCGCTGCAGCGTCTTCTGCACGCGGCGGGCACACGCGTAGTGCTTCTCGCCCACGTACTGCGGGTCGAGAATGCGGCTCGACGAGGCCAGCGGATCGACCGCGGGATAGATGCCCTTCTCGGAGATCGAACGCTCCAGGTAGAGGAACGCGTCGAGCTGGCCGAAGGCCGTGGCCGGGGCGGGGTCGGTCGGATCGTCGGCCGGCACGTACACCGCCTGCACCGAGGTAATGGCCCCTTGCCGAGTCGACGTGATCCGCTCCTGCAACGCGCCCATTTCGGTGGCCAACGTGGGCTGATAACCCACCGCAGACGGCATGCGGCCGAGCAGGGCCGACACTTCGCTCCCCGCCTGCGAGAAACGGAAGATGTTGTCGATGAAGAGCAGCGTGTCTGCCCCCGTGGTGTCGCGGAAGTACTCGGCCATGGTGAGCGCCGACAGGGCCACGCGCAGGCGCGCCCCGGGCGGCTCGTTCATCTGGCCGAACACCATGCAGGTTTGCTCGATGACGCTGCGGCCGGTGTTGCCGATCTTGGCTTCCTGCATTTCCAGCCAGAGGTCGGTTCCTTCGCGGGTTCGCTCGCCCACGCCGGCGAACACCGAGTAACCGCCGTGCGCGCTAGCGATGCGGGCGATGAGTTCCTGCAGGATCACCGTCTTGCCGAGGCCGGCCCCGCCGAACAGACCGGCCTTACCGCCGCGGACGAACGGCGTGAGCAGGTCGATCACCTTGATGCCCGTCTCGAAAAGCTCGGTCTTCGTCGACAGGTCGGCCAAGGGGGGAGCATCGCGGTGGATGGGCCAAAACTCGTCGGCCGGCACCGGGCCGCGGTTGTCGATGGGTTCGCCCAGCAGGTTGAACACGCGGCCCAGCGTTCCCTTGCCGACCGGCACGCTCACCGGGGCGCCGGTGTCGATGCACTCCTGGCCGCGGATCATGCCGTCGGTGCTGCCCAGGGCGACGCAGCGCACGCGTCCGCCCCCCAAGTGCTGTTGCACTTCGCCCGTCAGATCGAGCTTCACGCCCTTGTGCTCGGAAAGCACTTTCAGGGCGTTGTAGATCTTCGGGAGCTTGTCTTCAGGGAACTCGACGTCGAATGTCGAGCCGATGACCTGGGTGACGTGGCCGATGTTCTTGTCAGTAGCGGTGGCCATGGGGTGCTCGCGGGAAGGCGTTTGGCTTGCGGTTGCTTATTTGGTCGAGGACCCTCACCCCGGCCCTCTCCCGGAGGGAGAGGGGGAGCAGACGGGAACTCACGGGCTTTTACGGTCTTGTTAGCTCTTGAGGGCTTCGACGCCGCCCAAGACTTCCATCATTTCCGAGGTGATTTGCGTTTGGCGGGCACGGTTATAGGAGCGGCCCAACTCCTTGATCAGCGAATCGGCGTTCTCGGTGGCCGCCTTCATGGCCACCATGCGGGCGATCTGCTCGCTCACCGCCGAATCCAGGAAGCACTTGAAGAGCTTCACCTTGAAGCTGGTGGGCACAACCTCTTCCAAGATGCTCTCGGCCGACGGCATGAACTCGTACAGCGTGTCGCCGCTCTTGGCCTCGGCCGACGAGCCGTCGAGCGCGGCCAGCGGCAGCAGCGTTTCGGCAGCGACCCGTTGCCGGCCGGCGCTCTCGAACTTCATGTACACCACGTCCAAACGGTCGAGCTTGCCGGCGATGTACAGATCGAGATACCGGTTGGCCAGCACTTCGACCTCGTCGTAGCGCGGCTTGTCTTCGAAGTGCGAAAAGCTCTCGCTCGGGCGAATGTTGCGAAACCGGCAGGCGGCCAGGCCTCGCTTGCCCGACATTTCGAGAGCCACGAAGGGTACTTCGGCCTTGAGCTCGTTCAGGCGTTGGAATCCGGCCCGCACCAGATTGCCGTTGTAGCCGCCACAGAGCCCGCGGTTGGCTGTGAGCACGAGCAGAATTGCGTTCTCGGTTTTCGGCCGCGTCTGCAGAAGCGGGTGGCTGACCTCCAGCCCGCTGGCGGCCAAGTCGGCCACCAGGCGGGTGATCCGCTTGGTATAGGCGCTCGCCGCATGCGCGCGGTCCATCGCCTTTTTGAACCGCGCAGTGGCGATCAACTCCATCGTCCGCGTGATCTTGCGGATGTTTTGGATCGACTTGCGGCGGCGAGCTAGGGCGCGGGCTTTGGCCATAAAGGAGCGCTGAGCCGGGAGCTAGGAGCGGAGAGCCATGAGAAACGGTTGGTACACACGCAGGCCTTGTGGGCGAGCGGCCGGCGTAAGCCGGCTGACTACACGCGGGCGACCGCCGGCTTGGCCGGGGCGAACTGCAATTGGAACTCGCCGATCGCGGCGATCAGCGCCTTCTCGGTTTCGGAGTCGAGATCCTTCGTTTCCACGATCTTGTTGCGGATTTCCGGCTTTTGGTCGCGCATGAACGTGTGGAACTCGCGCTCCCAGCGACCGACTTCGCTGATCGGCACCTTGTCCAAGTGGCCGCGAGTGCCGGCGTAAATGCTAAGCACCTGATCGTATACGTCGAGCGGCCGATACTGCCCTTGTTTGAGCAGCTCGTACATCCGGTAGCCGCGGTCGAGCCGCGACTGCGTAGCCGGGTCGAGCTCGGTGCCGAGTTGGGCAAAGGCCTCCAACTCGCGGAACGCGGCCAGGTCGAGCCGCAGACCGCCGGCCACTTTCTTCATGGCCTTGATCTGAGCGGCGCCGCCCACTCGCGACACCGAGATGCCCACGTTCATCGCGGGACGCTGGCCGCGGAAGAACAAGTCGGGCTGCAGGTAGATCTGGCCGTCGGTGATCGAGATCACATTCGTGGGAATGTAGGCCGACACCTCGCCTTCGAGCGTTTCGATGATCGGCAGCGACGTGAGCGAGCCGCCGCCGAGCTCGTCGCTGAGCTTGGCCGAACGCTCGAGCAACCGGCTGTGGGCATAGAACACGTCGCCCGGATAGGCTTCGCGTCCCGGCGGACGACGCATCAGCAGCGAGAGCTGGCGATAGGCCTGGGCCTGCTTCGAAAGATCGTCGTAGATGATGAGCGAGTGCCCGCCGTTGTACATGAAGTACTCGGCCATCGAGGTGCCCGCATAGGGGGCGATGTACTGCAGCGGAGCGGGGTCGCTGGCGCCGGCGACGATCACCGTGGTGAAGTCCATGGCGCCGTGCTCGCGGAGGGCCTCGATCACCGCGGCGACGGTCGATTCCTTCTGGCCGATCGCGATGTAGAAGCACTTCACGCCGGAGCCGCGCTGATTGATGATCGCGTCCACGCCGATGGCCGTTTTACCGGTCTTGCGATCGCCGATGATCAGTTCGCGCTGGCCGCGGCCGATCGGCGTCATGGCGTCGATGGCCTTGATGCCGGTCTGCAGCGGCTCGCGCACAGGCTGGCGGCCGGCGATGCCGGGGGCCATGAACTCCAGGTCGCGGCGGTCGCTGGTGACGACCGGGCCTTTGCCGTCGAGCGGCTGACCGAGCGGATCGAGCACGCGGCCGACCACGGCCGGGCCGACCGGCACGCTGAGCAGGCGGCCGGTGCTGCGCACCTCGTCCCCTTCGTTGATCTTCAAGTAATCGCCGAGAATGATCACGCCCACGGAGCCTTCTTCGAGATTGAAGGCTACGCCGGTGACCCCCCCGGAGAACTCGACCATTTCACCGGCCATGACGCCGGAGAGGCCGTAGACGCGCGCAATGCCGTCGCCCACTTCGAGAACTTGTCCGACTTCGCGGACATCGATCTGCGACTGGTACTGCTCAATCTCCTGTTGGATTACAGAAGCGATCTCGCCGGCTTTGAATTTCATGAATGCTCCTGTCGATCATTTGCGTCCGCAGCCGCGCGAGTCGCGACGCCACGGAGCCATCGTAGACGGTGTCCCCGACGCGAATCAGAATGCCGCCGATCAGCTCGGGCCGTACGGCCACTTCGAGCACCGGCTCCCCCCCCAACATGGCCCGCAACTTTTCGGTCAGCTCGCCCAGCATAGGCTTGTCGAGCGCCGTGGCGGCCGTAATCCTCACCCGCTTCCGGCCCCGTTGCTCGTCATAGCGTGCGCGCACCTCGCGGCCGATCGCCTGCAGGGCGTCGAGCCGCCCGTGCGAGGAGAGCACCTTGAGGAAGCTCAGCAGCAAGGGCGAAGCCTTGCCGCCGAAGACGCGGTCGATGAGCGCGGCCTTCTCCTCGTGCGCCAGTCGACGCGATCCCAGCACCGCGGCGAACTGCGGCTGGGGAACCAGCACGTCGTCGACCAGGCTGGTCAGCTCCTCTACCCGCGCCGCGGTTTCGCCGGCCTTCTCCGTCGAAGCCAGAAACGCCTTGGCGTAGACCAGGGCAACCTGTTCCTGGCCGACGTTGATGGCGGATTCCGAGGTGGCCGAAGCGCTCATGGCTTACACGCAACAAAAGGAACGGAAGAAAGCGATCGTTAGTTGGCGCTCGGCTTCGAGGCCGCGAACTCCGTGAGAGCGTCGCGCACGAGCTGCGCCTGGTCCTGCGGACCGAGTTGGCTTCGCAGGATGCGGCCGGCCAGGCCAACCGCCATGTTGGCGCTCTGCTCGGCCAACTCCTTGATCGCCCGGTCGGTCGCCAGGTCGATGTCCCGCAAGGCCCGGTCGCGCTCGGTCTGGGCCTCGGCGCGGGCTTCGACGAGAATCGACTGCTTGGTGTGCTCAGCGTCGCGGCGGGCCTCCTCGAGGATGCCGCGCACTTCCTCGTGCGCCTGGGCCAGCCGCCGCTCGTAGTCGGCGAGCAGCGCCTTGGCCTCGTCGTTGGCCCGCTGGGCCGCGGCGATGTTTTCCTCGATCGCATGCTCGCGGGCTTCGAGCGCCTCGGAGATCGGCCCCCAAGCGAACTTGGAGAGCACGATCATGAGCACCACGAACACCACGAACGTCCAGATCATCAGGTCGGGATCGACCGTGAGCGGATCGGGCGCCGCCGCGGCGGCCGGGGCATGGCCGTCGCCCTGAGCGTCGTCGGCGGCCCGCGCCGCGGGCGCCGCGCCAAGCGCGACCCCACACACCGCCAGAGCCAAGAACCAGCGCAAACCAGTCATTCGCCAAGCTCCCGCGAAACGCCAGACGTTCCGCGCTACGCGACCTAGTTGAACAACATGCACACGATCAAACCGAAGAACGTGGCGCCTTCGATCAGGGCCGCCGAAATGATCATGGCCGTTTGGATGTTGCCGGCCACTTCGGGCTGGCGGGCCATGCTGTCGACCGCGTGCGAGCCGATCTTGCCGATGCCCAAGGCAGCCCCAATGATCACCAGGCCGGCGCCGAAGGCGCCGCCGAGATAAATCAGACGGGCGCCCGCCACATTCGGGTTGCCGGCCGCGGCGGCGTCTTGGGCCATGGCCGGGGCGGCGACCGCCAGAATCGAAACCACGAACAGCGTAATCAGCAGCAGACGATTCACGACAAGTTTCTCCTTCGTTTTGGGAAGTGAGCGGACGTTGATTCGGTCAGTAAACGCAAACCGGCCGGCTAGTGTGGATGCACCGCCATGCCGATGAACAGAGCGGACAAAAACGTGAAGATGTAGGCCTGCAAGAAGGCCACGAACAACTCGAGCAGACTCAGGCCCACGGCGCCGAACACGCTGGCCGGGGCCACGCCCCACCAGGCCACGCTGCCGGCCGAGGCGGCGATGAAGCCCACGATGACGGCCAACACCAAGTGGCCGGCCATCATGTTGGCAAGCAACCGCACGGCGAGCACGAAGTGCTTGATGCCCATGCCCAGGATTTCGATGGCGAAGATCATCGGCTTGAGCAAAATTGCCAGCGGCAGCGGCAGATCCATGTGCGGCACTTGAGCCTTGAGGAACCCGAACGGCCCCAGCTCGAACATGCCGGCGATGCAAACCGTGCAAAACGTGATGAAGGCCAAGGCGGCCGTGGTGCCCAAGGCGCCTGTGGCCGAGCCCAGCCAGGGAATCAATCCCAGCAGGTTGTTGATCAGCACGAAGAAGAACAGCGTCCAAAGGAAGGGCACGAACTTGTCGGCCCCGTGGCCGCCGATCGCCGGGCGGGCCACCTGATCGCGGATGAACAGCATCATCGCTTCGAACAGGTTCCAGGCCTTGCCCTTGGGGGGCTTGCCGCCGCGGACCAGGCTGGCGATCCAGATGAAGATGCCGGCGATCAGGACGGCGGCCAGGACCTCGAGGACCATGAACTTGGTCAACTTGAAGTCGAGCGGCTGGATCGGGCCGTAGCCCTTGAAGATCGGCGTGCTGAGTTGAATCGGTTGCGGCAGCGGCACGTGGCCGTCTGGGAAGTACCGATTCTTGGGAATCTCGAAGTACGTGGCGTCCTGAACGTGCGCGAAGAGGTGCGCGGGATCGAACGGATTGTGGGCGTGGTGCGCCCCTTCGCCGTGGCTGGCGTCCGCGTGCTCTGCGGCCGGAGATTCTTGGGAATCGGCCATAGCGCGTTAGGCAACCCCCTGGGCGCGACGCCGCGGCAGCGCGGCCACGAGGGCCACGACCTCCAGCGTCAGCGTCAGCATGTAGAAGAAGATCACGTAGAAGATGAAGCCGGCGGCCGAGAGCGCGGCGTCGTGGCGTTCGAGCCAGACGCCCAAGCCCAGCGGCACGCCCAGCCGCGGGAACATGCCCAGCGCGTAGCGGGCAAAGGCCAACGAGGCCGCCGGAGGCACGAAGGCGGCGGCGAGCTCCCCCATCGCCACGCCGGCGACGCAGACGAACTCAGCAGTCAGCGGAGCGACCGCGGCCGCGGGCCCGCCCACCAGGGCGGCAAGAACCACCAAGGGCAGCCCGGCGAGCAAGGCGACGAGCGCGATTCCAACCAGGCGCAGCGGCAGGGGCGAGCCGGAAAGCCGCACGAAGAATCGTTGAACCGCCGCGTAAAGCATTGTGTGGGCTCCGGCCGTTGGCCGCCGGAAACCGTATTGGGAATCAGAGCCTCATTTCGAGCGAGGCTTGAGCATCTGCAACAGGTGCCAGATCCCGAGCACCATTCCGCCCCCAAAACCGAGCAGGGCGAAAACAAGCTTCGTCCCGAGGCGGCCGTCGAGCCAAACACCGATCACGCCAGGCAAGACCATCTCTAAGGAGACGGTCATGATGCGTGAGGCCCACTCGGCGGCAACCGCCAGGGGGGAACGGTTTTCAGGCGAATCGGCCACAACCGGACAGGTGTGAGGCGGCCCCGCAGGAGGCCGCCAGGCTGGTTGGCGCCCTCGACATTCGGCTGGAAGAACCCAGCGAAAGGCCGAGCGCACAACTCGCTAATCCCTCAAGACGGGCTACTCTAACCGCGCCCAGAACGGGCGTCAATTGTCTGGGGCGTGAATTCGTGATTTTTTTCACAATGTCGGATTCGTCGACGCAAAACATTATGTTTGTTTGAGTTGTGGATCACGGATTGTTGCGAATTCTGGGCTGAACAGCCGCTCGAAGGCGGCCCCCAGCGGCCGCTCGGGAGCGATTCCCGCACTTTCCCAAAAAATCTTTGCCTCCAGACTCCGCCGCACCAGGGGTTCGTTGCGTAGTTTTCGTAGAGTGATTACAATCACATTTGTCAGTGCAACCCAACCCTCGCCAGGGGCGAACGGTCCAGCGGAGCGCAAGACGGCGCGACGCAAACCATTCAAGTGACTGGAGATCGGGTTCGGGCCCTCGACGGTCGAAGCAGCAGCAGGCAAGAGCGTACCCACCTACCGACGCACATTTTCGATCGACCGGCGCCGGTTCTCCCTAGGGCGAACCGCGCACCGAAGGCAGGCCTGACCTCTCGCGGACCAGGGATCGAACCGCGGGCGCTAGCGTTCTATCGCTAGGGACGGCGCGAGCACACATTCACGGCGCCGCCGTGGGGCCCCAATACCCCCTCGGCGCGCGCTCCGACCGGCCACGGCCTGGAGGTCCATCCGCTTGATGACCGTCGCTACTCTCAAAGCGTATACGCTCAAGGACCTGGCCAAAATGGCGCGGCAGCGCGGCGTGCAGGGCTGGCATTCGATGCGCAAAGACCAACTCATTCGTGCACTCGCGGCCAAGGCCCGCGCGAAGGACGCGGTCGAACGCCGCGCCGCCAAGCCCGCTACGGCCTCTCCCACGAACGGCCACGCGAAGCGGGCGGCGCGCCCTGCGGCCCCGGCTGTGCGCGGCGGAACCACCGCTCAACAGATCGTGCCGGCCACCACCGGCCGACGCACGGCGTTTCTCAAGCGGCTGGAAGAAGTTCGCCAACAGCAGCAGCGCTGGAAGGACCTATCGGTCAAGCAGCCGGGCGCGAGCCCAAGCACGTTCAATAAAGACCGGCTCGTGGTCATGGTGCGCGATCCCTTTTGGCTCCACGCCTATTGGGAAATCACCCGCCAGAGCGTCGAGCGGGCCCAGGCCGCCATGGCCTATAGCTGGCATTCGGCCCGTCCGGTGTTGCGGCTCTACGAGGTGACGGGTGTCAGCGGCACAGGCGCCACCGCCGAGCGTTGGGTGGGAGACATCGGCATCCACGGCGGCGTGAACAACTGGTACGTCGACGTGCAGGAGCCCCCCAAGACCTTCCGCCTCGACATCGGTTACCTGTCGGACGACGGCAAGTATCACTCGCTGGCCCGCAGCAACATGGTCACGACTCCGGCGGCGGCCGAAAGCGATGCGCTGGACCAAAATTGGACGCCGGTCGCCGAGCAGTTCGACAAGATCTTCGCCATGAGCAGCGGCTACTCCCGCGATGGCGCAAGCGCCGAATTGCAGGAGATGCTCGAAGAACGCCTCCGCCGTCCCATGGGCTCCCCCATGTTCACCCGCTTCGGCGCCGGCGCCGAGTCGCTGGCCCGCGACCAGGACGACTTCTTCTTCCAGGTCGAAGCCGAAGTGCTGCTCTACGGGGCGACGAAGCCCGGCGCTTATGTCACCGTGCAAGGCGAGCCTGTGCGGCTGCGTCCCGACGGCACCTTCACCATGCGATTGAGCCTGCCCGACAAGCGCCAGGTGATTCCCGCAGTGTCGGCCAGTTCCGACGGCGTGGAGCAGCGCACGGTGGTGATCGCGCTCGAGCGGAACACGAAGTACATGGAGCCGGTCATCCGCGAGTCGGCCGACTAGTTTGACCGCAGCGACTGCCGGCCTGGTCACCGCGCCGAAACTATTCCCCCCTTTTTGGCCGGGAGTCTGGTCGTTACCATGGCCGCAAGCGTCCGGTCGGCCTTCGCCGCCCCGGGCAAGCGCATCCGGCGATCGAGCGTCATGGCCAAGACCATTGACTGGTACTATCACCGCAACGGCTGCAAGACCTGCGGCCGCGCCCAAGGTTTCTTAACCGAAGCCGGTGCGCGCATAGCGGAGCAGATCGACGCCCGCAAGGAGCGGATGGGCAAGTCCGAGGCGGTGCGTCTGGCCCGTTCGGTCGATGAACTGTGGGTCACGCGCGGCAAGAAGATCGTCCATTTGAATCTCAAGAAGGATTCGATCGGGGGCGACGAACTGGCCGGCTTGCTCCTGGGCCCCACGGGCAATCTACGCGCGCCCACCATGCGCCGCGGCCGAAAGCTGTTCGTCGGCTTCGAGCCGGCCGCGTTGGAAGGGGCCCTGCTGCACTAAAGGCGACGGAACCCTTGGTAATTGAGGGGCGAAGCCCATGAATCCTGCGGACCAAACGGCCATCGAATCGGTCTTTCGCCTCGTCAACCGCGAGGTCTGGATCGTCACCGCTGGGCACGAGGAGCACCGCGGCGGCCTCGTGGCCACCTGGGTGCTGCAGGCCTCGATCGACCCCGAGAGCCCGCTGTTGGTCACCGGCATCGCCCCGAACCACTTTACTGCTGAGCTGATCCAGCGTTCGCGGTCGTTTGCGGCGCATCTGATTCCGCTCCAACGCATCGACCTGGCCGAGCGGTTCGGCGTCGGCTCGAGCCGCACGCGCGACAAGTTCTCCGGCTTGGAAGTGCGAAAGGAAAAAACGGGCAGCCCGATTCTGGCCGACGCACTGGCTTGGCTCGATTGCCGGCTCGTGGCCGAATACGACGCCGGCGACCGCGTGTATTTCTGGGGCGAGGTGGTCGGCGGGGGCCAAGGGCAGCCGGGGGCCCCCCTCACCGAGCGTGTGCTTTTCTCGGCGGCCGGGCCGGAACTGCTCCAGCGGCTCTCCTCCGATCGCGGCGCCGACATCGTGGTGCAGCGCCCCTTGCGGCAGAAATGGCGCGCGGCGGTCGAAACGCCGCAGGTCGCGTCGCTCTAAGCCTGCCGCGGCTGCAGATCGTCTGCTTCGATTGCGCGCGTGGGGTCGACGAACTGCCAACAGATCGCCGCGACGAAGTACGCCACGGCGAACGTGAGGAAGCAGAGCGAGTACCCTTGCGCGTACGCCGCCACGCGCTCGTGGTCCGGCAAAGCGGCCACCACGGTCCCAACACTCGCCGCGCGGGCATTCAGGGCGGACTCGAGCATCGCGCCGATCGCCCAACCTGCGGTCGCAGCGCCCAACGTGCCGATCGTGTTCATCCAGGCGGCGGCCGTGGCGGCGTAGCGCTGGCCAATGTCTTGGCAGGTCGCCCAAGCGGCGGCCAACGTCAGGTCGCCGCAGAACGCGGCCAACGAGAGCAGCGCAAACAAGGCCGGCGCGCTGGTGGCCCAGGGACAAAGGGCAAAGGCCGCGGCGCCGACCGTAAAGGCGCTCGAGGCCAGCCGTCGGCGGGCCTTCCGTCGATCCCCCCACCGCGCTCCCAGCCGGTCCGTCAATTGGCCGCCGATCAAACAGCCGGCCGCCCCCACCCACAGCGGCCCTCCCTTGTAGAGCGCGCCGAGCAGGCTGCCGTCTTCGACGGCGTAAAGTTCGCGCATCGCGGCCGGCAGGTAGGTGATGTTGAAGTACCAGCCATAGGTCATGGCGAAATACATTAGGCACAACACCCACAGATTGCCGCTCGTGAAAAACGCTCGCCAAGGGAGCGTGTGCGCGGCGTGCTGGCTTGGAGGGAGTTCGAGGGACGCCGGGGTTCCCGGCGATGGCCGCGGATGGTCGGCGAACCAAAGCGCGAACCCGACGGCCCAGACCAGCCCCACTAGCCCGAAGAGGAGGAACGCCCCACGCCAAGAAACGAGCGGCCGCGACAACGCTGTGCCCGCCACAAGGATCGCCCACACGAGCGGCGTGAGCCCGCCCATCAGCCGCCCCGACATCCACACCACTCCTTGAGCCCGCCCGCGCTGCGCGGCGCCAAACCAGTTGTGGATTGCGCGGGTAATGTTGGGGTACGCTCCGGCTTCCCCCATGCCGAACAGAAACCGCAAGACGACGAGCATCGTCAGCCCGCCGAGCGCAACGCCTCCCACCCGCAGCCCCACAAGCCCGGTGAGCGCAGTAAACAGCGACCACCAGAGGACGATGCGCAAGAGCGCGCGGCGTGGCCCGTAGGCGTCGCCGAGCCAGCCGCAGGGAATCTCGAACACCGCGTAGGCCAAGGCAAACGCCGTGAAGGCCCACTTGAGGTCGGCCACGCCCGTCAGTCCGAGCTCGCGCGCCATGAGCGGCGCCGCCGCGCCGAAGCAGGCCCGGTCGAGATAGGTGATCATCGACAGCGTGGCCACGAGCGCGAGCACGCGCGTCTGGCCGGCCGGTTCGTCGTGGGGCATGGTCGACGCCATCGATCGCCCGTCACCCCGAGGCTGCACTAAGTTCCGCCATCACGCCCGACGACCACGATGTGTTGCCCGCGCAACACCGGCGCGGCCCAAGCTTGAGCCAGCACGTAGCCGTCGACCCCTGCGGCGGCGGGCCAGGGATCGAGGTCGATGCGGTCGAAGTCGTGCAACAGCCCCACCACGTCGCCCTGCTTCACTTGCGCCCCGCACTCGAGCAGCGGCTCGTAATGCCCCTCGAACGGCGCGACGGTGAAGCACTCGCGGTCGATCATTTCGAGCTTGCGCTGCGTGCCGGCGCGATGATGTGCGATGGGCTCGATGCTCCCGCGCAGTTGCCCCTGACGGATCGCGGCCGCCAACACGCCCTGCCGACCATAACGCACGCCTTCGGCCGAGACGGCGCGGCCCCAGCCGAGCTCCGTGCCTACGGTGATCTTCCCCAGCCGTTCGGCCTCGCTCGGCAACAAGCCCGGCGTGAGGTTCTGGTAGATCATCAGGACCGGCGTGCCGAACCAGCGGGCAGTCTGTTCAATCTCTTCCGCGAGCGCCGGGTCGTCGACGCGGTGATAGTTGGCGCAGGGGGCGAAGCGGGCCACGTCGCCGCCGGAGTGGAGGTCGAGCACCACGTGAACGCGCGGCCAAATATACTCGCGCACGAACGCGGCGATCCGGTGCGTGATGCCGGCCAGCGCCGGCGTTGTACCTGCGTTGCTTACGAACGCGCGGTTCAGGTTCACGCGGTCGTCCTGCGTGCTCTCGCGCGTGCCGGCGCGGAACGCCGCCGGGTTCAGCACGGGAATCAGGATGATGCGCCCCAGCACCTCGTCGAGCTCAATCTCCCGCAGCAGGTGCTTGAGCGCGACCGGCCCCTCGTACTCGTTGCCATGATTCGAGCCGAAGGCCACGAGCCCCTTTCCCGCCCGCACGTCCGGCCCGACGAAGACCGTGAGCGGAATCAGGTGGTCGCCCCAAATGCTGTCGTGCTCGAGCGCCACCCAATAGTCGCGGCGGCCGGGCGAATCGAGATCGAGCTGGGCGGGGCGGGCGATCGTGCGAGACATGGACGCTTGGCAAGCAGGGCGAGGGGCGAGCGGCGCTGCATCGTAAGCCGCACATTGGAACGGAACAAGGGTGCCTGGGGTCGAGCGAAGCGAGCCCCCAGTGACACGCCCGAATTGCAAATCGCCCTTCTAAAGCGCCCAATCGGGCGCCCGCCTGCGCAGCGCCTCACACAGCCTGAGCAGCGAGGCAAGATCCAGTTCTTCGGCTCTTTGGGTCGGATCGAGCTCGCACTCGGCGAGCGCGGCGTCGACCTCGGCCTTCTCCAGCCGGTGCTTGTAGGCGCTCTGAGCCACGCTCCGCAGAAACTTCCGCCGGTGAAAGAAGATGGCCCGACCGAAGTCGTGAAAGTAGCGCAGATCCGGAATCTGTGCACGCCGCTCCGGCTCGAGCACAAGTTGAATGATGGCCGAGGTGACTTTGGGCCTCGGCCAGAACACGTCGGGGGGCATGACCCGCACGATCTCGGCCCGGCACTGCGCCTGCACCCACACGCTGAGGGCGCCGTAGTCCTTGGTGGCGGGGCGGGCGACGATGCGGTCGGCCAACTCCTTTTGAATCGTGACCGTCATCGACACCGGCGGCGTTTCGAGGAGCAACAGATTCGAGATCAGCGGCGTGGCGACGTTGTACGGCAAGTTCGCGGCCAACTTGAGTTGCCGATGCGGCGCCGCCTCGAGCGCCTGCTTCACCGCCTCGAGCACCGTGGGGCTGATGTTGTTCTTGTTGCGCAGGGCGTCTTGGTGCAGCAGCGTCACGTTGTCGAACGCCAGCAACTCTTCGCTCGCCATTTGATGTAGATGCCGGTCGATTTCCACGCTGACCACGGCCCCGGCCTCTTGGGCCATCAGCGCGGTGAGGGAGCCCGTGCCCGTGCCGACCTCGAGCACCACGTCGTCGCGCGTCAGTTGCGCCGACTCGGCCAGCAGCCGCACCAGGTTCAGGTCGATGAGAAAGTTCTGACCGTGCCGCGAGTCGGGGCGCAGCCCGCATTCTTCGAAGCGCCTGAGCAGGAACGACAGCGTTTGATTGCGAGAACCGGGAGCAGGCATGCAGTACGAAGGGGTGAGACGAGAAAAACGTGAAACGACTTCCACGGCGAGCGAAGCAAAACAGCGTCAAGGCGAGCGGCCGGCGTAAGCCGGCTGACCCATCCGCGCCAGCAGCCTTTCAGCCGCCAGTCGCGCGAACTCAGGATCGTTGATATGACGATCGACCACGGTGCAAGGCGCCGCTCCGCAGTGTTCCTGCACGCCCGCGAACAACGCCTGTCGCGCGGCCGGATCATCGAACGGCTGCCCCGCCGCATCCAAGGCGGACACGCCCTGGGCCGGCAGCAGGATTTCGGCCAGATCGCCGGCCACCGCCAGCTTGCGGCCGATCTCGGCCCCGAGCGCTGCGTTCTCCTCAGCCGTCGTCCGCATGAGGGTGATCGTGGCGTTGTGCTGGTGGAACTTGCGCTGGGCGAACTTCTCCGGCACGGTGTTCCGCGGCCCGAAGTTCACCATGTCGAGCGCGCCGACCGACACCACCTGCGGGATGCCGGCCTGCACCGCGGCCGTGAGCCGCGTCGGGCCCGCCGAGAGCACGCCCCCCACGAACTCGTCGGCTAGCTCCGTGGTGGTGATGTCGAGCACGCCGGAGATCAGCCCTTCGGCGATCAGCGATTCCATGGCCTGGCCGCCGATGCCAGTGGCGTGGAAGACCAGCACCTCGTAGCCGGCCGCCTCGAGCACGCGGCGGGCTTCGTCGACGCAAGGCGTGGTGACGCCAAACATCGTGGCGGCCACGAGCGGCCTGTCGTCAGGACGGTTTTCGATCTGCCTGTGCGGCACCAACCCGGCCATCGCCGCGGCGGCCGCGGACAGCACCGTGCGGCTGATGCGGTTCAGCCCCGCGATGTCGACCACGGCATTGAGCATGAGGATATCTTTGTCGGCCACGTAGGGGCGCACCTGGCCCGAGGCGAGCGTGCTCACCATCAGCTTGGGCACGCCGAGCGGCAAGCTGCGCATTGCCGCCGTGCCGATCACGGTCCCGGCCGAGCCTCCCAGCCCCAGCACCCCCGTGACCTTGCCCGCGGCGTAGTCGCGGGCGACGAGCGCCGCCGCGGCGGCGGTGGATAAGGCGACCGCGTCCCCGCGCGAGCCTCCAGCATCGAGCCCGCGCTCCGCTGCCGGCAGGGCTTCGAGCAGGTCGCCGCGGGAAATATCAGCGGCCGATTCGCAGGGGCGTCCGCTCACATCGACGAGCACCACAGGAACGCCCAACTCGCGCAGCCGATCGCGGACGAACCGGGCTTCCGTCCCCTTGGTGTCGAGCGTCGCCAGCAGATAAACGCTCATGGTCAGGCAAATCGTGGAAGCGCGGCGGGCTGGCCGAGGTCCGCTGGTGTGTTAAGATCGGGCCGGAAAACTTTGCATCCTACCAGCTTTCCCTGGCCGCGCAAACTCGCCGGATTTCACCACCACGCCCGAGACGCACGCATGGCGGACTTCATCTACTGCCTGAACACGAGCACCATTCGCCCGGCCAGCTTGCCGGAGAAGATTCGCGCCGCCGGTGAGGCGGGTTACAGCGCCATCGAGCTGTGGCATGACGATGTCGACGCCTACTTGGCCCAGGGGGGCAGCATCGCCGACCTCCGCAAGATGTTGGCCGACTGGGCGCTCTCCGTGCCATCGATGATCTACCTGGCCGGCTGGTTCGAAACCACGGGCGAGGAACACCGGCAGAAGCTCATGGAATGCCGGCGGCGGATGGATCAGGCGGCGGAACTCGGCGCGCCGATCTGCGTGGCCGGACCGCCGGGAGGCAAGGCGGATCTGGCCCTGGGCACGCAGAACTATCGCGAGCTGCTGGAACTTGGCCGCGCCGCAGGCGTGCGCCCCGCCGTCGAATTCCTGGGCTTCGTGGAAGAATTCAACCGCGTCGAGCCTTGTGTGCAACTGGCTCGCGACACGGGCGACCGCGACGCCTGCGTGGTGATCGATCCGTTTCACCTGTTCCGCGGCGGCAGCGGGATCGAGGCGATGGCCGGCCTGAAACTCGCGCCGCACGAGATCGGCATCCTGCACTTCAACGACGCTCCCGATCATCCGCCGTGCGAGCAGCAGCACGACCCCGACCGCGTGCTCCCCGGCGACGGCTGCCTGGACCTGCGCCGCTATGTGCAGATTGCCCGCGAGATTGGCTATCGAGGCGCGCTGTCGCTCGAACTCTTCAACGAAGAGCTGTGGCGGATGAACCCGTTCGAGGTGGCGCGGCTGGGCCTCTCGAAGATGCGGGCTGTAGTCGAGGGCTGACGCCGCGGTCACGGCGGCGCGCGGGTCTCCCTCGCTAACGCGGGGCTCAAGAGAACCCGCGCGTCAGCGAGAGCGACTCCGCATAACCGCTCAGCGCACGAGATACGGCTTCGAGTAGACGAACTGACTCGGTGAGCCGCCGGAGGCTGGGATGCCGCCGCCGGTGACGAGATACGCCGGTTGAATCGTCACCCGTTTTTGGCTCATGCTGCCGGTGAGCTTGACCTCGAGCACCGACACGCCGACGAACTTGACGATCGTGTAAGTGGCGTTGTTGCCGGGGCCCGACACGCTTTCGAAGATCGGAATCATCCGCGGCTGACCAATGATCGAGGCCAGCTCATCTTTGACGCCGGCGCTGATCCCGGTGTCGCCGTTGAGGGGCAATTTGCCGTTGGCGTCGAACTCGAGCTTGCCGCCAAAGTGGGACAGGTCGTCCGACGACACGCCGTCGGTGATCTGGCGGGCAATGTCCTTCGTGCTGTTGTTGCTGCCCCCGATGTCCACGGTGCCGCGGTTGCCGGGCGAGCCCGTGCCCTGCGGGAATAGGTTCACCTCGCGGACGCCATCGGCGCCTTTGCTCACGGTCCACTGTTTCGTGGAGGAATCCCAGTCGCGCCGCCACTGATCGCTGCCGCCGCCCCCGAGCAGGTCGTTCCAGGTGGCGACGTCCAGCGCGAAGGGCAACAGGTCAAGGTTGCCCCCGTCGGCCGGGGTGCGGAAGCCCTGGAAGCTGCTGGCCACCACGGCAGTGGCCTGGGCGCGATTGGCCACGCTGTTGAACCCCATCGCGCGGGCAAAGAAGAACGGCACCTCGCCATTCATGTCGCTGGTCCGCCGCACCCGCACCTGCACCGCGTTCGAGCGACCCAAGCTTCCCAGGTCGATCGGCTGCGCGGGATCGTTCACATTGGACAGGTAGCCGAACACCACGTCGCCGTCGGCGCTGTTGCCGAAGTTCCAATCGACGTTCGGCGCCTTGCTGCACACCGGGTTGTAGCCCACGAATTTGGACGCCACGATGCGCGCCCGCGGCAGTTCGTTGAGCAGGTTCGGCGTGGCGCCGAATTCCTTGTCGATGAGCTCCCAGGCCGAAGCGATCGCGGCCGAATCGGCCGCCCGCTGCAGTTCGGCGCTCGACACATAGACGTAGCCCAGGTCCACGGCAAAGGCCATCAGCGCCATCAAGCAGATCATCATGAAGGCGGTGAGCACCAGCACGTTGCCGCGGCGATCGCGCGGGCGACGGACCTGAAGTGAAAGCATCGAACTCATGTGAAAAGGCTCCCCTGGCGGTGCTGCCCCGTCTCAGGTGAATGGTTCAGGATCGAATCGGCCCTACGGCGCGAGTTGCACGGAGCGCGGCGTGTCGTCTTCGGCGATCAGGCCTTGCGACGAATAGAGCCGCACGCGCTTGAGCGTGAACGACTGCACGCGCTTGGCGCCGTAGGAAACTCCCGAGCGGCTGACCGAGAAGTCGGGCGAGTAGCCGTTGAGATCGTCGGCGCCTTGGCCGCCGTCGACGGCCAAGGAGCCGTCGGGAGCGAACTCGCCCCAGGTGCCCGAGTTGCCGTTGAGCACTCGGAACTTGAGGCCGCAGTGCTGCGCAGTCATCTCCTGCGTCCAAGTGATGACCTCGCCCACTTGGCCGAGCAGTTCCGAACGCTCGTCGTCCTTGTAGCCGAGCAGTTCATCTCCGCTCCAGACCTGAAGCTGCAGACCGCCCGATTGATAGCTGGGCAGGTTCTGGTGGTTGATCTCGAACAGCGCAAAGACCCCATCGTCAACGGGGCGGGGCGCCATGGCGCACACCACTTGCGGCGCTTCGCGGAGCGTGTCGGCGTCGCCGATCACCAGCTCCCAATCTTCTTGCACCTTCACCACATCGGGCGGGCCGTCGGCCCGTGCGGGCCACAAGCCCAGAGTCGAGGCGAGCGGAAAGCCCAGCAACAGGGTTGCCACGGCCGAGCGCGCAGGCAGGCGAAACGTGCGCATGGAACGAACCTCCACATGTCTAGTGACCTCGAGGGTCGCGGCCGGCGCGAGAGGAGGACGCCGGTCGTGGCGGTCGAAGAGAGTCGGAACAGGCGATGAGTGGTCCCCAGGGCCAGCGAGCGACTGCCGACCGCGGGGCATCGAAACCCTAGGTCAAACCCGCAGGGGGGGCAAGTCTCCGCGGAGCTTTCGGGCAGGCGCGCGGCCTTGGCGCGCCGGTCGCACCAACCGTGCGGGGCAGAACTAGCCGGGGGGCCCGTCTCGGGACAGGGTCGGACTGGGGCGACGGTGGATCAATCTGATCTGCGTGGGTTGGTTGCCACAGGACAGGATGCGTCGCGGGGCTGTCTCGCTCCGCCAACGAGCGTGCTTCGCTCAGGCCGGAATTGGCCACCGCGATCACGATCATCTCCGTGTGGACATCCACCCACGCCGGACGAGAGCGACTGGTCCAACCATTCTGCCCTCTCACGGAGGGAGAGGGTTCTGCGAGAGCCAGCGGTTCCAGGCGAGCAGGAGGAGGGCTGCCAAACCATAGGCCAGGGCGAGCCGCAAAGGCGTTTGCGATGCGCCGAACTCCGGCAGTTCCGGCATCGACCAGGGCACAATCATGGGGCTGCCAGGGAAAGGCGAATGAATGACGCCGAACAGTGCGCAGAGGCCGGCGATGCCCAGGAAGGCCGCGGCCCGGGAGAGTTGGCGGTCGATGAGGGCGGCCAGCGCCGAGGCCCAGAGCAAGCTGGTGACGATGAAGCCGGCGGCGAGAATCCGCAGTGTCAGGAGCTGCGCGTTCAGCGGCGCGGCTAGCTGCTCGATCCGCAGGTTCGCCTGCGCCAGCACGTTGTCTGCGAACAGCATGACGAGCGACGCCAAGGCCGGAGCGCAAGCGAGCGCCACGGCCGGATAGTGGGCGGTCGGTGTGGCGTGAAAGCTCTGCGCGGTGATTTCGAGGCCGATGAAGACCAGGATCGGAAACACGGTGGGCTTGGCGATCGCTACGTAGATATAGCCAAAATACCCCAGCAGGCCGGCGGAGCCGATGAACAGCGCCGTGGCCAAGGTATAAGCCGCGCGGCCTCCCATGGCCTTGTAGGCGGGGTGGCCGATGTAGGGGGTGGTCTGAATCACGCCGCCGCACAGAGCTGCCGCCACGGTGGCGATCCCTTCAACGCCGATCACCCAGCCGGTCGAGTATTCGTCGCCGGCGGCCGCGGCGCTCTCGGTGCAGTCAATGCCGCCGATCACCGTGCCGAGGGCAAAGGGGAGCACGATCGGCAGGTACTGCACCGTGTCGCGCATGGCCCCGAGCCAGTTGAAGGAAAAGGCCTCGAGCCACTCCAGTGGCAGCAGGCCGTCGGCCGGCTTCACCGGCGGCGCCTCGCGTGTCGTCCAGCCGGCGGCGACCAGTAAGTAATAGAGCCCGCTTCCCACGATCAGGGCGCCCAGCGCGCCTGGCATCCGCCCCGGCAACCGCAGCCGGGCAACGAGCGTCCCCAGAATCAGGGCGAGCGAGACCATGCCTACGAGCGGCTCGTGAAAAACCTCCACGAGCGGCATGAAGCTGATAAGCACCAGAGCGACCGCCGCCAGTGAGCCCAACAGCCCAGCGCGCGGCAACATCCGCCTCACCCAACCAGAAACAAACGCGCAAGCAATTTTGAACAAACCGCTTAGCAAAATTGCACACATGCCAATATGCCAGGCGTGGCGGGCGGCGGCCGTCTCATCCAGCCCAAGTTGCTTAGCCGCCACGAACGCTGGCCCGATTACGAACAGCAGCAGCCCGAAGGTGCTGGGCGTGTCGAGCCCTAAAGGCATGGCCGTAATATCGTTGCGTCCGGTCCGCCTTGCCAGGCGGAAGGCCATGAACGTGAAGGCCAAGTCCCCCACCAGCACGCCCAGGGCCGTCCCGGGAATCATGTGGCGCAGGGCAAACTGGGCAGGAAACTTGAAGACCTCGGACAGCAAACTGACGGCCAGCACCAAGCCGGCCACATTGTCTAACATTAAGCCGAAAAAGGCATTTACGTCGCCCGGAGCGGCCCAGCGATACGGTTTCACGCTCCCCCCTAGTGGTGTCGGGGCATGGGTTTTGCATTTACGTTCCCCAGGAGTCTACGGACTGCCTGGCCGCGGTGTCAATTTTCCCTTTTCGTCTGTTTTTTCCGCGGTGACACGATGCGGGCACTTCGCATCGAAGTCTGGTAAACTTGAGCACGTACGGGATGTGTTTGGCCTCTCGAGTTTTTTGCTCGAGCAGACCGTAGCCGGCCGAACCGTTCCCCAGTAGAGGCCGTATCCTATGTTGAGCACCAAATTCGGGAATAAACGCTTGCTGACGACCGAATCGGCCCCCCTGGCGACGATGACGGACGAGGAGCTTCTCCTCGCATATCGCGCTGGTGCGGACCGAGACCACTTCGAGGAGTTGGTCCGGCGTTACGAGCGCGAGATCTATGCGTAGGTATCTCGCCGATCCCGAGATGGCGCAGGACGCGTTCCAAACGACGTTCCTGCAGGTTCACCTCAAGTGCCACCAGTACGAGGCCGGCCGCAAGGTTCGCCCGTGGCTGTACACAATTGCGACGCACCAGGCGATCGACGCCCAGCGGCGCAACAAGCGGCACCGCATGGTGAGCCTGGACCGCAGCAACCACCGGCGTGATGAAGACGAGTCGGGCTCGCTCGGCGAGTTGCTGGTTAGCCGAGAAATCGGCCCCGGCGGCCAGTTCGAGAACACCGAGCGACGCGAGCGGATTCGCAGCGCCGTGCAGAACTTGCCCGACCAGCTCCGCAGCGCGATCACCTTGGTGTACTACCAGGGGCTCAAGTATCGCGAAGCGGCAGACGCGCTGGGCATTCCCGTGGGCACGGTGAAGAGCCGCCTGCACGCGGCCATTGAAAAGCTCGATCAGGCCTTGGATTCCGCCAGCCCTTTTGCCGACCATGACTAGTCCAAGCCGCGATGAGCTGGTGAACTATCTGCTGGGGGCTCTCGACGAGCCCGACCGGCTGCGGGTGGCTGCCCGCCTCGAGATCGACGCTGAGTGGCGCGAAGAGTACTGGCGGCTGCGGCGCTGCTTCGACGCTCTCGAAGAGGACAACGAAGAGCATCAGCCGCCGCCGGGTCTGACGGCCAGCACCTGCGATTTTGTGGCTCAGGCCGCCGAGTCGGGCGCGCTGTCGATGGCCAGTCGCATGGAAGGTCCGCCGCCGGGCAGCGTGCGTTGGACCATGGTCGACGCGGCGATGGCGGCCGGCGTGTTCATTGCGGCCTCGCTCTTGCTCTTCCCCGCGATGATGCACAGCAAGCTCGTCGCCGAACTCGATTCTTGCAAGAACAACCTCTTGCAGCTCGGCGTGGGCTACGCCCAATACGCCAACTTCTTCCACGGCATCATGCCAGCGGCCTCGGCCAGCGGCAATCGCGCCTTGGCTGGCATGGCGCCTTTGGCCCTGAGCAACTTCGGCTATTTAACCAACGACCACGCCGTGCTCTGTCCCGGCGATGAGAAGGCCGTCGATCAACTGCGGGAACGGAGGTCTTTCAAGCTGCCGCTGCTGATCGAGATCGACCGGGCCGACTTGGCCAAGCTGCAAAGCCTGCGGAAGCAACTCGGCTCCTATGGTTATGGCCTCGGCATCGTCATCCACGGCCGCTACGTTCCGCCGCGGATGCGAGGTCGCCAGCATTATGCGATCGCCGCCGACTCCCCGGGCTGCCCGCTCACCGGTCGTCCGACGCGCAATCACGGCGGCAAAGTGACGAACGTGCTGTTCGAAGATCTGCACGTCGAGTCCCTGACCGACGGCCTGGTGCTCGAGTCGTCGTTCCATAACTACAAGGACGAAGTAGCCGCGGGGCTCGAACTGGACGACGCCTGTATCGCCTGCCCAGGCTCGCCGCCGCTGCGGGGCATGACCCCGATCGATCTGCGGATTCAGTGTACGAACGAGTAGCGGCGGCCGCATAGCGGCGCTCTTCTCGGCCGTGTAGCGGCAGTGCCTCTTGGCCGCATACGGCATGCTGTCTGCCTTCGCGCCAGGCAAGTCTTTTCGCGCGTCGGCGAATACTCTCCAAACGCGCGCGAAGTTGGCGTAGAATCGAGCCCATCGATTCGCTTTTGCCGCACGGCTCTGGAGAGTTGCCTCGCATGTCGGCTTCTGATCCTGTCACGTTGGGGGCCCGTATCGTCGGCGGGGTGTTCGGCTTCACGTTTGCCGGCATCGGCCTGGCAGTGCTGGGCTTCATGTGGGGCTTCCTCGGGGGAGACGCGTTCGGTGGCTTCGGCGGACCGCCGCTCTTCTTCCGCATCTTCGCCAGCCTGATCGCCCTGCCTTTTGTGGTGGTCGGGGGCGCCGCCTTGGTGGCGGCCATCACCGGCAAAGCGATGGCGTCGACGCCCGCGGGCATCGTGCAGGGCATCGCCACTCGGAGCAACGCGACTCCGACGGCCGCGCGCTACGAGTGCCCCCAATGCAGTTCGCCGTTGGCCGACCGCTCCGACGTTTCGCCGCACGGCGACGCCAAGTGCGGACACTGCGGTTCGTGGTTCAACGTTCACCGGCGATAGGCCACGATTGCGGACCTTGGAAGCCGGCGTTACGGTAGGGGGCAAATCCCCTGCCAGTCGCCCGCCGCCTTTGAGGTGCTCCATGTTCCTTCGCCGTTGCCTTGCCCCGTGTCTGCTGTTGCTCATCTCGGGAGCGCCGCTGGCGGCCGAAGCGCCGAAGCTGGCCGAGTCGCTCACGTTCCACGCCGGCTTCGACGGCGCGACGGACGCGGCTTTCGCCAAGGGAGACAAGCGGCTCTACACCTCACCGACTGTCGAGAACCGGCAGCCCAAGCCCGGGCTGCAGGCAGCCGGGGCAGCGCTCGTCCGCGGGGGCAAGTTCGGCGGCGCGCTCAAGTTCGGGCAAAAGGCGCCGGAGGCCGTGATGTATCAGGCGGCCGAGAACATGCCCTATCAGAAGGGCGACTGGAACGGCACGGTGTCCTTGTGGTTGAGCCTCGATCCCGATCAAGATCTCGAACCCGGCTTTGCCGATCCGATTCAGATCACCGAGCGCGGCTGGAACGACGGGGCCTTTTTCGTCGACTTCACCAAGGACGACACGCCGCGGCACTTTCGTCTGGGCGCCTTCGCCGACCGCAAGGTGTGGGACCCCCAGGAGCGCGATTGGGATTCTCTGCCGGTGTCCGAGCGGCCGATGGTCGAACTCGCGAACCCCATCTTCGGTCGCGACCGTTGGACGCACGTGGCCTTCACGTTCGAGAACTTCAACTCCGGCGGCGATGACGGCGTCGCCACGCTCTACATCGACGGCCAACCTCGAGGCAGCCTGCAGGGACGCCGGCAGACGTTCACTTGGGACCCGGCCAAGGCGGCCATCATGCTCGGGCTAAGCTACGTGGGCCTGATGGACGATCTGGCGATCTTCGACCGGGCGCTCACGGCCGAGGAGATCAAGCAGCTTTACTCGCTGCCGCAAGGCGTTTCCTCGCTGCACAAAACCCCTTGATCGGCAACCGAGGTTACTTCCGCTCCGGAGGCGGCGGGAGAAGAGGAAACGGGAAGCCGCGGGTGGGGAGAAAGCCTTTGGACGTGCCGGCCACCTGGGCGGCCGCCGAGTCGGCTCGTCCCGCGAGAAACGTGTCGAGCTTGGCCTCGGCGCCGCCGCCAAACACTTGTCCCTTGCCTTCTTTGCGCGATTCGGAAGCTTGCTGCTCGCGGCCGCGCAACTCGCCGACGGCCGCATCGATCGCCGCCAATTCCTTCACCAGTCGACCTTTCTCGAAGGCGGTCGCCGTCAATTCCCGCAGGAGCGCCTGATAGCGCTCCCCCACGCGCGGGATCCTCAGCAGGCGTTCGGTCAGCCGGTGCGTGCCGGCGTAGGGATGGGTCAGGCTCAGGTCCATCTGCTGGGCGTTCGAGCCCAAGACGCCGGGGAAGTTTCCCAGCGCGCGATCGACGTCCCACGGAACGAAGTGGAACTGCCCGCTCGTTGGATGCAGATACAGATAGTAGTTGTGGCCAAGCACGAAAAAGCTGTCGATATTGGCGACCAGCGCTGTGGCGGCCAAGAACCGCAGATAGGCCTCCACGTCGAGGAACGACTCGATCTGCTCGGCGAACACCTGGTCGTCGGCCTTCGCCACCAAACGGGCAAACGCCATGAGCCGCTCCGCTTCCTCGGGCTTCGCCTTGCGCGCAGGGTCGTAGGCCTGCTCGTAGGCGGTCCAGTCCTCTCCCAAATCATCGATATCGCGCACGCGCTCGGGCTTGAAGAGCAGCCCTTCGCCGCTGCCAAAGCGCTCCTGCAAAAACGCTTTGTCGACCGCCTCGACCACCGTGTAGATGCCCAGTAGTTCTTGGTCGAACTTGCTTGGCACGGTCAGCCGGACCTCGGCAAGTGCGGTGCGCGGGGCGGGGACGCCGGCTGCCCGGTAGAGGCTATACCCCAGCGTCTCGCGGCACTTGGTGGGGTCGGCGGCGCCGGCGTGGAGATTGATCGTCGGGCTCCCCTGAAAGCGGGCCTCCGCGCCGTGTCGCTTGAGATCGATTTTGATCGATTTCTTGGCGGTGTGGCGCGAATCGCCAATGGTGCCGTTGCCCTTGTAGCGGATGCCTACGGGATCAAAGCGCTGCCCCGCCAGCGTGATCGCGCCCTTGGACCAGGGGAGATCGACGCCAAAGTTATTGCGATGCACTTCCAGGCCCGCGGTGGCGTTTGCGGCTTCACGCCGATCGGGCACAAAGCCAAACCAGGTGAATTTGCCTTCGCGCGGCTGCATCGCCTCGTAATCGGCCGCAGTGATCTCGAGCAGAACAGTGCGAACCTGGAGCGGCTCGACGAACACGTCGTCGACCGCCTGGGCGTTCGACGCGCAAACGAGGGCCGCCAAGATCAAGCCGCAGGCCGAGAACAATCCGCTGCGCATCGTCGCGCCTCTGAGTGGACGGGAGAGAGGAAGCCGCAAAGCCGGAGGGGCCAGGACCCGATTGTACTCAAGAGCCGACCGGATTTCGGCACGGGATCTGCATTCGAGGTGGTTGAGCAGATTTACCCTGCCCGCCGCTCACGAGTTTCGCGGTGGGTTTTGCCGACTACGGGAGGAATAGCCATGCACTGCGCCGACGAATTTCTGCGAGATCGCATCGTTCAATCGGCCGGGCGTTCTCCAGTGCCCTGCCCAAGTCTTTCCACGACTCTGGCCCTGTGCGGCGGCGGCCTCTTGGCCGGGATCGGCCTGTCGAAGCTTCTGCGGACGCCCAACTCCTGGGGCGGGGTGCTGGCGGCGGGCCTGGGTGGGGCGCTCGCCTACCGGGGGTGGCGGGAATGGAACCAGCAACAGACCTTAGAGCTGCTCGACGACGAGCAGATGGCTGGCTACGTCGCTGGGAACCCGGTCGACGAGTCCTCTTGGGAGTCGTTCCCCGCCAGCGACCCCCCGGCTCGGCGGCAGCCGACGGCGTGGTAGACCGGCCGTCGCATGTTCGCGAGCGTCAGCTTCCCCACTCAGACGTCGCAGTTGCACGCGAGCTTTGTGCGCCAGGTGGCCGAATAGACCTTCTACACCCGTAGGCAAGCCTCGTGCGAGGTCACACCTGGGCCTTCTGCCGCTCCGCCCGCTTGCGGCTGGTTTCGGTGAGCACGATCTTGCGGAGGCGAATCTTGGTCGGGGTGACTTCGACCAGTTCGTCTTCCTCGATGTACTCGAGGGCGGCCTCGAGCGAGAGGTCGCGCGGCGGCTTGAGCAGGATGTTGCGGTCGCTGCCGGAAGCCCGCATGTTGGTGAGCTTCTTTTCTTTGGTGGGGTTGACGGTCATGTCCCCCTGGCGGCTGTTTTCGCCCACAATCATCCCTTCGTAGACCTCGTCGCCGGGGGCCACGAACAGGTCGGCCCGCTCCTGGAGGCCATCGAGGCCGTAGGCCACGGCCTTGCCGCCGACCATGGAGATCAACACGCCATTGGGCCGGCCGGCAATGTCGTCTTCGGCGGGGCGATATTCCTCGAACCGGTGATGCACGATCGCCGTGCCCTGCGTCGCATTCAGCAGCCGCGTCCGCAGGCCGATGAGCCCGCGCGAAGGAATGAGGAACGCGACGTGGGTATACTCGCCCCGGTTGTGCATCTGCTGCACCTGCCCGCGACGTGAGCCGACAAGCTCCATCACGGCGCCCAGCTTGTCGGCCGGCGCCTCGACGACGAGCGACTCGAACGGCTCTTCGAGCACGCCGTTGTTGTTGTGGAGAATCACCCGCGGCTTGCCCACCGAGAGTTCATAGCCTTCGCGGCGCATGGTCTCGATCAGCACCGACAGGTGCAAGAGTCCGCGGCCGGCGACCGCGAGTGCGTCGCTGTTCTCCACGGGGCGCACCCGCAGGGCGACGTTCTTCTCGAGCTCCTTCAGCAGCCGATCGCGGAGATGGCGATTGGTGACGTACTTCCCTTCGCGGCCGGCGAAGGGGGAATTGTTGATGCTGAAGATCATCTCCAGCGTGGGCTCGTCGACCTCGAGCCGCGGCATGGCCCGCCGCGTTTCAGGGTCGCTGATCGTATCGCCGATCTCGAGATCTTCCAGGCCGACGATGGCGGCGATGTCTCCGGCCTCGGCCGTTTCGACCTCGGCCCGGCCCAGCTTGTCGAACGTGTAGAGCGTGGTCACGCGGCCGACCTTCACCTGGTCGTCGGCCTGCATCAGGGCCACTTGCTGTCCCTTGTTGAGCGAACCGGCCTGCACGCGGCCGATGCCGATGCGGCCGACGTAGCTCGTCCAGTCGAGCGTGGTGACGAGCATCTGCAACGGCTTGTCAGGCTCGACCTCGGGCCCGGGAATCGACTTCAGGATCAGGTCGAACAGGGGCTGCATCGATTCGCCGCGCACGTTCAAGTCGTGCGTGGCGTAGCCGTCGCGGGCGCTAGTGAAGATGTAGGGGAAGTCGGCCAACTCATCGTCGGCGCCCAACTCCAGGAACAGCTCGAACGCCTCATCGAGAACCTCCTTGGGGCGGGCATCGGGCCGGTCGACCTTGTTGACCACCACGACCGGCCGCAGCCGGTAGCTGAGCGCCTTCTGCAGCACGAACCGCGTCTGGGGCATGGGGCCCTCGGCGGCGTCGATCAGTACGAGCGCCCCGTCGGCCATCCGCAGCACCCGCTCCACCTCGCCGCCGAAGTCGGCGTGGCCCGGAGTGTCGATGATGTTGATCTTCACCCCCTGGTAATGGAGGGCGATGTTCTTGGCCAAAATGGTGATGCCGCGTTCCCGCTCCAGGTCGTTGGAGTCGAGAATTCGCTCCCCCACGAGTTGGCTGGCGCGAAACTCGCCGCTCTGCCGCAGCAGGCAGTCGACGAGGGTGGTTTTGCCGTGATCGACGTGCGCGATGATGGCGATATTGCGGATGTCGTTGCGTCGCATGGACTTCGAGTGTGGCCCTCAGTCTGGACCATTCCCTGGGTGAATCGCCTGGAGTTCTCGCGCTCGGGCCCGTAGCGACTGCCCCGCCGTGGCCGCGCCGTGCTGTTCCGTACGGAAAGATCCGCCCCCGTTCGATCGTTCGATGGTCCTATCTTACCACCGGGAGTCAAGGGGGCGAAAGCCGAGTTGCGACAAGGGCTTGTTGGCTTTTGATGTAAGGCCAAGCCCAGGAGCCTGCTAGCTACCGGGGATTCTACGCCGCCGGGCCGTCGATCAGTTCGTAGAAGACGTTCCGCTGCCGAGGCGTGTAGCCCAACTCGCTGATCGCCCCGCGGATTTCGGCCAGCGACAGGTGGTGGACCGTGCCGGCCTCGGCCACCACGTTTTCTTCGATCATCAGGCTGCCCATGTCGTTCGCGCCGTAGAGGAGCGCGAGCTGGCCGATCTTCAGCCCTTGCGTCACCCAGCTCGACTGGATGTTGGCGAAGTTGTCGAGATAGAGTCGGCTCACGGCCTGCGTCTTCAAGTACTCGAACGACCCGGCGGCCGGCACGTGGGCCATGTCGGTGTGGTCGGGCTGGAAAGTCCAGCAGATGTAGGCGGTGAAGCCGCCCGTCTCGTCTTGCAGTTGCCGCAGCCGCTCGAGGTGCTCGATCCGCTCGGCCAAGGTCTCGACGTGGCCGAACATCATCGTGGCGGTGCTCCGCCCCGCCAGCTCATGCCACACGCGGTGAACGTTCAGCCAGTCGTCGGTAAGCACCTTGCCGCGGGTGATTTCCTTCCGCACGCGGTCGACCAAGATTTCGCCGCCGCCGCCAGGCAAACTGCCCAGCCCCGCCGCCTTGAGCCGCTCGAGCACCGTGCGCAGGGGGAGCTTCGAGACCTTGGTGAAGTGGTGGATTTCCGGCGGGCTGAACCCGTGGATGTTCACCTGCGGGTAGTGCCGCTTGATGTCGGCCAGCAGCTCCTCGTACCACTCGAGCTTGAACTCGGGGTGCAGGCCCCCCTGCATAAGGATCTGATCGCCGCCGAGTTCCACGGTTTCGCGGATCTTCTCGAGCAGTTCTGCGCGCTCGAGCACGTAGCCTTCGGGGTGCTTGGGGGCACGGTAAAACGCGCAGAAATCGCAGACCGCCGTGCAGACGTTCGTGTAGTTGATGTTGCGGTCGATGTTGTAGGTGCGATACGGCTCAGGGTGCAGGCGCCGCGAAACGGCGTCGGCGGCGCGGCCCAGCGCCGTCAGGTCGCTGCTCTCCAGCAGGGCCAAACCTTCTTCGGGCGTGATGCGTTCGCCGGCGACGGCCTTAGCGAGCGTTTTC
>JBGAPH010000006.1:0-200064 GCA_044221365.1 Pirellulales bacterium
GCCGGTGCCGAAGGGGTCTTCGAGCTCTTCGGCCAACAGCTCCACGCCGAAGATGTAGTAGAACATCAGCGCCGACACCGGAATGCTCCAGAAGCCGATGTCCCAGGCGACGAACCAGGGGGCCGCCACCGCGTAGATGGCGATGCCGTGGCGCAAGAGCGCCACATACGACTTGGCGAGCGGCGTGGTGTGAATCCGCTCGCACGCACCGCACACGTCCATGAGCCCGCGGATATGGACGTCGAACAGCGGCGCGAGCGCCGCCTCGATGCGGCCGCTCACTCGCCACTCGTCGGCCAGGGCTTGGACCTGCCCCGCCAGATAGAGGGGCACATGGATCGGCTTGGCCGCTTCCTGGCCGAAGCCGGGCACGTCGGCGAGCTTCGTCGGTCCGCGCAAGTGCAGCCGCAGGGCGTTGGCGAAGCCCCCCAAGAGTCGCGCGAGTTCACGGCGTTCTTCCGGGGTGGCGACGCTCACGGACTTGAGGCCGAGGTTGCGCGAGTCGTTTACGAGCTGGCCCCACAGCTTGCGCCCTTCCCACCAGCGGTCGTAGGCCGTGTTGTTGCGGAAGACGAGCAGCAAGCCGAGGATCAGGCCGTTGAGCAGCGTCATCTCGGCCGCCATGTCCACCATCTGGATTTCGAAGTGGTGGAACAGCCAGGCGACGATGGTCGTATAGAGCGTCATGCCGAGCACCCACTCGGCGACGATCGCCCCCATCGGCAGCGGCTTGAGCAGCCTGTCGAACACGCGGAAACCCTCGAGGAAACGGAGCAACGCCAGGCCAGAGGGCAAGGCGTTCCAAACATAGGGCGCGGCCCGTTCCCGCTCAACCCGAACGAACCGCAGAACCCGGCCGGAGGGGGCAGTGGCACTACGCCAGGCTGGGCGGCGCCCCGCTCACGACGTCGGCCAGAATCAGCCGCAGCGCGGCCGCCACGGTCGCCGCCGGCAGCGACGGCAGATCGCGCGTCTGACCGATCACCTGGCTGGGATCGAGCGGCAGATGGAGGAAGGCTGACTGCGTGCGCAGGCCGCGGCGCTCGGCCAGGTGGTGCGTCCAATAAAGCGTGGCGTTGCAGAGATACGTCCCGGCATGGTGCGACACGGCGGCTGGAATGCCGGCCGACCGCAATTGGCCGGCCCACCGGGCAAGCGGCGCCTGGCTGCGATACGCGGCCGGTCCTGCGAGCGAGAGCGGGGCGAACTCGTCGGGGTGCTGGCCGATTCGCCCTCCTACGTTCACGCCGAACGCCTCGAGCTTGATCAGGCCCGTCCCCGGCGCTTGGCCGAGGTGGAGGGCCAGATCGTAGTCGCCGTCGAGATCCGCGGCCAAGCGTTCTTGCACCGCCTGAAAGTCGACGGGGTAACGGCGCGTGACGATCCGCGGTTCGGCGGGCCGCTCGCGCACCAGTTCCATGAGCGCGAGCCAACTGGAGTTGCTCGTCCACACGTCGTAGGGCTCGAAGGCGGTGATCAGCACGGATTTCATCAATCGCCTGCGTAGCGAGCGGCGCGGGAAGTAAAACTCGTTGACACTCTACCTTCGCAACGGAGCTCGGCCCAGGGGATTTGGCGCGCGGTTCGTTGAGGCGAATGTTCCGATTGCGACGTCGCGCGCGCGACCCGCGAATCTCGGGGGACCTTGTGGCCGATGGAACTTAGGCAACTTCCCCCAACGACCATCAACACCACGCTATGCCCCTCCAACAAGCCGACACCCTGCGTGATTGGGTTGCGAAGACCCTGGGTACGAAAGTGGCCGACGCCGACCGCAGCGACCCGATCGTGGAGACGATCCTGGTCCGCGACGGCCGCTATGTGGGCCGCGCCTTTCGCCAAGGGGGCTGGAAAGTGGTTTGGCCAGCGGGGGAGGATCTCGTGCAGTTGTTCGACCCCGAGGGAAGCTGGCTAGGAAACATCGACATCGCCCCCGGCGCCGAGCAGGACGGCAAGGTCGCTTAGGCGGTTGGCGAGCGGCCGGGTTTGCCCCCCGTCATTGACGGGGGGCTAAAGGTTGTTGCCGAAGTGTATTAGAATGTCGGGCCCGCTTCTCGCGAGTCTCCGGCATGCCTTGGCAAGGAATCTGCGGTCACGACGACGTTCTCGAGTTGCTGCTGCGCGCCGAACGGCACGGGCGGCTGGCCAGCGCCTACCTGTGGGTCGGGCCGCCGGGCATCGGCAAGCGGGCGCTCGCACTGAAGTGGGCCCAGGCGCTGCTTTGCGGGCAGCGCGGGGCCGATGGCGCCGGTTGCGGAAAGTGTGCAAGCTGTCACCAGGTCGACGCCGGCACGCACCCCGACGTCGACCTGGTGGCCAAGCCGGCGGACCGCAGCACGATTCCGGTGGAACTGCTGATCGGCGATCCCGAGCACCGCATGCGCGAGGGGTTGTGCCACCGCGTGGCGCTCAAGCCGTTTCTCGGCGGCCGGAAGATCGCGATCATCGACGACGCCGACTTCCTCAACGAGGAAGGGGCTAATTGTTTGCTCAAGACGCTGGAGGAGCCGCCGCCGGGATCGATTCTGATCCTGCTGGGGGTGGCCGCCGATCGCCAATTGCCGACGATCCGTTCGCGCTGCCAAATCTTGCGGTTTCGTCCCTTGCCGGCCGAGATCGTCGCCCAGCTTCTGCTCAGCCGCGGCGAAGCGACCGACGCAGCCGAAGCCCAGCGGCTAGCCGGCCAGAGCGGCGGCAGCCTAGAGCAGGCGCTGCTGCTGGCCGATCCTGAACTGTGGGCATTTCGCCGCCAACTCTACGAGCGACTCACGGACCGGCGGCTGGAGTCGGTCGAGCTGGCGCGCGAGACCTCGGCGTTCGTCGAGGCGGCCGGCAAAGAAGCCTCGCAGCGGCGAG
Source organism: Pirellulales bacterium (assembly GCA_044221365.1). Taxonomy (GTDB): domain Bacteria; phylum Planctomycetota; class Planctomycetia; order Pirellulales; family JBGAPH01; genus JBGAPH01. The sequence goes on from JBGAPH010000006.1 coordinate 2,857, forward strand.
CCCGGTTTCGCCAGGTCATTGGCTTCGCCATCGACCTTTATCGGCAGGCGTTGCGTCGGCGGGCGGGCGGGCCGCCGAATGGCGACGCGGAACTCGAGCGCGCGGCAGGCGCCCTGTTGCAGCAGGTAGAGCTCGACAGCGAGAGGCTGCTGGACTGCCTCGAGCGGTGCCTGGCGGGGCTAGCGGCGATCGACCGCAACGCCAACCAGAGCACGCTGATTGACGCCTGGATCGACTCCGTTGCGCAGGGCGCCGCGGGCAAACCGGCCACCGCGGGACTTGGTGGGTGAGGCCGCGGCCGCCCGTCTATGTTCGCGGCGATCCTTGCAGCGTCAGAACGAGCTTGCGAGCCCCTCCTTGGCGGCGGTGCTCGCAAAGGTAGAGCCCCTGCCAAGTTCCCAACTGCAAGCGGCCCTGCGCCACCGGCACCGTGAGCGAGCAGCCGAGCAGACAGCTCTTCACGTGGGCCGGCATGTCGTCGGGGCCTTCGCAGGTGTGGCGGTAGGGGGCCGTCTCGGGGGCGAGCCGAGTGAAGGCGTCGTCGAGATCGGCCGGCACGTCGGGATCGGCGTTTTCGTTGATCGTCAGCGACGCCGAGGTGTGCAGCAGGAAGACGTGGAGCAGGCCGATCTCGATTTCCCGCAGCTCCGGCAAGGCAGCGACCACCTCGCGCGTGATCAAATGAAAACCGGCCGGCCGCGGCGAAAGTTCGAGGTTGCGCTGGGTCCAACTAGACATGGGTGCTCGGCCGTAAGTGTTGTGCAGAGAAATGGTTAGTTTTAGTCGCGCGGGCGGCGCGGGGCCTATGTGACCGGCTCGCTCACCTGACGAGACTGCCAGACTTTCGTGCGCGCCAGATGATTGACTCTTGCCGGCGAGTGATAATAATATGCGGACCGCGGTTGCGGTCGTCACCCCTCCTGACTCGAAGCCAACGCCACACCCCCCGAAACGAGTCATGTGACGCTTAGGAGCACGCGGCAAAGTTCGCGTGAGCGATTGAACGCCCGGCCTCCTGATGGGGGCAAGGTAGAACGAGATTGCGTTGGCTAGCAGCCGCCCCGTTGGGTGGGTGGCCGCGGCGAATTCCGAACAGGTTCGCCGGTTGCCTCGTATTGCTGCGAGTTTCCGGCGTTGTTGGTTTGTTTGTTGGTTTTGAAGCGAGAGGAACGAACTGCCATGCGGCAAGTCCGCAACGTCTTCGAGGCGATTCAGAAGTACGGTCACGACGAGGATTTCAACCCCTCGTGGAACAACGAGTTCGATGCCACGCAGGCGCCTGCAGGCTCGAAGGAAAAGCTCGACATCTTGGCCGAGCGGATCCTCAGGGGTCACCCCTTGTGGCACCCGGAAGATCGGCCCGACTACACCGGACTCACCGGCGCGGTCCGCCCGCGCGAATAGACTCGAAGGGAATCGTCAGCAACGCTACATCCCTTGCTCGGCCTGCGCTGGTGGCTGCCTGCGTCGGTCGCCAAGAGGATAAGCTGCGAATAGAGAGCCGGCAGGTCGCTCGAGGCCTGCCGGCTCTATGTTTTTGCGCGGGCAGAAATTTGCGGAAAGGCGCGGGTGTCGACCGCTGTTGGCCTTCACCCTCACCCCCGCCCTCTCCCACAGGGAGAGGGAGAAAAAAGCCCTCTCCCTGTGGGAGAGGGTTGGGTGAGGGGCGCCTGATCGGCATACCAGGCAACGATCTTCAGGCCACCTGCGCAATCGCGCAGCCTTCCCGAGCCGCCGGCGGCCGCGGCCCCAACTCACTGCGGACGATCGTCACGCTTTTGGGCGCCTCGATCCCCAGCCGTACGCGGCCCCCACCCAGGTCGATGACCTTGATCACGATCTCCCCGGCAGCCCCGCCCAACTGCACGCTCTCTCCCGGCTTTCGTGACAGCACCAGCATGGCTTCATTCCTCCTCCGTGAAGTGATGTGTAGTTTTGTACACCTCGCGCAGGAGGGCGTCAAGCGCGCGACGAAGAGAAGTTGGAAGGGGTGATCACGAACGGGGTTGCGCGGAGACGTGCCCCAGGCAGGTTCGCTGGGGATTCACGTTCGCCCTCTGCCCGAATCAGCAACGCCTTGCGTCGCAGTGCGTTGCGCAAACGCCCTCGCTGACGCGGTCGGGTTAATCGGGGCGCCACGCATTTCTCCGCGTCCTTCGCGCCTCCGCGGTTCGTTTGCTCGCAGCTACCGCTTGAACCCGTATTCCTCGATCTTGCGATAAAGGGTTGCCCGGCCAATACCTAGTAGTTTGGCCGCCTCGGGCACGTTCCCCCCGCTGCGCCGCAGCGCCTCGCCGATCAGCCGCTTCTCCCAGTGGTCGAGCCGCAGCGTGTCGAAATCCCCCCGCGTGCTGCCGCGCAGATCCAGGTCGTCGGCGCCGATCTGGGGCTCGTCGGCCAGCACCACGGCGCTGTCGATCACGTTGCGAAGTTGCCGCACGTTTCCCGGCCACTGGTACTCGAGCAGCTTCGCCCGCGCGGCTTCGGACAAGGCCAAGTTCGGCCGCCCGTGCTGCCGGCGGAAGTGATCGAGGAAGAAGTCAATCAAGAGGCCGATGTCTTGCCCGCGCTCGCGCAAGGGGGGCACCTTGAGCTCGAACACGCTCAGCCGGTAGTACAGATCCTCGCGGAACTTCTTCTCCTGCACATACCGCTGCAAGTCTTGGTTCGTGGCGGCGATCACCCGCACGTCGACGCTGATTTCCTGCGTGCCGCCCACTGCGTGGAAGGGGTAGCCGTCGAGAATGCGGAGCAGCTTGGCCTGCCCCTCGAGCGTCATCTCTCCGATTTCGTCGAGGAACAGCGTGCCTAAGTCGGCTTGCTGAAAGAAGCCGGCGTGGTCGCGGTCGGCCCCCGTGAAGGCCCCCGCCTTGTGGCCGAAGAGCTGGCTCTCCATCAGGTCGACCGGGATCGCCGCGCAGTTGACCGACAGCATCGGCCGGTCGGCCCGTGGGCTCGCGCGGTGCAATGCCCGCGCTACGAGCTCCTTGCCGGAGCCGCTTTCGCCGCGGATGAGCACGCAGCCGGTGGCCCGCGCCAGGCGGCCAATCTTGCTCTTCAGCTCCTGCATCGGCGGGCTTTCGCCAACCAACCCTTCGTAGCCCGGCGTGCGGGCCACAAGCCGCTGGAAGTCGGTCTGCAGGCTCGACTGCCGCCGTGCCCGCACGAGCGCCACGACCACCACGTTGGCGAGCGAAATGGTGAACTGGAAGTCCGACTGCCGGAACCGCCCCTTCTCGAGGTAGACGTGGATCGCCCCCAATACGTCCTGCCCATGCACGAGCGGCACGCACAGGCCGTCGGCGTAGTGCCGGAGCGATTTTTCGCGCTCGTCGGATTGCTGATTGGCCACCCACACCGCGTGCCCTTGTTTGCAGACCAGCTTGGTGAGCGCTTCGCTCAGCGACACGCGGCCGGCCGATTCTTCGGGGATCACGCGCCGCGGTTTGAGCCGGCCATCTTCGCTGGCCCAGAGAAAGCCCACCACCGCCGCCTTCGTCCGCTGGTGCAGCAGATCGAGGGCGATGCGGCTGACCTCATCGGGGTCGTCGCAGGCCAGCAGCTTGACGCTCAACTCGTAGAGCGCCACCAGGTCTTCGGCCTCGCGGGCGCCGCGCAGCCCCTCGATCGTGAAGCTGCCGGTCTCCGCCGGGTTGACCGGCTGGTCCATGATGATGGTTTGCGTCAGGCTGCCGTCGCCGCCGGTGCCGACGGTGGGGGGCTGATCGGCCCGCTGAAACGCGAACTCGGTGGAGCCGACGCGAAAGCGGTGGCCGTCGTCGAGGGTGGCCTCGTCGATCTTCTGGCCGTTGACGTAGGTGCCGTTGCGGCTGTCGGCGTCACGGATTCGCCACCCCTCCCCCTCCTGGGCGAGCACGGCGTGGACCCGCGAGCAGAGCGGGTCGTTGAGGACGATGGCGCAATCCGATCCGCGACCGATGCGGCATTCGTCGGTCGGATCGAGGAGAAACGTCGTGCCCGCCCGATTGCCGGCGGTCACGGTCAAATACGCATACACGCGCGGTTCCAGCCTGCTAGATGGGCCGCTTAGGGCAACATCCCTTCACTCCACCCCTATCATACCCAAGGTTTGGGGTGGCGGGCAGCCGGGGACGCGCTGGAGAGCCGTACCGAAGATTGCCGTCTCAATGCGCCGCCCGGTGGCCGTCTTCCAGGCCTAGCCGCTTCATCTTCTTGTAGAGCGTGGTGCGGTTGATGCCGAGGGTTTCGGCCGTTTCCTGGCGGTTCCAGTTGTTGCTCTCGAGCACCTCGAGAATGATCTGCCGCTCGGGACCTTCCAGTGCCTGCTTGAGCGTGCGGTTGCCCACCGGCTCGAGCGTCACCCCGGCCGACATGGCCACGGAGCGCGGCAGGTCTTCGATCCGCACCACATCGCCCTTGCCGAGCAGCACCGCCCGCTCTACGACGTTTTGCAGCTCGCGGACGTTCCCCGGCCAGCGGTAGCGCTGCAGGGCGCCCAGTGATTCGGCCGTGAAGTCGCGGACCGGGCGGCCGGCCTCTTCGCTCGTCTTGGCCAGGAAGTGCCGGGCCAAGAGCGGAATGTCGGTGATCCGCTCCCGCAGGGGGGGCAGCTCGACGTTGATCACGTTCACGCGGTAATACAGATCCTGGCGGAACCGCCCGGAACTCACCAACTCCGAGAGTTCCTCGTTCGTGGCCAAGATCACGCGGGAGTCGACATGGAAGGTCTTCGTGCCGCCGACCTGCTCGAACTCGAATTCTTGCAGCACCCGCAGCAGCTTGACTTGCATGCTCGGGCTGGCGGTGCCGATTTCGTCGAGGAAGATGGTGCCGCCGTCGGCCTGCATGAACTTGCCCAGCTTGTCGCCGGTGGCGCCGGTGAACGAACCGGCGACGTGGCCAAACAGCTCACTCTCGAGCAGCGTTTCAGGCAGGGCGCCGCAGGCCACTTCGACGAAGGGCCTGTCGCGGCGGCCGCTACGGCGATGGATGGCGCGGGCCAACAGCGACTTACCGGTTCCGCTCTCACCGGTGATCAGCACCGTGGCGCGGGTGTCGGCCACGCTGTCGATCATGTCGTAGATGCGGCGCATCCGGGCATCGTGCCCCACGATGTTCTCGAGGCCGTACCGTAGGTCGAGCTGCGCCTTGAGGGCGTGGTTTTCTTCCACCACCTGCTGCTGGTTGAGCGCCCGCTCGATGACCATCAGCAGCTCGTCGTCGATGAGCGGCTTGCTGAGGAAGTCGAAAGCCCCGCAGCGGATGGCGTCGACCGCCGATTCGGCCGTGGCGTAGGACGACATCAGGAGCACCGACATTTGCGGGTGCTTCTGGCGGCAGCTTTCCAGGAGATCAAAGCCGTCGCCGTCGGCCAGGCGAACCTCGATCAGGGCCAGATCGTAGGATTTGCGGGCTAGTTGGGCCGCGGCCCTTTGAAAGCCCTGGGCCGTTTCCACCTTATAGCCCTGCTCGCGCAGCCAGCCAGACATGCTCTCGAGCAGGCGGCGATCGTCGTCGACCAGGAGCAGGGAACGGGCAGGGCTGGCCATGGCGGCGGCTCGTGCGGAGGATTTTCGGCGGAGGCGCGCGAGTGTCGCGGCCGGGAACATTGTCGAAAATCATCTACGTCACAGGGAGTTTCCGGTCAACGCGCTGCCTAGGTTCCACGCATCGCGGCGTCAGAATTCGGGGAACCGGCGCGCCAAAGTGTTGCCTCGACCGATAGCAGGGCGAAAATAGGTTATTCCGTCGCTGCGGCCTCATTCTCTTTCGCACCTCATCTCGGCACACCGACGGCGAACCGATCGTGCCAGCCGGCACAATCGGCAACAGTTTCACTTTTGGGCCTCTTTGTCCGGCGGGCATTGGCGTTTCGCGCTGCGGACCGCTCCCTCCTGCTTTGCCGGCGACTCTTTATGCTTCGATGACCATTCGAATCGCCATTGTCGACGACCACGAGCTCGTGCGGGCGGGGCTGCGGCAGGTGCTGTCGCAGGGCCCGATCGAGGTCGTGGCCGAAGCGGGCAGCGGCGCCGAGGCGGCCCGCACCGTGGCGCGCTCGCGCCCCGACGTGTTGCTGCTCGACGTTCGACTGCCTGACCGCGACGGCCTCGACGTGCTCGAGAAGATCCTCGAGGACACGCCCGAGACCAAGGTCGTGCTCCTCTCGGCTTACGAGAACCCTACTTACCTGGCCCGGGCCGTGGCGCTGGGGGCCGTCGACTACCTGCTCAAGGGGGCGACGGGAGAGCAGATCATGTCGGCCGTGGTGCGGGCAGCCGACCCCGCCCAAGAGCGGCACGGCCGCCTCCGCGACATTGCGGCGCTCATGGCCGAAACGCCCCCTGCGCCGGCGGAAGGACACCAACTCACAACGCGGGAACTCCAGGTCCTCCGGCACCTGGCGCTGGGCTTGAGCAACCGCGAGATCAGCCGCTCCTTGGCGATCAGCGTGGAAACGGTGAAGGAGCACGTGCAGAACGCGCTGCGCAAGATCGGCGCGGTCGACCGCACGTCAGCCGCGGTGTGGGCGGCCAAGCAGGGGCTGGTGCCGTAGGCTCTCTCTTGCATACTGACCCGCAGCGCGAGAGCGCGCGCAAGGGAGGGAGAACCCCGCGCGTCCCTGGTCGAGCCCAGCCTGACCTCATCGCGGGCCGGAGCGCACGGCTAGCGTCCGGGGCCTGAGATGGCGCCCTCTTCGGGGCTGCTCGCCGTGGCGTAGAGCCGCTTGGGAATCCGCCCCGCCCGATACGCGGAGCGCCCGGCCTCGAGAGCCGCACGCATGGCCCGGGCCATCAGCAGCACGTCGCGGGCATGGGCGATGCCGGTGTTGAGCAGCACCCCATCGACTCCCAGTTCCATGGCGAAGGCCACGTCGCTGGCCGTGCCGACGCCGGCGTCGACGATCACCGGGTAATCCGGATCGCCATCCTTGAGATACTCGAGGCAGATGCGGATGTTGTTGGGGTTCAGAATCCCCTGCCCTGAGCCGATGGGGCTGCCGGCCGGCATCACGCTCACGGCGCCCGCCTCTTTCAGCCTACGCGCTGTGATCGGGTCGTCGGTCGTGTAGCACAGCACCTGGAACCCCTCGGCGACCAAAGCTTCCGTCGCCTGCAGCGTGCCGATGGGGTCGGGCAGCAGGGTCTTCTTATCGCCCAGCACCTCGAGTTTCACCCAATCGGCCCCGGGGTTTTCGAGCCCTAGCAGCAGTTCGCGGCCGAGCCGGGCGACGCGGATCGCGTCTTCGGCCGAGAAGCACCCCGCGGTGTTCGGCAACAGCGTGTACCGCGAGGCGTCGAGGTGGTCGAGCAGGTTGCGGCCCTGGTTGTCGAGCAGTCGTTCGCGCCGCACCGCCACCGTGACGCAGTCGGCCCCCGAGGCCTCGAGCGCCTGGGCCATCAACTCGTAAGAGGCGTACTTGCCGGTCCCTACGATCAACCGGCTGGAGAGGGCGTGCGTGCCGATGCGGAGCAGATCGGCGTCGAGATCGGTGGCCATGGAGCGAGCAGAGGGGGCTGCGGCGGCAAAGCCGGCATTCTACCCGCCGCCCACGAGCGTCACCACTTCCACACGGTCGCCGGTGGCGAGGACCCGCGCGTCGTGCTTCGCTCGCGGCACGAGCTCTTGATTGACCTCGACCGCGACGTGTCGCACGTTGAGGCCCAACTCGAGGAGCAGTTCGGCCACGGTGGTCGCGTCGGCGATGGTGCGCGGTTGGCCGTTGTAGGCGATTTCCATGCGGGCGGGGGTCGATGCGGCGCGGTTGTCTGTTGGCGGAGGCCCCTCACCCTGCCCTCTCCCGGAGGGAGAGGGTTCCCAGATCTACTGATCGCGGATGGCGACTTGGCGAACCTGCCGTTTGTCGAGGAGGACGAAGCGGCTGGCGAAGGGGGCCGCCAGGGCCTGGCTCGAGGGGTTCCAGGGGATGGCGTAGGCCGCTAACCACCCGCCGGTCGTCTCCATGACGTAGACCACCGTTCTGGCCTGACGAATGTTGCCGCCGGGACGCAGGAAGTCGGCGCCGCCGGTGACCATCAGAAACCGGGGGTTCTTGATGTCGGTGGCGTTGAGGTCGGCCAGCACGTTGCCTTCGAAATACCCGGTGAAGCGGCCCGTGCGGAAGTTGATCGCCGCGCCACGGAGCTCGCCGGTGAGAAAATCGAGACAGAAGATTCCCTCCATCCGCTCGTCGAGCAGCCCGGTGGCGATGGCGAAGTTCTCGCCCGAGTCGGTCGCCGAGGCGTGCAAGGGAGTGTGAGGCCAGATGCCAGGCAGTGCCACTGAAAGCACCAGGCCGATCAGCACGCCCAGACCCAGCCAGCCCGTCTTGGTCGACGAGAATCGATCGAAACTCATACGTGTGCTCAGCTTGCTGGGATTGCGGCTCGAAAGGGAAGCGATTGGCCGAATCGTACCGCCGCCTGCCGGGAGATTCCAGACGACTCCGCGCGCGTTGCCGCGCGGGACCGCAAAGGCTTGCCCCGGGGCGCCGCGTTGCGGGCGAAAATGCCTGTTGACGCCCTCTGCCAGTCCAGTATCATGGTGGATTCCCGTCGATGGACGGCGGTCCCTTCGTAGAAATGTGCCATGCCCACGATCAATCAGCTCATTCGCAGTAACCGCAAGCCGCCACGGAAGTTCAGCAAGTCTCCCGTGCTCGACAAATGCCCGCAAAAGCGGGGCGTTTGCTTGCAGGTGAAGACGATGACTCCGAAGAAGCCGAACTCGGCGCTGCGGAAGATCGCCCGCGTGCGGCTGTCGAACACCAAAGAAGTCACCGTCTACATCCCCGGCGAAGGCCACAGCCTGCAGGAGCACTCGATCGTGCTCGTGCGTGGCGGCCGCGTGCGGGATTTGCCGGGCGTGCGGTATCACATCGTCCGCGGCGCGCTCGACACGTTGGGGGTCGAAGGCCGCCGGCAGTCGCGCAGCCTGTATGGCGCCAAGAAGCCGTAAGCTGTGTCGCCACCTGGCCGCAGGCCGCTCTCTCGAACACTCGTTGGAACACTAGGTAGGAATTCGCTCGCATGGGCCGCATCACCGCCAGCCATACGCATCAACGGCCGGACCCGCTGTTCAATTCGTTGCTGGCCACCAAGTTCGTCAATTGCATGATGTGGGACGGCAAGAAGAGCGTAGCGCTGCGGGTGTTCTACGACGCGCTCGACGTCATCAAGAACAAGATCCCCGATGCCGAGCCGATCGACGTGTTCACCACTGCCGTGGAGAACGTCAAACCCTCGATCGAAGTCCGCTCGAAGCGCGTCGGCGGCGCCGCGTATCAGGTTCCCATGCAGGTGAACCGCAACCGGCAGCTCTCGTTGGCCATCCGCTGGATTCTGCTGGCGGTCCGCGAAAAGAAGGGCCGCCCCACGCACGAGAAGCTGGCCGACGAGCTCGTGGCCGCCTACAAGCGTGAAGGCGCCGCCATGAGCCGCCGCGAAAACGTGCACCGCATGGCCGACGCCAACAAGGCGTTCGCTCACTTCGCCTGGTAGTTTTGTGGCTGGTAGCCTGTGGCCAGTAGCTTGTAGCTAATGTCTGGCCACCAGCTACGGGCCACTCGCTACAGGCTCTCTTACTGCTCGATCCGCAGCTCGTGGTGCGAGAGCGTCTCGTAGCCGCTTTCCGTGATCAGGTAGTTGCGCTCGTAGCGCATGCCGCCTGCGCCTTTCACGTACTGGCCCGGCTCGATCGCGATCACGTCTCCCGCGACCAGCGTGTCTTGGCTGTCCGGCACCAGGTACGGCGCATCGGGGTGCCCTAGCCCGAGCCCGTGCCCCGTGTGCGTCACGAACGTTTCGGCCAGCCCCTTCGCAGCGAAACGCGCCCGCACCGCCGCGTCGATCTCGCGGGCAGGCCTGCCTGGCGCCAAGAGGGCTTCGGCGGCGGCCAGGGCTTCGAGGCAAGCGGCATGCAGCCGGAGTTGCCCGGCCGTGGGTCCGCCGCCACAGGCGAAGGTATTACAAAAGTCGCCGCGGTAGCCGCCGAGCACGACCGAGAAGTCGAGCAGCACGAGGTCGCCCGAGTTGATTACTCGCTGGGTCGGCGGCCCGCCCATCTCCTCCTCGCAGCGAGAGCCGGAAACGAAATCGCCGTAGACGAGCGCGCGGTCTCCGGCGGCGCGAAGGGCCGCCTGTTGCACCACCAAATAGGCGTCGAACTCGGTCATGCCGGGGCGGATTTCGCGCAGCCCGGCCGCCTGCCCTGCCTCGCCCGCCTGAATGGCCCGCCGAATGAGCGCCACTTCGTCGGGCCCTTTGCTGCGCTTCAGGCGATGGAGGACCGGATCGACGTCGATCAGTTCGATTCCGCCGCGAGCGCTCCGCAGTCCCTCCACGATGCCGGCCGGCGTGGCCGAAGCGTCGAGCCCGATCTTCCGGCCAGGGCATGCCTTCAGCCGTTCGAGCGCGCTTTGCACAAGGCGCGGCCGGCGGTGCGGCGCGGTGGTCTGGCCGTCGTACCAGACGGGGGTCACCACCTCGTCGACGTGCGCCTGCTGAGCGAAGCCCTGCACCAGGTTGTCGGCCACGAGGATGCTCTGCCCCTGGCGGCCCAGGATCAGCACGGCCGCGGCGTTCACGCAGTTGAACACGAAGGGGTGCTGGAAGTAGTTGGCCAGATACATCTGATGCTGCGGCTCGCAGATCAGAATCCAATCGGGCTGCGCCTCGAGCGATGCCCACAACCGCGCCCGCCGCGCCCGACACCCTTCCGCCGATAGATACGTCATCGCGAGTCCTGAGCGAATTGATTGACCGCGGAGGACACAGAGGACGCGGAGACTTCTTAGGCTCTGCGTCCTCCGCGTACTCTGCGGTGAAAACCTTAGTTTGAATCCGTTAGAGCGGCAGGTCTTGGCCGACGCCTTCTCGGCGGGCGCGTTCGACGAGTTTCGAGGCCACGGCCACGTCCTCGATCGCCAGCCCCACCGACTTGAACAGCACCACGCTCAAGGGGCTATTGCGTCCGGAGGCCTGGCCGCTCACCACGGCCGCCAGGTCGACTGCCCGCGACCAATCGAAGATCCCCTTGGCCAGGGCGTCGGCAAAGTCCCCCGCCTCGCGGCGGCAGGCCTCGACGCTGTCGCAAACGATGTTGTCCGCCCGGCGGATCACATCGGAGTCGATCTCCGCGCGGCCCAGCCAATTCGAGCCGATGGCGCACACCAGCGCCCCCTCGGCCAGCCACTCGCCGGCGAACACCGGCTCGGTGCTCGAGGTGGCCGTGATCACGATCGGCAGATCCTCGGCCGCCTCTTGGGGGCGGTCGACCGGCTCCACGTCGATTTGCAATTCCTCCGACATTCGCTCGCAAAAGTGCTCGCGCCGCTCCTCATTGCGGCCGTACACGAACGCCTGGCGAATCGGCCGCACGGCGGCCGCGGCCCGCAGTTGCGCGGCGGCTTGCCGTCCGGTGCCGAACAGCCCTAGTTCGGTCGCCCCGCGCTCGGCCATCCATTGCGTCGCGACGCCGGTCGTGGCGCCCGTGCGAAGCTGCCCCAGCGCGTCGGCCTCGATCAGGGCCACCAGACGGCCGGTTTCCTTGTCGTGAACTCCCACCAAAAACTGCGCGCCGGCGCGCGTCGTGGTGTAGTTCTTCCACCCCACAACCCCCAGGTAGTCAGCCGCCGCCGACATGCTGTGGAGCACCACGCCTCGGCCGCGCGCCCGCGCGCGGGGAACGTTGTCGGCCTGCCCGGCCGCCAACTGTACGAAGGCCTCCTGCACGGCGTCGAGCGCCAGCCGAACGTCGGCCAGCCGCAGAACGTCGGACTCGGTCAGGTAGAGAACGGACATGTTCGATCGCTGCGATCGGTAAGCGGCGGCGCCCCACGTCAGCGACCACGATACCCTACCGCGGCGATTGACCCAACCACCCCCGCGCAGAGTCGCTTGGCCTGTCGGCCTGTCTAGCTTCTCGCTAGCATAAACGCCGTCGTTTTGGGCTGATTCTGCTCCCTGTTTGGAACGAGAATGTCTGCACAGTTTCTTGCCGGCCAAGTCGCCGTGGTCACGGGCGCGAGCCGCGGCATCGGCCGGGGCGCCGCCCTGGCGCTCGCCCAAGCCGGCGCCCGCGTCGTGCTCAACTATCGTTCGGGGCACGACGAGGCAGCCGCAGCCGTGCGCGAGATCGAGGCCTTCGGCGGGCAGGCGCTCGCTTTGGCCGGCGACGTGTCGAACCAGGCCGATGTCGAGGCCCTCGTCGCCACCGCCGCCGAGCGCTTCGGCCACGTCGACATCGCCGTCTCCAACGCCGCCTACAGCGACCGCGAGGCGTTCTACGAAGCCGACATGGCGGGCTTCCGCCGCACCGTCGACGTGACGATGTGGGGCGCCTTCTACCTGCTGCGGGCGGCCGCGCGTCAGATGATCGCCCAAAAGGGACCGGCCTCGATCGTGCTGGTGAGCTCGCCGCACGCCTACACGCCGGTGCCCCGGGCGATGGCGTACAACATGTCGAAGGCGGCGCTCGATCAAATGGGGCGCACGGCGGCGATCGAGCTGGCCGAATTCCGCATCCGCGTGAACATGATCCACCCCGGCTGGATCGATACGCCCGGGGAGCGCAAATTCGCCAGCGAAGAAACGCTCGCTGCCGCCGGGGCCAAGCTTCCCCTCGGCCGGCTGGGGCGACCCGATGAAATCGGCCGCGGCATCGCTTTCCTCTGCGATCCGGCCAACGACTACATGACCGGCAGCTCGCTGCTCATCGACGGCGGCATCACGCTCCCTTGGTGGGCCAACCGCGGCTCAGCGGCACCGGGTTGACCACAGTTGAGGTTCTGTTAGCCCCCGGCGAGTCGCCGGGGGCATAGGGTCGCAGTCCAGCCGGTCACGGCCCAACAGCGCGATGGTCGCGTCGGTATTCTCCTTCCGTAACTCGTGGGGGCGGATGCGGTCAGCCGCTTTCCTCCTCGTGAGGCAGCCCTTACACTCGGGGGATGCGCAGCGTTCGCGGCTGTCTCCACGGAGCCAGGCTCGGCTTCCGGCCGCACCCGCCAGCGCATTCGGAACGTGCTGGAGAGCGAGGCATGGCGTTCGGCAGCTCAGATCGTGCGTGGGTCCGCTTGGCGGCCGTGGTGGCCGCGCTGCTCATGCCCTGTTTGCCCGGCTGCGGCGGTTGCGGCTCGAGCGCGCCGGCCGATCCCAAGGCCGCCGGCAAGGACAAGCCGGACGAGGCCAAGAACGAAAAGCCCAAGGAGGACTTCGAGCTCTCGGGGCTGAAGGTGCTTCCCTTTGAGGCCAAGCCCAGCCAGTTCGTAAAGCCCGGCCACTGGTCGACGGCCACGCAGGAGATCAAGGCCAACAACTTCGACTTCCAGGGAGAGCTGGAAGGGGAAACCGTCGGCCCGAATGGGTTCAATCCGGTCGACATGCCGGGCACGGCCCTTTATCTCACCACGTCGCGCCCCGCTCTGCTCCCCAAGGGACAGAACAAGTTTCTCGACCTCACGTTCTTCGTGCCGGCCGGAGCGCGCCGGACGCGGCTGGCCTCGCGGTTGCTCACGCAAGGAGGTGGGCGGGCGGTGCTCTCCGGCGCCCGCGACCCGCTGGTGACTCTGCATCCGCACCAGTTCGTGTTCCTGATCCTCACGGCCGACCCGAGCCGCTACTCCTACTTCAAACTGCTCGACTCCTGCCGCTTTCGCCTGGGCGACCAAGACGGCGCCGCTGCTTGGGCCGAATACTACAAGGTGCTCGCGCTCAAGCCCGATCCCAAATCGCCCTTGCCGCTCCCAGGGCAGGGTCTGAGTTGGACCACGATCGCCGGCCTGCTGATGGACGATTTCGACCCGGCCGCGTTCTCTCCCGAGCAGCAGCAGGCATTGCTCGATTGGCTGCACTGGGGGGGCCAAATCATCCTGAGCGGCCCCGACTCGCTGGACCGCCTGAAGGGTTCGTTTCTCGCCCCTTACTTGCCGGTCAAGGCAGGCGCGCCGCTGGAGATCGACAACGCCGACCTGGTCGACCTGAACGAGCGCTGGACGATTTCCGAGAAGAAACACGGCCGCCGCGAACTCACGCTGGCCAAACCCTGGAACGGCGTGACGCTCGAGCCATCGCCAGGCGCCGCCGTCGAAACGCTCGTCCGCACGCCCCAAGGCGCGCCGCTCGTCGTCGAAGGGCGCGCGGGGCGCGGCCGGATCGTTGTCACGGCGTTTCGTTTGAGCGAACGAGCGCTGCTCAACTGGCCCCACTTCGACGGCTTCGTCAATGGCGCGTTGCTGCGCCGCCCACAACGCCGCTACGCGGAAGACGCCGAACTCGACTATCGCCTGGAATGGGTCGACGTGAACGACGGCAACGAGGCCCACCTCGCCGACCGCCGCTACGACGCCCGGCTCGTGAGCAACCTGCGCATCTTCACCCGCGATGCGCTCACGGCCAACGAGAACCCGAGCTACGTGGTCGACGACACCGGGTACGATCTGGTCGACGACCCGGATCTGGGCTCACAGATGCCCCAAGGGTTTTCGTTTGGAAACGAACACGCCCGACCCAGCCGCGAGGCTGTCGACATCGCCACGTGGAACGATGCCCGCGGCCTGAGCAACGTAGCGCGGGCCGCGCTGCGGAACGCGGCCGGCATCGAGATCCCCAACCGCGACTTCGTGCTCTACGTACTCGCCGGCTACCTGACGGTGCTCGTGCCGCTCAACTACGTGGTGTTTCGCCTGCTGGGTCGGCTGGAGTGGGCCTGGATCGCCGTGCCGATCATCGCCCTCGGCGGCGCGGCGACGGTGATCAAGCTGGCGCGGCTCGACATCGGCTTTGCCAGCTCGCAGACGGAGCTGGCCGTGCTCGAAGCGCACGCGGGCTACGCGCGGGGTCATGTAACGCGGTACTCCGCGCTCTATTCGTCGCTGTCGACCGCTTACGATCTGCACTTCGACGGCACGTCGGCGATGGCCGCCCCGTTTTCGGCCGATCCCGCCTACACGCGGGGCATCGCTCAGTCGAGCTCGCCCACGGCTTACCGTCGCGACAAGGACGTGCGGCTCGACGACTTGAACGTGATTTCGAACTCCACCACCATGGTCCGCGCCGAGCACCTGCTCGACCTCGGGGGCGCGCTGCGGTTGTTCCAAAACGACGCCGGCGCTTGGCAGCTCGAGAACAAGAGCAACCTGCCGCTGGCCGACGTGCAGGTGCTCCGCCGCGCGGTCGACGCGGTCGAGATCAAGGAATTGGCCCGGCTGGGCGACGTGGCGGCCGGCGCCACCGTGGCGGTGAACTTCGCTCCGCCTCCTGAACACGACGAACCGCGCTCGAGATCGGCCGAGAGCATCGCCGCGCGGACGATCGACCTCGGACCGCTAATCGCGGTGGCGAGTTCCCCCAGCCAAATGGACCCCGGCGAAGTGCGGCTGGTCGCCCGGATCGACGAGCGGCTGCCTGGCGCGGTAACGAGCCCTGCTCCCTCGCAGGTTCTGCCCGCCACGCTGGCTGTGGTGCATCTCCTGCCGGGAAAAGGGCGGTTGCCGGCGCCCGATGTGAACGCCAAGAGCGATCTGCGGGAGATCCAGCCCACCTTCGACGGCACGGCGCCGATCTTTGGTCCCAATGGCATCGCTCCGAGCGGGTCGGCGCCTACCCCGTCGCCGCCCGGCATTGTTCCTCCGGTTCTCGGAGCGCCGCCGGCGGCCTCCAATCCCGTTTCTCCCACCACGCCAGCCGCCCCGGGGCAACCATGATCGAGATCACGAACTTCGGCAAGCAATACGGCGACTTCACCGCGGTCGAGAACCTGAACCTCTCGATTGGCGCGGGGGAGCTATTCGGCTTCATCGGCCCCAACGGCGCCGGCAAGAGCACCACGATCCGCTTCCTGGCCACTCTGCTCAAGGCCACGCATGGCGAGGCCACCGTCAACGGCTGCAGCGTCACCAAAGACCCGCTGGGCGTTCGCCGCAGCGTCGGCTACATGCCCGACAACTTCGGCGTCTACGACGGGATGAAGGTCTGGGAGTTCCTCGATTTTTTCGCCGTGGCCTACCAGATTCCGCGGACCAAGCGGAAGCAGGTGATTGGCGACGTGCTCGAGCTGCTCGACCTCACGCACAAGCGCGACGACTTCGTGAACGGCCTGTCGCGCGGCATGAAGCAGCGGCTCTGCATGGCCAAGACCCTGGTCCATGATCCCCCGGTGCTGATCCTCGACGAACCCACGAGCGGCCTCGACCCGCGGGCCCGGCTCGAGGTTAAGGCGCTCTTCAAGGAGCTGCGCCGGATGGGCAAGACGATCCTCATCTCCAGCCACATCCTGACCGAGCTGGCCGACACCTGCACCTCGATCGGCATCATCGAGCGCGGGCAGCTCCTGCTGCACGGGCCGATGGACGAGGTCTATCGCCGGATCCGCCGCAACCGGGTGATCGAGGTCAAATTCCTCTCGGGTCAGGCCGCCGGGCTCTCGATCATCCGCAGCCGCCCCGAGTTGCTCGACCTACAGGTCGACAACAGCTCGGCCGTGTTCGAACTGAAGGCCGAAGACGATCAGGTCGCCGGCCTGCTCGACGAACTGGTGGGCGCGGGGGTGAAAATGCGGTCGTTCGCCGAGAAGGACCCCTCGCTCGAAGACGTGTTCATGATGGTCACCAAGGGGCTCGTCACCTGAGGGTGCGACGGTTGTAACGTCAGCAACGGCCTGGAGTTTGGTCGCTTTGCTGCAACCAGTTGGCTTTGCTTGACTTAGACTGCGCCGGCCCGAATACTTGGGGAAAGTGTTGGGATGCGAGCCTAGGCCGGCGTCCCGAGCTTGCAGCGCGGTTCTTTAACTTCGTCGCGGCAGCCATGCCTGAGCGCACCCCCCAGCCTCCGCTCCCCGAGCCGCATCCTGCGCTCGCATCGCTGGGTTTGCAGGTCCCCTACACTCAGCAAGACGCCGAGCATGCGTTTCGCGAGGCGGCCAAGTCGGCGCACCCCGACCACGGCGGCGATCCGACCAGGTTCAAGGAGTTGCAGTCTGCCTACGAGCAAGCGCTCGCGCTGCTCGAAGAGCGCCGCACGCGTCGTCCGGCCCCAGCGCGCGCCCCGCAAATCCCGCTGCCGCGCAGTCGCCCGCCGCGCGAGTCCTCGGGCGGACGCACGCTCTCCTTCTTGTTCTTGGGCGTACGGGCGGCGGCGGTCGTCGCCCTGCTGACGGCGCTGCTCGCCGGCGTGCTCAGTTTTTGGGACGCCCGACAAAACACGGCCCAACGGCTCGACGGCCGGGCGGCGGACCACCTTGTCGCGTTGGGCGGAACGGTCGACTGGGACGGCAGCAACGTCTCGCGCGTCTCGCTGCACGGACTGGAAATCAACGCCGAACGGCTCGACGCCCTGCGCCGCTTCGGCATGCTCGAGAACCTGGACTTAAGCGGCTCCACGCTCGACGACGCGTCGCTCGTGCAAGTGTTGCCGCTCGTGAGCCTGCGCGAAATCGACCTCTCAGGCACGCAGGTGACGGATACGGGCATCTCGCTGCTGCAGAGCATGGCCGGCCTCGATACGCTGATCCTCGACGACACGCAGATCACCGACGCCGCGCTGGGGAGTCTCGACCAGTTGCCGAAGCTCCGCGTGGCGTCGTTGCGCAACACAGGCGTCACGCTCGCCGGCGTCGCCCGCGCGCGTTACCCCGACCGCTACCACCGCGATTCCGCGCTCGGCGGCAACGCGGAGCGCGCCACCACGCTAGCCGACTTCTTGCCTGAACGGCAATGGGCGGTGCAAGAACTGCGTTCGGCCCTAGCCGATTTCGGTTTGCTTACGAGCGAAGAACTTCGCGAGGCGACGCGCATCGACTTGGCCGTGGTCTACGAGCGGGAAGCGCTGTCGATCCCGGCGCTCGATTCGGCCCTCGACTTCGGTCCGCTCCCCCCCGTGCCGAGCGCCCGCCCCCGACGCGCGGCGACGCTGGCCGATCTGATCGCCAATGGCGAGAGCCCTTCGCTGGGCGGTGGCGCCACAAGCGGAGGGCTCGGCCCGAAGCTGACCGGAACGCGCTCGAGCGGACATCGCAAGGGCGCCGGCAAAGCGGCCGAGAGCGCCACGGACGACGACGATGAAGACTCGGAGGCTGACGCCCAGCCTGAGGCTCTGTCGTCGATCTTTGGGCGACAAACCCGTTCGCGCAGCTCGACCAGCCAGGCGCCGGAGACTTGGATCATGCCCAAGGAGAAGTCAGACAATCGGTTGCGGCCTGGCTTCTTGATGATGGAGCGGCCGCAGCCAGAGACCGACCTGGCGGAAGTACGCGAGGAGCCCGGCTTGCCGCCGCTGCAGGGCAAACAGGCTTGGGAGCGAGATTCGGCGCCCAAGCTGGATCTGCCGAAGACGAAGCGGCGCAACTTTTATTTGGGGGAGATCGGCGGCAACCAACACCGGACCTTCGAGGAGTTGCCAGGCGGAATTCGCAGCCGGCCGAATCCGTTCTCCGTGCCGGGTTTCAGCGGCCCGGGGCAAAACCCCTTCGACCTGAGCGACCCCGCGAGCCCCACGGGTCATCTCGACGCACTGCGCCGCGGGAGCCGGAAGATGACGGCGCCGGGGAGCCGGTAACGTCCTCTCCGTTAGCGGACCATGGCCGGTCAGAGGATATCGGTCTCGCCAAGGTCGTCGCGGGCAGCATGCCGCACGCAAACCACGAATACCACGTCATCTCGAATCGTGAAAACTATCCGGAAGTTTCGCCGTCGGCCATAAGCAGCTTCTCGGATTTCTATTGGAAACTTGGGGCCTTCTCGAGCGATCGGACAACGGAGCGGGTTGTGTCTGAGCGACTCGATAGCCTTAGCAATGCCGCTGTACCAACGTCGGCCAGCGGCTTCGGATCGCGTGGCATACCAGAGATAGGCCTCACGCAATTGCTGGGAGGCGCGATCACTCACCACGACGCGGTAGGTCATGGCTCGTCGCCAATGCCGAATGTGCGCCGCATCTCGAGGTCGAACTCCTCGAACGGACGACCGCCCCCTCGCTCGAGTTCCTTCAGGCCCTCCTCAATGTCCGCGCAAGCTTCTCGTTGCTCCGCGAGCGATTTGAGGGCTTCGCGCAATAGGTCCTCCTCGCTGGCAAAGTGCCCCAGGGCAAACTCTCGCCGGACTAAGGATGCCAACTCTTCGGGCAAATGGTGAGAAAGCATAGTTGCCGTCCGGATTGGGGAGGAGTCGTCCCGTCTATACTAGCTATTCATGACAAGATCGGGCAACTCGGCGGGGGCGTTTTTCGATTGCCGACTGCGAGGGATTCAGCATGCCCAGAGCGCAAATCACCATCCTCCGCATACTGCACGCGATCCTCTGGTTCGGAGTCTGTTTCGGCATCCTGCAGCGAGTCGCTCCAGACTTTGCTTTCCAGGACTTTTGCCTGCAGCGGCCGAGCACGCTGTACAAGTATTCGGTCGTCGCCCTTGTCGCCACGAGTTTCGGAGCGGGGGTTGGCGCGCTCGTCGGCCGGGTCTGGCAAGGAGCGGTGTTTGCGGTCGCGGTCACCATTTCGTTCCTCGTGCTCTGGGCCAGGGTTCGCGAATCACGCTAAGTGACGCTCGAGCCCCCATTTGACAACCGGGCCCTAGCGCAGCCATAACCGACCGCTTCCCCCTCGGCGAATCGCCCGCAGGCATCTCGGCTCGCGCGCGGTCTGCTGTTTTCGCCGCCCTGTTTAGCCCAGCTTCCCATGCCAGACATCCAACCGTTCCGCGCCCTCCGCTACGACCTCGGCCACGTCGGCTCGCTCTCCGACGTCGTGGCCCCTCCGTACGACGTCATCGGCGCCGAGTTGCAGAACGCGCTCTACAAGAAGCACCCCGCCAACATCGTGCGGCTGATTCTCAACCGCGATGAGCCGGGGGACGACGACTCCAACAACCGCTACTCGCGAGCCGCCCGCTTCCTCCGCAACTGGCAGTCGGAAGGCGTGCTCTTCACTGAGGCCTATCCGGCCGTCTACGTCTACCACCAGGTCTTCGAGTACGCCGGGCAGAAGTACACCCGCCGGGGCTTCATGTGCCGTTGCAAGCTCGAGCGGTTCAGCGAAGGGAAGATCTACCCGCACGAGATCACCATGTCGGGCCCCAAGCAGGACCGCCTGTTGCTCACGCGAGCGTGCAAGGCGAACCTGAGCCAGATCTTCGGCCTGTTCCCCGACCCACAGAACGAGGCCCAGGAACTGCTCGAGCGCGCGATTGCCGGGCAGCAGCCCGTCGAGGCGACCGACCATTTGGGCGTGGTCAGCCGCATGTGGCCCGTGACCGACGAGAAGGTCCTCACCGAACTCATCGGCGTGCTGGGCCCCAAGCCGGTTTTCATTGCCGACGGCCACCACCGCTATGAAACCGCCTGCAACTATCGCGACGAGTTGGCCGCGGCCGGGCAATTGACGCCGGAGCACCCCGCCAACTACGTACTCATGGTCTGCATCGGCATGAGCGACCCCGGGCTGATTGTGCTCCCCACGCATCGGCTCTTCCGCGGGCTGCCGCGGATCGACTCTGCCGAGCTGGCCGAGCGCTTGGGCAACTGCTTCACCTGCAAGCTGGCGGGCGAGGGGACCGACCTGGCGAGCCGCGTGTGGGACGAGATCGAAGCCGAGAGCGACCAGGGAACGCTCGGCCTGTTCACCGCCAAGGATGAGCGCTGGACGATCGCCCGCATCACGCCGGCCGGCCGTCAGCGGATGGCCGAACTCTCGCCCGACCAGAGTAAAGACTGGCAAGGGCTGGGGGTCGCGGTTCTCCATCGCCTGGTCGTCGAAGACCGCTTGGGCGGCCGCGATCTGCCCAAGCCGGAGTACGTTCATCTCGTCGAAGAGGTCGTCGACGGCCTCGAGACGAGCGAGTTCCCGCTCGGGGCGCTGGTGATGCCGGCCACGCTGGCCGACATTCGCGCGATCAGCCAGCACGGCGAGCGGATGCCGGCCAAGAGCACCTATTTCTATCCGAAGTTGCTTACGGGGCTGGTGATCAACCCGCTCGAGTAGACGTTTCGCCGCCGCAGTTAACGGGCGTTGCTAGCACGCGATCGTTCGCGGTTCATCTTGACGTTGGCGACGCGCGCCAATAATCTCCCCGCCCGATTGTTTCTTTTCGTTGGTTGGCCCGGGCCGCGCAGGGGCGCGGGGCGAGAGCGGCTGCACGGATGTAGTCGCGGCGTTCGCTCCGGCGCAGGCGGTCCTCAGGAGTGCGGATGGCATGAAGCCCGCCGAACAAGCTGCCCAATCGCCGTGGCGCCTGGGGTCTGGGGTCGCAGGGATCTTCGCTCTGCTGATCATCGCGGCCGGCTGCACCGACGCCGTGGTCCGGCCTCAAAGCCCCGAGGAACCGTCGTCCCGCGACACCGGTACGCGCCTGATTGGCGACGTGGCGGTCCCCTTCGGCACGCACGACGTCAAGGTGGAAGCGGTGGCCCTGGTCACAGGACTCAAAGGCACCGGCAGCGATCCCGCGCCGTCGCCCAACCGCGGCCGGCTGATCACCGAAATGCAGCGGCTCGGCGTGCGCAATCCAAACTCCATTTTGGCCTCGCCGAGCACCTCGCTGGTGATGGTGGCGGGTCTGCTGCCCCCGGGCATTCAAAAGGGGGACCACTTCGACCTCCTGGTGCAGGTTCCCTCGCAAAGCGAGACGAGCAGCTTGCGTGGCGGCTTCCTGATGGAAACGCGGCTCAAAGAACTGGCGATCCTCGGCGACGGCGCCATTCACGAAGGACGCGATTGGGCAATCGGCCGAGGGCCGCTGATGGTCGATCCCCAGGCCAAGGCGGACAACGACAACAAGTCGGAACTCAAACGGGCGCTGGTGCTGGGAGGCGGCGTTTCGAACATCTCGCGACCGCTGCAACTCGCCGTCCATACCGATCAGAGCGTGATGTTGAGCCAACAGATCGGCGAAGCAATCAACCGCCGGTTCAGCATCTCTCCTGGCGGAGTGAAAAAGGGCGTGGCCAACCCGCGCACCGACGAGCGGATCGACCTGATTCTGCACCCGCGCTATCTCCGCAATTGGGCCCGCTATATGCAGGTGGTGCGCTCGATCGCCATCCGCGAATCGGTGGGCGAGCGGGCGCAGCGGCTGGCGTCGCTCGAACGGCAGTTGCTCGACCCGGTCACCTCGGCCTCGGCCGCGCTCAAGCTCGAGGCCATCGGCAAAGAAGCCATTCCGGCGCTCAAGAAGGGCATCGGGGCGACGGATCCCGAGGTGCGGTTCTACGCCGCCGAGGCGCTGGCCTACCTCGACGACACGTCGGCGGTCGAACCGCTGGCCGAATCGCTGCGGACCGAGCCGGCCTTCCGCGCCTATGCGTTGGCGGCCCTGAGCGCCATGGACGACATGTCGGCCTTCGATGCGCTCGAGCAACTGCTCGACGTTTCGAGCGCCGAGACTCGCTACGGCGCGTTCCGCGCCCTGTGGGCCATGAACTCGCAAGATCCATTGGTGCGCGGCGAGATGATGGGAGACGAGTTCTCCTATCACGTGCTGAATTGCGGCGGACCGCCCATGGTCCATTGCACGCGGAGTTACCGCCCCGAATTGGTGCTGTTCGGCAAGGACCAGGCCTTCCGGCCTCCGCTGTTGGCCGAGGCCGGCAACCAGATCATGGTCCGCGACTTGCCCAACGGGCAGATTTCGGTGAGCCGTTTCGATCCCGATCGCCCTGAGCAACGCCGCGAGGTTCCGCCGCAGGTCGACGCCGTGGTTCGCGCCGTGGTCGAATT
Source organism: Pirellulales bacterium (assembly GCA_044221365.1). Classification (GTDB taxonomy): domain Bacteria; phylum Planctomycetota; class Planctomycetia; order Pirellulales; family JBGAPH01; genus JBGAPH01. Next base: position 25,539 of record JBGAPH010000006.1, read on the forward strand.
GGGCGGCACCTACCCCGACGTGGTTCAGCTCCTCCAAGAAGCTCGTGAAGGGGGGGCCCTGCCGAGCCGGCTGGCGATCAACGCCTTGCCGGACACGGGGCGCACCTACCAGCGGCCCGATGCCGACGCGGCGGTGGCCACCGACGAGGAGGAATCGGCGCCGGAACCGAGCTTCCGGGTCGCCAGCCCGCTGCCCAGTCTGTTCGCCGCCCCGAAAGCGGGCGCCAAGTCCGCCACGGACGATTTCGATTTCGCTGGCGACTCCGCGCAGTAATGCCGGTCAGGCGCACGGTTCTCGCCCTGCCACGGGCGGCCCCGCCTGATAAAATGGCGTCCGTGGTCCTGCCATTGGGGCGGGGCACGTCGACGTCCCCGGCGCCGCCCCTGGCGACATGCTGAAAGCGCTCGAACTCTCTGGCTTCAAGAGCTTTGCCGATCGCACGCGCTTTGACTTCCCCCGCGGCATCACCGTGGTGGTTGGCCCCAATGGCTCCGGCAAGTCGAACATCGTCGACGCCGTAAAGTGGGTGCTCGGCGAGCAGAGCGTCAAGAGCCTGCGCGGCAAGGAAATGGTCGACGTCATCTTCAACGGCTCCGGCGGCCGCGCGCCCCAGCACTCGGCCGAAGCGACGCTCGTCTTCGACAACGCCTCGCGGCTGTTGGCGGTCGACACCCCCGAGGTCCACATCACCCGCCGCGTCTACCGCAGCGGCGAAGGGGAATACCTGATCAACGGCCAGCCCTCGCGGCTGCGCGACATCCGCGAGCTGTTCGCCGGCACCGGCATCGCCACCGAAGCTTACAGCGTGATCGAACAGGGCAAGGTCGACGTGCTGTTGCAGTCGAGCCCGCGCGATCGCCGGATGATCTTCGAAGAAGCGGCCGGCATCAGCCGCTTCAAGGCCAAGAAGGTCGAGGCCCAAAGGCGGCTGGAGCGAGTCGACCAGAACCTGCTGCGGCTCTCCGACATTGTGCAAGAGGTCGAGAGCCGGTTGCGGAGCGTGCGGCAGCAGGCCGGCAAGGCCCGCCGTTACCGGGAACTGAGCGACCGGCTGCGCGAACTCCGCGTGGCCCTGGCCGCCGCCGACTGGCGCCAAGCCAGCTCCGAGATCGCCGCGCTCGAGGCCGAAATCGTCGCCGCCCGCGGTCAACATGCCGCGCAAACGGCGCAGGCCGAACGGCTCGAGGCGCGGGCGCTCGATCTCGATATCGAGGCCGGCGAAGCCGAGCGATCGGCGCGGGCCTCGGAGCAGCGCACGGCGCAGCACCGCGAGCGGATCGCCGCGCTCGAAACGGGAATCGAGCACCAGCGCCAAAGGTGGCAGGAACTCGACGCCGAGATCGCCCAGCGCCGCCGCGACCTGGCCACGTTCCGCTTGGACGCCGGCGACCTTGCCGAGCGACTCTCGTCTTCGGCGCAAGGCAAGGCCCAAGCCGCCCAGACAGCCGCCGAAGCCGAACGCTTGGCCGCCGCCGCCGAGGCCGCGCTTGGCGAAGTGATGGCCCGCCTGCAATCCAGCCGCACGCGCGAGGCCGCCCAGCGCGGGCAGCAAGTGAACCTTGTTCGCGGCCTGGCCGAATGCACGAGCGCGCTGCAAGCGCTCGACACGCGTCTCGCCGCGCTCACGGCCGAAGCCCAGGCGCGCGACGCTCGGCTCGTGGAACTGGAGTCGCAAGCGGCCGACGCCGAGCGGACTCAATCCGAATGGTCGGGCCGCACCCACAGCTTGCGCCTGGAAGTCGCTGCGGCAGGCGAACTGCGCGCCGCCGGCAAGCAGCGCGGCGAGCATGCGCGGGCGGAACGCACCGCCGCCCAGACCCAGCTCGAACTGCTCCGCGGCCGGCGCCAGGAGGCCCAGAGCCGTGCGACGGTGCTCGAAGAACTCGAACGCCGGCTCGAAGGCATCGGCGCCGGCGTCAAACAGCTCCTGCTGCAAGCGCGGTCAGACGCGCCAGGGCCCTTTGCCGAAGTGCTGGGACTGGTGGCCGATTTGCTGCGGGCGAACGTGGAGCACGCGACCGTGCTCGAAGTGGCGCTCGGCGAGCGGGCTCAGCACCTCGTCGTGCGCGACGGACGCTCCCTGCGTGCCCATCTCCAGGCTCGTCCGCTCGAGGTAGAAGGGCGCGTGGGCTTCGTGTGGCTCGACCAGCCGGCGCAAACCAGCCCAGTGCGGGACTTGCGCGGTCAGCGCGGCGTACTCGGCGGCGCCTCGGACCTCGTGCAGAGCGAGCATCCGGCGTTGCGCATGCTGCTGGCCGACGTCTGGGTGGTGGAAACCCTGGCTGATGCGCAGCGTCTGGCCGCCGAGTGCGCCGGCGGGCGCTTCGTGACGCGCGGCGGGGAACTCGTGGAGTCGGCCGGCATTTGGAGCCTGGGTCCGCCGCACGCGGGGGCGGGCTTAATTTCGCGGCGCAGCGAACTGCGCGTCCTCTGGCGGCAAACCGCCGAGCTCGCCGCGCGGATCGAGGAAGAAGAACGCGTAGTCGAGCGGTTGATCGCCCAGGAGGACGCCGCCGAAGCCGAATTGCGGTCGGCCGCCGAGGCGGCGCGCGACGCCAGCGAAGCGCTCGGGCTCGCACAATTGCAGGCGGAAATCGCCGAACGGCGCTTCCAAGACGTCACGCGCCAGATCGCCTCCGCGCGCGAAGCGCAGGCCGCCAGCGAGCGCGAACGCGCAGCGCTTTCGGCCCGACAGGCCGCCTCGCGCGAGCAGCATGCGCAATCCCAGCAGGAACTGGCCCTTGTCGAAGGCCAGCTCGAAGCCGCCGTGGCCGAGATCGCCCAACTCGAGCCCGGCCTCCGCGAGACCCAAGCAGCCCTCACCGCCGCGCGGGTTCAGGCCGCGCAGGCAGCCCTGCAACTCGACGATTGGACCGCTCGAGTCGCGCAACTCGAACTCGACCGCGACCAGCGCGAGCAAGCAGCGCGCGAAGGTTGGCGAGTGGTCGACGATCGGTTGGCCAAGCAGCAAGCCGCGCAGCGTGCGATCCTGGTGGCCGAAAGCGAACTCGCGCAGTTGTTTCTGCGCAAAGAAACGTTCGTGCGCGAGACGCGGAGTTGGACGGAGGCTCGCGACGCCCAGCGTGCCGAGCGCCAAGAGTTGGTCGAGCAAGCCCGCCAAGCGCGGGCCTCCGCCCGGCGCTCCGAGGAAGCGGCCCATGCCCACGAGCTGTCGGCGGGCGAATTCCGGCTGCAACGCACGAACTTGGCGGATCGCCTCCGCGAGGATTACGCTCTCGAGCTGGCCGAAGTGGCCGAAACCCCGCGGCCCTTCGTCGAGGATCGCGCGGCTGCCGACCAGGAGGTAGCCGAGCTGCGCCGCAAACTGAACAGCCTGGGGGGCGTGAACGTAGACGCCCTGGCCGAGCTCGACGAACTCGAGGCCCGGCACGCCCAGCTTTCTAGTCAGCACGCTGACCTGACCGCGGCCAAGCAAGCGCTCGATCAAATCATCGGCCGCATCAACGCCGACAGCCGGCGGCTGTTCGCCGCCACGCTCGACACCGTGAAGGGGCACTTCGAAGAGCTGTTTCGCAAGCTGTTCGGCGGCGGCGCGGCCGACATCGTGCTCGAGGAAGGGGTCGACATCCTGGAGTCCGGCATCGAAATCGTCGCCCGGCCCCCCGGCAAGGAGCCGCGCAGCATCTCGCTCTTGAGCGGCGGTGAGAAAACACTCACCTGCGTGGCCCTGTTGCTGGCCATCTTCCGCAGCCGGCCCAGCCCGTTTTGCATTCTCGACGAGGTCGACGCCGCGCTCGACGAGGCGAACATCGATCGCTTCGTCTCCGTGCTGCAAGACTTTCTCGCCTGGACGCAGTTCGTGGTCGTCACCCACTCGAAGAAGACCATGACCTGCGCCCACACGCTCTACGGCGTGACGATGCAGGAATCGGGCGTGTCGAAGCGGGTTTCGGTGCGATTCGAGGACGAGCACGGCCACGCCCTCTCCGCCCGCGGGCGCGACGATTCGGAAGCGGCCTAGATCGCCCGCCGGTTGAGCGGCTGCGCCGCTCCGAGCATACTGGGGCCGCCGGACCTGCGACACTGCAGGGGCTCCGGGTTCCACTCTGAGCGCGCACCGAGAATTGGCATGATCGACGTTGGTTCGTGGAGCACTGCGCTCCGCTCGCGGCCCCGGATGACGTTGGCCGCCTGCCTGCTGCTTCTGGTCTTAGCGGGCGGGCCGAGAGCGTTACGGAGCGAGACGCCTGCGCCCGATCCGTCGCTGCTCACGCTCGACCGCATCTTCTCGAGCGGCGATTTTGGCAGCGACCACGGGCCCGAGGTCCATTGGCTCGAGCGCGGCGGCTATGTCGGTTTCGAGGATTCCGCCCTCGGGGGCGGCAAGCGCGACCTCGTCTGGCGACATCCCGACGGCGACCGCCGCGAGGCGCTCGTGCAGTCGCATCGCTTCGCGCCGCCGGGCGACAATGGGCCGCTCTCGGTGGATTCCTACGAGTTCTCCGCCGACGGCGCGAAGCTCCTGATCTCCACGAATAGCCAGCGTGTGTGGCGCACGCGCTCCCGCGGCGACTACTGGGTGCTGGACATCGCCGGCGGCGAGCTTGTGCGGCTGGGAGGAGATGCTCCCCCGTCGTCGCTCATGTTCGCCCAGTTCTCGCACGACGGCCTCCGAGTGGCCTACGTGCGCGATCACAACCTGTTCGTCCAGGATCTGCGCAGCCTCGAGGTCACGCAGCTCACGCACGACGGTTCCCCCACGCGGATCAACGGCACGTTCGATTGGGTCTACGAGGAGGAGCTGCAGCTCCAGCGCGGCTTCCGCTTCAGCCCCGACAGCCAGTGGCTCGCGTACTGGCAGATCGACGACGAAGGCGTGCCTACGTTTCCGCTCGTCGATCAGCTTGCCGGGGTCTATCCCAGCGTGCGAATGATCCCCTATCCCAAGGTCGGCGAGCGCAATCCCGCGGCCCGCATCGGCGTCGTGCCGGTCGCCGGCGGCGAAACCACCTGGCTCGCAATCCCGGGCGACCCCCGCGAACACTATCTCGCCGCGCTCGAGTGGATCGAGGGAACAGATCAACTCGTCATCCAGCAACTCGACCGGCTGCAGCAGCACAACCGGGTCTTCCTGGCGGACGCCAAGACCGGCAACGTTCGGCTCCTGTTCACCGAGTCCGACGCCGCCTGGCTCGACCATCTCAACCCCAGGCTGCACTGGCTGCCCTCTCACAAGTCGTTCTTGTGGCTCAGCGAGCAGCAGGGGTGGCGGCAGGTCTATCAGATTTCGCTCGAGGGAGAGCGCGGTCCCGCCATTACGCCGCACGGCTGGGACGTGATCGACTTCTTGGCCCTTGATCCGGCGGGCGAATGGCTTTACTTCACCGCCTCCCCCGACAACCCCACGCAAGAGTATCTCTATCGCGTGCGGCTCGACGGCTCGCAGCTGGCGCGCCTCAGCCCGGCAGATCAGCCCGGCACGCACCACTACCGGCTCTCACCCGATGCCCGCTGGGCGGTCCACACCTATTCGACCTTCGATCGGCCGCCGCTCGTGGAGCTCATCAGCTTGCCGGAGCACCGGCAGATAAGGCTGCTCGCCGACAACCAGTCGCTCCGCGACAAGCTCAAGGCCCTCAAGCCCGTGAGGTCGGAGTTCTTCCGGGTCGAGGCGGCGCCGGGCGTGGCGCTCGACGGCTGGCGCCTTTTGCCGGCCGACTTCGACGCCGCCAAGAAATACCCGGTGCTGTTCTACGTCTACGGCGAACCGGCCGGGCAAACGGTGGCCGACTCGTGGGGCGGCAACCGGCGGCTCTGGCACCAGTACTTGGCTCAGCAGGGGTACGTCGTGATGAGCCTCGACAACCGCGGAACCGATGTGCCGCGCGGGCGCGAGTGGCGCAGGAGCGTCCATCGCCAGGTGGGCGTGCTCGCCTCGGCTGACCAGGCGGCCGCCACGCAGGCGCTGCTCGCTCAGCACAAGTACCTGGACCCCGAGCGGATCGGGATCTGGGGCTGGAGCGGCGGCGGTTCGATGACGCTCAACGCCCTGTTCCGCTATCCCAAGCTCTATAAGGCGGGGCTGGCCGTGGCGCCGGTCCCCAACCAGCGCTATTACGACACGATCTACCAAGAACGCTACATGGGGCTGCCAGGGGACAACGCCGAGGGCTACCGGCAAGGTTCCCCGATAACCCATGCCCATCAGCTCGAGGGGCGGCTGCTGCTGGTCCACGGAACGGGGGACGACAACTGCCATTTTCAAGGGGCCGAGGCGTTGGCGGACGAGCTGATCGCCCACAACAAGCAGTTCGACTTCTTCCCTTACCCTGCCCGCTCCCACAGCATTTCGGAGCGGCAGAACACCACCCGGCATCTCCACGGCCTGCTCACGCGGCAGCTCGAAGAGTATGTGCCGTCGGGTCCGCGCTAGCAGCAGCAGCGCCGCCATCGCCACCGGCATAGTCGGCGCGGTCGAACCTGTTCGGCAGGGCTTACGGCAGCGCCGCAAACCGACTCATGCCGCACGACCGGTCGAGAGCGTCGACTCGTTCTGTCCGGTTTTCTTCGGCTAACTCGTGATCCGGGCAGGGATTGCCAGACCGGGTTCGCCGCCGGGTCCGGCAGGGACGCCGCAACCGGACTGGGCGTTACGACTCGCGAAAGTTTCTAAAGTCGCCCCTACCGGCGAATCGAAACTACCTTTCGGAAGGTTAGGTCGACGTGCGGACGCAAACGCTGCCCCGCACCCGAACTGCCGGCCATGGAGGGGGGAAAACCTGCCGGAAGACGCTCGCGGTCTTCCACGAAACGCGCTCGCGGGGCACGCCGTCCCGTCTGGCGCGTTTCTTCAGCAACGCTTCCCCTGTGCGCGACACGAGGAATTCACGGTCGCGGTGAGTGCGCCGACTTTGCGGCCACCGAACCGCAAGGAACCGGGCCGCCGCCCGGAAAAACGGCAACTGCCGGAAACCGCCGTGACCGATGTAAGGAAAGTGCCGGTCGAAGGACAGCCCACACGAGCCGCCGAAGCAAGAACGAAAACGAGCCCCAACCCAGAAGTTCGCATCCAGCGAAGGCACCATGCCGCGTCGGCCCACGCAGCACGGCAGCTCGCCGCGAACCGGGGCAACCCCTCCCCAGGTGAGGCGCCCGCCTCTGAACCTCCGCGGGGAGCATGTCAAAACCAAGCGAGAGTAATGGAGAGCCTCCGATGAAGGTCTTCACAACTGGTCAGGTCGCCAAGATCTGTAAAGTGGCGCCCCGCACGGTCAGTAAGTGGTTCGATTCCGGCCGCCTCAAGGGATACCGCATCCCCGGGTCGCAGGATCGCCGCATCCCGCGGGAATACCTGATCAAGTTCCTCAAGGAACATGGAATGCCCCTGGGCGATCTCGAGGACGAGGCAATGGCCAAAGTCCTCGTGGTGGGCCAGGATCAATTGCTGATCGAGAATCTCAAGCGCGAGCTGCCCGTCGAGCGGAACTTCAAGCTGGCGGTGGCCGCCAGCGGCTTCGAGGCCGGCATTCAGGCCGAGAGCTTCCACCCCGACTGCATCATCGTGGACTTCTCGATCGGTCGGATCGAGGCCCTGCAGATTTGCCAGAATCTGCGCCGCAATCCCGAATACGCCGAGACGATCCTGATCGCGCTGCTGCCCGACGATGGCAGCTCGACGAGCTTCGATCGCTCGAGCATCAACGAAACGTTCAAGAAGCCCTTCGACGTGGCCCTCTTGGCCGAACGTTTGAAGACGCTGATCGGCGCCCGCAAGGAACTGGTCTAAGACCAACTTGGCTCGGGCCGGCCGATTCGATCTCGCCGCTTGGTTGACACTTGCGAACGCCGCGGACTGACCCCCGCGGCGTTCGCTTTTTGTTGCGCTGCTTGCTAGCAGCCCCCCAATCGTAAAAGTCGGCGAAGTCCGCTAATCCAGCATCCTCCCTACGGCCGATAAACCGTGGCAAGAAACGGTCTTTTCGTTGCGCGCAGGATGCTGTCATGCTTCGCAAAACTCCCTGGCTTGCGGCTGTTCTCCTCGCATCCACCGGCGTGGGCCTCTTGGCTCAAGCCCAGGAAGCCGCCGCGCCCGCCAAGCGACCGTCGCTCAGCCAACGGCTCGGCTCCTTCCGCCGCACCTTGCTGGGCGGCGAGGAAGAGCCCGGCGCCGGGCTGCAGCCGCAGCCCGACGAGCTCAACGCGCTCGAGGACCCGCGGCAAACCCCGCGCCAGGGCTCGAACCTGAACGCGGCCAACCGCGGCCCCATGGTTACGCCCGCCGGACCAACCAGCGGGGGAAGCTCTCGCCGCCGGCGAACCGCTGCCGGCGCCGGGGCCCCGCGGACTGCCCAAAGCTCCATGCCTGACCGCGGAACGCCGCGCGCGGCCGGTAGCTTGCAGCAACGACTCGGCGCCATGCGCGATCCTGGGGCCGGGGGCGACATTGTCATCCCCTCGGAGTCCGACTTCCGCAACCAAACGGGGCCGACTGCCACGACGTCCCGCGGCGGTCAGCCAACACTTGCCCGCTCCCGCCCAGTGGCGGTCGAGCCGGCGGAGGACGTGACCCCCGAAGAGCCCGAAGCCAACGCGACCGCAGCCGCGCCTGCCCGCGGCGGCTTCCGCACGGCCCGCGCTCCGCAAGCAGCCGGCGAGCCCACGGTGGCCGACTCGTCTCCCACGGTGGCCAAGGCGGCCTCAGCCCTCGACAACGAAACGCTCCCCTCGGCGCCCCCCTCGACGCCGGCGCCCGCCGCGCCTGTCGCCGCGCCCGCGGCCCCTTCGGCGGCTGTGGTTGCCACGGCGACTCCGGCGGTGCGCGAAGCCGAGCGGCCGAACCTGTTGATCTCGCGGCGTAGCCCGCTGCTGACGGTCGACGTGTCGGGGCCCGAAACGGTTACGGTTGGCAAATCGTCAACTTACGTCGTAGCAGTGCAGAACTCGGGCGACGTGCCGGCCCACGACGTGGTCGTGACGGTCATGATTCCGGCCTGGGCCGATCTGACCGAGGCCAAGCCCACCGGCGGCAACGCAGCCAACCCGCTCTCGCCAGATCGCGACAAAGAGGCCGAGCACTACGAGCCCCTGCAGTGGAAGCTGCCGCGGCTGGAAGGCAAAGGGCGCGAACGCTTGGCCCTCAAGCTCACGCCGCGTAAGAGCCGCCGCTTCGACCTCGCCGTGCAATGGACCTTCTCGCCCGTCAGCTCGCAGGCCATGGTCGAAGTGCGTGAACCGAAGCTCGAGATGAGCATCTCCGGCCCGCAGGAGGTCTTCTTCGGCGAGAAGAAGATCTACCGCCTTACGCTGGCCAACCCCGGCACCGGCGACGCCGAGAACATCGCCCTCCACGTGCAGGTAGGCCGCGGCCAAGACCAGAGCGCCACCGACCGCTTGCCGCTGCTCAAGGCGGGCGAAAGCAAAGTCATCGAGCTCGAGCTCGAGGCTCGCCAGCCCGGCTCGCTCGCGATTCTAGCCCATGCCGTGGCCGATAACGGGCTGCAAAGCGAACTGGCCGAGGAAATCGTCGTCCGCAGGGCTGCCCTGACGATCAACGTCGAGGCGCCTCCCTCGAAGTATGCCCGCAGCGAGGCGCTGTACCGCATTCACGTGGCCAACCCCGGCAACGCCAAGGCGGAGAACGTCGAGATCGTCGCTCACCTGCCGCCAGGCGCGCAACTGCTGGCCGCCGGCCGCGGCGCGGCGCATGACACGGCGAACAACCGCCTGACCTGGATCATGCCGAGCCTGGCCGCCGAGACCGAGCAAGTCTTCGAGCTGCGGTGCCTGCTGCAGCAGCCAGGCGAGAACCGGCTGCGCGTCGACGCGGCCGCCGCCGGCGACCTGGCCGCGGTGGGCGGCGGGGCCACGCAGGTCGAGGCGATCGCCGACCTGAAGCTCGACATCAAGGACCCGCCGGGCGCCGTGGCGGTGGGCGAGGAAGTGATCTACGAACTGATCGTCAGCAACCGCGGCACGAAGCAGGCCGACAACGTCGAGGTGTTCGCCTACTTCTCGCCAGGCATCGAACCGGTGTCGGTCGAAGGGGGCGAGGCCAAGATCGCCGCGGGCGAAGGGCTCGTCGAGTTCGCCCCGCTGGGGAGCCTGCCGGCCGGGGCCGAAGTGCTGCTCAAGGTCCGGGCCAAGGCCGACCGCGCCGGCAGCCACGTCTTCCGCGGCGAGGTCGTCTGCCAGCCGCTCGAAATCAAGCTCGCGGCCGACGAGATCACTCGCTTCTACGGCTCCGAGCCGCCGGTGGCGGTCGCCGAAGCACCGGGCGAAACGAAGAAGCGCTAGGCGCGGATTGTCTTCTTGTTCCGTCATGGCGAGCGGCCGGCGTCAGCCGGCTGATTCTGCCGGCAGCCGGGAATCAATCGGCCGGCTTACGCCGGGCCGCTCGCCGGTGGCGCTTGCGAAGACATCCGCGCATAAAAAGGCCCGCTGACCCTGGGAGCATCAGCGGGCACGTGGGCGGGTGGCGCCTTTTCCTCAGAGCAGGCCAACCGCTATTCGGATGCTACCGCACCCCCTGGGGGTTAGCCAGAAAATGGCTCCGCGCTTGTTTAGCCCCCGGCGAGTCGCCGGGGGTCAAGGATGGTGATTCGCCGATTGCGCCGGCCATCAACTCTTCTCGCGTGATCTCCCCCCGTCATTGACGGGGGGCTAAGGGGCGCATCTGGAGTACACTAGATGGAGTTCATCTACCTCTCCAGCGCAGACCGTCCATGTTCACGCGCCGCGCGATCGCATCCATCCTCGCTTTGGCTGTGGTTTGCCTGAGCCCGCGCGCTGCTGGCGCCGCCGGCGAGGTGCAGATTGGTGTCATCGACCAGGCGACCGGGCAACCGATTGCCGGCCGCATTCACCTGGCCGATCAGCAGGGCAAGCCTCGCAAGATTCCGCGGCTCCCCTTCTGGCACGACCACTCGGCCTTTCGCGGCACACTCGATCTCAAGCTTCCCCGCGGCCACTACACGTTCCTCCTCGAGAGCGGCCCCGAGCGGCTGACGCGCGAAGGCTACTTCACGCTCGACAACTTCTCACAGGACTCGAAGGAGGTCGACCTCAAACGGTTCGTCGACATGGCCAAGAGCGGTTGGTACTCGGGCGATCTGCTCGTGCGTCGGCCAATCGCCGACGTGCCGCTCCTGATGCAGGCAGACGACTTGCACGTGGCCGAGGTCGTCACCTGGACCGAAAAGAAGAACGACTGGGCCAAGCGCAAGCCGCCAGCCGATCCGCTCTCGACCTTCGAGAAGGACTGGGCCTATCAAACGCTGGCCGGCGCCGATCTGACGCATGGCGTGGTGTTCCTTAATCTCGGGCAGCCGCTCGAGTTGCCGGCCAAGCTCGAAGGCGCCGCCCTGCTCGCCACGATGAAGGCTGCCCGCAAGGATGGGGGCTGGGTGCATCTCGACCGGCTCGACGCGCTCGATCTGCCTGCCTGGGTGGCGGCTGGGGCGGTCGACTCGGTGGCGGTGGCCGACAGCCGCCTCGAGCGCGACGGCATCGGCAAGGCGGCCCCCAACACGCGCACCCGCGACACGGTGCTCTATCCCGAGCCGTACGGCCACGGCCGCTGGGTGCAGGACATCTACTTCCACCTGCTCGAATGTGGGCTCAAGATTCCGCCGGCCGCCGGCAGCGGCACCGGCATCGCCCCCAACCCGCTGGGCTACAACCGCGTGTACGCCTATCTCGAAGAGCCCTTCAGCTACGAGAACTGGTTCGAGGCGCTCAAGGCAGGGCGCGTAATGGTGACGAACGGGCCGCTCTTGCGTCCTGAAATCGTCAACCGCCGCCCCGGCCACGTCTTCGAGTCGGAGGCCGGGCGGCCGATCGAACTCGAATTGGGGCTGCACCTAGCGACCAAAGAGAAGATCGCCTATCTCGAGATCGTGCAAAACGGCCGCGTGGCCAAGGAAGTGCGGCTCGACGAATTCGCCAAGACCGGCCGGCTCCCGCCGATCCGCTTCGAGACCAGCGGCTGGTGCCTAGCGCGGGTAGTGACCGAAGCGGCCGACACCTACCGCTTCGCCATGACGGGGCCGTTCTTCGTAGAGATCGGCGGCCAGCAACGCATCAGCCGCCGCTCGGCCGAGTTCTTCGTGAAATGGGCGGAGGAACGGCTCGCCCAAGCGGCCGAGGGGGAGAAGCAGATGCACCAGGACGCGCTCGCCTACTGGCGGGCGATTGTGGGGCGGAGCAACGCGGAGTAGGAGGACATTGCGCGTGACGAAGCGATTTGCACGGGAGATCGTAGAGGGCTGCGAAGAGTTCGCGCACGCTCTCGAGCGAGGAACCTTGCCGCGCCTCGGCGTCGCTGGCGAGCGAGCGGCAGATAGTGTCACGAGGGAAGCCATCACGGCCCAAGGACGGTTTTCCGTCAGCCGTCCGTCCTCTCCGTGCCTCCGTGTCTCCGTGGTGCAAAGACGCCCAGCCGAACCACCTACTGAATGAACCGCTCGTCCGCCTCGTCGCCGTGCAGCGTGATTTCGCCGGCGTCTTCCAACCGGCGAATGACGTCGACGATCTGCTGCTGCACCTGCTCCACGCTCGAGGCCCGCACCGGGCCCAGGTATTCCATTTCTTCGCGGAGGAGATCGGCGGCCCGCTGCGACATGTTGCCCAGGATCTTTTGCTTGAGCGTTTCGCTCGCCCCCTTGAGGGCCATGGCCCACTGGGCGCTTTCCACGTTCTTGAGGATCGCCTGCACGTCCTTGGCGGCGAACTTGTTGATGTCGTCGAACACGAACATCAGCCGGCGGATCTCTTCGACCAGTTCGGCGTCTTCCTGGGCCAGGCTTTCGAGCAGGGCCCGCTCGGTGGCCCGGTCGGTGACGTTGAGGATCTCGGCCACCGCCTCCACGCCGCCGGCGGCCTCGAACTGCTGGCTCATCACGCTGGCCATGCGGTTGTTGAGCCCCGTTTCCACCTCTTGAATGATCTCGGGGTTGGTCTGTCCCATCGTGGCGATGCGGCGGATCACCGAAAGCTGCCGGTCGGCCGGCAACCCGCCAATCACGCTCGCCGCCTGCTGCGGCGGCAAGTGCGACAGGATCAGGGCGATCGTCTGCGGGTGTTCGTCGATGATGAACGTCAGCAGGTTCTGGCTGTCGGCCTTCTGCAAGAAACTGAAGGGCATGCCTTCAACCGACTGCCGCACGTTGTCCATCGTGGCGGCGGCGTTCTTGCCGAGGGCCTTTTCGACGAGCGCCTTGGCGGCGCTGAGCCCCCCTTCCTGAATCCCCATTCCCCCCGGGCTGATCGCGGCGAACTCGTCGAGCACGCCTCCCTGCTCGTCGGCCGTCACGTCGCCCAGGCGAGCGATTTCGATCGACACGGCCTCGACCTGCTTGGGGTCGAGCTTGCCCATGAGCACGGCTGCGTCGTCCTGCGGCAGGCTCATCAGTAGGATGGCCGCCTTGCGAATGGCGGGCGACGGGGCTTCGGTCTTGGTCACCATGAGCGTGGGGCGCCTGAATCGAGGACGCTAGCAGCCAGCAGCCCGCGACTCTGCCGGTCGCGCAGACTGCGCTGCCAGTATCGACAAACGCCGCGGCAAACTTGAGTCGCTGCTTCCCTCTCCCTGTGGGAGAGGGCCAGGGTGAGGGTCGGTGAACATGGAAGCTACGGCGACCCAAACGGAACCCCAACACACGACGGCCTATGACAAACGCCTTCGTGGTCCCCAACCGAACCGTCCCCCGCCCCCGGCCCCTCTCCCACAGGGAGAGGGGAGATTGCGCTTGGCGAGCGGCCCGGCGCAAGCCGGCCGATGAAGCGCTGCACGATTTCTTGCGCCGTGAGGTCAGCCAGCTTACGTTGCGCTCGCCATGGGCGCGGGTGGCGCGGTAGCGGGCACTCTGGTTCCCTCTCCCAGTGGGAGAGGGCCAGGGTGACGGTCGGTGAACATGGAAGCCACCGCGACCCAAACGGAACCCCAACACACGACGGCCTATGACAAACGCCTTCGTGGTCCCCAACCGAACCGTCCCTCACCCCCGGCCCCTCTCCCACAGGGAGAGGGGAGATTGGGCGAGCAGCCTGGCGTAAGCCGGCCGACGAACGCGCTGTCAACCCCGCAGGCCCGCCTACCCCGCCACCGGCTCCGGCACGACCTCGAGGCCGACCTCGAGCACCAGCGGCCCCCAATCGGTCTCGAACGGCACGCAGATCGGCGTCACCTCGGAGGAGAACCGCAGCAGGTGGTCTTGCCCCGTCACCACGCTCGGCAGGCTGATCGAAAGCTCGTATTCCTCGAGCTTGGCCTTGGCGGCGCCGGCGATCATGTTCGTCAGCTCGCCGACGGCGTCGACGACGTCGTCGTTGATGTCGGTCGCCTCGGACATGAGCATGATCGAGGTCGCCTTGAGCGCGACCTCCTTCGACAGGCTCACCACCACGGTGCCCACCGCCTTGCCCGACAGGCCGATCACGCCGCTGATGTCGTAGAGCGCGGCCGGGCCCTGGTTCTTGAGCCGCAGCGACCCGCGGCGGACCTCGCAACTGAGCATCGTCTCGAAGGCGTTGACCAACGACCCGATGAACGGATTGATGTGTTCTGCCCGCATGGCCTGCCGCAACTTGGACGAAGGGGGAAATGGAACGCCCCAAGCGAGCCGGGGCGTTGGGCAACCCTAGATTGCCGTGCCTCCCGGTCAATCCGCAGCTAGGTCCCCCACGGGGCGGGGGAACTGTCCAAACCGTCAGCCTGCCCGGCGGCGCCGCTTGGCGCGGTTATGCGGGCCCCGGTAAGAGCGTGCAAACGCCGAGTTGGCCGTAGCACTCGTCGACCTCGAGCGTCAGCCGGGCAGGAAAAACCCCACGTTCGGCCAGTCGCGCGAGCAGCCGCTGCGCCAAGTACCGCGCGAGCAGTTCCGCCGTGGTGTTGGCCACCGGCAGCAGCCGGCAATCGGCCCGCGGAAACACCCAGCGGCGGTCCTGGAAGCGGGCCTCCACGCTCTCGTCGTCGGCCGTCACGCGGATTTGCGGATGTTCGGTTGGCAGCAGCACGTGATGATCGAGCTCCCCCACCAGCTCCCGCAAGGTTTCGCGGACGAAGACGAAATCCACCACGTACTGATTCTCGTCGAGTGGACCGGCGATTTCGGCCGCCACCCGGTAGTTGTGTCCGTGCAGCCGCTCGCAGACGTCGCCGTCGTAGGTGATGAAATGGGCCGACGAAAAGACCAGGTAGTCTTTCTCGATCCGAACGTGGTAGTGCTCGGTCATGGGCGGTGTTCGCAGCTCCAACTCTCCGCGTAGCCGGCACACTCCGTGTGCCGAATGCGGGTGCGGCGCAGGCGCAATTGCGTTTTGCACCCAGTGCGCGGAGATCGCGGTTGTCTCCGCTTCAGCAATCCGCACACGGAGTGCGCGGGCTACTTCACACTACCTCTCGGCTGGCCGCTTGTCAGCCGGATTGGGCCGTTTGGGCGGGCGCGTAATGAGCCATTCGAAGCAGCCGCCCAGGAGATGGCAGATTCCTTCCCCCACGACGGTGAATACGACTTCGAGCAGCTCGCCCATTTCTACGGTTTCCCGGAATCCCTGCCGACGGCCCTTTGCTGTTCGGCGGTCGGAGCCGACAATTGGCTGGGAACCGGCGATGCTCGGGGGACTTTCGTCCCCCGCTCGCCGAACAAACCGCTAACTCGCCGCGAATGACGCTCGAAACTCTGGCCGCCGAAGATCAGCACTATGCCGAGGCCCTGTCGGCCTTGCGCGGCGCTTTGGCGCAATACCAGGGGCTTTCCGCGGAGGAGCGGGCGGCGCTCGAGGCCGACTTCGGCCATCTGCGCGACATGGTCCGCAAGCTGGAAACGGGGCGGGTCGAGATCGTGCTGTTCGGCGAGATCGATGTCGGCAAGTCGGCCCTCATCAACGCCCTGGTCGGCCAGACGGTGACCGAGGTCGACGTCCGCGGCGGCTGGACCCGCGAGGTCTGGCAAGTTCCCTGGAGCGCGAGCGGCTACTGCGTGCCGGGGCTCGAACAATCGCAGGTGGTGCTGCTCGACACTCCCGGCATCAACGAGGTCAACGGCGAACAGCGGGCACAAATGGCCCGCGACGCGGCCGCCCGCGCCGACGTGATCGTGTTCGTCACCGATTCCGACCTGAACGAGACCGAATACTCGGCCCTGGTCGAGCTGGCGGCGGGCCACAAGCCGATCGTGGTGGCGCTCAACAAGATCGACATCTACACGCCGCTCGAACGGCAGCGGCTGCTCGAAGTGTTGCGAGGCGAGCGGTTGGCGGGCCTGGTGGCCGCCGAAGACGTCGTGCCCACCGCGGCCAATCCGCTCGAACGGGAGTACATCATCGAGTCGGCCGACGGCTCGGTGCGGAGCGAGCTGCGGCAGCCGCCGCCCACGGTCGAGCCCCTCAAGGCGCGGCTGCTCGAAGTGCTCGAACGCGACGGCAAGGCGTTGCTCGCGCTCAACGCCGCGATGTACGCCGCCGACAAGAGCGACCGCATTGCCGCGATCAAAGTCCGCCTGCGCGAGCAGCGGGCAAACCAGGCGATCATGAGTTACGCTGTGATGAAGTCGGTCGCCGTGGCCGTGAACCCGATCTCCGGGGCCGACGTGCTCGGCGGCGCGGCGATCGACGTGACGATGGTCGTCACCCTCGGCCGAATCTACGGCATCGACCTGACCTGGAACAATGCCCGCGACCTGGTGGCGGCGATCGCCAAGGCGGCCGGCTGGATGATGCTGACCGAAGCGCTCACGCACGCGGCGAGCTGGGCGTTCAAAGGGCTGACGCTGGGCGCCGGCACGGTGATCACGGCCCTGCCGCAGGGGGCGGCGGCCGGCTACGGTTCGTTCATCGTCGGTCAGGCGGCCAAATACTACTTCGAGCACGGCGCCTCGTGGGCGGGCGAAGCCCCGAAGACGGTGGTCACGCGAATCCTGCAGAACACCGACAAGGAGTCGGTGCTCGAACAGCTCAAGAGCGAGATCGGCAAGAAGATTCGGCTGAATCGGCACGCGGGGCGGTGAGACGCGCTACGTACTACGATGATGGCTGGTTCGTCTTCGGGACGCGAGATCGTGAATGCTTGGCGGCAACGCGTTGATCGACTTGCATGCGCCGGAGCTCACTGGGCGGGGCTTGCGGGTGTCGTCCTACAGGTGTACTCGATTCTGATGTTCCTCTACACCTGGCATCGAGCCGATGAACTTGGATTGGCGAAGATTGCGCTCGGTTGGACCGGGATCCGTGGCCCCTGGAACCATCACCAGGAACTCAAACTCTTCGTCTCAGAGCTGATTCTGTCTTCCCTGGGCGGCTGCATGCTGATGTTGGTGGCGGTCTTGTTTGAACGCAACCTTTGGCGATTCATCGCTTTCTTGCTGAGCGCCGCGATTGCGTTTGGCTTCGTCGCGACCCATTTTTGGCTCATCGACTAAGATTGCGGTGCTTTGCGAAGCGGAGAACGCAACATGAACCAAACTTCGCTCTTCGCCGGTCTCGCCCTGCTCTTCGCCCTGGCCGCGCCAGCCGCCGCCTCCCCGCCCCTCTCCCCCGAAGACTCCCTCAAGGCCATCCACCTCGCCCCCGGCTTGCGCGCCGAACTCGTGGCCGCCGAGCCCGAGGTCGTCGATCCGGTCGCGATTCGCTTCGACGAGCGCGGCCTCTTGTGGGTGGTCGAGATGCGCGACTACCCCACCGGGCCGCGCGAAGGCCAAACGCCGCAATCGCGGATTCGCGTGCTGGAGGACGCCGACGGCGACGGCCGCTACGAGCAGGCTCGCACGTTCGCCGAGGGGCTGGTGATGCCGACGGGCTTGCAGCCGTGGAAAGGGGGCGTGTTCGTCACGCTGGCCGGGCGGCTGGCCTACCTCAAGGACACCGATGGCGACGGCCGCGCCGACCTCGATGAAACCTGGTTCACCGGCTTCGCCGTAGACAACGAGCAGCTCCGTGCAAATCACCCCAAGCTCGCCCTCGATGGCTTCATCTACGTAGCCAGCGGGCTCCGCGGCGGCGTGGTGCGGAATGCCCGCAGCGGCGAAGAGCGAACGGTAAACCTGCGTTCGGCCGACTTTCGCTTCGATCCACGGAGCGGCGAATGGGATACGGCGGCCGGCAACTCGCAGTTTGGCCTCACGTTCGACGATTTCGGCCGCCGCTTCCTCTGCGAGAACCGGCATCCGCTACGGCACGTGGTGCTCGAGGAGCGCTACCTGCGGCGGAATCCGCTGCTGGCCGTGCCGGCGGTCTACGAGAACGTGGCCCCCAGCGACGCTGCCTCGCGCGTCTGGCCCCTCACGCGGCAGTGGACCACCGCCGGCTTCCACGCGGGGCAGTTCACCGCCGCCTGCGGCGTGGAAATCTACCGCGGCAGCGCGTTGCCGCGCGAATACTACGGCCACGCCTTCACCTGCGAGCCGACGGGCAGCCTGGTGCACTGCGAACGCATGCGCCCCCATGGCGCCACGTTCCGCTCCGAGCCGATGTTCGCCGATCGCGAATTCCTAGCCTCCACCGACGAATGGTTCCGCCCGGTGAACCTGGAGCACGGCCCCGACGGCGCGCTCTACGTGGTCGACATGTATCGCCAGGTGATCGAGCATCCCCACTGGATGCCGGACGAGATGAAGTCGCGGCTCGACTTTCGCGCGGGGGACGACAAAGGACGCATCTACCGCGTAGTGGCGGCGGACGCGCGGCTCGATCCCGCGCTGCGTAGCCCGCAGCTCGCGGAAGCCTCGATGGCGGAGTTGGTCTCCGCGCTCGACGACCGCAACGGCTGGACCCGCGACACGGCGTTTCGCCTGTTGCTCGAACGCGACGATGCAGAATGCGCGGCGGAACTTGGTCGCCGGTATGCCTCGCTTGGTCCGGCAGGGAGGGCCGCGGCGCTGTGGGCGGCCGCGGGCGTGGGGGCGCTCGACTTTGCCGTGCTTTCGCGCGCGATGAATGAAAAACATTCCGGCGTTTGCGAACAGGTGCTGGTGCTGTTCGAGCCGCTCCGCGATTCCCCGCCGCGGGTCCCACCTCGTGGCGGCCAGTTTCTTTTGGAGCCCAGCCTTCGAGTCGCTCTATTTCATCAGATCTCCGTCTTCGCGCGTCAGCGCGATGCCCGGCTCGACTTCCAGACGGTGCTGTCTACCGGTGGCGCCCGTTTCGCCGACGATTTGGTTCCCCATCCCCGCCTGGCCTGGCAGCAGGGGAACGACGCCTGGTTTCGGCGAGCGCTGCTATGCGTCCCTCCAGACCAAGCGTCTGACTATCTCGCACGGCTGGCCACGGTCGCTCAGGAAGACCAACCGAGCCCTCCTGGCTTTCGCGCCGTCGTCCGCGAGGTCGGCCAAACGATCGGTCGCGGCGGCAGCCCCTGGCAGGCGAACGAGTCGCTGCAGAGATTCACTGCGTCGGCGAACAAGGCCGCGGACCCCGCAGTCTTGTGTTCGTTGCGGCTGGGGTTGGCAGAGGGCCTTGCTGCGGCGCACGAACTCGCCGCGGCAGCCCAACTCGCGGCGCCTGTCGCGGAGGCCGCCAGCGGCTGCGCTCGAGACGCGCAGCAACCGCTGGACCGCCGCCTCGAAGCGGTCGAGTTGCTGGCCTTTGCCCCGGCTGCCACGGCCGTTCCCGTCCTGTCGGCCCTCGCCGCCGATCTCGACGCACGTGAGCTGCATGCAACGGCGATCCATTCGCTTGCCATGCAGCAGGCGGAGGCCGCTACCGAGGCCCTGCTCGAGCTGTTGACCAAGACCACAGGCCCTTCTCGCGGGGCGGCGCTCGATGGCCTGCTGAACGATGATGCTCGGCTTGGCAAATTGCTCGACGCCCTCGAAGCGGGCGACCCGCCAGCGGGCAATGTCGATCGGGCACGAGTCGAGTCGCTAAGGCAACACCCGAAGGCCATGGTCCGCGCCCGGGTAGAATCGCTGTGGCCGGGGCGGAATCGAGAAGAGCTCGAGCGCGTGCGCCCCGGCTATCTAGCGGCCCTGGCCGGTCCCACCGATCCTGCCCGAGGCCGCGAGCTGTTTCGCCAGCACTGCGCGACGTGCCATCGCGTCGCCGGCATCGGTACGGCGGTTGGGCCCGACATCTCGGAGTTGCTCGGCCGCACGCGCGAGCAGCTTCTGAACGACGTGCTCGAGCCCAGCCAGGCGATCGACGGCGCCTATCAGGCCTACCTGGTGATCACGACCGATGGCCGTCAGCACACCGGGCTGATCGCGGCGG
Organism: Pirellulales bacterium; assembly: GCA_044221365.1. GTDB lineage: Bacteria > Planctomycetota > Planctomycetia > Pirellulales > JBGAPH01 > JBGAPH01. The sequence goes on from JBGAPH010000006.1 coordinate 45,700, forward strand.
AGACCGACTACACGCTCACGCTCAAGCAGGCCGACAACCAGGAAACGCCGATCCTCCGCCGCGAGATCGAGCGCATCCAATCGACCGGCGCCTCGTTCATGCCGGCGGGTTTCGAAAAGACGCTCGACCCGCAGGCAATGGCCGACTTGATCGCGTTCCTCAAGGAGTGGCGGTTTCTCGAGGAACGGTAGGGGCCTGGAGATCGTTTCTGGCGAGCGGCCTGGCGTAAGCCGGCCGATGAAGCGCCGCGAGATTTCTTGCGCCGTGAGGTCAGCCAGCTCACGCTGGCCGCTCGCCGGCGGCGTGAACAGCGGGGTCGCGGGACTTCTGGTTCCCTCTCCCTGTGGGAGAGGGCTAGGGTGAGGGTCGGTGGAGATGTGAGCTGCGGCGCCCCAAGCTGAAACCCTGAACCACGACACTCCCTCTGAGCAATGCCGGCGTGGTTCGCAGCCCAATCGTCCCTCACCCCGGCCCTCTCCCACGGGGAGAGGGAGACGAGCGAGTGATTGATCGGGGCTGGCGGCGGGGTTACGATGCGGCGCATCCCGCCCCGTTGCTCGATCCCTTCCCGCCTGCCTGGAGCATGCTGCGATGGCTCTCTCCCGCCGTCAGTTTCTCGAGCGCGCCGCTGCGCTCGCCGCCGTGCCGTCGCTGGCTTCCTGTCCGCGGCTTGCACCAGCAACCGAGTCGACCTCGCCCAACGAGAAGCTCGATCTGGCGATCATTGGCGTGGCAGGCCAAGGGGAGTACAACACCGAGAACGTGACGAGCGAGAACATCGTCGCGCTCTGCGACGTCGACGCTCAGCGGCTCGCCAAGGCCGTTGAGCGATTTCCGAAGGCCCGCCAATACAAGGACTACCGCCAGTTGCTCGAGCGGCAGGAGCTCGACGGCGTGGTCATCGCCACCCCCGACCACAGCCACGCCATTCCAGCAGTGAGGGCCTTGCGCCGCGGGCTGCACGTCTACTGCGAAAAGCCGCTCGCCCACGACGTCTACGAAGTCCGCCAAATCCGCGAGGCGGCCAAGCAATCGGGCAAGGCCACGCAGATGGGCACGCAGATCCACGCCGGCGACAACTACCGCCGCGTCGTCGAGCTGATCCAGGCGGGCGCCATCGGCAAGGTGGAGCGTGTGCATGTGTGGGTCAATGTGGGCACAAGACCGGGCCGGCGCGTGCGGCAGAGCACACCGCCGGCCTATGTCGACTACGACCTGTGGACCGGCCCCGCGCCGCTGCGGCCGTTCGACGAGAGTCATTTCCACTTCAACTGGCGATACTGGTACGACTTCGGCAACGGCGTGCTCGGCGACTTCGGCTGCCACTACATGGATTTGCCGTTTTGGGCCCTCGACTTGCAAACACCTACCACCGTGGTCGCCCGCGGTGAGAAAACGTACGAGGGGGACAACGACGTACCGGACAACATGCAGGTCGACTATCAGTTTGCCGCCCGCGGCGATCGGCCGCCGGTGCAGCTCACTTGGTGGCACGGCCGCTGGCGTCCGGAAGGCGCCGAGGCCTATGGCAAGGGCTCGGCCGTGTTGTTCGAAGGAGACTTGGGACGTGTTTTGTCGGACTACGGCTCGCATCAGGTCTTCCTGCAAAACGGGAAGGATGTGGTGACGCCGCCGCAGACGATTCCGGGCTCGATCGGACACCACGCCGAGTGGATCGCCGCTTGCAAGACTGGCAGCCCCACCACCTGCAACTTCGACTACTCGGGCGCCCTGGCCGAGGCGGTGTTGCTGGGCAACGTATCGTACCTGGCCGGCGGCAACTTGCTGGAATGGGATGCGGAGAAGTTGGCGGTTCCAAACGTGCCCGAGGCGGCGCGCTTTTTGCGCCGCGAGTATCGGCCTGGCTGGTCGCTCTGAGCTTGACTGCGGCGCATGCCGCGGGCCAGAGCGGCGGATTCTCGAGACAATCAAGGCGAACGAGCGATGGGCAAGCGATGGCTGGCGGGTTGTGCGTTGGTGATGGCCGTGGCGGGTTTGGCAGGCTTGGCCGTGAGCCAGCAGCCAAACCGCGTGGCCCCGTTCATGCGAATCAAGCTCACGCACGCCGAGAAGCTGCTCGGCGCTCTGGCGGTGGAGGACTTCGAAACGCTGGCCCGCGAGGCTCAGCAGATCAGCCTGCTGACCCAGGACGAAGGGTGGCAGGTGTTGCAGACTCCCAGCTACCTGCGGCACAGCCTGGAATTTCGTGAGACGGCCGACCGACTGGCGAAGGCGGGCCGGGAGAAGAATCTCGACTCGGCGTCGCTGGCCTACGTCGAACTGACGATGCGGTGCGTGAATTGCCACAAGCACGTGCGCGATGTCAGAATGGCGGAGGCGCCGGACGCGCCGACGCGGCGAACCAGCGCCCAATAAGCACCTCGAGCCCCGCAGAGAGCCTTTTGCCATGCCTTGGTTGCCGAAGCAGAACGTGGTGGCGCCGGTCGACTTCTCCGAGCAGTCGTTCAACGCAGTCGACCAAGCGCTCGAACTGGTCGCCTCGCCTTCGGCGCTGCACCTGATCCACGTGCTGCCGATGGTGATTCCGGCCGACCCAGGCGTGGTGTGGACCTCGATCGACGACGAGAGCCGTCGCCGGCACGCCCGCAAGGCGCTCGAAGAGCGACTTTCAGCCCCCAAGTACCAAGGCGTGCAAATCCAGATCGAGCTGGGAGACCCCGGGCACGAGATCGCGGCCTTTGCCGAGCGGATCAAGGCCGACCTGATCGTGGTCCCGTCGCACGGCCGCACGGGCCTTACGCGGCTCCTGATCGGCTCGGTGGCCGAGCGGGTGGTGCGGCTGGCGCATTGCCCGGTGCTGGTGCTCAAACACTAAAGGGCCGACTATCGGCGGCGATTGACAACCCCCGGTCCCCGCTTACCCTAGAAGGAAAGCGCCCCACGTTCGATCCTGGCGGCACGTTCTCGAGGGGAGTTCTGCGGATGACCATCGACGCAACCTTGGCCAACACCCGGTTCCGCGTGCCGGAGCATGTATGCGTGCAGTCGTTGGGGGGCGAGTTGGTGTTGCTCAACGTGAACACCGGCTATTACTTCGGCCTCGACGAGCAGGGCAAGGCGTTTTTCGACGCCCTGACCGCCGGGCCCCCGGTGGGTGCGGCGATCGAGGCGCTGCTGGAGCGCTACGACGTGCCGCCTGAGCAACTCGCCGCCGACTTTCTCGAACTCTCCGACAAACTCCGGCAGCATGGACTGGTCGTCGATGCTGCTGAAGCTTAATCGGTTCGCAAAGCTGTCTGCAGCGCAGCGCAGCGACTTCTTGCGTTCGCTGGCGCTTTTGCCGGGAATTTCGCTCGGGCTGCGACTTTTCGGCTTTCGGCGTTGCCACGGTTGGCTCATGAAGCCGCCGCGTGAAGGGCCCCCCGTTGGCGCCCCTTCCGCCGCGGACACGGCCCGAATGGTGGCGGCGGCGTGTGCGTTAATGCCGCTGCGGCCAACGTGCCTCACGCGCTCGACCGCGCTCGCCTATCTCTTGCGGCGTCGCGGCTGGCCAGCCGAGTTGCGCATCGGAGTGAGGAAGGCAAACGAGCAATTTGCCGCACACGCTTGGGTCGAATGCCTGGGGGAAGCGTTTGGCCGGAGCGACGGCGGCCCGGAGTATGCCCCGTTTGAACGAATCACCCCATCCGCCTAAGTCGTTCGCAGGCCAGCGGATGCGATGCCTAGCTCCCTTGGGTCCGAGAAAGCCCCCCAAAAGCGTTGACGAGCACAAGCGGAGCGATCAGAATGATCGGCAATGCCACGCGGATTGTTTTTTCGGTTGTGCCTCTTTTTCCTGCGCCGGACCTAGAGACACGACACGAAGCACTACCATCAAGCCGCTCCCCATAATGCGGGCCGCCAGGATCATCTCCTTCGTTTCAGCTCTGAGGAAGACCGACATGTCGAATCGCGACGCCATCGAAAACAAGCAGAACCGCGAGGCCAAGCACGCCTACGCGAAGCCCACACTGGTCGAGTACGGTCAGATGCGGAAGTTGACGCTGCACCCCAGCGGCAAGGGCAAGGGCAAGGGCAAGGGCGACGACTGATGGCCAGCTACGGTCGTCGTGTGCGCTAGACGCCCCGATTTTGAGATACTAGGCAGCCCCAGAGCCGAGCGGCTCGAGGGCTGCCTTTTTCGTTGGCAGGGAATATGCCGCCGGGCAGTTGGGGCAGCGCCTTGCACGTACGGACTTCCTTTGCCCAAGATGAAGATTCGGGGAGATTGCCGCTCCCGGAAAGCGGTTAGCGCGAACAAATCGAGTTCTGCGGCCGGCAGGCCGTGCACTCGTGAGGCAGGCAGGCGAGGATCGGATGTCGAAGTGCGCGTCCTATGACTACCACGTCTACGGACAGACATTTTCGAGCGATCGGGAATTCCTTTGTTGCCTGTCGCCGGGACGAGAACCGGCATCCCTGCACCTCTCTTTTGGCCCAGCGCCCGCTTGGTCTGCTGAGGATTGGGAGCGGGCTGCTCGCGTCAGTCCTCCCGCGCCGGATCAAGGAGTGGAAATCGGTCGCGGCGAGCGCGGCTGGAGCATGCGGCTTCCTGAGCTTGCCGAGTTCTCCCTGGAAGGCGGCCGTTTTTTCGGCCATTTGATCGATCCTGATGCTGCGATTCTTGGCGAACTGGTGTTCCTGGATTGCGCGCTCCCGTTTTTCCTGGAGCTTGGCGGCGTTCCCTTTTTGCATGCCTCGGCGGTGGAATACCGCGGCCGCGCGATTGCCTTCTCCACCTTTGCCGGAGGCGGAAAGTCTTCGCTGACGACCGCACTGACGCTTCGCGGCCACGCCTTCGTGACGGACGACGTGTTGGTGCTGCGGCCCTCCGCCGCAGGTTGCCAGGTCGACCCTGGGTATCCGCAAATTCGCTTGTGGAAAGATTCCGCCGAGCGGCTCTTACCGGCAGGCACGCATGACGAGCTTCACGCCACGTGGCCCAAACGCCGCGGCTTCGTGCGACGTTGGGCGCCCGTTGCGGAAGCCCCGCTGCCGCTGGCGGCGATCTACCTGGTCGAGGCCACGACAGACGGCAGGCCGGTGGAAATCTCCGAAGTGCGGGGGCAAAGGGGATTCTTTCAACTGCTCGAGAACTCTCCGGCGGTGGCGGCGCTCGACTTTGCGGCGCAGGCGGTGCGGACGGCCCAGTTCGGAGATCTGCTGCGGACCGTGCCCTTGCGGCGGCTCCGCTACCCGCGCGACTACGCGGCCTTGCCGAGCGTGTTGGCGGCGGTCGAGGCCGACGCAGAGAGGTTGGCGTGAGCGACTCCACGACATCGCCCGCCGACGTCTTGCAGCGCAAGAGCCGCACCTTTGCGGCGCAGCTGAGGCTGTTGCCGGCCGCACTGGGCATGGTTTGGCAGTCGGCCCGACGTTGGTTCCTGTTGTGGACCGCGCTCGTCATCCTTCAAGGGCTCTTGCCTATTGGGCTGGTCTATGCCACAAAGGTGCTCGTCGATCGCTTGACGGCCGACTTCTGGTCTTGGCAAACCCTCGCAGGCCCGGTCGCGGCGATTGCCGTGGTCATGTTGCTGACCGAAGCGCTGCGGGTATGGGCCAACTACGTGCAAACGGTGCAGGCCGATCTGCTGCACGAGTACATTAGCGCGCGAGTACACGCCAAGTCGGCCCGCGTCGGCCTGTCTTTCTACGAATTGCCGGAGTTCTTCGACCACCTGCATCGGGCTCAGTCCGAGGCGCTCTATCGCCCGGCGATGCTGCTCGAAAGCCTCGGCAGCTTGTTGCAGCACGGCATCACCTTGACCGCGATGGTGGGCCTGTTGCTCACGTACACGGTCTGGTTGCCCTTGGCGTTGGTGCTCAGCACGGCGCCCGCCTTTTGGGTTGTCTTGCGCCACGCCGTTCAGCAACACTTGTTGCGGGAGCGCAGCACACCGGATCAGCGCCGCGCCCGCTATTACGATTGGGTGTTGACCGCGCCCGAAACCGCAGCCGAACTGCGGCTCTTCGACCTGAGCGGGCATTTTCAGACGCTGTACGCGGAAACTCGCCGCAAGCTGTATCGAGAATCGCATCGCCTGGCCCGCCGCCGCAGCGCAGCCGATTTGGGCGCGTCGGCCATTGGCTTGGTGGCCGGAGGCGGCGCGTTCGCCTGGATTCTCGTTCGCGCCGCGCGAGGGCAAGCGAGCTTGGGAGACCTCGCCTTCTTCTATCAGGCCTTCGCCTATGGCCAACGCATGATGCACGCGCTGCTGCAGCAGGTGGGCCAGTTGTACTACAACAGCCTCTTCCTGAGCAGTCTGCACGAGTTCCTGAGCCTTCCCGACGAATCGCCGCTCCAGCCGCTCGAACCGGCGCCGCCGCGTTTGCTGCGGGAGGGCATTCGCTTCGAGGGGATCGCCTTCCGCTACCCCGGCAGCGAACGCCAGGCGCTATGCGGACTGAACTTCGTAATTCCGGCCGGCCGCAACGTGGCTCTGGTGGGACCGAACGGTTCGGGCAAAAGCTCCATCGTCAAGCTGCTGTGCCGCTTCTACGACCCCGATCAGGGACGCATCACGTTCGATGGCGTCGATCTCCGCGAACTGCCCTTGGCCGAGGTCCGGCGGCAGGCGACCGTCCTGTTCCAGCAACCGGTGCACTATCAGGCGACCGTGACCGAGAACATTGCTTACGGCAGTTGGCAAGGCAAGCCGTCGGACGCCGCAGTCGTCGAAGCCGTGGAAGCTGCCGGCGCCGAAGGCATCGTGGCGGAGTTGCCCGGCGGGTATCAGCAATTTCTCGGCAAATGGTTCGTCAACGGCACGGAACTCAGCGCGGGGCAGTGGCAGCGCATTGCGCTGGCGCGAGCCTATCTGCGCAAATCCCCTTTGCTGATCCTCGACGAGCCCACGAGCGCCATGGACCCGTGGGCCGAGGCCGAATGGGTGGGACGATTCCGCGAACTGGCGGCCGGCCGCACCGCGGTGTTGATCACGCATCGCTTTCCCATCGCCCGTCACGCCGATTTGATCTATGTGGTCGATCAGGGGCGGATCGTGGAAGCGGGCACGCACGAAGAACTGTTGCTGGCCGGAGGCCTCTACGCCGAGTCGTGGCGCGCGCAAACTCAAGAGGAGGGGCTGCGCACGCTATGAGCAACCAGCGTCCGCCGGTGGAACTCGAATTTGCAATCCTCTGCGCGCGCACGGCCTGGGACCCTATCTGCGAGCGCCAAGCGGCGGCGCTGGCCCCGAAAATCGACTGGCAGCGGCTGCTGCAAGAAGCCACCTGGCACGGACTCCTTCCCTTCGTGTTTCGCCGGCTGCAGCAGGGCGGCCCCTGGTCGTGTCCGCCCGACGTGTTCACCGAGCTGCGCACCCTCTCGCTCGGAATTGCGATTCGCAACAATCACTTGTGGCGGCAGTTGTCGCAATTGAGCGAGCGGCTCGAGCAGGCCTCCGTTCCGGTCGTCGTGCTCAAGGGCTTGGTCTTGTCCCACCAAATCTGGGGCGACCTCGAAACACGGGCGTCCTGCGATCTCGATCTGCTCGTCCGCCCAGAGGACATCGAGCGCGCGCTGCATTGCGTTCACGAACTGGGCTTCGCCCCGGTTGGAGAGGCGGCCGCCGGTTGGCTTCCCGAGCAACTGCGGATCGAGCAGGAGATCCATCTCTGGAAGGAGGCCGCGCAGACCGAAGTCGATTTGCACTGGCGCTTGCACCGTCCTAACTATCGAATGAACCCGCGAACGGAGGACCTATGGGAGCGCGCCGGAGCGGTCGAGATCGCTGGGCAGCGATTCAGAACGTTGGGACTTTCAGACAACGTGATGTTCTTGGCCATGCACGCGGCGAAGCACGATTGGTCGGCGGCGCGGTGGCTGGTCGACATCGCGGAACTGCTCCGCTGCAACAACGTCGACTGGGATGGCCTCGGCCGTCGCTGCCGCGAGTGGAGCACCGTGCGTCTGTGGCATGCGACGCTCCAGATCTGCACGGAATGGCTGCAGTTGCCGCTGCCAGCCGCCGTCGAGGCCGAAGTCTTGGCGGATGCCGGCGCGCAACGGTTAGCGGCTGAAGTAGGGAGACGTTGGCGCTTACCCGCCCCGACGGAGGAGCCGCGGCCGCCCCTGCCTTGGCGCCGCTTGTTCTTTCGGGCGCTCGATTCGCGCGCCGATCGCGTACGGCTGGTGTTCGATTTTTGGGCCAAGCCCAGCGTCCACGACTGGAAGTTCTGCCCGTTGCCGCGGCCCCTTTGGCCGCTCTACGCGGCGATCCGGCCATTGCGAGCGGTGACGCGGGGCGCCGCCGTGAGGAAGTATCTTGGCCGGACAAACTGCGTCTAGCGCACGCCGATGGTCACTTGAGGATTCGGAACATGTTGTGGTGCGAATCGGTGAACGTGGGGAGCGCAGGCCTGTCTTCGATTTGTTGAGCGGCCTCCTTGATGCGGGGATGTTCGAGGAAGGCCTTGTTCTTGGTCACAAGCACCTGCTCCGAGTGCTGACGCCAGGGATCGGCGCTGGGCGTCTCGTCGGGATCGTCGACCACGAGCACGGCCTGCATCCCCCGTTCGCTGGCCAGCCGCTTGATGACCGGCGGGAGATCGACATAGCGATTGGTGACCTGAAATACGAGCACGCCGTCGTCGGCCAAATGCTGCTCGTAGAGCTCCATCGCTTCGCGCGTGATCAGGTGCATGGGGATGGCGTCGCCGGAAAAGGCGTCGACGCCAAGTAAATCGTAGCGCGCGCTCCGCTCGCGCTCCAAGCTGGAGCGCCCATCCCCCAGCACGATGCGGGTCTTGGCCGGCGTGTCTCGCAAGTAACTGAACTCCCGCTTTTGCACGTCGACCACCGTCGGGCTGATTTCGTAAAAGGTCATTTCGTCCCCGGCGCGTCCGTAGGCCGCCGCGACTCCCGCCCCCAGGCCGATGATGCCCACCTTGCGAGGTTGGGGCCGCAAGTCGTTCAGCGCCGCAAACGTGCGGCCGTAGCCCGAGGTGGGGCTAAAATAGTCCGAGGTCTGGCCCTTGTGCTCGGCGCCCAGCAATTGGCCGCCGTGGATGATGCCGCCGTGGTACATCGCCCGATAGGCGACGCCTTCGTGCTCGTCATCGGCGGTGCGGACCACACCGTAAAAATCGCGCTCCATCGCGCGTGTCCCGGCCGCGTACCGGTCCGCGGCGACGTAGGCGTAATAGCCCGTCACCCCGAGCACCAGCAACCCGGCGACCCGTTCGGCCCCGCGAATTTGGACGATCGCCAGCGCGATGCCGACGGGCGCCGCCACGGCCAACCGCCGCCAGGGAACGTCCGATTTCCACAGCACTACCGCGATGGCGGCCGCGACTGCCGCGCAGGTAAACCCAACCCAGCGCCGAGTCGACGCTTCGCTCCACGGCTTCCCCACGCCCGAGATCTGCACCAGCAGGACGAGAGCCAGCAAGACCAGGGCGACGTTGATCTCGAAATATCCTGAAAACGCCAAGGGGGCCAAGATCGCAATCAGCACCGCGCCCAGCGCGCCGCCCAGCGACACCATCAGGTAGAAGCGCGTCAGGTAGCGGGGGTGCGGCTTCGCGCGGGAGAGCTCGCCGTGGCAAACCATGCACGACACGAACAGCCCGCCGAAGAAGAGGAACGTCGCCACGCGCAGGTCGAGCGACGAGATCTTCCAGGCCATGGCTGGAATCGCCAGCATCGCCGCCGGCAGGAAGAATTCGCGCACGTACCAACGCGGGTGATCGAAGCAGAGGATCAGCGTGATCAGATACAAGGACAGCGGCAGCACCCAGAGGAAGGGGACGCTGGCGATGTTTTGGGTAATGTGATTGGTGACGCCAAGCAACATGATGGAGCCCATCGCCGATAGCATCAGCCAGCGGGCTTGGTCGACCCACGAAGGCGCTGGCGCAACGCCAACCCGGTCTGGGCTCGGCGGCAATTCAGGCAGGGGCGCCTGCAGCGTGAGCCAACCAGCCGCGCCGCACACGACCACGAAGCCGGCGTAGAGCAACGACCAGCCCCAGGCCAGCCAAGGCAGCGGAAACCATGGTTCGAACAGCACCGGGAATCCCAGCAAGGCCAACAGCGAGGCGAAGTTCGACAGGGCAAACAGCCGATACGGCGCCTCGGCCCGAAATCGGCGCACGTACCAAGCCTGGAGCAGGGGGGTGGTCGCCGAGAGCAAAAAGTAGGGCAGGCCGATCGTGGCCAGCAGCAACAGCAGGATGCGCAGGACCGGCTGCTCGTCGCCGCGCGGCTTCCAGGTTTCCGAAGCCAGGATCGGCAGCGTGAACAACGAGGCGGCCAACAAGACCAGGTGCAGCCTCGCTTGAGCCTTGATTCCCAGTGGATGCGTGGCGTCGGCATAAGCGTAGCCGGCCAGCAGCACGCTCTGGAAAAACACCAGGCACGTCGTCCATACGGCGGCCGATCCGCCGAACCACGGCAGAATCTGCTTGGCGATGAGTGGCTGCACGAGGAACAGCAGAAAGGCGGACAGGAAGATCGTGCCGGCGTAGGGAAGGGCCGTTGCGCCGGGCTTGGCCCCCGAGGGGGACCGATCGGAGGAAAGGTTGCTCATGCGGTGCTCTGCAGAGTTGTCGGTCGTGGACGGCGGGCTCGCTTGCCGCTGCGCTAGATCGCTCTGCCCACGGCGTGGCCATAGTCCGTGTCGCCGAAGTAAAGGAGCTCGAAGCCTGCGGCCTGAAGTTCGGCGGCCAACTCCTCCTGGCGGAAATAGTGTGCGTAGGACGGCGTGAGGGAGTCGCCGAGATCGATCGGTTCGCGCCTCAGCACGGTTCGCAAGCCGTTGGCGACCGCACGCATCAGCCGGAAGTAGGGGGTGTCTTCGTCGCGCGTGAAGAACGAGAGCAAAAGCGGGGCGCCGTCCTGCAACCGACCGCGGAGAGCGCGGAGGAAGGCAATCCGCCGTGCGCGTCCTTGTATCAGCATGTAGGACCCCCAACCGACGACGATCGCGTCGTATCGCTGTGCGCCTGCCGGCGCCGAGTCGGGAGCGACAAGCCCTACGACGCAGGGAACTTGTTCGGACTCGAGGAAACGGTTGGCGCTAACCACCAGCCGCGGATTGCATTCAGCGGCATCGAGCTGATAACCCCGCTTGTGCAGGGCCAAGACCTCGCGTCCTCCGCCTGCCGCCGTGACCAAAAGGCGCCCGGCCGGAGGAAAGAAACGATCGACCATCTCTCGTTCCCAGTCGAACAACCCTTTGCGGTTGTAGTCGCAGTTCTGATAGGCGGGACGCTCGTCGTAGTACTGCTCGCACGCAGCATCCAACAGCGGCTTGTCGAGCACGCCCAACCAGAATCCGTTGTGCAGCGCCTCGAGCCCCACTTGAAGCCGCCCGAAGCTGCGTTGCGAAAGCTTGCAGGCCCGCACGAGCCAAGGCCGGGGCTCGGCCCGAGACGGAACGAAATCCGGCGGTTCGCCGACAGGAGACGCCGCCTTTGCAGGGGCGGTCGGGCTGCAATCAGATGCGGATTGAGTCGACATGCTTCAGCCGGGCGTTCGCGTTGCCTGGCCGGCATTGGAGTCGAAGCCTGCTCCCAATCCAACTCCGGCCCCAGCAGCTTACCCTAAGTGGCGCGCCGGGGGGCGTCAAGGATCCGAAGGGACGAGGGCTTAACGGTCGCCGGGATTTCGCCCGATCACGGCAATTCTAGCGACGTTGGGGCCGCGAACCGCAACCAAACTCCCGGCGGCCGTTCGTCTTGACACTCCCAACCACGCGCAGCCATGTTGGGACGAATCGAGTTCTTGCCTGCATCGACCATAGGAGGGTCCGCCATGCCGCCTGTCGCCGAAGTCCTAGCCGCCGATCGCGCGGCGCGAAATCCGCGGCCCCTGGCCGAATTCAGCGGCACGGCCCCCGTGTCGGGCCGCAACGTCTCTCTCCGACTAGGGGCCGGCGGCGAAGAGTTCGAAATCCGTTCCCCCGCAGGCGAACTCGAACTGCGCATTCTGCTCACGCCGGAGGGCCCTGTGCTGCGGCTCGAGGCCGCCCGCATCGAAATGCAGGCGGCCGAGGAGTTCCATGTCGCCTGCGGCGAGTTCCAAGTGGCGGCCGAGCGCGGGCTGCAACTCCAGGCGGGCGAGGCGGTGCAGATTGAGGCCGACCGGATGCGCGTGCGGACCCAGGACGACATTCGCCTGAACGGCAGCTTCGTGCGGCTCAACTGCCCCGAATAGTGGTACGGTCGCGAGACTCCCCAGCAAGGACGGAATCATGCCGCCGATCGCTCAGCTCACCAGCATGCACGTGTGCCCGATGGTCGACGTATTGATTCCGCACGTCGGCGGCCCCATCGTGGGCCCAGGCGCCCCCACCGTGCTGGTTGGCGGCTTGCCGGCGTCGGTCGAGGGGGACATGCTCGTCTGCGTGGGCCCGCCCGACGACGTGGTGCTCGGCTTTCCCACCGTGCTGGCCGAAGGCCGGCCGGTGACCGTGGTCGGCGTGAGCATGACGGCCCACGGCGGCGACGTTGTCGGCCCCGGCGCCGTCACCGTCGAAGCCGGCTAGCCTCCACTCCCTCTCCCCGTGGGAGAGGGCTGGGGTGAGGGTCGGCGAGGTTCTCGATTTCCCTGTCCCTCTCCATCGTCCCCATGCCCCAGCCCGCCCCTCAGCCGCGCATTCTCTCGCGCACCCTCGAGCGCCTTTCCCCCTGGGTTCAAATCCTGGAAAAACAGATCGAGTTCGCCCCGGGCGCTGCGCCGCAGGCCTATCACTTCGTGGCTTTGCGCGACTACGTGGCGATCCTCGCCCGCACGCCGGATGGCCGCTATCCGCTCGTCCGCCAGTTCCGCCCGGCGATCGAGGCCGACACGCTCGAGTTCCCCGCCGGCATGCTCGACGAAGGGGAAACGCCCGAGCAATGCTGCCGCCGCGAACTCGCCGAAGAAACCGGCTTCCTCGCCGGCCGCGCCGTGTGCCTGGGCAGCTTCTACAGCGACACCGGACGGCTGACGAACCAGACCCACGTCTTCGCCGTCGAGGCAATCCGCCCCGTCGAACGCTTCGAGCCCGAGGCGGGCATTACGCTCGAGCTGGCCGACGAGCGGCAGTTTCTCGAGTATGTGCGGCATGGAGCGTTTCACCATCAGCTTCATCTGGGCGTGCTCGGCATGCTGTGGCTGGCGGGCCCGGCGCCGGCAGCATCGCTGGATGAAGCTTGGCAGAGGTTGTTTCCTTCTGCCGGAGGCAGGACGTGAGAATAGCCCCACGTTTCAACGTGGGGTTCGCGGACTCCGAGAAATCCGTTCGCCGCATGCCGGCTGGCACGCGATGAAATGCGCCTGACCGCGTTAACCCGCAGTGAACTGCGGGGCTATTCTCGGTAGTCGCTCCGTGACAACAGGCGAGCAACGACCCTGGCAAACTCTCTTGACGTTCGCTCCCGCACTCGCATATCCTTTCTACCTACATCTGTAGGTGGCTGACAGGAGTCGCAGTCGATGCCGTCCGAATCGTCGTTGCCGGCCTTGTCGGAGGCCCAACTCGAGATCATGCAGATCGTGTGGGAGCGCGGAGGCGCCACCGTTGGCGAGGTCTGGAAGGAGCTCGACGCCCGCCGGACGCTCGCCCGCAACACCGTGCTCACGCTCATGGACCGGCTCGTGCAAAAGGGCTGGCTCAGCCGCAAGGCGCAGGGGCAGGCCTTCCAGTATCGGGCCACGGTGCCGCGCGAGCGGGCGCTGGGGGGCGTGGTCCGGCGGCTGGTCGACACCGCCTTTGGTGGCTCTGCCGAAGGGCTCGTGATGACGCTCATCGACTCAGGCGGCCTCAGCGCCGAAGAGGCCGCCCGCATCCGCAAGTTGATCGACGCCGCGCGGAGGAAGCCATCATGAAAGCTTGGCTGGCGTTGTATCCCGGCGATTCGTGGGCCCTGTGGACGCTGGCGCTCGTGGGGCAGGTGACGGTCCTGCTGTTGGCGGCGCTGGTCGCCTCGCGGACGCTGCGGCGGCGACCGGCGGTTCGGCATGCGCTGTGGCTGTCGGCGCTCCTCGGAGTGATCGCCGCGCCGCTGTTGGCGGTGGTTGTGCGCCGGGCCTCATTTGAGTTGGCGCGCGTGGAGATGCCTGCCCCGGCCGCGGTGACTCCGGCGATCGAACCCGTTCCACGCACGACGGCCCCAATGTCTCGCACGCCCACGCCGATTCCGGAGGTCGTCCACTTCGAACGAGAGAGTGAAGTCGGACCGTCGGCTGTGAAGGTTGACGCGGAGACTGTGGCGGCCGGCACGCTTGCGTCAAAGTCACAGCCTGTTGATTCGTGGTGGCGTAGGCTCGCCAGCGGAGAATCACTTCGGCTGGGCTTCGTGGCCACGACCGCTGTTTGGGGTGCAGGCACATTGCTGTTCCTCGCGAGGCTGCTCGGCGGACTGCGGTCAGCAGAGCGTCTGCGGACAGGCGGCGAGCCTTTTGATGATCCACGTGTGCTGCGTCTAGCGGCGGTCGCGGCTGAAGCGCTGCGCTTGCAGCGTCGTCCAGCGATTCTGCTCTCCGCGGTGGCCGCGGGGCCGCTCTTTTTGGGGCTGCGGCGGCCGGCGGTTCTGTTGCCCCTAGGCCTGTCAGAGACGCTCGACGATGCGGCTTTGGCCGCCGTGCTCCGCCACGAATTTGCCCACGCCGCCCGCCGCGACACGCTCGTGGGCCTCGTCGAGCAACTCGTGCGAGCGGTCTGGTGGCCGCATCCGCTGGTGTGGCGGCTGTGCCGAGAACTCGACCGCTCGCGCGAGGAACTGTGCGACAACGCGGCGTTGCAAACTGCCGACCGCGCGGCCTACGCCGAAACCCTGCTCGCCGTGGCCACCTTCCGCTCAGGCGAGGGCTTGCCTGCCGCTGGCTACCCGTTTTTAGGACCGAAACGATCGTTCGAAGCCCGAATCGTGAACCTTCTCGACAGGAGACGAAGCATGACGACAAAAGCGAACTTGGGCGTGCGGATGGGGATGGCGCTGGTGGTGGCCGCGGCGGCGACGCTGGGGGCTTGGGGGACGCGGGGTCTGAGAGCGGCCGCCGACCCGGCTGACGCGCAAAGTCCCGCACCAGCAAAAAGCGCCGGAAACGACGGTTTGCAAAAAATGCTGAAAGTTCGGCACGAAACCTCGGCTGCCGTGGAGGGAAAGCCCGCTCGTTCGATCTCAGATGACGCCGCGTTGTTCGGCGACTTGGATCGAAAAGAGCTCGAGCGCTATCTCGTGCTCGCAGAAACCAACCTGGGTCGAGCCCTTGCCGCGGAGACTCAATTGGCCAAAGTGAGCGCTGCCTATCGAAACGGCGGTGTAACGCTCGACTTGCTTCTCGACGCTCTGCGGCGTCGCTGCGAGGCAGCAGTCGCCTATCACGAATCAATTCGCAAGCTGCGACGTGAGGTGGTCGGCAAGCAGCATCGCGCCGCGATCGATCACGAGAGCTTTGTTGCGCAACTGCCCTACTATCAGCTGCAAGTCGAAGACACGAGAAAGATTTGGGTCCCGATCTATGCTGCGTTTACCAAAGGTGAAACCGGGTCCGAGCAGGAGGCTCAGGTGCGGGAGCAGTTCGTTCTCGCCCAGAATCGGCTCGAGACACACGAGTCTGCCATTGCCGAACTGGCCGAAGCGATTCGACTAGGGAAGAACCCCAGCGACGGCGACCTGTACCCATGCACTTACAACGTCGAAGATTTAGTGGCTAACCCCGATGGAGACGTGAAACGGCAACTCGAACTCCTGCGGGAAATGATTCAGCGCATGGTCGCCACCGGATCGTGGGAAGGAACTGGCGGCCAGGGCTCGATCGTGTTCTTTGAAAACCGCTGCCTGGTCGTGTGTCAGACGCCAGAAGTCCACGAACAGATCAACAGTTTTCTCGAGCAAGTGCGCAGATTGCGAGAGCCGGTTGCCGAGACTGGCAAAACCGAACGGCAGTAGCATGCCCTGGTGCGCATTTGGCTCGCCTCCTGCCGGAGGCAGGGCGTGAGAGTAGCCCCACATTTCAACGTGGGGTTGCGAAACGCCGTGATCCTCTCATCGCGTGCCGGCCGGCACGCGATGAAGGCGCAGCCCGCCGTGAACTGCGGGGGCTATTCTCGGTCGTCGCTCCGCGATCGGGAGCCAGCAACGGCCGGCGAGCGGCCGGCGTGAGCCGGCTGACCGGACGGCCGCCGACTTCTCTGCGGTAATTCTCAGCCAGCTTACGCTGGCCGCTCGCCGGAAACGTGATTTTCTCATCAACTGCCCGCTTGACATGCAACCAATTGGTTGCATAATTGCCCGGTGTCCCCTGACCTCGACAACGTGTTCAAGGCCCTGGCCGATCCTGGCCGGCGGCTGCTGCTCGATCGGCTGTTCGATGAGAACGGACAGACGCTGGGGCAGCTCTGCGAGCACCTCGAGATGAGTCGCCAGGCGGTCGCCAAGCACCTGGGTGTGCTCGAAGAGGCGTCGCTCGTCGTCACGCTGCGCCGCGGTCGGGAGAAGCTGCATTATCTCAACCCGGCGCCGATCCATGAGATCGCCGAGCGCTGGATCCACAAGTTCGAGCGCGGGCGGCTGCGCGCGCTCGCCGACCTCAAGAAGCGTCTGGAGGAGCAACCCGATGGCTAGCTCGCGGTTCGTCTACGTCACCTACATCCGCACGACGCCCGAGAAGCTCTGGCAGGCGCTGCTCGAGCCCGAGTTCACCCGGCAATACTGGGGCGAAACCTGGCAAGATTGCACCTGGGAGGTCGGCGCGAGCTGGAAGCTGATGATTCCCGACGGCCGCGTGGCCGACAGCGGCCAGGTGGTGGAGATCGATCCGCCGCGGAAGCTCGTGCTCACCTGGACCAACCAGTTCCTGCCTGAGCTGGCGGGGGACGGTCCGTCGCGGCTGACCTACGAGCTCGAGCCGATGGGGGACATGGTCAAGCTGACCGTGCTCCACGAAAGCGATCGCGGCGAGTCGAAGCTGATCGACAAGGTCTCCTCTGGCTGGCCCTTGGTTCTCGGCAGCCTCAAGAGCCTGCTCGAGACCGGCGAACCGCTCGAGGCGATGCGGAAGTGGCCGAAAGGGAAGTGAGTTCGCAGCACGCCTACTTCCGCCGGTTGCTCGCCCCCAACGGCGCGGGCGGCAGCGCGGTCCACTTGTCGTCGGCGTAGCGCCAGAGTTGTCCCGTGGGCGTGTGCAGCAACATCAGGCTTTGGTCGCCCCAGGCGAAGGCCTGATACTGCCCGCCGCCGCCGAGGCCCGCCATCGCACCGTCGGGTCGGGCGCCGATTACGGTGTCGAGTTCGCTGCCATCCTGCTGGCCGTGTGCCAGCCGGCCGCCGTGGCCAATCGCGAGTCCCAGCAACAATCCGCCCACCAGCCCCACTCCCAAAGCCGCTTTGCTGCGCATGACTGCACGCTCCTTGATCTCGGGTTCTGCCGAGCTTGCCGGTCGCTCAGGCACCGACAAGTGTAGCACGGGCGGCGGAGCGGGGCGGCCGGCGTCCGCCAGGCCGCTCGCCGCGCTCGTCTCCCTCTCCCTGTGGAAGAGGGCCGGGGTGAGGGACGTCGCCATCCGGGTCTCGCGCGATCCCGCGGCTCGCGCACCGGCGAGCGGCCAGCGTGAGCTGGCTGTCAGGGCGCGGCGCATGCGCTCCACGGTCTGGTCGGCCGGCTTACGCCCGGCCGCTCGCCGGAACGCATCTTGGCTAGCCCTCGAGTTTCGCGCCCAGCTTGCGCAGCGTCGTGAGGTTGCGCATCGTGCTGGTCTGGGGCAGCCCCACGGCCTTCATCGCCGACGATGCCCACACCGTCGATTCGCTCATCTTGGTCTGGCAGAGCCAGTAGAGTTCGCGGCCGCGCACGACGAAGCGGTCGGTCTCGGTGACTACCGCCGCGAGCTTGCGGACCTGCGCGGCGCTGAGCGGCTCGCGAAAGAAGGAGACGTAAACGCCCTCTCCGTTGGCCGCAGCATCGCCGCCGGAAAACGCCACGACTTCCGCCAGTTCCGCTGCCGTACGGACGAACGTGGCGACTTCGTAGCCCAGCGCCGCTCCCAGGTGCTTCTCGATTTTCCGCTCGAGCGCGGCGGAGTCGCGGCCGCCGGAGCTGAAGACCACGTTGCCGCTGGCGATGAAGGTCGAAACGTCGGCCAGCGGCAACTCTTCGAACAAGGCCTTGAGCCGGTCCATTTTCAGGCGGCGTTTTCCCAGATTGATGCCGCGGAGGAAAGCGATGTACTGAGGCATGAAGGAATTGTAGCGTTTGCGGCGCATGCTAGCAGTCGTAGCTGGCACACTCCGTGTGCCGAGTGCTGAAGCGATTACGGCCGCTGTTGGCGAGTTCCGGTCACTGGCCAAAAAACGCTTACGGCGCTTCAGCGTACGGCACACAGAGTGTGCCGGCTACGACGAGTCGACGACTGGCCTTTACCTGGCAGATGGTTCTCGGCACAATACCGCCCGCATTGTCCCGCCAGAGGGCCGCCATTGACGCGCGGTTTTGGGGCGGACCCACAGGTCATGGATGGCCTACAGGACAACAAGGAGTGTTGATCGTGAAGACTCTGCTCTCGGCGGCCGTTGTTCTGGCCGCGGTCGCTTCTTGCGGCCTGACCGCCTCGCGGGTGTTCGGCCAGAATCCGGTCCGCACCGCTCCTCCCGCGGCCGCCCCCGCCACGCCGACCGCCGCCAACCCGGGCATTGTGGTCATCGACATCAATTACATCTACGAGCACCATGAGCGGTTCAAGGCCGACATGGAGGCCTTCAAGGGCCAGGTGCAGGCCGCCGACAACAAGCTGAAGGCGGACTACAACGAAATTCAAAAAATGGGCGAGCAGCTCAAAGACTTCAGCGTCGGTTCCCCCGACTACAAGCGACTCGAGGAGGAAGCCACGAAGCTGACGGTGCAGTTCAACGTGAAAAAAGCCAGCCAGGCCAAGGAACTGATGGAGAAGGAAGGGGCCATGTACTTCGGCCTCTACCGCGAGATTCAGCAGGAGCTGCAATACTTCGCCAAGCAAAACAACATTCGCCTGATCTTGCGGTTCAACCGTGAGCCGGTCGATCCCAACGACCGCAAGAGCGTGCTCAACGAGATCAACAAAGCCGTGGTGCTGCACGACCGCTTGGACATCACCGAGGTGATTCTGGCCGAGCTGAATCGACGCGGCCGCGCTCCGGCGGGCGCTGCGCCCGCCTCGGCGGCCCGCCCCGGACAAACGATTCCGCGCAAATAATGCTACTGGTTCGGCGCCGCCCGCCCCCAGCGGCGGGCGGCGGCTGGCCGGCTTGGCGCGGCGCGATTTCTGCGGCCGCTTTCCTTTCTCGCAAGCACGACCACGTTTGATGCCCATCGCTCGCAAGCAACGCACTCTCGCCCGGACCGCCACGGTGTCTGGGTTCGGCTACTGGAGCGGCTGTGACGTCCGCCTCGAGTTCCGCCCGGCCCCGGCCGACACGGGCGTCGTGTTCGTGCGGCACGATCTGCCCCGCCCGGCTCGGATCCGCGCGACGATCGAAAACCGTATCGACGCCCAACGCCGCACCACGCTTTCGGCCGGCGGCGCGAGCGTCGAAATGGTCGAACACGTGCTGGCCGCTTTGGCCGGCCTGCAGATCGACAACTGCGAGGTTTGGATCGACCGCCCGGAAATGCCCGGCTGCGACGGCTCGAGCCAGCCCTTCGTGCAGGCGCTCGACAAAGCCGGCATCGAGACGCAACCCGCCCTGCGTTCGCAGCTCGTCGTTCGCGAGCCGCTCCGGCTGGGTTCGGCCGATAGCTGGGTTGAAGCTCGCCCGGCGCGTTCGGGGGGCATGTCGCTCAAGTTCCGCTTGGACTACGGCGCGTCGACCGCCATCGGCCGGCAAACGCTGGAGCTCGTGATCACGCCCGACTCGTTTCGCCGCGAGCTGGCCGCGAGCCGCACCTTCATGTTGCGGGAAGAGGCCGACTGGCTCGTGGCGCAGGGGCTGGGAAAACGCGTCACGCCGCACGACCTGTTGATCTTCGACGCGCATGGCCCGATCGACAATCCGCTCCGCTACCGCGACGAGTGCGTCCGCCACAAGGCGCTCGACCTCGTGGGCGATCTGGCGCTGTCTGGCTGCGACCTGGTGGGGCACTTCGTGGCCCACCGCAGCGGACACCGCCTGAACGCCGAGCTCGTGCGGGCCCTGATCGCCGAGGCCGAAGCCGCCGACACCTGGCGCCGCACCGCCTAAAAGACACACCAAGCGCCAACCACCCTTTGCATCCGCCGCCGTCAAACGTCCCGACTCGGGCAGCAACTCGCTAACTGACAATCCGTCGCGGAGCGACCCATGGCGACCATCGTCGCAGACAGCGCCTCGATCCATCCCCGGGCCGAAATCGAGGACGACGTCGAAATCGGCCCCTACTGCGTCATCGGCCCCATGGCCCACATCGGCCGCGGCACGCGGCTCGAGAACCATGTAACCATCATGGGCCGGGTGACGATCGGCGAGCACAACCACGTTTACCCAGGCGTGGTCATCGGCGGCGAGCCGCAAGACCTGAGCTACCGCGGCAGCGACACCCAAGTGATCCTCGGCGATCACAACACGATCCGCGAAGGGGTGACGATCAACCGCGGCACCGAAAAGGAAGACGGCGTCACCCTCGTCGGCAACCACAACTACTTCATGGCCACCTCGCACGTGGCCCACGATTGCCGCATCGGCAATCGCGTGATCATGGCCAACGGCACCATGCTGGGCGGCCATGTTCACGTCGAAGACTGTGCTTCGCTCTCGGGCGCGATCGGCGTTCATCACTACGCTACGATCGGCGCCTACAGCTTCACGAGCGGACTCAGCCGCGTGCTGCACGACGTGCCCCCGTTCATGCTCGTCGAAGGGCTGCCGGCCCGGCCGCGCTGCATCAACATCGTGGCGCTCAAGCGGAACGACTTCTCGGCGGAAGCCATCGACTCGCTGGCCGAGGCCCACCGGCTCCTCTACCGCGCCAAGGTGGGGCTCGAGCATGCCCGCGAGATCCTGCGGAGCCACGACCAGTTCACCCCGCAGGTGCAACAGTTGCTCTCGTTCATCGAACAACAGCAGGAAGGCCGGCACGGCCGGGCGCGCGAACGGAGGCGGGCTGCGTGAAGACGCTGCGGATCGCGGTAGTGGGCGCGGGGCACTTGGGGCGCTTTCACGCCCGGCTGCTCAAGCCAATCGAGGGCGTGGAACTCGTCGGTGTGGTCGATCCTCATGAGCCGGCCCGCACCGCTTTGGCTGCTGAGCTAGGTCTGAGCTGCTGGGCCGATCTGGCTGACATTCCGGGGCGGCTGGACGCGGCGGTGCTGGCCGCCCCCACCTGCTGGCATCACCGGCTGGGGCTGCGGCTGCTCGAACGAGGCGTCCATCTGCTCGTCGAAAAGCCGCTGGCCACGACCGCGGCCGAGGCCGAGGAATTGGTCGGCGCCGCCCAGAAGAGCGGCCTGGTCCTGCAGGTTGGCCACGTCGAGCGGTTCAACCCGGCGTTTCAGGCCGCCGCCGCCCATCTCGACCAACCGAAATACATCGAAGCCGCACGGCTCAGCGGCTATAGCTTCCGCTCCACCGACATCGGCGTCGTCTTGGACCTGATGATCCACGACCTCGATCTCGTGCTCACGCTCGTCGACGCGCCCCTCCGCTCGGTGGCCGCCTGCGGCGCTACAATCCTCGGCGGGCACGAAGACGTGGCCAACGCCCGGCTCGAGTTCACGAGCGGCACGGTGGCCACCCTCTCGGCCTCGCGGGCGAGCTTCGTCGCGCGGCGGACGATGCAGGTGTGGACGCCGCGCGTCTTTGCCGGGCTCGACTTCTCGACCCGCGGCGTAACGCTCGTGCGGCCGGCGCCGGAACTCGCCGCAGGCGGACTAGCCGCCACAGGCGAACTCACCCCCGAGCGGCGCGATCACCTGAAGCAGCATCTGTTCGAAGAACTGCTGCCGATCGAACGCTTCGAGGCGCCGCCGACGAACGCGATCGCCGATGAGCTGGCGGATTTCGTCGACAGCATCCGCAACCTCCGGCGGCCGCGCGTGAGCGGCGAAGACGGCTGCCGAGCGGTGACCGTGGCCGAGCAGGTGCTGCACTGCATCGCCGAGCACTCTTGGACGCCGGGCCTGGCGCCGCAGCCGGCCGATTCCCATGCCCTGCGGGGCCCGCACTGGACGCGGCGGCCGAGCGGCCTGCCGGAAGGGCAGCGGCGGCGGGAAGCGGGCTAAGAAGCACTTTCTCGGAAGGCTGCTCCATTTCGACCCGCTAGCGCCGCGAGGCGCCTTTGGCAAACTCGCGCCTACTCATACCGCAGCGCATCGATCGGATCGAGCTTGCTCGCCCGCCGCGCGGGATAGTAGCCGAAGAACATGCCGACGAACGCCGCGAAGCCGATGGCGATCACGGCCGCCGGCAGCGACACCACGATCGGCCACTTGCTGCCCGAGGTGATGCTGTTGATCAGCACCGTGGCGCCGATCGAGGCCGCCACCCCCAGGGCCAGGCCGATCACGCCGCCGATGCAGGAGAGGACGACCGACTCGATCAGAAACTGCCGCAGGATGTCGCGCCCCGTGGCCCCCACGGCCATGCGGATGCCGATCTCGCGGGTCCGCTCGGTGACGCTCACGAGCATGATGTTCATGATCCCCACGCCCCCCACGAGCAGCGAGATGCCTGCGATCGAGGCCAGGAGGGCCGTCATCGTGCCCGTGATGATGCCCAGGATGTTGGCGATTTCGGTGCTGTTGCCGACCTCGAAGTCGTCGTCGCCGTCGGGGCCGATGCCGTGGCGGTCGCGGAGCAGCGATTCGATTTCGAACTCCGCTTCGGTCATGCTCTGCGGCGAGCGGGCAGAGACCATCAGGGCGTCGACGTTCTGAAACGTCGAGCCTTGCAGCCGCTTGCGGGCCGTCGAATAGGGCATGATCAGGATGTCGTCTTGATCCTGGCCAACGAGGTTCGCCCCCTTGGTCTGCAAAACGCCGACCACTTCGAACGGGATCTTGTTGATGCGGATCGTTTGGCCGATCGGGTTCGTGGTCTGAAACAACTCCTGCACCACGCGGCGGCCGATGACGCAGACCTTGGCGGCGCCGACCACGTCTTGCTCGGTGAAGAAGCCGCCGTAGGCGATCGGCCAGTTGCGGACCGTGAGATACTCGGTGTCAGCGCCGAACATTTCCTGCGGCGACCAGTTGGCGTTGCCGTAGATCAGTTGCCCGCGGGCGCCGACGACGCAGGAGGACGCCAGCACCGAAGGACAATCGCGCGCAATAGCCCGGCTGTCTTCGGCCGTCAGCGAGAGGCCGCTCGAGGTCCCCTGCTGGGCCCCCCCGCTCCGCTCGGCGCGGGGAAACACCACGAGCAGGTTCGTGCCCAGGCTCTGAAACTGCTCGAGCACCAGCCCGCCGGCGCTCTGGCCCAACGAGACGAGCGTGGTGACCGAGGCGATGCCGATGACGACACCGAGAATGGTGAGCCCGGCGCGCATCTTGTTCTTGGCCAAGGCGCGATAGGCGACGCGGAGGGTGAGCCAGAAGTTCATCGCGAATCAGCAGCCCTTCGCAGGATGCACAGGCTGGAAGCCTGTGCCACGAGTCCGAATTGCAAGTGGCACAGGCTTCCAGCCTGTGCAAATGGAGTAGGCGTTACGTCTTCGGTTGCAAGCCGGTGGCCAGCTTCGTTCCTTCAACCGCCTCGCCGGCCAGCAGCTCCGAGTACTTGCTGTCGGAAATGCCCACGGTCACTTCCACCGCCTCGAGCAACTCCCCCTTTTTGAGCCACACGTGCCGCTTCATCCGCGGGCCTTCATCGATCTCGGGGGGCAGCCCCGCCTCGCGACGTTGCTCCTGCTCGTCGCGGGCCTCGACCAGCCCCTCCACGAGCTTGCGGTCCTCGGGGCGCACGTGCTCCGGCAGCGGAAAGTAGCGCAGCGCCGCGTTGGGCACCCGCAGCACGTTCTCATGCTTCTGGACCTGGAACTCCAGGTTGGCGGTCATGCCGGGGAGCAGCTTGAGCTCGGGGTTGGGGGCTTCAACCACCACGGTGTAGGTGACGACGTTCTGCGTCGTGGTGGGGTTGAGCCGGATTTGCGCCACGACGCCGTGGAACACTTCCTCGCGATAGGCGTCGACCTTGAACGACACAGGCTGCTTGGTTTCCTTCGCCGCGCGGATATGGCCGATGTCGGCCTCGTCGACGTTGGCGAAGACCAGCATTTTCTTGTCCATGTCGGGCGCGATCACGAACAGCTCCGGCATCTGAAACGTGGCGGCGAGCGTCTGCCCGGCGTCGACCTTCTTGTCGATGATGATGCCGTCGACCGGCGCCTTGATCTCGGTATAGTCGAGATTCGCCTTCGAGTTCTTCAGGTTGCCCTTGGCTTGTTCGACGTTGGCCATAGCGACCTCGAGCTGCGCCTGGAGCGACATCCGGTTGAAGCGAAATTGGTCCATCTCCGTGTCGGAAATGTAGTCGCGGTTGGCCTTCCGCAGCGCGAGCGAACGCCGCTCGTTGTTGATCGCCTGCTGCAACACGGCCTTGATCCGCGAGACGTCGGCTTCGGCCGTTTGCAGCCCCGCGGTATCGCGGGCAAACGCCGCTTCATAAATCCGCGGGTCGATGCGGGCCATGAGCTGATCCTTCTTCACGTGGGTGTTGAAGTCGACCAGCAGTTCCTTAAGAGGCCCGGAAACGAACGTACCGATCGTCACTCGCAGCACGGGCTGGATGGTTCCCGAGGAGCGAACCACGGAGGTGATCGTCCCCTTGCTGACCTCGGCCAAACGGAATTGCGGGGCATTCCGCGCCTTCCAATAGGCTTGCAACGGAGGAATGGCCACGGCGCCGATCACGCCCAACACCACGGCTACGATGAGCAGACGAATTGCCAGCCGCATGATTCCGACGCCCGCAGGGCAGGAAGGTGGGGAATGTGGCCCGCCAGGGACCACAAGCTCCCAACCATCCTATTTGTGCCGGCAGCGAAAGTCGAGCAATACCCTGGGGACTTGGCGTGGACTTGGCGCGTGAGCGAAGGCTGTCCGGGCGCGTGCCTGCGGTCGAAGCGCAAGGCGATCCCCGAGAAGGTTTTGCTTATCAGGGCGGTTGGCTGGGGGCTCGCTTCGCTCGACCCCAGGCGCCCAACCACGGGCCCTCACACATTGCCGGGCTACAACGCGGAACCCTTAGTCCCACCACCACCGGTCGGCGGCCGGGGGGGCGGCCTTCGCCGCCGTTTGGCGTTCGGCGGTCAGGGCGCCGTAGTCGCCGGGCTTGAGGGCGTCGGCTTGCACCCGCCCGCGCGGGTCGAGGCTCACTCCGCCGCTCACGCCTGCCACCACGTGGACCTTGCGGATCACCCGGTGATTGACCACCGACTCCACGCTCTTGGGCGCCGCGGTTTCCGGCAGCACGAGTCGCTTCGCGTCACCGAAGCCGGTGAGCGACCAGCCGACCTGGGCCGCCAGGCCATGCGCGCGGATCGCGGCGGCCACCAGCGACAAATCGAACACGTTTTCGAGCTCGGCGTACACCGGATACTTCACCGCCAGGTCGTCGAAGTGGGTGGTGAAGTTGCGGGCAAACTCCAGGTTCAAGGGATCGGATTGCCCGGTGTGAACGCGGCGGCCCAACTCCGCCAGCAACTCGTTCTCGCTGAGCACGCGCACGCTGCCGGCCGGGAACCGCCAGGCGTCGCGCTCGTGGGTGGCCTCGAGTTGCTTTTCGGCCAGCGCGAACCACCAGCGGAGCACCGTGAGGGGCGGCGGCGAGCCGCCGCGCGGCACGTCGATGAGCTGCAGGTAGCTCGGCACGTCAGGCGTGCCGGGCTCGAGCCCCATGCCGACGAGCTTCATGCGGTAGTCGGCCTCGACGAGCACCTGGGCCACGCGCGTGGTGGGCGCCACGCCGAAGATGTCGATCCGCTGTCTGCCGAGCGCTTCGCGCAGCCCTTTGGCCCACGACGCGCGTTCGCCAGGGCGCAGCGAACGTTGGCCGGTCTTCTCGATATAGGCCTGCAAGTCGGCCAGCCCCTGCTGCTCGGGCTCGATGGCGCAGCCGATCGGGGCGCCGTCGCCGAGGGTGAAGTGGCGGAGCAGCACGATTAGGTCGTCGAGCCGCAGCACCGGGCGGCCGCTGTCGGCGTTGACGATGCGTCCTTCGACGTCGGTCGTCCAATTGCCGGCGGGGCCCGCAATCACCAGGTCGCGGGTCTCGGGGCAGACGAACACGTACTGCACCTTGGAGATGCCTGCCAGCACGGAGGCGGTTTCGTCGGGCTTGCGGCCCTGAGCCGCGAGGAGCTGCAAGTGCCGCTCGAGCCGCGGGAGCGAGACCTTGCGCAAGGCGGACTGCCGGCGCGGATCGGCCGCTTGGGCGCGAGGAATAAATGCAGTTGATCGCAGGGCGACAAGTTCGGCGCCGCCCTGCTTGGGTTCGCTCCGTCGCATCAGGCCATCGGCGTCGACGAAGACTCCGGTGGGGAACGGCGAAATGCTGCCGGGGCCGCCGACTTCGTCCCAACTATCGGGGGCGATCGTGGTGACGATCAGGTCGATGAGCGTGTCGAAGTCTGCCTGCGAGCCGCCCAGGCGGCCGAGTTGCGGCGGCTCGGCAGCCATCGTGGCGGTGCGCGTGCCGTCGCCGTAGATCTTGCCCAGAGTTGAAACGTACCCGCTCTGGTCTCCCACGCCCTTCTGAGCCAAGGCAACCTGGCCCAGCCAGAAGTCGCGGCGCTGCGGATCGACCTGGCCGTCGGCGTCGCGCAAGGCCGGGGCGAATTCGCCGGCCGCAAGCTGGGCCGCGAGCCGCGCCTCGGCCGGATCGGCAGGCGGGGTTGCCTTTACGGAGGATGGGGCCCAGAAACCGGCCAGCCCCAAGTTGAGGGCGAGCCAAGAAGGCGCCACGAGGCGAAGGACAGCGCGCATGCACGACCTCCACAAGAGCTAGTTCCGAGCCCCCCACCCTGGATCAGCTTGGCAGGGAGAGGGGAGGTGCGTCAAGCATTTTGTGCGACGGGAGCGTCGAGGATGACGCATTATCGTCGGCAGCTTTACGCCAACCGACCTCCGTCGCTGCAAGACCGTTTCACCTCGTATCGCCCCAATCGTACCAGCGAGGGAGGCGGCAGCAGCAATCCCAGGCGGGCCGCGCAGCCGATTCGTCCGACCGCGGACCGAAGCGGTATTCCAAGCGATATCCGATCGGCAACTGCTTCCAATAGGTTGCCTGCCACGGGTGCAGCGTCTCCCACCGCGCCGTATCTGCCAGCGGGCGGTGGTCCGAGTGAGGGTGGAATCCCAGCTCGCAAATCCACCGGAAGCGGCGTTCGAGCTGGGCTCGGTCGGCCGCGAATAGTACGGCCGTCTCATGTGGATCGTCCTCGGAATCGAAAAAGATCTCGTCCACGAACCGCTCCCAGCGGGGGCGGGCGAAGGCCTCCCACGTGTCCCCGCCAAGGGCGGTCAAGCCGTAGTACAGCCAACCGTCGAAAGTCGCATCGCGCGCCGCCAGCGCTTGTTCAATTTCGGACCTCTTTGGCCGGAACGAGAGTTCCGACCTGCCCCAATGCGCGTAGAGCCAGCCGGCTTCGAACATCTGGTCGAGCGCCGCAGCAATCCCGGCTCGGTCAAGCCCGTGGCTGACCTTGTTCAGCACCGTGATGAAGTCGCCATCGCCGCCGAGCCAATTCAGCGGCACACGCGCTTCGACGACCGTTTCGAGCAGCCAATACTCCGCCCGACTGAGCCTGGGCTCCATTTAGAAGAACGGCAATGCGCCGTTGCGAGGAAAAGAAAGTTGAGGGACTAGCCTAGCATGGCTGGTGCGGTCCCAGCAATCGGGCCTCGGCCCTGCCCTTCCGACCCTCTAGGCAAACTGCTAGCCTCGAAGGATTCTCTCAGCAGTTTGTGGGCAGCAGGACCCTTGCCAGCACATGTTCTCCCCGGCCGACATCCTCGGGCCTTCCGGCCGCATCGCCGCCCGGCTCGGCAACTATGAGCAGCGGCCCGAGCAGTTGGCCATGGCCGATGCGGTGGCCGCTGCCATCGCCGAGCGCCGCCACCTGGTGGTCGAGGCCGGCACGGGGGTCGGCAAGAGCTTTGCCTATCTGGTGCCGGCGATTCTGGCGGTGGCCGACGGCAAGCAGGAGTCCGAGCGGCCGACGACGCGGATCGTCGTCTCCACGCACACGATCGGCCTGCAGGAGCAGCTCATCCAAAAGGATCTGCCGTTCCTGAACAGCGTGGTCCCGCTCGAGTTCACGGCCGTGCTCGTGAAGGGACGGAGCAACTACCTGAGCAAGCGGCGGCTGAACAACGCGGTGGACCGTGCGGTCAGCTTGTTTCGCGACGAAGAGGAGTTCGACCAGTTGCGTAAGCTCACCGCCTGGTCGAAGAAAACCACCGACGGCTCGCTCGCCGACCTGGGCTTCCGCCCGCTCCCCCAAGTTTGGGACGAGGCGGCCAGCGACAGCGGCAACTGCATGGGGCGCAACTGCCCCAACTACAAGGACTGCTTCTACTATCTGGCCCGCCGTCGGGCACAGCACGCCCAGATCCTGGTGGTGAACCATGCCCTGCTGTTCAGCGACCTGGCGCTGCGGCGCGAGGGGGTGAGCATTCTGCCTGACTACAACGTGGTGGTCTTCGACGAGGCGCACACGATCGAGGCCGTGGCCGCCGACCACTTGGGCCTGGGCGTTACGAGCGGGCAGGTCGAGTATCTGCTGAACAAGCTCTACAACGACCGCACGCAGAAGGGGCTGCTCGTGGCCGCCGGCAGCCGCGAGGGGCAGCTCGAGGTCGAGCGGTGCCGGGTGGCGGCCGACCAATTCTTCATGGACCTCGAGCAGTGGCTGCTCGCCCAGCAGCGCGGCAACGGCCGCGTGCGCGAGCCGGAGATCGTGGCCAACCCGCTCAGTCCGGCATTGGGGGCGCTCGCCCATCGTGTGAAGGCGCACGGCCAGCGGCTGAGCAACGAAGGGGAGCGGCAAGACTATATCGCCGCCGGCGACCGGCTGGTCGCGCTGGCAGGCGAAATCGAATCGTGGCGGGTGCAGCAGATGCCGGGCTCCGTCTACTGGCTCGAATCGAGCTGGTCGCGCCGTGGCCGCCGCCGGCTCACGCTGGCCGCCGCGCCGATCGATGTCGGCCCGATCCTCCGCGAACATCTGTTCTCCAAGGTGCAAACGGCCGTGCTCACGAGCGCCACCTTGGCTGTGGGGGAGCAGGCCTCGTTCGAATTCTTCCAAGCCCGCGCGGGATTGAGCGGCGCTGCCGCACTGCGGCTCGGCAGCCCCTTCGATTACCCTCGCCAAGCGACGCTCGTCTTGCTCGAAGGCATGCCTGACCCCAGCGAAGCGCAGGCTTATCAGCGGAAGTCGCTCGAGATGATCCGCCGCTACGTGGTGCGCAGCGAGGGGCGGGCGTTCGTGCTGTTCACCAGCCACGACGCGCTCCGCAAGGCTGCGGCCGAACTCAACCCCTGGCTCGTCGAAGAAGGGCTCACGCTGTTCGCGCAGGGAGAAGGCCTCTCGGCGGGGCAGCTCATCGAGCGGTTCAAGACCACGCCGCGGGCCGTGCTCTTCGGCACCGACACGTTCTGGCAAGGAGTCGACGTGCCGGGAGACGCCCTTTCGAACGTCATCATCACGCGGCTGCCGTTCAGCGTGCCTGACCGGCCGCTGGTGGAGGCGCGGCTCGAGGCGATCCGCGCTTCAGGGGGCGTGCCGTTTCGCGACTACCAGTTGCCCGAGGCGGTGCTCAAGCTCAAGCAGGGCTTCGGCCGGCTGATCCGCACCCGCAACGACCGCGGCATGGTAGTGATCCTCGACCCGCGGATCCGCACGAAGACGTATGGGCAGACGTTTCTCGACTCGCTGCCGAAATGCCGCGTGGTCGTCGAGCCGGCGTAGAGGTTCCCTCTCCCTGTGGGAGAGGGCTAGGGTGAGGGCCGGTGGCAATGGTTCCAACGGTGGCCTTCAGCATCCGCGTTGCACTCGCGCCGCCGTCCCTCACCCCCGGCCCCTCTCCCACAGGGAGAGGGGAGAGTGAAGGGAACGATCTTACAGCCGGGTCAGCCACCAAGCGAGGAAACCGACGAGCGCGGCGAAGAGGGCGCCGACGATCAGCACCGGATGGAACCACGAGAGCCGCGATGCCCGCACGCCGACGATCTGCCGGCCGCAGTGGGGACAATTGGGCGGAACCGGCCGCTCCACGCGGCCGCCGCAGGAACAGCGGAGGATCTCGTTTGCCTTCACGGGAGCGCCGTAAGAACGGGCGGAAACTAGAACCCGCTGAGCCCCAGCGGCGGAAAGCACAGGATGGGAATCGCCAAAGAGGCGAAACCCAGCAGCCACCGCGCGGGGCCCAAGGGCGCGTCGTCGTCGGCGGTGGGCGGATGGTCGGGACCGATCAGGAAGACCACGAACACCATGGCCATCCACATGTAGGTGTGCGTGTAGATCATGGCCACCACAGCCAAGAAGAGGAACATCCGCGCGATCCAATGTGCCCCGCGGCCGAACAACGCGTAGGTCACGTGCCCGCCGTCGAGCTGGCTGACCGGCATCATGTTCAACCCGGTGATCAGCATGCCCACCCAACCTGCCCTCAGCCAAGGATTGAGCATGAGCTCGCGCCCCGCCGGCACGTCGGGTCGCAGCCACTGAATGAGCCATTTCACCAGCAGCGGATCGTGAAAAATGAATCCGGCCTCCCCCGGCGCGAAGTCGGCAACTCGGGCTTCGAGGATCCCAATGCAAGTGATTGGGATTGCCAAAACCAAACCCGCGATCGGCCCCGAAAGCCCAATGTCGAACAGCTCGCGGCGGTTGGCCTGAAGGCCGTTCATGCCGATCACCGCGCCCATAGTCCCCAACGGCGTGAACGGCATCGGGATGAAATAGGGCAGACTGGCCGGCACCCCGTAGCGCAGGGCCTGTAAGAAGTGCCCCATCTCGTGCGCGAGCAGGATCGCGAGCACTGCCCGCATGTAAAGGAGGCCGTCCTGCCAGTATTTCAGCAACTGCTGGCCGTTGAGCTCCGCCCAAACCTCACCGTTGGTCGTGCCGGCCCAGAAGGTCGAGACACAGGTGGCGAGGAACAAGAAGATCGGCAGGAACCAGCGCCGCGGTCGTTCGCGACGCGCGAAGCGCTCGTGGGCAAGCTCAGCCGGCACTGCTGGTCCCCGAACCGCCTCTCCCGCCCGCTCTGGAACGATCAAATCCAACTGTCGCCGGTTCGCGGGATCCGTTTGGTCGTAACGCATCGCCAAGAACGGTGCGTCGAATGCAACGGGCGGAAGCGATGCGGCCGAGCCTTCACCAGGATCCGGGACCGGTTCAGGGTCTTGACGCATGTCCGACATGAACCTGAGGATAACAGCAACGGGGGGAAAGCGGCGAGTGCCGTTCCAGCCGCCGAGCGTTCGAAGCAAGGTAAAGGCTGGCCAGCGTTTCGGGCAACTGCCCTCGAAGCTCGCCCGGCTCTCAATTGTAGCTCCGCAGTCAATGCTGGACCGCTGTTATGGATAGCCCCGCCGCCGAGCACCGCGCCGCCGCTCCCCGCCGCATCTCCTGCGCCGTGCTCACGGTGAGCGACACGCGTACGCTGGAAACCGACCGCGGCGGCAAGCTGCTGGTCGAATTGCTGTCGGCCGCCGGACACACGGTCGCCGCCCGGCGCATCCTGCCCGACGACCCGGCGGCCCTCCAGCGGCTGCTGGTGACCTGGATCGCCGACCCCGGCATCGAGGCGATCCTACTGACGGGGGGCACCGGCGTGGCCCCACGCGATTGCACGCCGGAGGCCGTCGCGCCGCTCCTCGACAAGACCTTGCCAGGCTTCGGCGAGTTGTTCCGGTCGCTCAGTTTCCAGGAGATCGGCCCCGCGGCCATGCTCAGCCGCGCAACGGCCGGCGTGGCCGGCACGACCCTCATCTTCGCCCTGCCCGGCGCCCCCGCCGGCGTGCGGCTCGCGCTCGAGCGGCTGATCTTGCCAGAGCTGGGACACCTGGTAGGGCAAGTGAACCCGCAAGCAGCGGAAGCAGTTGGGGAACCGTAGGCGGGGGCGATGGTTGACGTTTGCCCAGCCGAAAAGCGCTTCCTTGACCCCCGTCTGGCCCCCTGGTAGATTCGCTCGTTTGGCCCTCGCCTGCTAGCCACCGCTGCGCGCGGTGGATGCGATACAAGCCATTCGAAGCTACTGAGTTACGAGGATTCCTTGCCCATGGCCGACGCCGAGAAGTATGTCCATTCCTTTGGCCCCACTGGCACCGACGGTTCTGCCAAGATGCGGGACCTGCTCGGCGGCAAGGGCGCCAACCTGGCCGAAATGACGCGGCTCGATCTGCCCGTGCCGGCCGGCTTCACGATCGGCACGCACGTCTGCAACTACTTCTACGCCCACGACAAGCAGTACCCGCCCGAACTCAAGGGGCAGGTCGAGGCCGCCATGGCCAAGGTCGAGCGGGAGATGGGCGCCAAGTTCGGCTGCACCAAGAATCCGCTGCTCGTCTCCTGCCGCTCGGGCGCCCGCGACTCGATGCCTGGCATGATGGACACGGTGCTCAACATCGGCCTCAACGATGAGACTGTGAAGGCGTTGGCCGAGCAATCAGGCAACGAGCGGTTCGCCTGGGACAGCTACCGGCGGTTCGTGCAGATGTACGGCGACGTGGTGCTCGACCTCAAGCCCAAGGACAAGACCGAGCACGACCCGTTCGAGGTGGCCCTCGACAACAAGAAGAAGGCCGCCAAGGTCCAATACGACAACGAGCTTTCTCCCGCTCAGCTCAAGGAGCTGGTCGCCGAGTTCAAGCAGCTCATCAAGACCCGCACGGGCCACGACTTCCCCAACGACCCCGTGCAGCAGGTCTGGGGCGCCATCGGCGCGGTGTTCCGTAGCTGGATGAACGACCGGGCCATCGTGTATCGCCGCACCTACGGCATTCCGCACGAGTGGGGCACGGCCGTCAACGTGCAGGCCATGGTCTTCGGCAACCTGGGCGACGACTGCGCCACCGGCGTGGCCCTCACCCGCGACGGCGCGCTCGGCAACCCGGGCATCAACGGCGACTTCCTCGTCAACGCCCAGGGCGAAGACGTGGTGGCCGGCATCCGCACTCCCTTGCGCATCGAGGAGACGATGCCCAAGATCATGCCCAAGCCCTTCGAGCAGTTGGAACAGATCGGCATCAAGCTGGAGAAGCACTATCGTGACGTGCAAGACATCGAATTCACGGTGCAAAAGGGCAAGGTCTGGATGCTCCAAACCCGCAACGCCAAGCGGACCGGCTTTGCGGCGGTGCGGATCGCGGTCGATCTCGTCAACGAAGGCCTGATCACCAAGGAAGACGCCCTCTCTTCCAAGCGGATTCCGGCCGACGACCTGAACCAGCTTCTGCAGCCGATCTACGACCCGGCCGCCAAGCGCAAGGCCCAGGACGCCGGCCAGTACCTGGCCAAGGGCATCAACGCCGGCCCAGGCGCGGCCGCCGGCAAGATCTGCTTCCACGCCGCCGACGCCGAGGCGCTGTGGGCCAAGGACCCCAACGTCCAGCTCATCCTCGTGCGTCGCGAAACCAGCCCCGAAGATCTGCGCGGTATGAAGATCGCCAAGGGCATTCTCACCGCCTTCGGTGGCGCGAGCTCGCACGCGGCGCTCGTCAGCCGGCAGATGGGCAAGGCCTGTATCGTCGGCTGCGGCGACTTGGAGATCGACTACCACAAGGGCACCGTCACCGTGGGCGATAAGGTGCTCAAGGAAGGTGAGCCGATCTCGATCGACGGCTTCACCGGCGAGGTCTTCTCGGGCCTGGTGGAAACCCGCCCCAGCGAGATCATTCAGGTGCTCATCAGCAAGACGATGAAGCCGGCCGACTCGGGCACTTACCACCGCTACGAGCAGCTCATGAAATGGGTGGATGAAGCCCGCAAGCTGAACGTGCGGACCAACGCCGACGCGCCGAAGCAGGCCCTCGAGGCGATCGCCTTCGGCGCCGAAGGCATCGGTCTCTGCCGCACCGAGCATATGTTCTTCGACCACATCGACGACTTCCGCGAGATGATTCTCGCCACGGAAGTGGCCGATCGCGAGAAGGCTCTCGGCAAGCTGCTGCCGTTCCAGCGCGAGGACTTCGCCGGCCTGTTCAAGGCCATGGCCGGTCGCCCGGTGACGATTCGTCTGCTGGACCCGCCGCTCCACGAATTCCTGCCCCACTCGGGCCCCGAGCAAGCGGCCCTCGGCAAGAAGCTCGGCATCTCGGGCGACGACATTGCCCGCCGCGTGCAGGAGTTGCACGAGTTCAATCCCATGCTCGGCCACCGCGGCTGCCGCTTGGGCATCGTCTATCCGGAAATCACGCGGATGCAGGCCCGGGCCATCTTCGAGGCCGCCTGCGACGTGAAGAAGTCGGGCGTCGATGTGAAGCCGGAGGTCATGGTCCCCCTGGTGGGCTTCAAGCCGGAACTCGTCGATCAGGAGAAGCTGATCCGCGAGACGGCCGAGAAGGTCTTCAAGGAGAAGGGCGTGAAGGTCGAGTACATGGTCGGCACGATGATCGAGCTGCCGCGGGCCGCGGTGTGCGCCGACCAGATCGCCGAGAGCGCCGAGTTCTTCAGCTTCGGCACGAACGACCTGACGCAGACGACGCTCGGCATGAGCCGCGACGACTACGCGGGATACATCAACTACTACCGCGAGCACGACATCGTGCCGAACGATCCGTTCCAAACGATCGACACCGACGGCGTGGGCCAGCTCATGAAGATCGCCGTTGAAAAGGGCCGCAAGACCCGCAACGGCCTGAAGCTGGGCATCTGCGGCGAGCACGGCGGCGACCCGGCCAGCGTGATGTTCTGCCACACGATCGGCCTCGACTACGTGAGCTGCTCGCCGTTCCGCGTGCCGATCGCGCGGCTGGCGGCGGCGCAGGCCGCGGTGGCGGAGAAGAAGAAGTAGGGAGCCAGTGGCCGGTGGCTTGTAGCCGGTGGCCAGCAGACTCGTAGGGTGCGTCAAGCGAAGCGCGGACGCACCGCACGTGAATCCTAAGAGTGCGATCCCTGCCCTCGCATCGACGAGGGCAGGGATTTTTTTGCCAGGTGACGGCGGCGCTTGCGCGTTATTGCCCGCGCCACCATTCTTCCCACGCCCGGTAGCGCCCGTAGAGCCGGCTGCGGACGAGGAACCGCAGGGCTTCGGCCGGTTGGGGCGCCGCCACTTGGTTCACGGCGGCCGCCGGCGCCACTTCGAGGAAGGCGATGCACATCTCGTCGGTCGTTTGCTCCCCCCAACGCACCGTCTTGGGGGGGCGGCGGGGATTGCGCGGGTTGGCGGCCGAGTTGTCGTAGTGGGCCGTCAACTCCAGCCGCGTGCCGCGCGGCAGTCGCAACGGCTCGCGATACTGGTAGGTCTCCTGCCAGTTGAAGTCCCAGTCGCGAATCAGCACCAGCGGCTCGATGCGGCCGTCGGGCAAGTGCGCGTCGACCTGCAGATCGCGACCCAGCAGGTGCATGTGGGGCGTGATGCCGTAGACCAGCAATTCGTCGGGCAAGGTCAGCGCGGCGCGGGCTTCGTAGTTGGCTTCGCCGGCCGGAATCTTGAAGCCGCTCCACGGCCCGCCGGCCGGCATCAGGGGCAAGGCGCGGACCGAGCGCGTGACAGGCGTCTTCGCGAAGTAGAGCCCCAAGCGCGTACGGTCGGTCTCCTGCTTGCCCGTCTTGTGATAGTGAACCTGCATCACCACCTTGGCCCCGGCCGGCAGCACGCGGGCGGCCCCTTCCGGCAAGCGGTGCGGCGTGTTGCCGGGGGCCCAGCCGCCGAGGCCGCCGGCGGGCAAAAAGCCGGGGAACCCTTGCGAGGTGCGATACCCCGGCCCCGGCTCCGCCGCGTCGAGCCGCGTGGCAGTCGCGCCGGTGTCGAGAAACGCGATCACATGGTGAACGACTCGCGGATTGCCAGGCAGCACCTCGAGGGCGACCACGTACTCGTCGGCCGGCAGATCGGTGGGGAGCACGAAGCACTGATAGACGTCGTCGCCGTCGGCCGCGAGCTCGTAGTCCTCGGCCGGTTCGAGCACCAGGTCGGGCTCGCCGAGCGTCCAGCCGGCGGCGAACGTGCGCGGCGGCGGCAGATCGGCCGGATCACCCTCGGCGCACCCCTCGGCCACCCAGCGGGCAAGCAGGTCGATCTCGGCCTGGCTAAGCGCGCGGCGATTGTGGAAGTCGCCGTGCCCTTCCACCGGCTTCCAGGGAGGCATGCGGCGATCGGCCGTGAAATCGCGGAGATCCTCGGCCCACCGCACGGCGTCGTCGTAGTCGGCCAAGGCGAACGGGGCGATGCCTCCCGTGCGATGGCATTCTTGACAGTGCTGGGCCACCAGCCGGCTGACGTCGCGTGTGTAGGTGACCATGGCTGCCTGCGGCTCGACCGCGGGCTTCAACTCGGCCGGCAGATCGAGCGGGCAGCCGACCACCTTGGTCTCGCTCACGGCCACTTTGCGGCCTGCCAGCAGATCGGCGAGCGCCTGCTCGAGATCGCGCCGCTCGGGCGCTCGGGAGGCGCCGGCCCTCCGCTCGTAGCGATCATCGACGCGGCCTCGATAGCGGATCGCGCCCGCGGAATCGAAGACGCAGACCGCGGGACAAGTTTGCACGCCCAACAGTCGCGCCGTTCGCGCCTCTGCGTCGCGGAGCATGGGAAAGGCGAGCTTGAATTCTTCGGCATGTTTGGCGATCTCGGCGGCCGATTGCCCGGCGTTGGCGTTGATGCCTACGAACTTCACGCCGCGCTGCCCGAGGTCGGCCGCCAGGCGATTGAGCTCCGGCACGAAGCCGTTCGAGATGGGGCACTCGGTCGAGAGGAAGACGAACACGGTGGCCTGCTCGCCGCGGAGGGCCTCGAGCGACTGGTCGCCCCCTTGCAAGCTCGGCAGCGACAACCGCGGGTAGCGGTCCTCGCGCTCGGCCGAGGGCTCCGCGGCGGCAAGCGGCGTGACAGGGGCAATCGCAAGAGCAAGAATGAAGAGAGTCAAGCTGCGGCGCATGGCATGGTCACTCGAAATGGCGCGACAAGGGGCAAGACAAGAAGAGACGGACTTGAAGGAGCGACGGCTAGAGCCTCAGGGCTGGCGGGCGTGGGTTTGGCGGGCGCTCCTGATCGCGAGCGCAATCGCCGGCGCCTGGTGGATCATGCTCGCAACTCACGAGCTGGGGCATGTGCTGAGCGCCGCGTTGAGCGGCGGCCAGGTGACGCACGTGTCGTTGCCGATGGTGGGCATTTCGCGCACCGACGTCGAGCCCAATCCGCATCCTCAATTCGTCGCCTGGGGCGGAGCAATCTGGGGCGTGGCGCTGCCAGTGGCCGCGTGGATGGTCGCGCGTTGCTGCGCCAAACGTTATGCATTCCTGGCCCGGTTCGTGGCCGGCTTCTGCCTCGTGGCCAACGGGGCCTACCTTGGGGCGGGCAGCTTCGCCCAGGTCGGCGACGCCGCCGATCTGCTGCGCCACGGCGCCCGGCCGTGGCAACTCTTGTTCTACGGGTTGGCGGCCGGCGCGGCCGGCCTGTGGATGTGGCACGGGCAGGGGGCGCACTTCGGAATCGACCGCCCTCGCAGCCCCGTTGACCGGCAGGCAGCGCTGGCGATGGCTGCGATCGCCCTGACAGCGGCGCTGATCGCAGCGATCGTAGGGCCGTAAATTGCTCTTCGCGGACGACCGATTGGCAAACCACCAGGGATTAGCCGCAAAAGACGCCTTCATACCCAATACTACCGGTGGGCAGATGGGTCGGTTTCCAGGACTGGGGAATTCCCCGGCCTGACACCTTATTTTCCCTGGGTGGCCCCGCGGCCGCGCCGCCGCGGGCAGGAAATGGACGTTGAAAGCAAATCGGTGAGACGGGGCCCCAAGCGGTGGTCCGTATCCAGCTTTTGGGCGATCGCCAGCGTCGTGGCGATGTCGGCCGGCTTGCACGCGCTGTGGGCCCACACTTATTCACCTGGCGATTCCGCCCAGCCGCCGCAGCAATGGCCGGCGGAAAGTGTCCTGACTCGGTCGGCCACCGGCCCCACGGTGCTCTTCTTCATCCATCCCCGCTGCCCTTGCACCAAGGTGAGCGCGGCGATGCTCGCAGCAGCGTTGCCAGCGGCCAAGCCGTCGCTGCAAATTCATGTGGTGGCGCTGACGAGCCCTGAACTTACTGCCGCAGAGAGCGTGGCGAACGACTATCGTGCCAAGCTCGGGGCAAGTGTGCATCTCGACTCCGAGGGCGCCGAACGCCGGCGCTTCGGCGTACACACATCGGGCCAAGTCGTCGTCTACGACGCCGCGGGCCACTTGACGTTCGCCGGCGGCGTGAGCGCGGCCCGTGGCCACGAGGGGCCGAACCCAGGGCAAGCGGCCTTGATTGCGCTGCTCCGCGACGAGCGCCCCGCCCCGGCCAACTGGCCGGTCTTCGGCTGCCCACTCACGGCCGAAGCCGCCGCGACAGGGAGGCGGCCATGATGCCCGGCTTTCCGCGGCAAGCCAAGACCCCCGCAGTCGCCGAGCGCGCCGAAGAGATCTATCGCGCTCAGGAGCGGCAGTCGGCGACCGTCACCGACCGCATGTTCGCCTGGCTGTTGGCCGGTGAGTGGGTGGCGGCCGTCGGCATGGCGGTGTGGGTGACGCCCATCGCCTGGCGCGGACATTCGCCAGAAATCCATCCGCACGTGTGGGCGACGCTGCTGCTCGGCGGCGGAGTTTGCCTGGGACTCTTGGGGCTGATGCGTCGTTATCCAGGGCAGCGCCGCACCCGGCTGGCGATCGCCGTCTACCAGATGTTGTTCTCGGCCTTGTTCATTCACCTGACCGAGGGGCGGATCGAGACCCACTTCCACGTGTTCGGCTCGCTGGCGTTCCTGGCGTTCTATCGCGACCCCTCGGTGCTGCTGCTGGCGAGCGTCGTGGTGGCGGTCGACCACTTAGTGCGTGGGCTGTACTTCCCGCAGTCTGTCTTCGGCGTCGTCTCGGCCAGTCCTTGGCGCACGGCCGAGCACGTCGGCTGGGTGGTGTTCGAGAACTTCTTCTTGCTGCTCTACTGCCGGGCGAGCGTGCGCGATGCGCGGACCATGGCGTTGCAGCAGGCCGAGCTCGAGATCAGCCACGCCGCCGTCGAGCGCACGGTGGCCGAACGCACGGCGCAAATCGCCGCCTACGCCCAGGAGCTCGAGGCCGCGCACGAAACGCTGGAAGCCCAGAGCGAAGAACTGGCCTGCCAGGCGGCGTCGCTCGAGCACCAAAACCTGGAGCTCACCGCCGCCCGCGAAGCGGCTGACGAGTCGAACCGCTTCAAGAGCGAATTCCTGGCCAACATGAGCCACGAAATCCGTACGCCGATGACAGCCATTTTGGGCTACACAGACGTACTGATCGAAGACAATTGGGGGCGCCAGGCGACGCAGGACGCCCTGGGCATTCTCAAACGCAACGGCGAGCATCTGCTCGAACTGATCAACGACATCCTCGATCTCTCGAAGATCGAGGCCGGAAAACTGGTGCTCGAGCCGGCGACCTGCTCCCCCCGGCAAATCCTGGAAGACGTGGCCAAGCTCATGCAGTCCAAGGCGGAGCAGAAGGGGCTGCCGCTGCGGCTCGAAATCGACCCCGCTCTGCCGGCTTGCATCGTCACCGATCCGCTCCGGCTGCGGCAGATCCTGCTCAACCTGGTGGGCAACGCGATCAAGTTCACCGAGCGCGGCGAGGTTTGCCTGGCGGCCGCCTGGGCGCCGATCGCCGGCGCCGGCGAGTTGACGTTCGAGGTCCGCGACACCGGCATCGGCATCGACCCCGCGCAGCTCGAGCACCTGTTTCAGCCGTTCCGCCAGGCCGACGCCTCGACGACGCGGCGCTTCGGCGGCACGGGGCTGGGGCTGGCGATTTGCCGCCGGCTCGCCCGGCGGTTGGGAGGCGACGTAACCGTGGAGAGCGAGCCGGGACAGGGGAGCGTGTTCCGCGTGACCGTGGCGGCAGCAGCCGCGGGCGCTG
The DNA here is from genome assembly GCA_044221365.1 of Pirellulales bacterium. Taxonomy (GTDB): domain Bacteria; phylum Planctomycetota; class Planctomycetia; order Pirellulales; family JBGAPH01; genus JBGAPH01. The sequence continues at coordinate 85,661 of JBGAPH010000006.1, forward strand.
CCGAGAAGCCGGCCGCGCTGCCGGGCAAGCCGAACGGCGCTCTCGGCGAAGGCCGACTGACCGATTGTCGCGTGCTGCTGGCCGAAGACGGGCTCGACAACCAACGGCTGATCGGACTCGTGCTCGAGCGGGCCGGCGCCCGCGTGACCCTGGCCAGTACGGGCGAAGACGCCACGCGGCTCGCGCTCTATGCCTGGGAGCGTCACCAGGCCTACGACGTGATCCTGATGGACATGCAAATGCCGGTGCTCGACGGCTACGCCGCCACCCGGCTGCTGCGGTCGCAAGGCTACGAGGGGCCCATCATCGCCCTGACGGCCAACGCCATGAGCGGCGACCGCGACGCCTGCCTGGCCGCTGGCTGCGACGACTACGTGACCAAGCCGCTCGACCGGCAACAACTGCTGACCACGCTGCACCGCTGGTGGACGGTGGAACGGCTCGGCCGCGACAACGCGGCCCCTTCGCTGACCAGCTAGGGCTCGAGGAAAGAACGGCGATTTTCCGCACGAGGGCCTTGCCCAGCCGGCGCGAATAACTATACTTGCGTTCAGTACCCAGGAGGTGGACGCATGTACCTTAGCGAATACGGGTCACCCGATCTGGCTCAGCCCGACCGGGAGGTGGCTTCGATCCAGCAGATTCTGGCGGAATTGCTCGTGCAGCGCGGCTTGGCTTCCCCCGAGGCGCGCGAAGCGCAGGCCCCGCCGGCCCCGTGGCGTTCCGGTCGAGAGCTGAGCGCGGCGGCCTAGTTGGGCGGCCCGCGGCGCGAGACGATCCAGTGGCTTTCCCCGTCCTCAGGGCGGGGCTATCATGCTCCCTCGGTGGTCTGCCGAGTCGGTGCAGCCTTCCTGGATTCACACCAAGCGTCCGCGAGCCCTTCATGCCTGCCTACGAGTTGCCGTCGCCGGTCCGTCCTCCCAAGGCGAAGAAGCGCCAAGTGCTGCTGGTGGCCAATGGCGATCTGCGGCTCTCGGCCAACCGCAACTGTTGGGCGGCGCAGCAGGAGATGGAGGCGGCGCTCGCCCAGGCGGTGAGCGAAAGCGGCTTCGAACTGGTGCGGGCCCATCCTTATAAGGAAGACCAAGGGCACGGCTTCATCGCCTCGCAGCGCGAAGGCATGGAAGTGTTCCGTCAGATCGATCCCGATGCCCGCCTCATCGTGGCCGAGGCGGTCTGGCAGTATTCACACCACTTGCTGCACGGCCTGCTCAGCCACCGCGGGCCGATCCTCACCGTGGCTAACTGGTCAGGCACGTGGCCGGGGCTCGTGGGCTTGCTTAACCTCAATGCCTCGCTCACCAAGGCCGGCCGCGAATACTCGAGCCTGTGGGGCGAGGACTTCGCCGCGCCCGAGTTCGTCGAGCCGCTCCGCCGCTGGCTCAAGAAGGGCTCAATCCGCCACCGCACAAGCCACGTGACACGGCTTAAGAACGTGCGCCTGCCGGCCAAAGAGCGCCGCCTGGGCGAGGCCTTGGCCGAGCAGCTCCTCCGCGAGAAAGCCATTCTCGGCGTCTTCGACGAGGGGTGCATGGGCATGTTCAACGCCATCATCCCCGACCATCTGCTCAATCCTACGGGCGTGTTCAAGGAACGGCTGAGCCAGTCGGCCCTGTACTACGAAACGACCCAGGTGTCCGACGCCGAGGCGGCGGCCGTGCGGCAGTGGATGGAAGCGCGGGGAATGAAGTTCGTCACCGGGCCGAACCACGCCGAACACCTGACCGACGACCAAATCCGCCTGCAGTGCAAGATGTACGTCGCCGCGGTGCGGATCGCCGATGACTTCGGCTGCGACGCGATCGGCATCCAGTACCAGCAGGGACTCAAGGACCTACTGCCGGCCAGCGACCTGGTGGAGGGAACGCTCAACAACGCGGACCGTCCGCCTGTGAAGAGCCGCGACGGCCGCCGCGAACTCTACGCTGGACAGCCGCTGCCGCACTTCAACGAAGTCGACGAGTGCGCGGGGCTCGATGCCCTGTTCACCTACCGCATCCACCGCGCCATGGGACAGCCGGTCGAGTCGACGCTGCACGACCTTCGCTGGGGCGACTACGACCCCACAGGGACGACGCCTGAGTACGTGTGGGTGTTGCTCATCAGCGGCGCCGCGCCGCCTGCCCACTTCGCGGGGGGCTGGGCGGGGGCCTCGAGCGAGCGGCAGCCGGCCATGTACTTTCCCTCTGGCGGCGGCACGCTCAAGGGGATCTCGAAGCCGGGTGAGATCGTGTGGTCGCGGATCTTCATCGAAGGAGGGCGGCTGAAGATGGACCTGGGGCGAGCCGGCGTCGTCGAGCTGCCCCGCGAGGAAACCGAGCGCCGCTGGCAGGCCACGACGCCCCAATGGCCGATCATGCACGCCGTGACCTACGGCGTCTCGCGCGATCAAATGATGGCCCGCCACAAAAGCAACCACCTGCAAGTGGCCTACGCCAACAGCGAGGGAGAGGCCGACAAGGCGCTCTTGGCGAAGGCCGCGATGGCCGACGCGCTCGGGCTCGAGGTGTCGCTCTGCGGCACGCGCAAGGGGGGCAAGGACTGGTAGGGGCTGTAGACGCCTCACCTGGCGATGTGCCACCATAGTTGCATTGCCAGTCCCAGCCCTCGCTTCGGTTGTCTGTTGAACGCTCCCCCCCCGACGGAATCCGCGGCCGTCGCCATTCGCGGCGTCACCCATCGCTATGGCGAGCGCGTCGCGCTCGACGACCTGTCGCTCGAAATCGCGCCCGGCGAGATCTTTGGCTTCCTGGGTCCCAACGGCGGCGGCAAGACCACGCTCTTTCGGCTCCTCTCCACGCTCGTCCGCCCGCAAGCGGGACAGATCGCCATCTTCGGGCGCGACGTGGTCGGCGAGCAGCTCTGGGTGCGCGAGCGGATCGGCGTTGTCTTTCAGGCCCCCAGCCTCGATAAGAAGCTGACGGTGGCCGAGAACCTCCGGCACCATGGCCGGCTCTACGGACTGCGCGGACCTGCGCTCGAGGCGCGCAGCGAGGAAATGCTCGCGCGGCTGGGCCTGGCCGATCGCCGCGATGCGCTGGTCGAGGAGCTCTCCGGCGGACTGCGGCGGCGGGTGGAGTTGGCGAAGGGCTTGCTGCATGGGCCGCAGCTCTTGCTGCTCGACGAGCCCAGCACCGGGCTCGACCCGGCAGCCCGCAGCGATCTCTGGCAGTACCTCGAACTGGTGCGCTTGCGCGACGGCGTGACCGTCGTGCTCACCACACACCTGCTCGAAGAGGCCGAGCGGGCGGATCGTCTGGGGATTTTGGACCGCGGCCGGCTGGTGGCCCTGGGCACGCCGGCCGAGCTGCGGGGCAGCGTCGGCGGCGATTCGATTCTCATCGAGGCCGATGACGCGGGCGGCGTGGCGGCGGAAATCGAGCGGCGGTTCGGCCTTTCGGCCCGCGTCGTGGGCGCCTCGGTGCGGCTCGAACTGCCCGATGGCAACCGCCGCGTCGGCGAGCTGGCCGAGGCCTTGGGCCCGCGGATTCGCTCGATCACCTGCGGCCGGCCGACGCTCGAAGATGTGTTCATTGCCCGCACGGGACACCGCTTTTGGGCGGAAGGCGCCGATCCCGCGGCGTGATTTGGGTTGCGCGCGGCGCCGATGCTAGCACGGCAGTTCTCGCTGTCTGACTTAACCGCAATCGGCGAGTCTTGCCGATTGCGATCGGCATCGATCGGCGGTTCGTGCCTGAGCGTCGTGAGGCTCCGCCGACGCCGCTCAGAAAATGGATCGCCGTAAGCCCCGTTCGCCTAGAGTGTTCAAGCTGGTTACCGTGGTCCATCGCAGCCCGTGGCACAGTCATTGCTAAAGGAGCGGACCGTCGCAGGGGGGCGCGCTGGGATGAGGAATTCATCCGGCATGCCATACGGGCTGTACATCTCCGCCGAAGGGGCCGTCGCGCAAAACCGCCGCATGGAGGTGTTGGCGAATAACATCGCCAACGTCGACACGGCCGGTTTCAAGCGGCAGTTGGCCATCTTCCAAGCGCGCTATTCCGAAGCGATCGAGCAGGGCATTGACTACTCGGGCTCGCGCTCGATCAACGACCTGGGCGGCGGCGTGATGGTCCGCGAAACGAAAACCGACTTCTCGCCCGGCCCGCTCCGCAGCACCGGGCTCGAGACAGACGTGGCCATCAATGGCGACGGCTTCTTCCAGGTCGAGAAGGGCAATCAAACGTTCCTCACCCGCGCCGGCGCCTTCGCAATCACGGCCGAGGGGGCGCTCACGACGCCTGACGGATATGCGGTGCTCAGTTCCGACGGCGAGCCGATCGTCATCTCGCCCGATCTCGGCGACTGGCGCATCAACGATTCGGGCGGCATCGAGCAGGGGGGCGGGGTGATCGGCAATCTGGCCCTCGTGCGTCCCCCGTCGCTCGATCAGCTCGAGCACGTGGGCGAGAACCTGTTCGCTTTGCCCGATCGCGTCGAGGCCGAAGCGGTGCCCGACGAGGAGCGCCAGGTGCGGAGCGGGTTCGTGGAGCAGTCTTCGGTGCGGTCCACGCGGGAAATGATGGACCTGATCGAATGCTCCCGCGCGTTCGAGGCCAACACCAGCATGATCAAGAACCAAGATCAGATGATCGGCACGCTCGTCAGTCGCGCCCTGCGCGTCCAATCGTAACTCGCAGAGCTGGCACAACAGATCTAGTCCGCGTCCTCAGGACACGAGCCCAGTCGCTTTCGGAACTGAATTATGGCCGTCCAAACGCTCTATACCGCCGCGTCCGGCGTCGACTCGCTGCAGACGAAACTCGACGTCATCGCCAACAACTTGGCGAACGTGAACACGACCGCGTTCAAGAAGGCGCGCTGCAACTTCGAGGACCTGTATTACGTGCAGGAACGGCTCCCCGGCTCGCGCGACGCCGCCGGCAATCTGACGCCCACCGGCATCGCGGTGGGGCTGGGAACGCGGGTCGAGAGCACGCAAACCGATTTCTCGCAGGGCCCCTTCCAGCAGACCAACAGCCAACTCGACATCGCCATCGAAGGACAGGGGTTCTTTCAGGTCCTCGATCCCACCGGCACCATCTTCTATACACGCGCCGGCAACTTTTCGATCAACAACCAAGGGCAGTTCGTTGTTGGTTCCGCTTACACCGGCCGGCTCGTGCAACCGCAAATCTCGATTCCGCCCGACACCACGGGCATCGTGATCTCGCCCGACGGCCAGGTGTCGGTGCGGCAACCGAATCAGCCGAATCTTCAAACGGTCGGCCAACTCCAGCTGGCCAACTTCGTCAACCCCGAAGGCTTGCTCAAGCTCGGCGAGAATCTCTATTCGCAAACCGAAGCCTCGGGACCGCCGAACATCGCCAACCCCGGCACGTTGGGAACGGGACTGGGCGTGCTCCGGCAGAGCGCCCTCGAGGCCTCGAACGTGGAGCCGGTCGTGGAGCTCATCGACCTCATCACCACGCAGCGGGCCTTCGAACTCAACTCGCAGGTGATTCAAGCGGGCGACCAGATTCTGCAGTTGATCGCCAACTTGCGGCGATTCTAAGCCGGCACGGAGAGGATCGAATGAAATTGCGAACCGCGATTCTGAGCAGCCTTGCCGCCCTCGCTTGGGCCGCAGCCGCCAGCGCCGTCGAAGTGCGGCTGAACACCGAATGCGTGCCCGAGGCGCGCCTCGTGAGGCTAAGCGACGTGGCGGAGATCACGCCTCTCGACGATCCGCAGGCCGAACGGCTGGCCGCAGTGAAGCTGTTCCCGGCCCCCGTCCGCGGCAAGAAGCGCCTCGTCCGGCTCGGCGAGCTCATGGAATTGCTCACGCTCCGCGGCTTCGAAGTGCAGGAGATCCGCTTCACGGGCAGCGACGTCGTGTCGATCGAATCGCCGCAGCTCACCCGACCGACGCCGGCCTTGCCGGCGCAACATCGCTCGAGCGCGAGCGAGGCCGCCGGAGCTTGTGACGAAGTGAAGCAGGCGGTGGCCAAGTATCTTGCTTCACAGGGCGATAGCGATGCGCCGTGGGCGGTCGAGCTAAACCTGACACCCCCGCAAGTCGAGCGAATCCTGTCGGGCAAGGAGCCGCTGAAAGTGAGCAGCGAGACGGGGCCCAAAGCTGGGCGCCAGACGTTTCTCGTCAGCGGCCGGGGCCCGCAGCCGGCCGAAGCGCTGAGCGTCGACGCGGAGATCTGGCAAACGCCCTCGATCGTGGTGGCTACGCGCGACCTTGCCCGCGGCGAACGCCTGACCGCGGCCGACGTGAAACTGCAAATGGCCGACCGCCGCTCGACGCGCACCGCGGCCGTGGGCTCGCTCGAGCAGGCGGTGGGCAAGGAGCTGACCCGCGGCGTGCCCGAGGGGCAACCGGTTCCAACGGACGCCGTCCGCTCGCCTCGGTTGGTGCAGCGGGGTGAGATCGTCACCGTCTACGCCCACAACGCAGGGGTCCGCGTGCGGATCGCCGCGAGAGCGCGCGAAGATGGCGGACAAGACGACCTCGTGCTGATCGAGTCGATCGAGAACCGCAAAACGTACTACGGCCGCGTGACGGGCGTGCAGACGGTCGAGGTCTATGCCCAGGCCCAGCGGGCCCGCGGCAACGACCCGGCCCCGCCGCCCACACAGGCCGGCGAGAAGACGCCCGAGTATTCGGCCGAGCGCAAGCAGCAAGGAGGCGCCCGTGGTTAGGCCCATCTCTCAACGACTCTTGATCGGCGCCGGCGTCGCCTTGGGTTTGAGCGCGGCAACCGAGGTCCAGGCGCAGAACGCCAGCTTGTATAAGCGCGATCTGCCCACGGCCAACGGCGCCGCGCTGACCGTCGACATGACTTCGCTCTATTTTCAGCCGCCCGAGCCCCTCAAGCAGATCAAGAAGCACGACCTGATCACGATTCTGGTCAACGAAATGGCCGAAGTGGTGAGCGCCGGCCAGATGCAGCGCCGCAAGAACGCCACCTACGACGCGGAGCTGCAGGATTGGGTGCTCTTCAAGGGACTCAGCATGATCCCCGATCCCCAGTCCGCCGGCAGCCCCGAGATCAGCGGCCAGCTCGATAACCAGTACCGTGCCACGTCGAACTTGCAGACGGAAAATCAGATGAGCTTCAGCATCACGGCCGAGGTCGTGGACATCCGGCCGAACGGACTGCTGGTGATCGAAGCCCGGCAGTGGATCGAGGAAAACGAGGACACCTGGGAGCGGGCGCTGATTGGCCTCGTGCGGCCGGAAGATGTCACGCCCGCCAACACGGTGATGAGCGAAAAGATCGCCGAACTGAAAATCTACAAGCGGGAGACCGGCTACGTGAAGGCCGGCTGGGCTCGCGGCTGGTTTGGTCAAATCTTCGATAAGATCCAGCCGTTCTAATCCAACGCCAGCGAGAAAGCCCGCCTCATGCTGAAACGACTGCTGCACCGCTGCCTGGTGGCCTGGCTTGCGCTCGGGCTGCTCGCCCCGGCCGAAGCCTGGGCCGTGCGCGTAGCCGACATCTGCCGCGTGAAAGGGCAGGAAGAAAACACGCTGCACGGACTGGGGCTGGTCGTGGGCCTCAAGGGAACAGGCGACGGCGGCGACTTCGCCCCGACCATGCGGGCCCTGGGCAACGCCTTACAGCGGATGGGAAGTCCCCTGAGCAAGGCGGGCGCCGCTGAGCTGAAGAGCGCCAAGAATGTGGCCCTCGTCATGGTGTCCGCGACCGTGCCCTCGAGCGGCGCACGGCAAGGCGACCGGCTCGACTGCGTGGTCACCTCGGTGGGCGCCGCCAAGAGCTTGGCCGGCGGTTATCTCATGCTGAGCCCGCTGCAGGGCCCGGTCATCGGCAGTTCGCGGGTTTATGCCTTTGCTCAAGGTCCGATTCATCTCTCGGATCCGCGCCAACCGAACGCCGGCGCCATCACCATGGGCTGCCGGCTGGAAGAAGACTTCTTCAACCCGTTCGTCGAAGACGGCGTGGTCACGCTGGTGCTCGATAAGAACCAGGCCAGCTTCGTCGTTGCCCGCGATGTGGCCGACGCCATCAACGACAGCCAACTCGCCTTTCAATTCCAGGGAAGCGACGAAGTGTTGGCCCGGCCGCTCGACGCCACGAACATCGCCGTGACGGTGCCGGCCAAACTCCGCGACGATACGGTCGAGTTCATCGCACAGGTGCTCAACCAGCAAGTGGTGGCGGTGCGCACCGAGGCCCGCGTCGACATCAATCAGGCGGCCGGCAGCATCGTGATCAGCGGCGACGTGGAAGTCAGTCCGGCCGTGGTGACGCACAAGAACATCGTCGTCGAAACGGGCGACAACGTGCCAACGGCCGTGTTCGTGCCAGTCGACCCCGAGCAAGTGGCCACCACCAAGCTCAAGGCCCTGGTCGAGGCGCTCAACGCCGTGCAGCTTCCGGCCGAGGACATCATCGAGATCATCAAAGGACTCGACCGCACCGGCAAGCTGCACGGCCGGCTGATGGTGCGCTAGCTTCGAGTGCGTAAGCGACGACACGGATTCGGGAGCAGTCGGATGAGCATCTCCAGCCTCTTGAATGCGGCCAGCGGGGCGTCCCCTTGGCAGATGGCGAGCAAGCCTGGCGCCGAAGCGGTGGAACGCTATCGCGACATGAACCGGCAACTCAAGCAAACCGCGGCTGCCGGCGCTTCGTCGACGGGAGAGGCCGTCGGCGCGGCCGACCCGAAGGGCGAGCTACGCGAGGCGTTCAACTCGTTCGTCGGTGAATCGCTCTTCGGCCAGATGCTCGCCCAAATGCGCAAGACCGTTGGCAAGCCGGCCTACTTCCACGGCGGCCAGGCCGAAGAGCTATTTCGCGGGCAGCTCGATCAGGTGCTGGCCCAAGAGATGACCAAGAGCAGCGGACACAGCTTCAGCGACCGTTTGTTCGAGCAACAGTTCATGCACGAGTGGACGGCCTAGGTCTCGCCCCAAGCGGACTGGCCTCGTCTCGAGAACCTGCTAAGCGAGCATCACGACATGGGCATCGACGAACAGCAAGGCGACGCCGAATGGTTGGCCGAGGTGGCAGAGCTGCTGAACGCGGTTTCCGCCACCCAGGACGAGTTGTTCAGTGTTCTCGACGAGAAGCGGCGGTGCCTGATCGCCGCCGACACGGCAGGCTTGGCAAGCTTGGCAGAACGGGAAGAAGCGGTCGCCGAGCGTCTGCGCCAAGTGCAGCAGCAGCGCGCCGAACTGCTGCTTCGCGCTCATGATCACGGGCGTCCTGGCGAGAGCCTTCGGGCTGTGGCAGCTAGCATGCCCGACGCTCCGCAGCGCAAGTCCCTGCGCGACCGATTCGTGCGCGCGGAGCAGCGCTCACGGCTGCTCGAACACCAGAGCCTGACCAACTGGCTGCTGGCGCAGCGGACGCTGATTCACTTGTCGCAGATGCTCGAGATAATCGCTACCGGCGGGCGTCTGCAACCGACATATGGAAAGGGTGCGCCCCCGGAAGCCAGCGGTTCGCTGGTGGATCAGGCCGCTTAGGCGGCCGCTGTTCGCCGCAGCCTGCGCAAACCTCCCATGTCACTCAGCAGCTCCATCAATCTCGCCGGCAATTCCCTGCGCGCCGCGGAAATCGGCCTGCAGGTGGTGGGGCAGAACATTGCCAACGCCGCCACGCCCGGCTATCTCCGCGAAGAGGTGTTGCTGCAGCCGGCGCCCACTCAGAAGCTCGGCAGCTTGCCGCTCGGCCTGGGCGTGCAGGTGGCGGGGATCATTCAGAAGGTCGACCACTTTCTCGAAGAGCGGCTCCGCGGCGCCACCAGCGACCGCGCCAGCGCCGAGGCGCAAGAACAGGCCTACTTGCAGCTCGAAGGCATCATCGGCGAATTGGGCGACCAGGACCTCAGCACGTCGCTCGATGCCTTTTTCTCGAGCATCACCGACGTCCTCAATCAGCCCGAAAACTTGGGCGTCCGCAACCTGGCAGTCCTCAAAGGCCAAACTCTGGCCTCCGACGTCAATCGGATGCAGGCGCGGGTGACGCAGGCGCGCGTCGACCTCGACAAGAAGGTCGGCGATTTGGCGGGGGACGTGAATCGCTTGATCGGCGAGATCCGCACGCTCAACGTGCGCATTGCCGAGACGGAAGGGGGCGACGCGTCCCTGAGCGACGCCGTCGGTCTGCGCGACCAGCGCAATCTGGCCCTCTCGGACCTCGCCAAGCTGATCGACATCCGCGTGCAGGAACAACCCAGCGGCGCCGTCGCGGTTTACGCGGGCGGAACCTACTTGGTTTATGAAGGAACGGCGCGGCAGGTCCGCGTCGAGCAAGACACCGATCGCGGCCTCAACGTCAGCCGCATCGTGGTCGACGAGACCGACGCGCCGATCGAGTCGTCTTCCGGCGAGCTGGCCGGCCTCATCGCCGCCCGCGATCAGGTCGTCGGCGGATTCCTCGACCGCTTGAACAAATTCGCCGGCACGCTGGCCTTCGAGTTCAACAAGGTCTACGCCTCGGGCCAGGGCCTCAAGGGCTATCAGAGCCTGACCAGCGAATCGGCGGTCGACAATGTCACGAGCGCGCTCGACGCCGCGGGCCTCAAGTTCCAGCCTGTGAATGGCTCGTTTCAAGTGCAGGTGCACAACCGCCGCACGGGGCTGACGGAAACGACGAACATCCGCGTCGACCTGAACGGTCTCGACCAGGACACTTCGCTGAACGACCTTGCCGCGCAGCTCGACGCCGTCGACGGCCTTTCGGCCACCATCACTTCCGACCACAAACTCGCGATCAAGTCGGAATCGGTCGACCAGGAATTCTCCTTTGCGCAGGACGCGAGCGGCGCGCTGGCGGCGCTGGGCCTGAACACCTTCTTCACTGGGTACGACGCCGGCAGCCTGGGCGTCAACAGCGTACTGCGGGCGGATCCGGCGAAGTTCGCCGCCAGCCAAGGCGGCGTCGGCAAGGACACGGCCAACGCGGTCAAGCTGGCGAGCTTTCAGGATCAGCCTCTGGACAGCCAGAACGGGGCGACCTTCAGTGCGCTCTACGACCGCCTGGTAGGCGAGACGACGCAGTCCTCGAGCGAGTCGCGCGCCGTGGCCGAAAGCCTGCGGTCGTTCGAGCAAACCTTGCAGAGCCAGCAGATGGCGGTGAGCGGCGTGAGCATCGACGAGGAAACGATCAAGTTGCTCACTTATCAACGGATGTACCAGGCTTCGGCGAAGTACATCTCCGTGCTCGGCGAGCTGATCGATACCCTGGTCAAACTGTAGCCTTACTGGAAGGCGCAAGCCATGCCGATCACAGGCGTACCGACCACGCGCGTCAGCGAATTGCTCGTCGCGCAGCGGATGCTGAGCCAATTGCGCAGCGATCAGGCCGACCTCTTCAAGCTGCAGAACCAGATTTCGACAGGGCGCCGCATCGAGCTTCCCAGCGACGACGCGCCCGCCGCGCTGCGGGCGATTGGGCTGCAGCGGCTGATGGAGCGCAAACAGCAGTCGGTCGTGAACTTGAAGACCAGCCAGTCTTTCTTGGGAGCGACCGACACTGCGCTCGCGCAGGTGTCGCAAATCTTGGCCGAAGTGCGCGGCACGGCCGTGTCGGTGGCCGACACCACGAGCACCGACGAGCAGCGGGCGGCCGCTGCGCTCGAGGTGCGGCGGTCAATCGATCAACTCCTCGACGCCGGCAACCAAAATTTCCGCGGCCGCTATCTCTTCGCCGGCTCGCAGACGTCCGTCGCGCCCTTCACGAAGACCGGCCAGTTCATCCAGTACAGCGGCAACGAACAGGCCCTGCAGAGCTTTGCCGACGTCGATCTGCTCTTCGACACCAACGCCACGGGACACGAAGTGTTTGGCGCCCTGTCCGAGCCGGTGCGCGGCTCCGTCGACGTCAATCCGATCCTGACCAACAGCACGCAGTTGGCCGATTTGCACGGAGGACTCGGAGTCAGGCCGGGCAGCGTGGAGATTTCCGATGGCACGAACACCCGGATCGTCGATTTGAGCCAAGCCCACACGCTCGGCGACGTGGTGGGGCTGCTCGAAGCCAACCCACCGGCCGGCCGATCGCTGTCGGTCTCGCTCACCGCAGCGGGGCTGGTGGTTGCGCTCGACGGCGCGGGAGGCGGCCAACTCAATATCCGTGAGGTCGGCGGAGGCACTACGGCCAACGACCTGGGGATTCTGCAAACGGGCAATCTGGTGGGAACGTCGGTCGTCGGGGGGGACCTCGATCCGCGGCTTACGCTCGCGACGTCGCTGGCCGATATTTTGGGCGTGCGGGCGTCGGCCGTCGTGTCGATGTTGGGCGCCAACAACGACCTCCGCGTCGAGGCCGCGAAACGCGGCCCCGAGTTCAACGGCGCCGCGATCCAGTTCGTCGACGACCGCAAACTCCAGGCCGGCGTGGGCATCGCGCTGGGGGGCGAGTTGGCCGAATTCAGCAAGACGGCGCGCGCGGCGCGCACGGCGCTTACCTTTGGCGGGACGGACAACGACCTGATTCTCACCGCGAACAAGGCGGGCATCGAGTTCAACGACGTCACGGTGGCGATCGCCTCGGACGTGACCGCCGGCAACCCCGCGACCGCCAACTACAACGCCGCGACCAAGACGCTGACGCTGCACCTCGAGGACGACGGCTCGACCACGGCCGCCGAAATCGTGCAGGCAATCGCCAACGAATCGAGCGGGGCCTTCACCGCTACGCTCGACACTTCGGTCGAAACCACGAACACGGGCGCCGGCGCGGCGGGGGTGATCAACAATTCGACCTTCGCCAGCACCGCTCACAGCGGCGGAGCGGCCAACACCCTCTACGTTTACGTTCAAGGGGACACCACGGCCGCCGAAGCCGCCGCGGCCATCGACCTCGAAGGCACGTTCCGCGCAACCCTTGAGGGGCACGACTCCCTCTCCCCGACTCAGGCTGGCACGGGGCAAATCGCCGTGGACGCCACCGCGGTGACGGCGGGGGGCGCGGGGGTCGAGTTCGATCAGGCGGACGGTCTCCAGATCACCAACGGCGGCAAGACGCAGACGATCGATCTGTCCAGCGCCAAGACCGTCGAAGACTTCCTCAACTTGCTCAACGGCTCGAATTCGGGGCTCGTGGCCTCGCTCAACGCCGCCAGCAACGGCATCGACGTTCGTTCCCGCCTCAGCGGCGGCGACTTTGCCATCGGCGAGAACGGCGGGCAAACGGCCACTCAGCTCGGCTTACGCACCTTCGATGTTTCCAGTCCGCTGTCCGGTCTCAACCACGGCCTCGGCATTCATTTGACGGACGGGCCTGACTTCACAATCAAGCGCAAGGACGGCGTCGAGTTAGCGATCGATCTCGACGGCGCCGCCACGATCGGCGACGTGCTCGACCGCATCAACCAGAATCCCAACAACCTCGCCGCGGGCGTTCCCGTCGTGGCGCGGCTCGTCGACTCCGGCAACGGCATCGAACTCGTCAACGACGACCCCGCCGGCACAGGGACGCTGAGGGTGATTCCCGCCGTCCAGGGCCAGGCCGCCCAAGACCTCGGCCTCGTGTCGCTGGGCGCCGATGAGAGCGCCGATCCAATTCCCGGCCTGCCGGCCACGGCGAGCGTGCCGCTGGCCGGGGCCAACAACGATCTCACGCTCGCCTCGGCGCATCCGGGCGCCGTCTTCAACGACATTCAGGTGCGCATCGTCAACCTAGCGGCGGTCGGCGACCAAGCGCTCGTGAACTACGATGCGAACGCCAAGGTGCTCACGCTCGACGTCGACCCGGCGGCGACCAAAGCCAGCACCTTGGCAAGCGCGATCAACGCCCAGGGGCTCTTCACAGCCCAGTTGGATCCGACGGGCGACCCGGCCAACGACGGCAGCGGCCTCGTCACCACTACGGGAACCGTGGCGACCACCGCCGGCGGCCGGGCCGAAACGCTGCGCGCCGGCGACGTAAACCCGCAGGAGACGGCCGGGGTCTTCAATACGCTGCTCAAATTGGCTTCCGCCCTCGAGAGCAACGACGTGCTGCAAATTGAGCGGACCGTCGGGTTGCTCGACGAGGACCAAAAACGCCTCAGCTTCAGCCGGGCCGAAGTGGGCGCGCGACAACAGGGACTCGACACGCTGCAGACTCGCCTCGACCAGGAACAGGTCGAACTTTCGGACACTCTCTCGGGGGAGATCGACGTGGACATGGTTACGGCGATCTCGCAGATTACGGCGCGGCAAGCGTCTTTCGAAGCTGCTCTGCGAAGTTCGGCCGTAATGTCGGGGCTGAGTTTGCTCAAGTTCCTCTAGGCGTGTTTTACTGTTCGCCGCCGCGCACCGGGCCGATTTAGATTGTGTGAGTTAACGTGCTCGGAACCCGCCGGGCAGTCGTGGTGGGTCGGTGAAGCTCGGCGTCGCATTCGGGCGCCAGGTCGAGGCCAACCCCGGGCGGCCGCTGGTTTTGGAAACGGAAGTCCTTGAACAGGCACGGCAGCCATGCACATCAATACCACCCGCTTCGGCAAGCTGGCCTTCGAGGCCGACGACGTGTTGCGGTTTCCCGCCGGCTTGTTCGGTCTGGAAGACTGCCGCGACTGGGTGCTCCTGGCCGACACCGACAACCCGGTGGTGGGCTGGATGCAAAGCACCACGCGACCCGAAGTCGCCTTTGCCGTGGTCAGCCCACGACGCTTCGTGCCCCGCTACCAGGTGCGCATCGGCGCCAGCGAGCTGGCCCCGCTCGGCCTGGAACGGATCGCCGAGGCCCAGGTGCTGGCGATCGTAGGCCGCAACGACCGTTGCATGACGCTGAACCTGAAGGCGCCGCTGGTGATCAACCTCGAGCGGCGCGTCGGGCGCCAGGTGGTCAACAACAGCGACCAGCCGCTGCAGCACGAGCTGGAGCCGTATTCCGTGGAAATGCGCAAGACCGCCTGACTCGCCGCGGTCTTGAAGGCAGGACCGCACCCGCCCCGCTTACCCGCCACCACTGCCCCCCGACCAAGATTTTGCGCCCAACCGGGCATGCCTGCTGGCTTGGCAGCGGGCGGCCGGTTCGTGTGCCGCGATTTGAAGGAGCTGCCCGATGCTGGTCCTGTCGAGACAGCGCGACGAGAGCATCATGATCGGCGACAATATTGTCGTGACGATCGTGGATATTCGCGGCGACAAGGTTCGCCTGGGCATCAATGCTCCGGCGGAGATCCCCGTACATCGCCAAGAGGTGTACGAAGCGATCCAGCGCGAGAACATGCGGGCCAGCCGCCTCGAGCCCAAGGATACGCAAGATCTGGGCAAATCGGTGGCCCGTCCTAAGCCCGGCTCTAAGGGCTAATTGCAGCGGCGACGCCCGGCCAACTGCATTTCTGGCGCAACCGCGCTTTCCCGCTCGAACGGCCTGATCGCTTCAGGCTGCGCCGTTCAACGGCCGGACCTTGAATCCTTCCTGGATTTTATCCGTCCCCCCTAAAGTGCCGCACCCACCCAGTCGATCTATTGCCCTAGGTACGTTGCGCTGGCGGTTCGCCGCAGCGCGACATGCTCCGTTGGATCGACCGGTCAGCGAACCGCTCGAAGCAAGCCAGAGATCGCAACCTCCGGCCGAGTCGGGCCGATTGGATGCGGCGCTCAGCACTGGTTCGAGAAAACGCCCCCGAAACAACCCGCTCGAGATCGTCTCCACGCATCTGGAGCCCTGCGCCGCGTGCCGCACCCAAGGCATTCGCGCCGCGGCGTAACCAGCAAACATCCTAATTCCGACAAAAGGTTCGTGGCATGACCCGCATCAATACCAACGTCAGCTCGCTGATCGCGCAAAAGACCTTGTCTCGGTCGAACTCGCAGTTGCAGGAAGCTCTCACGCGGCTGAGCACCGGCTTGCGGATCAACGTTGGTAAGGACGATCCGGCCGGTTTGATCGCCAGCGAGGCCCTCGGAAGCGACATCGTCGCCACGCAGCGGGCCATCACCAACAGCCAGCGGGCCAACCAGCTCATTGCCACGGCCGACAGCGCCCTGGGCCAGGTGAGTTCGCTGCTCAACGACATTCGCGGCCTGGTCTCGGAGGCCGCCAACACCGGCGCCTTGAGCAAGGAGCAGATCGAGGCCAACCAGCTTCAGGTCGACTCCTCGCTCGAAGCCATCGACCGCATCGCACAGATCACGTCGTTCCAAGGCCGCCGCCTGCTCGATGGCAGCCTGGGCTTCATCACCAAGGGCGCCAACCCGACTCAGATTCAGGGACTGCAGATCGACCAGGCCAATTTCGGCACGCAGAGCGAGATCGGCGTGGCCGTGAACGTGGTCTCGCAGGCCAAGAAGGCCTCGCTGAACTACGGCTTCGGCGCGGTCGCCCAAAACGTCGTGCTGCAAGTCAACGGCTCCAACGGCAGCGAGGCTTTCAACTTCGCCGCCGGCAGCAGCATCTCGGAAATCGCCAAGGCCGTGAACCTGGTCTCCGACGCCACCGGCGTGGTCGCCAAGCTCCAGCAGGACGCCACCAAGGGCTCGGCCACGATCTCGAGCTTCGGCAAGGACAACGACATCGTCCTCACCGCCAATGACGCCGGCTTCGATCCAGGCAACATCCGCGTCAAGTACACCAAGGGCGACGCTTCGGGTACGACGGTCAACTTCACTGATAACAACGGCCAGACGCCCGACACGCTGAACATCGCCCTCAAGACGCAGGACTACGTGGCGGCCAGCGCCGGAGTCGACGACGGCGGCGCCGCCGTCGGCACGAAGGCCGAGTATCACCTCGACATCAAGGGCAACAACAACGACCTGTTGCTGACCGCCACCAAGGGGGGCTCGGACCTCGCGAACTACACCATCACCTTGGCCAACGGCGCCGCCGCCGGCGCCCCGACGGTGACCATCGACACCAGCGCCAAGACGCTCGTCATCGATCTGAAGGACGCCGACCGCACGGCCACTGTGATCCGCGACGCGATCAACAACGACGCCACGGTCAGCAAGTACTTCAACGCCGCCTACGCCACGATCGACGTGGCCAGCGGAACCAACACCGGCGCCGGCACCGCGGTGAAGACCGAGACCGCGAACTTCGCCAACTACCAGGTGACCCAGGGCACCGGCGCCGACGAGAACGCCCTCGACTTCACGGCCCGCATCAAGGGCGCGCAGTTCAACGACGTCAACGTCAACTTCGTCGACGACGCCGCCCGCGTCGGCTCGGCTTCGGCCGTGTCCGCTGGCAGCGAAAAGGCCTTCTACTTCCAGGACGCCCGCAAGGCTCAGGCCTACGTCGACCTGGGAACGATCGGCACGGCCGACACCGACTTCATCGTGACCGCGGCCAAGGCCGGTAAGGACTACAACAACGTCAAGGTCGTGTTCACGGCCGGAAACGTGCAGTCCGACAAGGCCAGCGCTTCGTACGACGCGAGCGCCAAGACGCTGACGATTGACGTGTCGAACGACGGTTCGACCCAGCTCAGCACGGTGCTCGCCGCGGTCAACGCCACCGACGACTTCACCGCCGCCAAGGCCGGCGCCTCGACGCTGACGAACACCGTGTCGTTGGCCGACACCCGCCAGTACCAGGGCATCCGCGGCGACACCGGCGTGAGCGGCGGCGACGCCGGCACGCTGTTCGTTCACATCTCGAACAACAAGACCACCGCAGCGCAGCTCGTGGCCGCGATCTCGGCCGCCGGCAACGAGCGGGTCGCCAAGCTGTTCGAGGTCAAGAATCGCCCCGACCAATCCGGCACGGGCGTCGTCTCGGCCGGTCAGTATGTCGACGCCTTCGCAGGCGGCAAGAATGGCGGCGACGTGTTGGCCACTGCCCAGGACGTCGTCAACGCGATCAACGCGTCGGGCGCAGTCAGCACCAAGCTCACGGCGAGCCTGGCCAAGAACGAAGTCGGCGCCAGCGACGTGAGCGCGTTCGACCAATTCGCCTACACCGGCGACGCGGAGCTCAACAACCGGCTCCAATTCTTGGGCGGAGACAACAGCCGCAAGATCGAGTTCGTCACGTCGGGCAACAATACGGCCCTCGGGGTCGATCTGGCCACCAAGCCTGCCGAACTGGCCAATGCCAAGGCCACGTTCCTGGCCACCAACGCCAACGCCAGCCTGACCTTCCAGGCGATCAAGGCCGGGCCCGAAGCCGACAACGTGTCGATTCTGTTCGAGGACCGCGGGTCCGACACCGTGAACTCGGTGGTCTTCAATCCCGAGCCCACGAAGTCGACCGCCACACTGGCCTTCACGGGCAGCAACAACGACCTGAAGCTCACGGCCAATAAAGACGGCACGCTCGACTTCAACAACGTCACGGTCAACTTGGTGACGCAGGCCGGGCTCGGCAACAAGGCCGAAGCCACCTATACGGTCACTCCCGCCACCAAGACCACGGCGGAAACTCGCGTGCTCACGATCACCGTGGACAACGCGGGCGCCACCGGCATCGACAAGGTCATCGACGCCATCAACGCCGAAGGCACCTTCGGCGCCGCCCTCGACAAGACGGTCGAGCAGGGCAACGACGGTTCAGGCGTGGTCAATCAGGTGGCCGGCGCCATTGGAACCGGCACCGGCAATAGCGGCTCGATCAACGGCTCGCTCACCTTCCGCATCCAGGACGGAGTCACGACCGCCAGCCAAGTGGCCTCGTTGCTGGCCAACGACGACGTGGCGAACAAGTATTTCATCGCCTCGAACTTCGGCAGCAGCAGCGGCGCCGGCACGATCGACGTCGCCAACGACACCGCGACGACGAACCACGTAACGTTGACCTCCGGCGGTCTCAAGGACGCCGGCAGCCTGATCGTGAAGCTGGCCACGGACGCCAACGGCCTGGTCACCACCACGGCCAACGATCTGATCGCCTACTTCAACGATCCAGCCAACGCGGACAAGCTCCAGGGCCTGGGCATCAGCCTCAGCAACGCCGAAGGCAGCGACGGCACCGGCGTCCTGTCGGCCACCAAAGATCCCGTCGAGTTCAAGACCTCGGGCACGAACCTGGTTGACGACTACGCCTCGGCCACGATCGCCGCGGTCAACGGCGCCAACGCCCGCTTCATCCTCAAGGCCAAGCAGGCCGGGTCCGAATTCGACGGCGTGAAGCTGCAATACGAGGAAAACCCGCTGCTCACCGGCAACGGCGACGAGACGGCCGCCTACGATGCCCAGTCGAAGACTCTCACCGTCAAGGTGCGGGCCGGCATCACCACGGTCGACAGCGTGATCTCCGCCATCCAGAACTCCGACTCGGCCGGCGACAAGTTCGACGCCAGCCTCATCATCGGCGGCAACGGCGACGCCACGGTCAGCCTGTCGGACACCGGCACGACCTCGGGCGGCACCCGCGACGCCGGCACGGTCGACGGCGTGGCCCTGCTCGGCAACTCCGACGCCGGCGAAACCGGCCTGACCTTCGAGTCGGCCACGTACGGCTCCGACGCCTTCGTGCAGGTCACCGCCCTCAGCGGCAACTTCGCCCTGACCAACGTCGACGGCGACTCCACCGACCGCAGCAATGGCGCCGACGTCGATCTGCGGATCAACGGCGTCAAGGCCATCGGCAAGGGTCTCAAGGCCAGCCTGAACACGGCCAGCCTCGACTTGAGCTTCAGCCTCAACGACTCGATCCAGGACGGCACCGACTTCGATTTCAAGATCATCGGCGGTGGAGCTCGCTTCCAGCTCGGTCCCGACGTGGTCTCGAATCAGCAAGCCCGCCTGGGCATTCAGACGATCAGCACGGCGACCCTGGGCGGGGCCAACGGCAGCCTGTTCGAACTGCGTTCGGGCGGCGCCAAGAACCTCTCCGACAATCCCAACGGCGCCGCACAGGTGGTCGAAGACGTGATCACGCAGGTGACGCAGCTTCGCGGCCGATTGGGCGCCTTCCAGCGGACGACGCTGGAGACGAACATCGCCGCCTTGAACGACACCCTGGCCGCGATCACCGACGCCCAAAGCTCGATCCGCGACGCTGACTTCGCCGCCGAAAGCGCCAAGTTGACGCGGGCCCAGATCCTGGTGCAGTCGGGCACCACGGTGCTCCAGATCGCCAACCAGAATCCGCAGAACGTGCTCGCCCTGCTGCGGGGCTAGTCGTCGAAAGCGTAAGCCATCCGCCGAGCCGTGGACGACAGCGTCTGCGGCTCGGCTTTTTCTTGCGCCTCGTTCGCCTCACCACTCCGCGCATAAAAAAAGCGGCTCCTCGGCGCGAGGACCGGGGCAGGAAGTCCTGATGCGCTGGTGAGGAGCCGCAACCACGTTATCGCACACCGGCTTCTGGTTGGAAAGCCCTGGCAAGAAATTTGCGCTATTTTCAGGAAGCGGGTTGCCAGTTGGGGGCATCCCCCCGAAGCCTTCCGCCTGCGCTCCGCAGCGCTTGCCACAGCGACTCGAGCGGTCCGCGGACCTGGGGAGTCAGGCGACCGGGCCCATACGCCAGGTAGGTGTAGAACTCCGCCGTTTGAGTGGTCAAAGCTTGCAGTTGGGGAAACTGTGCCGCCAGCCGCTCGGCGTACTCGAGCGGTGTCTGATCCGCGGTGCGTTCCAGGCCCGCTTCGCGGCCCCAGGCTTCGAGCCCGGCGAAGGTGTAAGCCACGAGCTGCTCCGGCGTCGCCCGGTCAGCCACGCCGCTCAAAAAGGGATCACTGAACTGCGAAAAGCTGAGCCGGCGGAGCACTTCTTCCGATGGCATCTCCGCTTCCTCTGCCTCGGGGCTCGGGTTACCGCCGAACAACGCCTGCAGCCAAGCCACGAAGGCATTCAACATCCGCAGCAACTCGGGACCGAATTGCCACACGAAGAAGGCGACCGCGGCGGCCACCAGCAGCCATTTGAGCACGCGCGCGATTCCGCTCAGGCTTTGCAGGAGATTGCTCGCCTGCCGGGCCATGTCGGCCAGTGGCTGCGAAGACGGGGGTTCGCTCGGCGGCCGGGCGCCCTGCGACGGTTGAGAGCGGTCGCCTTGCTCGTTTTGTTTGCTCCCCGATCCGCCGCCTCGCGAACGCTGTTCGCCGCCCGACTTGCCCTTGGCCTGATCTTCGTTGGCCTTAGTCTCGGCGTCCTTGCCCGACGAATTGGCCTGGCTCTTGCCGTCGGCCGATTTCTCAGCCGTCGAACCCCTGTCGCCTTGTTCTCCCTGGCCTGATTTGACGTTCTGATCCTGCTTCCCATCGGCGGCCTTCTGTCCTCCCTCGTGCTTGCCTTGGTCGCCCTGACTCCGAGTCTTGCCTGACGATTGACCGTTTTCTTGAGACTTGCCCCCCCCTTTGCCTTGCGATGAGCCTTGACCTTGGCCCCCCTTGTCGCCGGCTTGGCCTTGAGCGCCTTGCTTGTTTCCCTTCCCGCTGGAGGAGGCCTGGCCCTTCTCACCGTCCGACTTTGCTTGCCCCTGGCCGTCCCCTTCCTGCTGTGCTTCGTGCTCTCCTTCGCCCCCTGCGGCGCCTTCGCCTTTCCCCGCGCTGCCTGAGAGCACAGCCCAGCGCGAAGCGCTAAGCGCTTCCTTGCCAGCTTCGACCGCCACTTGGGCGAGCGAGTACTCGGCGCTCGGCCGTGGCAGGAGCGCGCCGGCGATCAACAGGCCCGCGATCATCAGCCCGCCCAACATCAGCCAGCCGCCGCTGATCGACGCCGGCATCTCGAGCCCACGGCGCCGCAGATACCGCCGCAGGCCGAGGAACGCCGTGGTGAGCAGCAAGCCGAGTCCGCAGCCTACGTAGATCGTCGCCAACCAGAAGACGTGCTGGCGCCGCGCCGTGTCCGCAGCCGGAATCGCGAGTTGGCCCAGCCCAAAGATCGGCAGCGCCGCCAGCGAGAACCACACGATCGTCACCCCCGGCGCCCGCGCGCGACGCCGCTTCTGTGTCGACAGCCGCATCCACCAAGGCTTCTCGCGCCGTGCCGGTGGCGGCGGCGCGACAGCGGCAGCCGGTTTCGTCGCGGAGGGCGTCTCGCTCTTCGCCTCCGGGCGGTCGAGCCCCGCCGCCTGCAACAGGCCTTCGCCTCCCGGATCTTCGTCGTCGTCGATCCAGGTGCAGTTCCAGGTCAGCTCATGAGCGCACCACCAAATGAGCGCAATCAGAAACGGCGTGATCAGGAAGAACTCGGGTGCAAACCGCAGCACCGCCAGCAGCATGGCGCCAGCCAGGGCCACGCCGAACATCGACGCCCGCTCGGCTCCTTCGACGATCGCGATCCGCGCGATAAGGACGATCGCCATCACGAACCAGGAAAGAATCCACTGCAGCCGATCCATGTGCTCGCCCCGATAGCTGAGGTCGAGCAGAAAGAACGCCAGGCTGCCTACCAGCCCCATGATCAGCGCAGGGCTGATCGCGATGGCCATGTAGTCGGCAAGCGTGGGCGCAAGGCGGCGGGCCATGGGTCGGCCTAGGGGTGTTTTCCGTCGCACAGGCTTCGGCGGGAATCATAACCCGGCGCGTCAGCGAGGACGCCGGCGATTCCCCTATCTTACACGCGAAGGAAGATGCCGCGGCGATAGAGCCAGTACAGAAACAGCCACTCGACCGTCAGCTTGACCGACCGCAAGAGCAGCTCGGCATAGGCCCCCACCGACTCGGCGATCGGCCCGCCGACCAGCCGGTCGGCGATGACGTCGAACTTGATCAGGTCGGAGGCCATGTAGATCGTAATCGCGTTCATGCCGATCACCACCAGCGGAAACGCCCATGCCCGCAGCTTCCAGACATCGATCACCAGGTAGAAGAGCGCCAGCAAGAGCAAGCTATAGCCGCCGGCGGCCAACACATAGCTCGAGGTCCAGATGTTCTTGATGATTGGGAACCAGTGCCCCCACAGGTACCCGGCCGGCACGAGCACGGCCCCCGCCGCCAGCAGATAGAGCGTCTTGCGGAGCGGAGTGATCGCGGCCGCCAGCAGGAGCTGCCCGGCCAGCACGCCGATCAGGCAAGTGCCGATCGCCGGCAGCGTGCTCAAGAGCCCCTCGGGGTCCCAGCCCCACCCCTTGCTGTCGAACCAGGCCTTGCCGGGGAGCAGCAGCCGATCGACGTAGCCGGTGAAGTTGCCCTCCGGCGTCAGCACGCCCGCGCCGTGTTCCGGCACGGGGATCAGCGCGAGCATGGCCCAGTAGCCCAGCAGCAGCCCCGCGAGCCAAATCACTTGCCCGCGCGGGCGCGTGTTCAGATAGATCAGTCCGCCGAACAAGTAGCAGAAGGCGATTCGCTGCAACACGCCGACGAAGCGGATCTGGTCGAACGAGTTCGAGAGGCCGCCGTAGTAGAAGATGCCCAGCAAGTAGAGGATCGCCGAGCGGCGGAAGAGCTGCCAATAGAGCTGCCCTCGGCTTTCGCCGCGGGCCACGCGGCGTGTGAAGGCCAGCGGGATCGAAACGCCCATCAGGAACACGAACAGCGGGAAGATCAGGTCGTAGAAGACCAGACCTTCCCACGGCACGTGTTCGAGCTGATGCACGACCGCCTGCAGGCCGCTCGAGGATTCGAACGACGGCAGCTTGCGGAGCGCGGCGACCACCTCGTCGGCCCCGATGATCCAGAACATGTCGAATCCGCGCAAGGCGTCGATCGACATCAGGCGTTCGCTCGGCGTAGCGCGGTCGTCGGCCATTCAGGGGCTCTCCCAAGGTCTCGCGTTATTGCCGCTTCAGCATTCCGCACACGGAGTGTGCGGGCTACGTAGCCGGCACACTGCCGCGCGATTTGTGGCCAATCCCGGTTAATCCGCCGGCCGCCCCGCGGTTAGCCGATTGTCACCAACCTTGGCCCATCATCCCTTGCCATGTTCCTCCGCTCCAGACCAAACCGGCGTCGGGTTAGGCGTTTTCTGGCCGCCCAGGCCGAGCGGCCGCTGAGCTACGGCGAAGTTGGCCGCTCCCAGGGCCGGCCGCCGGCCGGCTACTTCTTCGACTGCGAGCGCGGCGAGTTAGGCATGGGCCCGGGCGCCTGGCGCGCCGCCTGCCGGGCGATCGAGCGGTGGGAGATGTTCCGCGTGGGCTGGGCGACCGTGGCGCCGCGGCGGCCTCCGCTCGAGGTCGGCCACGAGGTGGCGGTGGTCATCGGCCGCCTGGGACTGTGGACCCTCAACGCCGCGCGGATCGTTTACGTGGTCGACGAAGACGACGGCCGCGTCGCCCGCCGCGGCTTCGCCTACGGCGCCCTGCCTGACCACGTGGAGCGCGGCGAGGAGCGGTTTCTCGTCGAGTGGGATCGAGAGACCGACCGCGTGTCCTACGAGATCAGGGCATTCTCTTGGCCGAACCACTGGATCACCTACTGCGGATTTCCGGTCGTGCGGCGGTTTCAGGCCCAGTTCCGTCGCGCCTCGATTCGCGCGATGCAGCGGGCGGTGCGAGAGGAGCTTGCACGCCGCGAGCACACTTCTCTCTCGAAAGGCTGAGCGA
Organism: Pirellulales bacterium; assembly: GCA_044221365.1. Lineage (GTDB taxonomy): Bacteria > Planctomycetota > Planctomycetia > Pirellulales > JBGAPH01 > JBGAPH01. The sequence continues at coordinate 109,942 of JBGAPH010000006.1, forward strand.
TGCACAACCCGCATGCCGACAGGCTGGAAGCCTGTCCCACTAAGACCGTCGATGTCACGTCACCGCTCCTCGTGGCACAGGCTTCCAGCCTGTGCAGCCAACCGCCGGACACGGACGAGCGATCGCGTCGCGGTTACGCCGTCGTCGGCAGGCTCCTTGTGCTCGCCGCGGCGATCGCCCTGGTGCGGCCCGATCTGCTCACGGCCCTACTCTGGTTCGCCCTCCTCGTGCTCGTACCGGCGGCCGCGCACTTGGGCAAGTCGCTGACCGGTAAGCGCCCCTGCCGTTGGCTCCTGACCTGTTGGCCAGCGTTCCTCGCAGCGCTCGGAGTGATTGCCGCGAGCGCGCTGCCGACCGGTTGGCCGGCCGGGCTCTTGGCCGCGCCGTGGCTGGCGATCGCGGCTGTTTGGGCCGCGTTAGCCGTGCTGCGTCTTGCGCGGTTCCCGCCGCAATCGATCATCGAGAACGCGCTCGACGTCGCCGCGCTCCTCATGCTGGTCGGCGCGGCCTGGGTCGTGCTAGACCGGCTCGCCTGGCGGTTCGGCTTCGAGGCCGAGATTGTGCGGCTGACCGGCATTCACTTCCACTACGCCGGCTTCGTGTTGCCGACGCTGGCCGCCTGCGCCGCGAAGAGGCGGCCCGGCGCCCTGACCAGCGCGATCCTGGTCGCCGCGCTCGCCGGCTTCGGCCTGGTGGCGATCGGCATCGCGTTCTCGCCGGCGGCCGAAGTTGCCGGCGCCGCCGCGATGGTCGCCGCCTGCGCGGCGCTCGCCGTCGTGCAGGTTCAAGCTGGCCTAACGACGCGACGGCCCGAGATCTTCGCCCCGCTGGCCCTCTCGAGCGCCGCCCTCGTGGCCGCGATGGCGCTGGCCGCGGTCTATGCCCTTGGCGAATACAGCGGGCAGAAGTGGATCGACATCCCCACGATGATCGCCACCCACGGCCTGGCCAACGCCGTCGGCTTCGCTGGCGCAGGGCTCCTCGGCTGGAGGCGACTCAAGTGATAACCGCGGAGGACACAGAGGACGCAGAGCCGAACAGCATTCTTCATTCTCTGCGTCCTCTGCGTCCTCCGCGGTAAATCGATCCTGCCTTTGTGGTTCAATTCGCGCCGCTCACCCCGGCGGTTCAAGGCCGAAGTCGCGGATCGTGAGCAGGCTTTGGAAGGGATACCCGCGCGACTCGAAGGCGGCGGCGCCTCCTTCCATGCGGTCGATGATGGCGATCACGCCGGCCACGACCAGGCCGAACTCCTCAGCCCGCTCGATCGCCAAGAGCGACGAGCCGCCGGTCGTCACCACGTCTTCCACGATCACCACCCGGTCCCCCGCCTTCACCGGGCCTTCGATATATTGCCCGGTGCCGTGGGTCTTCGACTCCTTGCGAACGAGAAAGCCCTTGAGGGGCAGGTCGCGGACGCCGGCGATCGTGACGATGGCCGCGGTGATCGGATCGGCCCCAATCGCCATCCCGCCCACCGCCGCTGGCAACTCCTGCCCGAGCAGCTCGAGAATCCCTTCCCCCACGAGCCGCGCCCCCTGGGCGTCGAGCGTCACCTGCTTGCCATCGAGGTAATACTTGGCCTGCTTGCCGGAGGCGAGGGTAAAGTCGCCGAACTTGAGGGCCTTGTCGCGAACGAGCTGCAAGAGCGCCTGACGATCGTACACGGGAGCCTTTCGGGAGCGGGGAGCGGGGAGCGGGGAGCGGGGAGCGGGGAGCGGGGAGCGGGGAGCGGGGAGCGGGGCAACGGAATGGAATGGCCGGACGCCGGTATAGCACGACGGCCAAGACGCCAGCAAGGGGCGGAGGGTTGCATCGCGCGCAAGGCCCCGTTATTGTCCTGCCATGATGGCCAAGAACGACCGATCTCGGCGCGAATACCTGACCCTGCAAGCGCAGGATCCAGCCACTGGTTCGCTCGATTTCGAAGTGCTCGTTTCCTTCGATCGAATGCAAGCGGTCGCCCGCCGCGGTCTGGGGCACGCCAAGGAGTGCGGGCTGATAGTGCCGGCCATTTTGCAGGGCCCTACAGCCATTTTTGAGGGCCTGCGTCGCGATGAGGACGAAGACCGTTGGGGGTTTGGCTGGCGATGTTACTGCGGTTTGCCGGAGCATAGCTACCGGGCGGACGGGTCGAGCGGACGCCCCTATCCCGGCCAGGTTTATCTCGTGTTCGTGAACGACGAGCGGGTGGCGTATAATTGGCGGTGGGAGAAAGCCGACCCCGACGACCTCACTCTGCCGCTGGACCACACCCTCCGATTCAAGCAACGCCTCCAATGACCACCACGTCGAACGCCGAATTCGCTCGCCGAATGATGCTTTTGGCCCGCCCGGCCGACCAATTCGAACCGACGGCGACGTATGACTCTGACGGAGACTGCATCGAGTTTCTCGCCAAGCCCGACCCCTTCTTCGCCGAGCGCATCGACGACCTGGTGACGGTCTACTACAGCCAGGAAACGGGCGAGTTGGTCGGCTCCCTGATCAAGGGAGTGGCGAAGTTCTGCGCCGACATGGCTGCCCAAATGCCAGGCTTCAAGATCGAGATCGAGGACGGCCCAGTCCAACTGGTCCACATCTTCCGTGCCCGCCTGTGGTCAGGCACGTTCGAGCCACACGACTTGGCGACGCTGACCTACCGCAAGCTGATCGAGACGGCGGGTGAGACGGTGGTGCGCGGGGATTTGTGCCTGGCGTAGCTAAGCAGCCGGCACGAACAGCACTACGACATCGGTTGGTCGACGTCGGCGCCATCCACGGGCCGAAATGGGTGAGGGATCGACTTCCCGGGATCCTTGATCGTGTTTCGGAGGTACTCTGTGATGAGTTTTCGTAGCTTGGCTGCCCACTCCGTCTCTCTGATGTCGTAGACGATCGCGCGAAGGTGGCGTAGATCGAAGGGAACGTCCTCGACGTCGGCCGCGGTCAGAACGACCGGCTTTCTCGCAGCGTGCGCGAGGCCGAGTTCGTAGAACACGTTCGCATTCTTCTGCGTTAAATCTGCCAGAAGTACCCGCGACCTTGTGATCTGTTCCCAGATTTGTTCGACTACGCTGCCCGTGCTGAAGAGCTCGTCGGCGCGGATGGGTTCCATTCCTGCTTCTTTGATCGCAGGAACGTAGATCTCCTGGTAGTAACGGTCAAACCAGACGCCAAACGGCATCATCACGAAGCACGTGTCGAGGAACTCTCGTGTTCTGCGCTCCCTGGGAATCGACGAGGTTTGTACCGTGCCCTCGTGTTCTCCGGTGGAGGCCAATTGGGGAGCCGACAACGCTCCAGTCTCGACGTCGAACGTGCGCAAGAACGCGACGTTGCTTCGGAACACTTCTGCGAATACGCTAGCCCGGTCTTTGGGGATCGCGAACTCGCGAGTCAGTGTGTTCAGATAGTACTCGTCCTCTGGGATGCGCTTTGCCCGGTAGAATCCTTCGACTTTCTTGAAATCCTCGACGTTCTGGAATGCAGCAAGAAGTGCCGTCTTCCGCTCCCCAGGCGACCCCGGAGCGACCACATCGCGACCGATCTTGTCCAGCGACACCGTCGCCTTACCACCACTACCGGAAACCAGGCCGTACAGGTTCGCCGACTTCAGGAGATCCAAGAATCGCCAGTCGCTGGGCTTGTTGAAACCAACGGCCTTCGCGAGCAAGTCGGCCTTCATGGGATTGCCCGCGTGCTTGTCCTCAATGGCCTTGGCGACCTGGATCGCTTCTTCGAGCGGGTGCTTTGGAAAGGTCCAAGGCGCGGGTTTTCCGCTCGCCTTGGGCTTCGAGCCGCGGGTTGGTGGCGCTGGGTCTGATGTCGATTTCTTCTTGCCCATATGTAACTCCGGTGACTCCTGACGTCGGATGTTGCCGCGCCGAAGCCTACCGTAGCAGACAAATGGGGGGTTTGCACTAGAGTTGGCGTCGAGGCCCTGCCCGGGCTAACGCCCTGGGCTAACCTCTGCCGCCCCGTTCGGGGCTGGGTTGACGCTGAGCACGCGCTTCACCGCCGCCACCACCTCCGCCCCCTTCGCCTGCACCGTCTCCCCGCTTCCCAAATCCTTCACCTGCACCGTGCCCGCTGCGAACTCGTCTTCGCCGGCCACGAGCGCTACGCGGAAGCCCCGTTTGTCGGCGTATTTGAGTTGCTGGCCGAGCTTCTTCGCTTCGGGGTAGAGTTCCACGCCGATGCCGGCTGCCCGCAGTTCGGCGGCCAGCTTCAGATACTGCGGCAGGAACTTGGCATCGAACTGCGTGAGCAGCACGGGGCAGGGCGTGGCCACCTTGTCGATCATGCCCAGCTCTTCCATCGCCGCCAGCAGGCGGTCGAGCCCCAGCGAGGCGCCGATGCCTGGCAACTGTTGGTTGGTGAACATCGCCGCCAGGTTGTCGTAGCGGCCGCCGGAGCAGACGCTGCCGATCGTCGGCAGTTTGTCGAGGAACGTCTCGAAGATCACGCCGGTGTAATAGTCCAACCCGCGTGCGATCGACGGATCGAGCTGCAGCCGCTCCTCCGGCACGCCGGCGGCGCGCGTGGCCGCCAGCAGATCGCGGAGCCGGGCAATGCCGGTCTGCGCCAGCTCGCTTCCCACGGTCAGCCGCTCGAGCTCCGCGAGGATCGAATCATTCGCGCCCTGCAAATCCGCCAGCGCTACGACTTGGCGTGACTGGGCCGCGGTGGCGCCGGCGGCCGTTTCCAACTCCTCGGCGACTTTCGCCGGGCCGATCTTGCCAAGCTTGTCGAGCGCCCGCAGCACCGGCACGGTCTGCTCGGAAAGGCCCAAGACGTCAAGCAGGCCTGAGAGAACCTGGCGGTTGTTCAGCCGGATCGTGAAGTCGCTAAAGCCGAGTGCCTGGAATAGGTCGTTGATGACGAGCGCGGTCTCGACATCGGCAGCGAGGGCCAGCGTGCCGATGGTGTCGAAGTCGCACTGCACGAACTCGCGGTAACGGCCGCGCTGCGTGTTCTCGCCGCGCCACACGGTGGCGACATGGTAGCGTTTGAACGGCAGGCCCAGCGTGTTCGCGTATTGCGCGGCGAAGCGGGCGAGCGGCACCGTGAGGTCGAACCGCAGCCCCACCCAGCGGTCGCCATGGTCCTGGAAGCGGTAGAGCTGCTTGTCGGTCTCGTCGCTCCCCTTGCCGGTGAGCACGTCGAGATACTCGAGCGCCGGCGTGTCGATGGGGGCAAAGCCATACGAGCGATACACGCGCCGCGCGGTCTCGATCAGCCGCTCGCGGGGGATCATCGTCTCCGGCAAATAATCGCGAAACCCCTTCAGAGTCCGCGGCTCGATCTTCGTCACGGTTCTTCGCCTAACTACGTTGGGTTAACCACGGAGGCACGGAGAATTCTCTTACCACAGAGGCCGCGGAGGACGCAGAGAGGAGCCGAAAGATTGAACCACGAAGACACAAAGGCTCAAAGAATTGATTCCTTGGTGTCTTCGTGTCTTTGTGGTTCAAAATTCTGTTTCTCTGTGTCCTCCGCGTCCTCTGCGGTAAATCTGACCTAAGGAGTTGCGAACGCGTCTCCGCGTCTCCGCGGTTCGTTTCTCACCGCAGCACCGGCAGCAGCGGGGGACGGGGCGTGCGGAGGCTGGCGCCGGGGCGGCGCGGCAGCAGCGCTTCGGCGTATTCCGCCACTTGCTCCGCCGTTTCCAGGTAGCGCTCGTACACCCAGGAGTCTTCGTACTCGCAGTCGTCGGTGGTGTAGTCTCGGCAAATCTGCGGCCGCGTGTCGTAGATGCCGCACATGTTGTCGGCCCCCAGGTGTTTGCACTCGGTGTGCACCAGCAGGTACCAGGTTTCGTCCTCGGTGAACACGGTGGCCTGGTCGTGCAGCAGGAACCACCGCATGTACTCGAAGTCCTTGTAGCTGGTCGGCCCGTCGATCGGCAGGGCGAAGTACCGACAGCACTTGGCCGTGCAGTACTTGCAGAGCACCTCGCCGGGGGGCACCTCCTCGCGACGCAACTTGACGATGGGCAACGACATGGCGAAAACGCGGCTCCTTCCGGAGAAAAGACAGCCGGCCCGGCTGCAGCGCTGCAACGAAGGCCAGCGCATGAAGTTAGCAAACCCCGCGGCCCTCGGCTACCAGACACGCCTGCCCGCGGCGCGGTTCACCGCGCGCCTGCCAGCCCCAGTTCGCCGCGCACCCGCTCGGCCTCGGCCGGCGACACCCGGTAGATGAGGATCGACCCGCCGACGCGCTCCACCTGCTCGAGGCGGCTGAAGTAGGAGAAGTCGCACGAGGGGGGCGGGGCCTGCCAGTCGCCGCGCTCGTCGAGCACCTGGCGGTTGAGCCCGTAGACGAAGCTCACGTCGACCGCGTACCAGCCAGGCAGCGGGCCCTGCTGCTCGTCGGCGAAGGGGCAGCGGCGATTCGGCGACACCGGCCCCCGCGGCGGCAGAAAGAACTCGAGGCCGGCCGCCCGCGCGTCGAGATTGCCAAAGTACACGAGTCCCAGCGGGCGCGCCTCGGGATGCTCGTCGTACCACCGCTTCAGGTACAGCAGATCCTGCCCCCAGCCGATGTTGCCGTCGAGCAGATGCTCGTGCCCACGCGCGGGGCCGCCGGCCAACTCGTTGGCGACGGTACAAGTAGGCTGGCGACCAGTATCACCTTCGATACGCGCGACATTCTCGCGGCCTCATTTCCAAAAAACGGCCGGGATCGGCGCTCCGTCGTCGCGGACAAGGACGGCATAGAAGGCTTTTTTAGCCGTGCCCGCTGCGAGAAAGTGGACCGAGCCGTCGCATAGGGCCAGATGGCCGCCACCCGGATGGAACGAGTACAGATTCGTAAAATTAAGCTGATTGATTCCCAGGCCGACGTTGACGGTGCCCAGTTCGCCACCGATCCAAGCGCCCTGCACTGCATTCCAGTCCGAGGGCGGATTCTCCGTGGGTCCTTCGAAATACAGCGGCTCCGCCGAGTTCTCGAGTACGAGCGCCGTGTTGGAATAGCCGTCAGTCACATCCTTGAGCGAGGCCGGCGCCGCCTCGCCGTAATACAAACTCCGGTCGATGGTCGCGGTCCAGCACCCCCAGCCATTGGACAAGACACCGGCTGGCTGGTCGAACACCTCGGTGATCGCCACGTAGTCGCGGGCGGCGACATTTGCGCCGCGGAGGGGCACGCCCAGTTTTCCGCCGAACTCCGAAATCCGGCGCGGAAAGCCCGGCGTGCTGGGGCACTGGTGGATCGAGAGCGGCACGCGCCCGGCTGGCAGGTTGGCCGGAGAGAGCGCCGAGCGCGTCTGGTCTACCTGAGCGTAGACCGTCTGCTGCTCGTGGTAGGGAAGTAGCGTCACTCGCCAAGAGAGCGATTCGTGGGTGGCAAAGACCGGGCCAGACTTCACCCGCCGCTGCTGGAGATCAAACCGCGCCGAGTTGACTGTAGGCAAAAAGTCCCGGTGGCCGTTGGCGTAACTGTGGAGCGCGAGGGCAAGCTGCTTGAGGTTGTTGGCGCATTGGATACGCCGAGCAGCCTCTCGCGCCGCCTGCACCGCCGGCAACAGGAGCGCGATCAAAATCGCGACAATGAACACCGCAACCAACACTTCAACCAGCGTAAAAGCAGAGCGACGATCATACCCGTCGATCCGGCGCGAAGGAGAGAGTCACCTGAAGTTCGTCGCCATCGCTTTCGGCCCTCCTACGTGGGCACGCGATCCAGCAGAAAGAAACGCAAAAGAACCGTTTCCGAACTGACGGGCAGCTTAACGCGCCGTCAAGGGGTTGAGAAGAGTTTGGCCGTGGGTGCTCCGTGGGTGCTTGCTGCGGAAAGATTACCTACCCTCACCCCGGCCCTCTCCCACGGGGAGAGGGAGACTGTGGGGGAGGCTTGTGGGGGGTTGGATATTGTTGAAGCGAATGACGCATCGGCCGGCCCTCACCCTGGCCCTCTCCCACGGGGAGAGGGAAAGCGGAACTCCCAGGTGAGGCCGTTGCCGGTGCCGTCGCGTTTGAAGACGATCAGCTTGTGCAACTGCCGCGCGTTCAGGCTGCGGATCGTTTCGCGGAGGCGGTCGTGGCGGTCGATGCAGCCATCCCCCGGCAGGGGGTCGTCGATACGCCGCGCCCAGCCCTCTTCCTCGAGCGCGGCCAATACCCGCTCCTGATTATCCGCGGGCTGCCGGAACCGCTTCACCAAGAGGTCGCCCACCCACAACTCGCGGGCGAGCGGATCCCAACGCGGAGCGTGCTGATTGTCGTGCATCGAGAGGTCCTCGGACAAGATGGTCGGCCAGCTCACACTGGCCGCTCGCCGGTTCGCGGGTTCGGGGGTCGGTGGGTTTACGGCCGGACAGGCGCTGGTCGGGACGCGCTCCCCCACCGCTATTAACGTTTGGATCTGTCACGATTTGCCAGGCCGGGCGGCGCGCTGGCGCTTGGCCCAGGAGCGCGCTGAGCGGCGCAACAGGAACGAAAACGTCAGCCAGGCGGCGGCGAGTCTTCAGGCGCAACTGCTTGTTCGGCAAGGAGAAGGATTTTTGAGATCTTTCACGCGTGACTTTGCAGGGCCAAGCGACCGGCTGGCCATGCCACGGGTTGGAGATTTGGTTCATGTCCAAAGGGTTCTTGCGGGGTTGTCAGCCGGCTGACGCCGGCCGCTCGCCGGGGCCGTGGCTAAATGCGTTGGCGGCTGGCGGGACTCCATGCGGATTTTGCTCTCCATGATCTCTAACGCCGGGATCTTTCATGGCTGCCAGTTTTGCCCCGGAGTGGTGGGCTCGGCCTGATTCGGCAGGATCAAAGTGAATGTCCCTTGCTGGCGCTGCGGGTTAGTGTGTTGTCCTCATCAACCCTGCTGGCTGCGAAAGGCCGGCGGCTCAAATAATCTGGAGAATGCCGGTTGGGCTTTCCGATACCGTAGAGCAAGCAATTCGAACTGCCGGCGCTGGGAGCGGCGGCGGTTTGGGCACGGACGCCGCGAACGACGACACGAAACTTGCGTTCGAGCTCGCTGAAGGAAGGTCTGCGCCAAGGATAGGGCGTGGCCGCCGCTGCGAGCTGGAGCCGCCAGCACGGCCGCCGGTGTCCCCAGTGCCTACCCGCGTTTCTCCGCCGAAGTACTTGCTCTTCTGCACCGCCCGCCGCGCCGACGACCGCGGCCAATGGCGGTTCGTGCTCCGCCAGGCCGACGGCTCGGAGCGTCTGGAGGCCTCCGATTGGGAGGCCGAGGCCAGCCTCGAACGGCTCGAGCTCTTGGCCGTCGTCCGCGGACTGGAAGCCCTCGATCAGCCAGCGCAGGTGACGCTGGTGACCTCGAGCCGGTACTTGGCGCTGGGCTTCAACTTCGGGCTCACCGAATGGAGCGCGGCAGGCTGGCAGTGGGAACGTTTTGGGGAAATGGTCCCCGTCAAGCACGCCGACCTCTGGCAGCGGGTCGACCAAGCCCTGGCGTTTCACGAGGTGCAATGCCGGACGCTGCGGACCGACCGCGGGACATCACCCGCCCCTACGCCACACTACGCCTGGCTGCCGGCGCAGACGCGTCGCCCCGAGCCGGCGGTCGCCGAGTCGGCGCCGGCCGAACACCCCTTGGGCCGCATGCGCGAACGGGCAGCGGCAGCGCTCTCTTGGCTCGGCAGGGGCCGGGCCGCCGAGCACCGGCAACCCTCCTGGGTTGGGGCCGGATAAGGCTCGCGTCGCCGGGGTACCGAACTTGCTCCCTGGCTGGCGGCCGCCAAGCCCTCCGCCGGATCGCCCAGAGCCCCTAGACGAATCAATCGCTACGAACCACAATCGCTTGTGTCCCAAGGCATTTGAGGAGGCCGCGGTGAAGACTTCGGTGGAACTGGAGAAGATTTGGCCCTTGCTCGAGGGCCGGCACGAGAACCCCTTTGATCTGCTGGGACCGCACGAGATTGTCGACGGCGAACGCCGCGCCATGGCCGTGCGGGCCTACCTGCCCCATTCCACCCAGGCCTGGATCGTCGATCCGGCCCACCACACCCAACGGCCCATGCGGCGGATCCATCCCGCGGGGCTCTACGAAGCCATCTGCCCCGTGACCAACGAATCTCCGCTCCCTGGCAACTACCTGCTGCGCTACGCCGACCAGCGCGGCCAGCAAACCACCACCCGCGATCCCTACTCATTCCCGCCGCTCCTCTCCGAGTACGATCTCTATCTCCTCGGCGAAGGAACGCACTGGCAGAGCTACCTGCGGATGGGCGCACAGTTGCGCTCGATCGACAACGTGGCCGGTGTAAACTTCGCCGTGTGGGCGCCGAACGCCACCGGCGTGAGCGTGATCGGCGACTTCAACAGTTGGGACGGCCGCCGTCATCCGATGCGCAAGCATGTTCCCAGCGGCGTCTGGGAACTCTTCGTGCCGGGGCTCGGCGAAGGGACCAACTACAAATATCAAGTCCGCCATGGCGATTGGACGTACGAGAAGTCCGATCCCTATGGCTTCGCCGCCGAGCTGCCGCCGCGGACCGCCTCGAAGGTGGCCAACCTCGACAGCTACGGCTGGGGGGACCAGGAGTGGCTGGCCAGCCGCGTCAAGCGGCAGGGGCTCGATGCCCCCATGTCGATCTACGAGGTGCATCTGGGTAGCTGGCGTCGCCCCGGCGACGATCCGCGCCGCTGGATGACCTATCGCGAGCTCGCGCACCAGCTCGTCGAGTACTGCCAGCAGATGGGCTACACCCACCTCGAGCTGCTGCCCGTCTCGGAGCATCCCTTCTCCGGAAGCTGGGGCTACCAGACGGTGGGCTACTATGCGGCCACCAGCCGCTATGGCTCGCCGCAGGACTTCATGTACTTCGTCGATCACTGCCACCAGCACGGCATCGGCGTGATTATCGACTGGGTGCCGGCCCACTTCCCCAAGGACGGCCACGGGCTGCGGCAGTTCGACGGCACGTGTTGTTACGAACACTCCGACCCCCGCCAGGGCGAGCACCCCGACTGGGGCACGCTGATCTTCAACTACGGCCGCACGGAAGTGCGGAACTTCCTCCTCTCGAACGCGCTGTTCTGGCTCGACAAGTACCACATCGACGGCCTGCGGGTCGACGCCGTGGCTTCGATGCTGTATCTCGACTACAGCCGCCAGGAAGGGGAGTGGATTCCCAATCAGTTCGGCGGCCGCGAGAATCTCGAGGCGATCTCGTTCCTCAAGTCGTTCAACGAGCAGGTCCACCTGCAGTATCCCGGCGTGCTGACGATCGCCGAGGAATCGACTGCCTGGACCGGCGTGTCGCGGCCGACCTACTTGGGCGGGCTCGGCTTCAGCCTCAAGTGGAACATGGGGTGGATGAACGACACCACCCATTACTTCCGCGAGAACCCGGTTCACCGCAAGTATCACCACGATCAACTGACCTTCAGTTTGATCTACGCCTTTACTGAGAACTTCTGCCTGCCCCTCTCGCACGACGAAGTGGTGCATGGCAAAGGCTCGCTGCTCGATCAGATGCCGGGCGACCTGTGGCAGAAGTTCGCCAATCTGCGACTGCTCTACGGCTACATGTGGAGCCACCCCGGCAAGAAGCTGACCTTCATGGGAGGCGAGTGGGGCCAGTGGAACGAGTGGAACTACGACGAGTCCTTGCAGTGGCACCTGCTCGAGTGGGAGTCGCACCAAGGCCTGCAGAAGTACGTGGCCGACCTGAACCAGCTCTACCGCTCGCAGCCGGCGCTCTACCAGGTCGACTTCGAGTCGCCTGGCTTCGAATGGATCGACTGCCACCACTACGACCTGAGCGTGCTCACGTTCGTGCGGCGGGCGAAGGATCCCAGGGACTTCCTGGTGGTCGCCTGCAACTTCACGCCGGTGCCGCGGCTCGGCTACCGCATGGGCGTGCCTGAGAAGTGCTGGTACCAGGAAATCTCCAACGGCGACTCCCAGTATTATGGGGGCAGCAACGTGGGGAACTTCCCCGGCAAACAGGCCGACGACCTGGCCTGGAACGGCCGACCCTACTCGATTGAAATCACGCTGCCGCCGCTGGCGACCGTGGTCTTCCAGCCGATGCGGTAGCGGCCGCAATCAGAACGGCAGCGCCGGGCGTTGGGGAGTTCCCCCAGCGCCCCGGCGCACGATCTAACCGCTGGGTCACCTTGCAATCGCGGCAGGAGTTCGCGGTTTGATTTCGCGCGGCCTGTTGCCGTTGAGGCGGCGGGCTGCGGGGTTAGCCTCTGGGCTCTTGGTGCGAGCGTGCCCAGCGGGGTCGGGGTCGGAACGTTCTGTTCCGGCCTGACCAGGGCGCTCGCCTTCTCTGCCTCGCCGGTCGTTCGTGCTGCTCGACCGCTTCGCTTGCGCGGCCTTGTTCGTGGCCCTTCAGGCACGCGGCGAGAATCCTCCTCCCCTCTCCCTGTGGAAGAGGGGAGGAGGGTGAGGGACCGTCAAGTGTCAGCGACCGTCGATTTGCACGCTCTTCGCCACGTGGCGCGCCTCGCGCACCATCGCTGTCAACCCGCGGCCGTACAGGAGACCAACCTCGAACGGTGGAACTTGGCCCTGCGTTTTCATCGCGGCGGCTGGACCTGAGCACCACACTTTCCGTGGGTTCGCTTACCGCCAAACGACCGCGGGGCAACGCCTCGCCGGCGTTGCTCCGCTGAGCGCCTCGCATTCGGTGTACTGAATCATCCCACGGTAAGGCATAGAATGCCTAAGGAACGAGCCGCGGCGGCCTCGGCCGGCGTTTGTTCGGCCATTGGGATTGCTGACCGCCGATCCGGACTGTCCCACTCGTTCGTCTACGGAGCGCGACTTGCAAAATGATTGCCAAACCCGCCATCACTCGCTGGTCGTGCCGCGGCGTCCTCCGCAAAGCTGGTTGGCTCCTGCTCGGGTTGGCCTGGGTCATCCAGGGGATCGGGCTCGCGCTGCATGTCGACAGCAATCCCTATCGGCCTGTCCCGCCCGCGGCAGTCCGTCTCGTGCCGGACGACGCCGCCTGGGGCCAAGCGATCCGCGACGGTTCGCTCGTCGTCGAGGTCAGAGCTTTGCGCTTTACGTCGCCCTATGCGGAGATCCTGTACTACGCGTTCCTCGCGACCTCGCTGGGCATCTTCGCCCTCCGCGGCGCCGACGCGCTGCGGCCCGCGAGTCCCTCGCCTGCGGCGCCGGCGGAGGCCTGATCTATGCGAATTCGCTTCACGATCAGGCAGTTCTTGCTCCTCGGCGTCACGGCGTGCTGCGTTGGCGCGGCCTTGCTGGCGGTGGGACTGCGGGGGAATCGCGCCGCAGCCAAGATCGAAGCGCTGGGCGGCGCGTGCATTGTACGCCACCCCGACTGGTGGTATCCCGCCGGCGTTTGGCCGAACGACGTGGTAGATGTGTATCTCTGGGAGGCGGACACCGAGGACTACTCGTTCCTGGCCGAGTGCCCGCATCTTGAGAACCTCAATTTGTTCGGCTGCAAAACGTTTACGGACGACGACGTGGCAGTCCTGACTCGGCTGTCGGCGCTCGTGAATCTAGGCCTACGAGGGAGCGGCTTGACGCGTCAAGGGATCGACGCGATCACCGGGAGTAAGCTCCGCTCGCTCGACCTGAGCGACACGGAGCTCGATGACGCCTGTTTGCTCCATTTGCTGCGGCTGCCGGCTCTGGAGGATGTCGTTGCCAAGGACACCGCGGTGACCAGGGCAGGCGCCGACCGTTTCGTGGAAAAGAGTGATAATGCCTGGGTGATTCGCAACTAGCGACATCGCAAGGAAGTTGGGCCACAGCAATTCTCGCGAGCCTCGCCGAGAGAGTTCCCGTGTCGGTTAACAAAGAAGCTCACGCCTGGCGCTTCAGGCTGCGAACGCTGTTTGGCTTGACCTCTGTCGTCTCCGTCATCTTGGCGGCGCCCGTCTTGCTCGAGCCAGCCATCTTGGGTTGTTGCCTGATCGCGCTCTGGCGGAGGACGCGGACTCCATTTCTGATTGGGGCGTCGGTGGTGGCGTTCCCGGCTTGGATTTGGGCGGCACAAAATTATGGAAGACCTTATGCCAGGCCCGCGGACAGCGCAACCGCCGAGCAATTCCAACAATGGCGCGCAGAGAATACCGCGAATCGCCGCATCATGTCGACGTGGGTGCTCGGCGCCATGCTGGCCGGCGGAGCAGCAGCCTCCGTTTTCCAACCCAAACGCGCATCGACCCCATGATCCGCTTCACGCTCTCCCACGCCTTGATCGGCATCGCCCTGGCGGCCGTGGTCGCCAATGCCCTGCGCGTGGTCGGCGGGAAGGGGACGCCGTCGATGGTCTATTCGCTAGCCGCCGCGGTGGCGACCTGTTGCTTGCTGCGTAGGCAGCGGCCTACCGTGCGCGCTCTGGCGGTTGTCGGGGCCGGGGCGGTGGGGGCACAGTTGGGCGCGATGGATCTGCCCACCCTCGCCGGCGGACCGTTTCTGGTGTTCCACGGGATGCTCATCGGGGCCCTCGTGGCGGTGCTCGGCGTGCGGTCGTGGTCTGCGCAATCGGCGCCCGCAGGCTATGCCCGCCGTCATGTCACGCACCGCGCGCTGCTCGTCGGGGCGGTGTCGATCGGAGTGGCGGCGCTGCTGGCTGGATTCGTCCTTTGGGCGCAAGTCTCTGCACAGCGGGCAGCGCTGGCCGATGGCCTGGAGTTGGCGGGCAAGGTGCTCGTCATCGGCCTGTTCGTCACGGCCCTCGTCGTGGTGACTACGATGACGGTGGGAGACGAAAACCGTGGCGACTGATTCCCGAGCCTAGCGCTTCCCCAGTCATGAAGGCGAGATTCTTCTTGCGCGCCCTGCTGGTCGTGGTAGCCGTCGTCGGCGCGGGCGTCGCGCTCTTCGTGGTGGCGCCCGAGCCAACCGCTGTAGTGGCCGTGTTGATGCTCTACCTGCTCTTCTTCCTTGCCGCCGGCAACGACTTCCGACCGAAACGAGCGCTGGAGCGCGTTCTACGGTGGCGGGTCCAGGATGTCGCCATCATCGCGATCTATTGCGGACTCGGTCTGTCGCTGGCAGGGGTGGCGGGCTGGACGGTCGCCGGGATTGTGTTCATCATCCTGCCCCTCAGCGCCGCTGTCCTGAAGGATCGGCCGAAGTTCTCTCTACGGACCCTGTTCATCGTGGCAACGCTCTCGGCAGTTGCCGTGTCTGCTTTTGTTGCGGTCACGCCCCCCAGCGTTCCTTGGCGATCGATCGAGCTCGTGCAGGTCGGGATGACGGGAAGCGACGTGCAAGAGCTGCTGGGCCGGCCGGAGCAAATCATCGTTGTTGGCAAAGAGCAGCAGTTGTGGCACTATCGAACCGGAAGCGCCGGCGAGTGGTCCTGCGAAGTCGGCTTCGACCGCGGCAGCCACGTCACGAGAGTGAGATACTGGCACTGGGGACGGATGACGAATGCGCCCCCGGGAAACCGGCGACGATGGTGATCGCCAGACTGCCCTTCCTCGGAGCAGAGTTGATCGAGGCAGCGTCCCAGGACCGGCCAGAGCTTTGGTCAAAAAAGCATCGATCATGTACTGTCGCGCCCCACAATACGAATGCGACGAATCCTTTGCCGTATCGTGGTCCAGCGTCGTTCGAGATCTGGGCTATCAACCCATGGCCTGGAACGCGGCCGAAGCTCACGAGTACATCGAGGAACACGTCGTACCGGGGTGGTCGAGCGCGTGCGTGCGCAACAAGCAGTACGGCGGAATCGCGGTTGGGAATCGCGGCGGCGTGGCCGTCGTCTCGATCGACTCTGCGCCACCCGATTCGACGAGCGAGCATCCCTTCGTCGTGGCGATCGCCCCCTTGCCCTGGATGTACCTCGACCGGCAGAGCTGGGCGATGACTCGCGCATTGCGGCGTTTTCTCAGGAGCGCGGGATGCAAGAGAGTGCGCCGATGAGTTGTCGACAGCGTCCCGCATGTGTCGCTTTGGTGATCGCGCCCCTTGCTGGCTAGGGGGCTGATTCGGCGATCGGTGGCGCGAGTGGCGAACTCGCCGCCCGGCGCCGTCCCACGCAGTTCGACCGACTCGCCGGCAGGCAGAGCGCCCACACGACAAATCCCATGGCTGCAAACGTCGCCCATTCAGCAAGCGACAAGCGCCGGCGGAGGCGGTTGAGGCCGGGGAACCAGCGGGCAGGGCCTGCGGGGAGTTCGCGGTGGGGCTGCTCGCTCACTTCGCAGAGCGTCCACACGAAGCAGACGAGCGACCAGCCGGAAACTGCAGCCGCGGCCGCGGCGAAAGGCGTGCCAGCTAGGGGCACTCGACCCAGCCAGGCCCCGGAGATGCCGGCGGCGGCGAGAAGGAGGGCAGCGGTGGTGTCGCGCCAGGTCATTCACGTAGTCTAACGCGCCGACGCTATGCGCTGCATTGCCGGCACGAAGCAAAACCAGCCCGCAGCGCAAGCAAGGGGCAAGGAGGGCGTTAGGCTATTCATCGCTCATGCTGCCCTGGCTCGGGCAGCCTCTCCGGCCGGCGCGCCAAAACGCGTGGGCGTCCCTTGCTGGCGCTGCGGGTTAGTGTGTGGGGGCCCCCGCCTCCAGCGTGCACGCCGGCTCTGCATTCCGCGCAATCTCGAAGCCTAGGTCTTCGAGCATCCGGTAGTCGTCGTCGGCTTCCTGGCCCTTGGTCGTCAGGTAGTCGCCGATGAAGATCGAGTTCGCGGGGTAGAGCCCCAGGGGCTGCAAGCTGCGGAGGTGCAGCTCGCGGCCGCCGGCGATGCGGATTTCGGCCGTTGGGTTCGTGAAACGGAACAGGCACAAGGCCTTCAGGCAGTAACGCGGGTTCAGCTTCCAGGTGCCGGCCAGCGGGGTGCCATCGATCGGATTCAGGAAGTTGACCGGCAGCGAGTGGACCCCCAGCTCGCGCAGCTCGAGGGCCATCCGCACCACGTCGACTGGCTCCTCGCCCATGCCCAGGATGCCGCCGGAGCAGAGCTCCATGCCGGCCGAGCGGACTGCCTGCAGCGTGTCGACGCGGTCTTGGTAGGTATGGGTCGAGCAGATTTCGTCGTACCGCTCGCTGCTCGTGTTCAGGTTGTGGTTCACGCGGTCGACGCCGCACTCCTTGAGCCGCACCGCCTGCTCGGGGGTGAGCAGCCCGAGACAGGTGCAGATCTTCACGGGGTACTCGGCCTTGATCTTCGGCACGATGTCGGTGATGGCCTGCATCTCGCGCTCGGTGGGGCCGCGGCCCGAGATGACGATGCAGAAGGTCTTGGCCTGCCGCTCGGCCGCCATGCGGGCGCCGTCGAGCAGCTTGTCGGGGCGGAGCAGGTTGTAGCGGGGGATCTCGGCGTCGGAGACCTTCGATTGCGAGCAGTAGCCGCAATCCTCGGGGCAGAGGCCGCTCTTGGCGTTCATCAGCATGTAAAGCTGCACGCGCATGCCGAAGTGCCGGCGACGCACGCGATAGGCGGCGGCCAGCAGATCGAGCACCTCTTCGTCGGGACAGGCGAGCACGGAGAGCCCCTCGTCGACCGAGAGCGCCTCGCCGGCCAAGGCCCGTTCGGCCAGCGCATCCCAGCGGTTCGAAGAGAGGTCGCGCGGCAGATCGATCATCGATGAAGGGCTCCCTAAGGACGGCGATAGGCTTGGCGGCGCTGCCCGCGGGGCGAGGCGGCGAGTGGGGTCGCTCTCGGCGGGCGAGCGGGCGGCTCAACCAGTATGCCCGACGGGGCGGGAGAGGCAAGCGGGGGAAGTGCGGCCGGAGGCCGGGTTGGCGACTTCGCCCGGCGCGCAAGGCTATAATTGTGCAGCGTGAAACGCGCCGTACCCCGCGAAGTGATTGCCATGCAGACCCATCCCAGCGATATCGTCTTGTCCGACGATCAGCGTCGGCAGTTGGCCGATCTGGCCAACCAATCTGGGCTGCCCTGGCCCGATCTGCTGGACTCGGCGCTGGCGGCCTACCGGCCTCCCCAAGACCATCCTAATAACGAACCGCGACGCCCCGGCGAGAGCCTGGGCGCTGCCGCGAAACGGCTGGGGCTGGCAGGCAGCGTGCGCGGGGGGCCGGCGGACATGAGCGTCAACCAGGCGTACCTCGAAGGCTTGGGGACCGACGATGCCTGAGCCGGTGCTCGTCGACACCGGCCCGCTGGTGGCGATGCTTCGCGAAAGCGATCTGCATCACGCGGCCTGCATCGAAACGTCGGAAGCGATCCTCGGTCCGGCGATTACAACCTGGCCGGTCATCACCGAAGCGGCCTGGATCCTGCGGAAAGAACGTTCCGCCGTCTACGAGTTGCTCCGCTACGTTGAGCTGCGGCTCGTCGACGTCGTCGAACTCGGCCCCGAAGCGGCGAGATGGATCGCGGCCTTCTATCGAAAGTACACCAACATCGGCCCGCAGTTGGCGGACGCATTGCTCATGTACTTAGCGGAGACTCGGGCCATCGACCGGGTTTTCACGTTGGATCGCCGCGATTTCTCGATTTACCGGTCTCGAGGCCGCGCTCTGACCCTGCTGCCGTAGGGCGTCTCGCCGGCGCGTCAGCCGCCCCAACGAAAAAAGCCCCGCCAGGGGGCTTCTCGAGTGCGGGAAACAGGACTTGAACCTGCACGACCTTGCGGCCACAAGGCCCTCAACCTTGCGCGTCTGCCAATTCCGCCATTCCCGCAATAATGCAAAGCAGGCCAGCCTTTGGGGGCGGCTGGCCCGAACTTCTGAGTCTATCCCCGGCCGGCCGATCGTCAAGGCGAGATGCCGGTCGCTTCGAGCGTGGTTTGCTGGGGGCTCGCTGCGCTCGACCCCAAGCCACCCCGATTCCCTAGCCCTGTCGTGTCGCCACCAGTAAAGCCGCGTCGCCCAGCCGCTCGGCGGCGCCGGCCAGCAGGGCTGCGAAGAGAGCGTCGATCCGCTCGCGGGGCGAGCCGCTCCCGGCCCGCGCCGCCTGAGCCAGTTCTTCGTCGAGCCCGCTCGCCTCGAGCGGCAGGTCGGCGGGGCCGAGGGCGTAGACCACCAGGGTATCGCCCGGCGAAACGAGCCGCTCCTCGATCGTCGCCTCGTAGTCGGGGCTGCGCCCCAGGCTCGGCGAGCGCTGGTCGAGCCGCTCCCAGCGATCAGGCCGCACCAGCAACACCGCGGCCGGGCCGGCCGTGGCCAGGCGAACCGTGCCGAGCAGCGGATCGAGCGCGAGCGCCGCGAGTCCGGCGCGGCGGTCTCCCTGCGAACCGGTCCAGAGTGCCCGCGCCGTGCGATCGCAGATCGCCGCCAGGTCGCCCGTTTGTTCGGCGGCGGCGCGGGCGGAGGCCCGCTCGAGCGTCGACGTGAGCGCGCCTTCCAGGCCGCCGTCGTCGGCCAGGCCCACCAGCGCGATCAGCTCGTCGTCGCGCCCGGCCAGCCAGTCGTACCAGGCGCCTCCCAGGCGGTCGATTTGCCGCGAACGTCCAGCCAGCGACCAACCTTCCAACACGGGGGCGATGGTGGGCAACTGACCCGTTTGAAACCGCTCGGCGGCCTCGAGCTGCTTGCCGATCCGCGCGGCCGAGGCGCCTTCAGTGAGCAGCATGGCCCGCTCGAGCTCCGCCGACACCCGGCCGGCCACGATCTCGAGCAACTGCGTGTCCCGGTCGTCGACCACGCGGGGCTGACCGCCGTACACCCACAGCGTGCCCAGCGGGGCCGTGGGGCTGGCGACCGGAATGCAGACCGCGTGGGCGTAGTTTCGCTCGGGCACGTTCCAGGCCTCGAACAGCCGCGGATTGTCGAGCACCACGGCGTGCCCCGAGAGCGATTCGAGATCGCCGACGGCCGACTTGAGGGGACGGGGCGGCTCGGTCAGCCGCGTCTTGGGCAGCCCCCAACACGACCGCAGCTTGAGCTCGGTCGTGCCAGCGTCGAGCAAATAGAGCCCGGCTGCTTCGGCGTCGACGGCCTGCGCCGCTGCCCGCAGCGCTCCTTCGAGCCGCTCGGCCAGATGCGCGCCATCCTGCGACGATGAGACAAGCGGCACGCCGGCGGCCAGCTCGGCCTCGCGTTGCCACAGCGCCTGCCGCGTTTGCAGCAGCGTGCAGGCGAGCGCCGCGATCGAGCCGGCCAAGATGCTGGCCGACTCGAGGTCGAGGCGCGGGCCGTGCTCCGACAAGGCCGGTCCGCCGAGATCGATTCTGAAGTGTCCGGGAGCGATTCCAACGCCCGGGTCGACCGGGGCAGACCACATCAGATCGGGATCGTTCGACGGCTCGCGGCCGGGCACGTAGCGGAGGGCCCAACCGGTGGCTTGTTCGAAGCTACGGCACGCCTCGCCCAGGCTCGCGAGCTCGTCCACCTCAGGGCGGACGACCTCGGTCGAGTCTTCCGTGTGCAGTCGCAAGTAGCTGGGAATAGGACGCGTCACGGGGCTCACGGACGGGGGCTTTGGCGGTCAAAGTCCTGTCCGTGGCGCCGACTGCGGGGAAACGCCGCTGTGGGCGGCAATCTTTTCGCAGGCCGATCAAATTCCGTGACCGACACAATTTGACATCGGCCCAGAATGGCCTAGGACTGCAATCCGCCCTCGCGAATAGGCTGCGCCGCCGGGCAAACCGCTCCGGCTGCGCCGGATGGGAGGGCGGGCGGTGGTTGAGAGGCTTTCGGGCGTTGGCGGGGTGGCGGTGGTGGCCCCCCGTCATTGACGGGGGGCTAAGGGCGCGGCGCCGCACTCAAAGATCCACTAGCCCCCGGCCAGTCGCTGGGGGGAACCCGCGCCTACAGCATATCCAGCGGGTCCACATCCACGATCCACTGGATGCCTTCTGGCGGCTTGAGATCGGCCGTGGCGCGGGCGGCGGCGTGGCGGAGGCCTTCGCCGTCGGCGGATTGTGCCTGCAAGTGAAAGCGGTGCAGCCCGCGCAACCGCGCGATCGGCGCCGGGGCCGGGCCGAGGATGCGAGCCTTCACCTCGCCTCGTTTGAGTTCCTCTTGGAGCCGATCGGCCACGTGCTGCGCGAACTCGGCCGTCGGTTCGGCCACGGGGCCGCGGACCACCAGGCGGATCATGCTGGCAAACGGCGGGTATCCCAGCTTCTGGCGGATCGGCAGCTCCGCGGCGGCGAAGCGGTTGAAGTCGTGCCGCACGGCCGCCTGGATCGCCGGGTGCTCGGGGCTGAGCGTTTGCACGAGCACCCGCCCCCCTTGGTCGCCGCGGCCGCTCCGGCCCGCCACCTGGGTAACGAGTTGGAACGTGCGCTCGGCCGCGCGAAAGTCGGGCAGATGGAGCGCGGTGTCGGCGTTGATCACGCCGACGAGCGTCACCCGCGGAAAATCGAGCCCTTTGGCGATCATCTGCGTGCCGAGCAGGATGTGGACCTCGCCTGAGCGAAAGGCGGCCAGCGCTTTTTCGTGGCTGCCGGGGCCGCGCATGGTGTCGGTGTCCATTCGTAGGCATTTGTGGTGCGGGAAGCGCGCGCGGACCTCGGCCTCGAGCCGCTCGGTGCCGAGACCCCGGTAGCGGATCCCTTCGAAATGGCAATCGGGGCACTCGCGCGGCGCCGGCACGGTGTAGTCGCAGTAATGGCAGATCGCCAGTTCGGCGTCGCGGTGGTGGGTGAGCGCGATGTCGCAATGCGGGCACTGCACCGTGAGCCCGCAGGCCGGGCACTGAATGTGCGTGCTGTAGCCGCGGCGGTTGAGCAGCAGGATCACCTGCCCGTCGTCGCGGAGCGCGGCGTCCATCGCCCGGTGGAGCGAGCGGCTGATCGAGCCGCGGCTGTCGCGAGTTTTGAACTCGACCCGCAGATCGAGCGTGGCGACGTCGGGCATGGGGCGGTCGCCGATGCGGTTGGGGAGCGAAACGAGTTGAAACTCCCCTCGCTTCGCCCGCACCCAACTTTCGAGCGAGGGCGTTGCCGAACCGAGCACCAGCGACACTTGCTCGAGCCGCGCCCGGGCCAGCGCCACATCGCGGGCATGGTAGCGCGGGGCCGTTTCCTGCTTGAACGTGCTCTCGTGCTCTTCGTCGAGCACGATCAGCCCCAGCCGCGGAGTGGGGGCGAAGATGGCGCTGCGGGCGCCGACCACCACCTGCACTTCGCCGGCGGCGATTCGCTGCCAGTGCCAATGCCGCTCGACGTCGCTCAAATGGCTGTGCAGCACCGCCACCTGGTCGAAGCGGGCGCGAAAGCGGTCGCACGTTTGCGGCGTGAGGCTGATCTCAGGCACGAGCACAATTGCCTGCTTGCCCATCCGCAGAACTTCTTGGATCGCCTGGATGTAGACCTCGGTCTTGCCGGAGCCGGTGACGCCATGCACAAGAACCGTGTGCGGCTGGCCCGAGTTCACGCCTGCGAGGACGGCGGAAAGGGCGGCCTGTTGTTCGCCGTTCAGCACGAATTGCCGTTCGCGCTCGCTGGCGGCCGGCGCCGCGACCGCCTGCTGAATCCGCCGCCGCTCGAGCAGCAAGAGTCCCTTGCGGCGGAGCGACTGGATGGGGGCAAGCGTGCAGCCGGCGAGTTGAGCGAGCTCGCCGGGGGGCATCGGCTGGCCGTGGACCGCCAGCCGCGCGAGCACTTCGGCCTGCTTGGCGGGGAGCGCCAGGTGGGGCGCCCGCTGCTGGGCGTCGGGGGCGAGCGACAGGAGCACGACCTCGCGGGTGCCGGCCTGGCCGCGAACTCCGGCCGGCACGACGGCCTCGAGCACCTGCCCCCAACCGCAGAGGTAGTAGTCGGCCATCCATTCAGTGAGCCGCAGCATGGCGGGGGTGAGCAGCGTCTGCCGATCGACGATCGCTTCGAGCGGCTTGAGCCGCCGCTGGCGCTCGGCCTGGCGAATCTCGACGCAATAGCCCAAGGCCGAGCGGTCGCCGCGGCCCAAGGGGGCCTTCACCCGGCGGCCAGCGGCGGCGGCCGCGCGGAGGACCTCAGGCACTTCGTAGTCGAAGGGCTGCTGCGGCCCCGTGGGAAAGACTACACGGGCAATCAGCACGCTGGCCGCGTCGTCGCTATCCCAGGGCGCCGGATTGTCGCCGAAGAGGGCCTGCTGTTCGTGGCGCGGGGCGGGCATGCGGCGTGGGACGGACCAAGTCATGGGATCGAGTCGCTGCGGGGAGTTTCCTGCCGAGAGGCGCCTTTGTCTACCGTGGGGCCGACGGCGCGCTACGATTCGCCTTCCCAAAACTCCTCGATCCGGCCGAACACGTCGTCCGGCCAGGGAAGTTCGCGGTAAAGATTGCCCACCGACGGGTCGTCGCTCGGCAGTAGCGGAAACCGCTGCCGGGCCTGCCAGGCGAGCAGCCGCGGCCGGGAGGGGGGCGAGTAGCCGCGATTCCGCACCTGCTCGAGCAGTCGGCAAGCCTTGTCGAGGTCGTAGCCGGGCTGGGCTGCCAGCAGCGCGAGCAGCTCGCCGTCGGACAGGAAGTGCCGCGCCACGATTGCGAAGGCGAGGCGGCCAAAATGCCCCAGGTCGGCGCCGGCGTCGAGCGCGGCCAGCCAATGCGCCACCGTGGGGGACGCCGCAAGTACGGCACGGCCCGAGACAGGCGCCGTTTCGCTCGAGCGCTCGGACGAATTCCGCATGGCACGCTCCTTGTGTGTATACTAATGTATAGTATACGGGCCGGGCGATAGGTCCAGCGCAGACAGTCCACAGCGCCAGCGATTCGCTTCCGTTCGAACTGCGCGCGATCGCGACAGCCTGGTTAGCAGGAATCGAGGTCCGCCGTTGCGCGTGCGCAAAAAAATCTTCGCGGCCATTTGCTGGCCGACGCAAGGTACGGTTGTTAGTCTGAGAATATCCGCCGCAACCGCTCCCAACGCTCTACCTCTTGCCCGAGTGCGTCGATGTCCGAGGCGCCGCTTCTGTTGGCCTTTGCCGCCGCTGCGGTGGTAGACACCGTGCTGCTCGCCATCCTGCTCGAGCGGCGCGCGTGGCGCGGGTCGTTGGCCCCCCTGGTGGTGGTCGTCGCCGGCGCGTTGCTGCTGCACGCCGGGCGCGTTGTCGATCTCTGGCTGCGGGCCGCCCAAGACCTAGGCGATGGCTGGCGGCTCACGGCGCAACTGCTCACCGGCGCCGGCGCGCTGCTCATTCCCAGTGCCCTGCTGCACACCGCGCTGCGGCTCTGGGATAGTGGACTGCTCGGGCGGCTGCGATTCGATCCACGCTACGGCCTCTGCTACGCGCCGCTCGTGATCCTGCTGGGCATCCCCGGCAAGCTCGCCGAAGCACCCGGGGGAACGCTGCTCGAGGCAGTCGGGCCGCTGCTCATCCCCTTCGTGGTCTGGGTGTCGCTCGTCACGCTGTTCGTCGCCGCCGGCCTTTTCGCCCTGCGGAACGGCTCGCGGCGGGTGCGCGTCGAGCGTTTTCTCACGCGGGCCAGCCTGTGGCTAGGCGCTTGGACGCTGCTCTTCTGGACGCTCTGCTACCTCGGCGTTCAGCGGCCAGGCTGGCGCGAAGCCTGCGTGCTGATCGCGGGGCTGGGGCCCACGGTGTTGGGCCTGCTCTTCGCACAATACGTGGTGCGGTTCCACTTCTGGGCGCTGGTGGCCGAGCGGGCGGCGGTTCTCTCAGCGACGGCTGCCGCGGTGGCGCTCTTTCACACGCTCGTGCTCGCCAACGTCCGGCCGTGGCTCCCCTTTGGCGGCGTGGGGCTGATGGCCCTCGAGGCGGCGGTGATTCTTGGGGCCGCGGGGGCGTATGGGCCGGTGCGCTCCGCGCTTCGGCGGCAAGCCGCCAAGCTGGCGGCAGCCCAGCCGGCGCACTCGGTTGGGCCGGTGTAGCCAACCTCCATCACCAAGCCGGGCCCATGAGTCGCGTCCCTCACCGCCTCCGGTCGTTCTCACTCCGCACGCTGATGGTGCTGGTGGGGGTGGCCGCTCTGGTTTGCTGGCTCGTCAACGAGTGGCGGTTCGTAAAGGCACGGGCTGCCTTTGTGGAGGGCCGCAGCGCCCGAGTTTTTGCTGTATCCGGGCAACACTTGCAAGGCCCCGACGCTCTGCTGCGGGACTGGCTCGGCGACTGGCGAGTCGAGTGGATTGAGTTTTACAACCCAGACACCGACGCCCGGACAATCCAGCGCACGGCAAGCCTGTTCCCCGAGGCAAAGGTCACGGCGGCTGACACTGTGCTGGAGCCCTGACGCTCGCGCTGCCCTGGCCGGCCCGACTTCGCAATTCCCGGGCCTCCTCTTCCGCTACCGCCCCATCGTGTCGCACTTCACCCGGAACTGCTGCACCAGGCGGTCGAGCCGCGACGAGACTTGCTGCATGCCGGTGGCCGCGGCGTTGACTTGCTGGGCCCCCGAGGTGGCGTCCTTGGCCGAGCCGCTCACGCCGTGGATGTTCGAGGCGATGTCGCGCACGGCGCGGGCGGCCTCGCTGGCGTTGTGGGCCACGTCTCCCGCCGCGTGCGAAGCGTCGCCGGCGTTCCGCGACATGTCGCTTGCGCCCTTGGCCACTTCGGCGATCGATTGCGCGATGTGCCCCACCCCCTTGCTGGCCGCCTCCAGATTGCCGGCGCTTTGCTGGGCGACCTGCGATTGCCGCTCCACGGCGGCCGAAATCCGCTCCGAGGCGGTGTTGATCGCCGTGATCGTTTCGGCCACTCGATCGATCACGCCGACCGCTTCGCGCGTGCTCGACTGAATGCCTTCGATCATATGGGCAATGTCCTGGGCGGCCTTGCCGCTTTGGCCGGCCAGCTCCTTGATCTCGTCGGCCACCACGGCGAAGCCCTTGCCGGCCTCGCCCGCGGACGTGGCTTCGATCGTGGCGTTGAGGGCCAGCAAGTTCGTTTGCATGGCGATCAGCTTGATCATCTCGGTGACTTTGCTGATCTCGTGCGCCGCCCGGTCGAGGGCCTGCATCTTGTCGGTCGCCTGATGCGCCAGGTTCGAGGCCTCGGCAGTAACCTGGGCGCTCTGCCGGGCTTCGCCGGCGACGTGTTGGAACGAGGCGGTCGCTTCTTGCACGGCGCCGGCCACGGTTTGCACGTTGCCGGCCGTTGACTGCGCGGCGGCCGAAATGGTGCCAACGTTGACGCTGATCTGCTCGCTGGCCGACGAGATGGAGGAGACGTTCATGCTCATCTCCTCGGCCGCGGCGGCCATGGTGTTGATGTTGCCGGTCATCTGCTCGGCGCCGCCCGCCACGTTCGAGGCCTGGATCGACATCTCCTCGCTCTGGGCCAGCAGGCCATGCGACACCTGAGACAGGTCGGCGGCCGAAACGCCGAGTTCGTCGGACAGTTTGTGGATTTCGAAGACGATGCGGGCGAACGCCTCGGCGGCGTGGTCCATGGCGTCGGTGAGTTGACCGACCTCGTCGCGCTGCTCGAGGGCGAGCCGCTGCGTGAGGTCGCCGGCGGCGATCGCCTTGGCGAGTTCTACGCCCTTGATCAACGGGAAGACGATCGAGCGGGCGATGAGCAAAGCCAGCGCGCTGCCGACGATGACGCCCCCCACGCCGGCCACGGCCAAGGCGCCGAGCCCCCACAGATAGTCGAGGTGGCTGGCGTCGCGTTCCTGGGTCATGCGCTGGTCAAGCCGTTCGGCGAGGCGGCCCAGGGCTGCATTGGTGGCGTTGGAGAGCTCGAAGTTGATGGTCACGCTCCGCTGCACGGCCGCTAGGTTCGAGTTCTCGCGCGACAGACGCTGGATTTCGCTGACCTGCGATTTTAGCTTTCGCACCTCGGCGCTGAGCCGCAGCGCCTCGGCCTGGGCGGCAGGATCGCTGGCCGACTTGAGATCCGCCAGGCTGGCCGCGGCGGCCTCCAGCACATCGCGGACCCGCGCATCGAGCTCGTTCATCTCCGTTTCGTCGGTCGAACTCACGTGCCGATGGAGCAGGTTGGTCAACTCCGAGGCCAAGGCAGCCGCCCTCAGCGACGTCGCCACCGAGGCTGCGTTCGCAGCTCCTTCCGCAGCGGGTTTTTCCACCAGCCGCACTGCCGTGCGCTCGAAGAAGGTCTCGAGGTCGTCGGCCACGGGTTGCACCTGGTCGCGCAGCATTCGGCGGGCACGCGTGTTCGTGTTCGCCTGGGCGGCCTTCAGCACCTCGTTCAGGCTTTGGCGATAGAGCTGCCAGCTCGTGCGGAATTTGTCGAGGTCGTCTTGCTGGCCGGCGTCCCCGGAAGTGTCGAGCGTCGTTTCGAGCTGCGCGAGCAGTTCGTCGACCCGGCTCGCGTGTTGTTTGGCGAGGCCGGCGAACTCCCCGGCCCGGGCTTCGTCGGCCACGAGCGCGGCATTCTTCTCCATGCGGATCACGCCGAGCAGCTCGATGCGGAGCGCCGAGTTCAGATTGTCGGCCTTGCCGACGTCGTCGACGAGCGTTTGCATCCGCGCGTTGACGCGGTCGAGCTGCCGCGCTCCCACCACGGCGACCGCCAACACCGTAGCCGCCAGCACGGCCACGATCACGCCGACCTTGGTCTTTACGCTCAAATTCTTCATCGCAAACACTCTGGTTCTCAAAGGGGGTCGGCCGTCGTGGCGGTCTCCGCCGGCGCGTCGGGTCCGCCGGTCAGCAAACGAGAAAACTGCAAAGGGTCGAGCAGGGTCAGCAGGCCTTCGTCGAGCTTGGCCACTCCCAAGGTCAGCCCCTGGCGGCGCTCGCGCTCGGCAAGCGCCAAGGAGCTGCAAATCCCCGGGTCGATCTGCTCCGGCTCGAGCGACACGATCCGGCCGATCCGGTCGGCGACCAGCCCCAGCTTGTCGGCCACCGCCGGCCGCAACACGACCAGCGTCTCTTGGTCGCGCCCGCGCCGCGGCCTGCCGAAACATACGCCTAGATCGAGGGCCAGGTGAATCTGCCCGCGCAGGTTCACATAGCCCCACACCACGTCCGGGGCCAGGGGAATCGGCGTGCAGCCAGGCACGCTGGTCACGCGCTGCACGAGCCGCGCATCGACGCCGAACCAGTCGTCCCCGAGCCAAAAGGTACACACAGAACGCGGCAGCTCCGCCGCTTGCAGATCAGCCGGCATGAGGCGCGCTCCTCGCGGGTGACTGAGCCAGCAGCCGGGCAACGGCGGCCAGCAGCGACTCGCGATTCAGTTTGACTTGGTACTCGTCGAACCCGCTGGCCAGCGCCCGCGCGCGGTCGGCCGCCCCTTCGAGCGTGCTCAGCGCGAGCATCGGCAACGGCCGCCCGCCGAGCAGTTCGCGGGCGCGGCGGGCAAAGTTCCAGCCGTCGAGTTCCGGCATCTCGAGATCGGAGATCACCAGGTCGAACGTCCCCTGCTCGAGCGCCGCCAGTCCGGCCTGCCCATGATGCGCTTCGGTCACCCGGTGGCCGGCCGCTTCGAGATAGCCGCGCACGAGCTCACGAAAGAACCGCGTATCTTCGACCAACAGGATGTGGGCGGAAGACGACGGCGCCGCATTCGGCGTCGATGCGTCGGCGGCGAAGCCTGCCAAGAAGTCGAGGTCCACGAGGCGCGTCACCTGGCGATCGACCATCGCCGTCGTCACCGCGGCCGCGTGGCGCCCAGCCTCGGCTCGTTCCGCTTCAGCGGTGTCGAGCAACCGCGACACGAGCAAGCCCACCGGCGTCGGGGCGTAGCGAGGCAGGAGCGCGAACGTTTCGCGCGAGCGCTCGGCGGCCGGCGCCGCTTCAGTGAGATCGCCGACGTGCAGGAGCTGCGTCGGCACGCCGTCGATCGCGGCGAAGGTGCGGCGGCCGAGTTGCTGCACGGCGGCCGGCTCGAGCCAGACGATGCGGCGAATCGAGCGCAGCGGCACCGCAAACCGTTCCGCCGCGTGCTCGAGCAAGAGCACGCGCTCGCGCGGTTCGGCGGTCACGGGCGCCGCGACAGGCTCGGCGGCCGTCTCCAATTCGAGCCGCAACCCCGCCTGGCGGGCCAGGCCGTCGCAGTCGAGGATCAGGGCCACCTGGCCATCCCCCAGGATCGTAGCGCCGGAGTAGACGTCGAGTTGCCGCAGCCGTTCGTGCATCGGCTTGACGACGATCTCCTCGCTTTTTTCGACCGCGTCGACCGCCAAGGCACGACCGCGTCGACCGCCAAGGCATAGCGGCGGCCGCCGGCTTTGACGACGGCGCAAAGGGTGGGCTGGGCGGGATCGAGCGTCTGGCCGGAGACCAGACCGAGCGTGGCCGCGAGATTCGCCATCGGCAGCAGCTTGCCGCGCAGCCGCAACACGGGCTGCCCGAGCGTCGCTTCGAGCCGCAGCCGTTTGTCGCCAGGGCGCACGAGCACGAGCTGCTCGATGTCCTTCTGCGGAACCGCCAGCGTTTGCCCCCGGCAAGTGACGAGCAAGGCCGGAATGATCGCGAGTGTCAGCGGCAAACGCAGCCGGAACTTGGCTCCTTGGCCAGGCACCGACTCGATCTCCACCCGCCCGCCGATCTGCTGCAGGTTCGTGCGCACGACGTCCATGCCAACGCCGCGCCCCGAAAGATCGCTCACCTGCTTGGCGGTTGAAAAGCCTGGCAGCAGGATCAGCCCCAGCAGATCCGAGTCGGCCAGCCGGTCGAGCTCGGCCGCCGTGCGAATGCCTTGGCGGAGCGCATGCTCGCGGACACGGCGGCGGTCGATGCCGCGGCCGTCGTCGGCGATCGTGAGTGTGATCTCATCCCCTTGCTGCTCGGCCGCAAGTGTGAGCGTGCCGAGACGGGGCTTGCCGGCGCGCTCGCGCTCGTTCGGCGTTTCCAGTCCGTGGTCGCAGCAGTTGCGCACCAGGTGGACCAGCGGGTCCGACAGGGCGTCGAGAATGGTCTTGTCGAGTTCGACGTCGCCGCCCGCCAGCTCGAGATGAATCTCCTTGCCAAGCTGCCGCCCCAGGTCGCGGACCAGCCGCGGGAACTTGGCGAACAGGTTGGCCACTGGCTGCATCCGCGTTTGCAGCACCGCCTCCTGAAACTCGGCCGTCACCGAGTGCAGCCGCGCGGCGGTCAGCCGGGGGAGCGGCTCTTGCGCTTCGACGGCGCGGCGGGTTTGGTTGCGCACGAGCACCAGTTCGCCCGCGAGCGCCATCAGCCGGTCGACGAGCGACACCGGAATGCGAATGCTCGTGGCCCGCTCCACAGGCGCCGGCGGCTCGAGCGAACGCGAAGGCGCATCGGCCTTGGCAACGGACGGAGCCGGCGCGACGCTCGCGGGTGGAGTCGCCTCGGCGGGGGCAGGCGCCGCCGCCCGCATAGGCGGGGCAGGACGAGGCTCGAACGCATCGATCACCAGCCCCCAAGCGCCGAACTCATGAAGCAGCTGGTCGGTTGAGAGCGGCGTGGCGAGCCGCGCCGTGAATACCAGCGTGCCGGCGGGACCAGGGGCATCCAGGTCTCCCTCGGCCGCGAGCGCTCCGCCAGACACTTCGCCGTGTCGCGCGAGCGCGGCCACGAGATCGGCAGGCGGCACGCCGTGCTGCGTCCAACATTTCCACAGGTCGATGCGAACTGCGTGCTCGCGCGACGCCGCTGGGGCTGCCGGAGCATCCGGCGGGGGGGCGCTGGGCGCAACCGGCGCCGCCGGCAGCGACTCCGGAGCGCCTGCGGCCAGCGATTCCAGCCGGGCCACGACGTCGCTCACATCCCACTCGTCGCTCCGCTCGACGTCGTCGAGCTGCGCCGCGATCCGGTCGACCGCCGCCAGTAAGGCGTCGACCGCCGGCGCATTGCCGGCCAGGCGATCGGTCGGCAGCCCTTCGAGCGCCGACTCCGCAGCATGGGCCAGCCGCTCGATCGCCTTGCGGCCGAAGAAGCCGGCGCCCCCTTTGACCGAGTGCATCGCTCGCAACAATCCCGCGCGGCGCTCAACCAACTCTTCGGGCGCGCCGCGCTCAAGGTTCAACAGATGGTCGCACACGTCCGCCAGATGCTCGCGGGCTTCGGCCACGAACTCTGCCAGGGAAGGGCTGCTCATGACCGCGTCTCCCCCAGCCGCCAGGAACCTGCGAGGCCGGTCGCCATGAGCAATTGCGCGAGCGGGACCGACGCGCCGGTGATCTCGAGCGCGAGTGCCGGCGACGTCTGTTGCGCCGTCCGTGCCGCGCGCACGAGCCACGCCAGGCCGGCTGGCTCGATATCTCGACACCCAGTTAGGTCGAGTCGCACGGCCGGCAGCGCCGCGTCGAACGCTGCCCGCACGAGGTCGGTGTGGGCCTCGGCCCAGGAGGCGCTTAGCGATTCCGGCACGAGGAATACGGCCGGCTCGGCGGCCGCGGCGCGTTCCGGCTGCGGCGCGCGCGGAGTCGTGGCGACCGGCGGCGCTCCGCCGGCGGCGAGCTGGCTGATCCGCGCCGCGTTCGCTTGCCCCAGTTCGCGATCCGGCTCGGCCTCGAGCTGCGTAAGCTGTTGCAAGGCGTCGAGCCCGGCGAGCAACACGTCGACCGCCGCCGGCGTAATCGTCGTGCGGCCGTCGCGGGCAGCGACGAAATAGTCTTCGATGGCGTGGGCTAGCGGCACTGCGGCGTCGAGCCCGACGATTTTGGCGGCCCCTTTGATCGAGTGGGCCGCGCGCATCAGCGGTTCGTACCACTGCGCGCGGCCGGCGTCCTGCTCGAGCTCGAGCAGCCCATCGGAGAGCGTCTTCATGTGCGCTTCCGCCTCGGCGCGAAACAACTCGAGTAGGGCGGAATCGCCGCTCATGGGCTCTGGGAATAGACGGGGGGAGGAGGTTGCCAGTGATTAGGGTAATTCTACCTCCCCCCAGAGGGAACCGGCCGGGGGCGAAAGTGCGGCTTACGCCGGCTCTGCGGCCGCCGATCTGGCGCCGGAAACCGGCCCATTCGCCTAGGCCCCGGCCCGCGCACCCGGTAGCTTGAAGGAGCTCGCCGCCGCCCGTCTCCGAAGTCTTAGGGGTCAGCGCCATGTTTCGCCGGTGCGCCGCGCTGTGTTTGCTGGTCGGTTTGCTCGCCCGCTCCACGCGGGCCGACGAGGTTTCTGCCTTCGATTTCGAGCAAAGCCCGCTTGGCGACCAGTGGACGGCGGTCGGTCGCGGAGTGCAGGCGTCGCGGCAGCCGGTTGCCGGCGAGGCACCGGCCGACGGACCGCGGGGGACCGCCCTGGCGATCGCCGCCGCGGGACCTGGCGGCGTCTTCACCCAACCCGGCGTCGTGCCGGCCGACCTCTCGCGATTCGACCGCCTGGAATTCTGGGTCCATCGCTCCGAGGCCGAGGCCCGCGCGCGGCCGCACATCGACATCGAAGCCCAGGCCGTAGGGGCCGACGGCGCCCGCTATTGGCGGCGCTTGCCGCTCGACCGGCCGGGCTGGCAACAGGTCTCGCTGCCGCTCAAGTGGTTTCGCTGGGGGCAGGGACATTTGCCGGATTGGAAGCACGTCGATCGGCTGGGAATTCGGTTGCGTGGCGCGGCGGAGTTGCAACTCGACGATCTGCGGCTCGTCGACGACGAGCCTCAACATGGCGCCGCGCTCGAGCCCGACGACGTGATCGAGCTGGCATTCGCCGGCAAGCAGGACTTGCATCGCAAGGACGGTCCCCATGCTGTGGTGGCCGGCGACGCGCCGGAACTCGACGCCGACCAATTGGCCGACCATCTGGAGAAAGTGGCCGCTAAGCTCGCAGCCGACCTGCCGGAGCTGAAGGAAGGCCCACCCGGGGTGTTGTTGGTCTTCGGCAAAGACGACGATTATCGGCAGTTCACGCCGCGGCTCGGGGCGAAGCTGGGCGCCGACGCGCCGCTGCCGAAGAGCGACGGCTACACGCTCCACGGCGTGGCCACGGCCGCCTGGAACCCCCGCTACGGCACGCTCCGGCCGGTGTACACGCACGAGTTCGTGCATGCTTATCTGATTCCGCGGCTCGGTTTCGACAACCACGGAGATTGGCTGCACGAAGGGTTGGCCGCGCGCGCACAGCTGCATTTCCACCTGCAGCCAGGGTTCGACAAGATCGTGCGGGAGGGTCTGGCCAATCCGGCTGCACGTACGCCGCTGGCCGAGCTAGCAAGCGGCCGGCCGATTCCGGTGCAGCGCTACTGGCAGGCGGCGACGCTCGTCGACTTGCTGCTCGAGTCGCCGCAGTATGCCCCGCGCCGCCCGGCGCTGATCGAGGCCCTCCGCAAGGCTGGCAGCGCCGACCTAGGGCCGCACCTGCAAGCGGCGCTCGAGACCGATTGGGCCGGGCTCGAGGCAGACTGGAAGCTGTGGTGCGAGGAGAAGTATGGGGAGAAAGGCTGACGGCCGCCTGCATCCAAGTTTGTCGCTGGCCTGATTCGGCCTCGATCGGCTATTCTTACCGGTGCGTTGGGGCTCCCCTTCGCCGGGCAACAACCCTCGAGGAGCGAGTGCCTTCATGGACGAGTTGGAAGAGCTATTGGCCGAGATTCCGCCGAAATTGCGAGCTCGGTTTCGCGAGATCATCGAGGTCACCGACCGCTTCTGCCTGGAACGGCTGAACGAAG
Organism: Pirellulales bacterium; assembly: GCA_044221365.1. Lineage (GTDB taxonomy): Bacteria > Planctomycetota > Planctomycetia > Pirellulales > JBGAPH01 > JBGAPH01. The sequence continues at coordinate 143,155 of JBGAPH010000006.1, forward strand.
AGTATCGGGACCTCTGCCGGGATATGGCGGTGGCATTCTGCCAGCCCGGCACGCCGGTGAGCCGGGGCAAAGCAGCGGCTTGGGCCGCCGGCATCGTCTACGCGATTGGCTGGGTCAACTTTCTCATGGACCCAGCGTCGGAGCCGCACGCGACCGCCGAGGAGATTGCCCAGGGATGCGGCGTATCCTCCGCCACGATGCATGCACGCAATCGGGAACTGCGGCACGGCTTCGACCTCGACCGGTTGGCCCCTGATTGGTGCCTCGAGCGCAACCTCGACCTCAGTCCCTTTTTGCAGATGGCCATGAACTTGCATCAACTGGGCCTGCTGCCCCCGGGGATGGAGTTCGATCCGGCCACGGGCACGATTGCACTCCCGTTCGATCCCGAAGACGAGCAGCAACTGCAACAGTTCTTGAGCCAATTGACCGAGGCCTCAAGAATCCTGGAGGAACCGGTGGACGATCTCTTCGAGGAGAATCCGTTCCACGAGGACGTGTTGGGGTTCAGGCCGTTGCCGCAACTTCCGGCGCCGCCGGAGCGGCAGCGCGGGCGGTAAGACAAGGTCGGTGTGGCCGATCGACTGCGCTCCTGCCCCCGTGGGGCGCGCGCTGCTAGAATCGATCGCTTTTGCCGGCCGCTCCTCCGTTTTCCCATGCCTTGCCGATGCCTCCGCTCGTTCCCTCTCCCGCACCGGCTCATCGTGCGTGGCGTCGCGTCGCCATCGTGGGTGTCGGCCTGATCGGCGGCTCGATCGGTTTGGGGCTGCGCAAGCGCGGGTTGGCTCAGGAGGTGATTGGGATTGGCCGCAGGCAGGCATCTCTTGAAAAAGCGCTGACGGTCGGCGCGATCGATCAGGGGACAACGGAGTTGGCCGGCGGCGTTCAGGGCGCCGACCTCATCGTCGTCTGTGCGCCAGTCGGGCAAATTGCGGCGCTCGTCGAACAACTCTTGCCGTATTGTTCGCCGGATGCCCTCATCACAGACGCCGGCAGCACCAAAGGGGAGATCGTCGCTCGGCTCGAGCGTTCGCTCCCGCCCAGCGCAAGGTTCGTCGGCAGCCATCCTTTGGCCGGCGGCGAGAAGGCCGGCCCGCAATGGTCGGACGCTCAGTTGTTTGCAGGCCGGAAGACGATCGTCACACCGGGCCGCCGTTCTCAGCGCGCCGATCTCGAGGCGGTGGGCGGCCTGTGGCGTTCGCTGGGCGCCGAGGTGCTCGAACTGTCGCCGGCCGAGCACGATCGCCTGCTGGCGGCGAGCAGCCACTTGCCGCATCTGGTGGCGGCGGCGCTGGCCGCAGCGACGCCGGCCGAAGCGCTCGCGCTCGTGGCCCGCGGCTGGCTCGACACCACGCGAATCGCCGCAGGCGAGCCGGCCCTCTGGCAAGACATCTTCGCCGCCAACCGTGCGAACACGTTGGCTGCCCTCGCCGACTTCCAGCAGACCTTGGCCGCGTTTCGCCAGGCGTTGGAGGTTTCTGACGACGCGGAACTCGCGCGGTTGCTCACCGAGGGCCAGCGAAAGCGCGAGAGCCTGTCCAACGGCGGCTAGCTGGGCGCCCGCAACTGCTGCGAGGATTTGACTGGCGAAGCTAGGCCCCTTTAGCATGAGCTGAGGAGCGAAACCTCTTTCGCAAGCTTTTTCTCGCGCGATAGGCGGGCGACCATGGCCGATGAAGATCTCGACACCGCCGGGCTGGCCGCCTATCTGCATCTGCAACCCGCGCAAGTCGGCAAGCTGGCCGACCGCGGCAAGCTGCCGGGGCGCAAGGTCGGCGGCCAATGGCGGTTCTCCCCCGGCGAGATTCACCACTGGCTCGAAGAGCGGATCGGAGTTTCGGCCGAGGAAGAGCTCTTGCAAATGGAGGGCGCTCTCGGCAAGCCGCCCGGCGGCGCCGAATTGGCGGAAATCTCCTTCGACGATTTGTTGCCGCTCGAAGCGATCGAAGTGCCCTTCGTCGCCCGCACGCGCAACTCGGTGATCTCGTCGATGGTCGAGGTCGCCGCCCGCACCGGCTGGCTATGGGATCCCGACAAGATGGCCGAAGCGGTGCGGCAACGCGAGGAAATGCACCCCACGGCGCTCGATTCGGGAGTAGCCCTCTTGCATCCCCGACGGCCGCTCCCAGGCATCCTGGGTCAGGCCTTCGTGGCGCTCGGCGTCTCGCAGCAGGGCATTCCCTTCGGCGGCGCGCGGTCGGCGATGACCGATATTTATTTCCTGATCCTCTCGACCGACGACCGCGGCCATCTCCGGACCCTCGCGCGGCTCAGTCGACTGGTCGCCGACCCTGAGCTCGTGGCGGAGTTGCGAGCAGCCGAAGGGCCGGGCGCGGCGCTAGCCGCCATGCGTGAGGCGGAAGACCGGCTGAAGCACTAACCGAGTCACTCGAGGAGCCGGGGGATGCTGCATCGATACTCGCTGAAATGGCTGTTTGTGGCAGTCGCCGTGGCCGGAGTAAGTTGTTGGGCGCTGCGGAACGCCAGCTACAAGACGAACGGCTATTTGCTGCTCGGCGTGTTCGCGGTGCTAGGCGCCTCACTGGTGGGCGCCCTGGTTCGCGCAGGCGCGGCGCGGGCCTTTTGGATTGGCGCGGCGGTGATCGGCTGGCTGTCGTTTCTCGTGAATGGCGGGCCCGCGCTCTCACTGGTATCGAGCGTTGCGTTGCCCACGGACGAAGCAATTCACTTTCTGCACGCCCAAGTGTCGCGGACGCTTTCTTCCGAAGAGGCGGTGAAACGGGGTTGGTATCCGGCGGATGCGTTCAGCGCGCCAATGGGGCACCCGCGGGCGATTCAATTGCCGATGTTCGAGTACTTTCGCGACGCCGCGCATCATCTGACAACTCTTGTGGCGGCCGGTTTGGGAGGGCTGCTTGGCCGGTATTTCTATCGGCTGAATCGGATCGCCGCGGAGTCGCCCCGTGCAACGACCTGACGCCGAATCCTCGCTAGTGCTCTGGATTGGTGAAGTCGGTTCGCCGGAATTCTCTCGCATCTACGACGAACTCGCGTCGGTCGTCGCCGTCGAGGCGTGCGCTTCGCCGGCCGTTGCGCTTGGGCGCCTAGCCGACTGTTCGGAGGAGCCCGTACTCCTCCTCTTTGCCCAACGGTTTCCGGGTGAGTTTCCCGCAGCGGCGATCGAGCCCTTGCGGCGGCGCTTGCCACTCGCCCGTTGTCTTGCACTCGCCGGCCCCTGGTGCGAAGGCGAGCCGAGGTCGGGCCAGCCGCTCCCCGGCGCGATGCGTTTGTATTGGCATCAGTGGACGGCGCAGACCCTGCACGATTTGCGAAAGCTGCTGGCGGGCGAGATCGGGGTTTGGTCGTTGCCTGCGACCACTTCGGAGGAGGACCGTCTGGCCGTGGGGTTGATGAAGGCTGAAGCCACGGGTCCGGCGGGGCTCGGCCCCGTCTGCATCGTGGCCCATGATCGCGAAGCGGCGGCGGCGCTTGCCGAACTGCTCGGGGCGGCCAAGGTCTCCAGCGTGTGGCGGAGGACGAGTTGTGCCGTCTCCGGCATCACTGCAACCATCGTCGACCTGGCTCGCGGCGACGAGGAGGAATGGCGACTGCTGGCCGAGATCGCCTCCGCAGAAGCAGGCCCCGTACTCGCGCTCTTGGGCTTTCCCCGTCCGGAAGACGCCGAGCGGGCAGCGTGGCTCGGCGCCGCGAAGCTGCTCTCGAAGCCCCTCTGTGCCGCAGACCTGCTGGCGGCGTTGCAGAGCGCGATTTCGGCTACGTGAGCGGCACGCGGAGCCCGTCGTAGGCCAGTTCCATGCCAGGCGGCAACTGCGAGCTCGTCGCCTCGTGTTCGAGTTCATGCGACATGTGCGTGAACAGCGTCCGTTTGGCCCCGACGCGCTCGGCGATGGCGATCGCCTCGGTCAGGCTGAAATGCGTTACGTGGGGCCGGGGTCGCAGGGCGTCAAGGATGAGCACGTCGAGCCCCGAGAGCAACGGCCACGTTTCGTTGGGGATGAAGTTGCAGTCGGTGCAATAGGCGACCTTGCCCACGCGGAACCCCAACACCTGCGAGCGGCCATGGGCCAGACGCAAGGGGATGACGGCGACGCCCAGAAGTTCGAACCGCTCGGTGGCGATCCGCCGTAAGTCGAGCTGCGGCACTCCGCCCGCGTAGTGGGCGGCATTGTGCTCGAACGCGTAGTCGAACGAGCGGCGGATGCGCGACTCGACCTCGGCTTCGCAGAACACCGGCAAGGGGTGGCCCAGGTAATGCGGAAAGAGCCGCAGATCGTCGAGCCCGAAGACGTGGTCGGCGTGCCCGTGAGTATAGAGCACGGCTTGGAGCCGTCCGATCTTTGCGCGCAGCAGTTGCGTCCGGAGGTCAGGCGGGGTGTCGATCAGCAGCACGCCGCCGGGCAGCCCCAGGGCCACGGCGCAGCGGAGACGCTGGTTGCGAGGGTTGCTGCTGGTGCAGGTCGGGCAGGAACAGCCGACGACCGGAACGCCCACCGAGGTGCCCGTGCCGAGGAACTCGAGCTGTCCGGCCAGACCGTCGGGGACATGGAGCATGGGCTTCGACACAGCTTCCAGCAGGGTTCGGGCCCAGAGCCAAGCGGGCGTTCCAGCACGAGCGCAGGGGCGATGTGTCCTGAAAAGCCGGCCGCCGCTCGGCGCCTGATTGCCAGCAGCCTGCCACAATCGCCGGGCGAAAGCAAGCTACTAGCTCATTGGCACTTAGGACGGCGACGGCTGTCGAAAACCGGTGCTTTGCCAGGCCCCAACCCCGCCCAGAGCGCGCTTGACCCATACGGCCGATCGCTATAAATTACGCTGGCGGATCATGTTACGCAATTCTCTCGCCCCGCTTGCCCTCGACTGTCGCGGGTGCATGGCCGGGCGTTTTTCTTAGGGCCCCGCGAGGCCGCACGGCGCAATCCATGGAACTCTTGGAACGTGTTTGGGAAGGGATTGGCAGCGGCGCCAATGGAATCGGCTCCGCGATCGAGCGCGGGTTGACCTCGCTGTTCGGCTCGTCCAATGCCCGTTATATCCGCAAGCTGCAGGGCAAAGTAGCGGCGGTCAACGCGCTCGAGGCCAAGTACCAGGCCAAGAGCGACGAACAGCTCCGGCAGCAGACGGCCGAGTTCCGCAAGCGGCTCGAGGCCGGCGAAACGCTCGACGATCTGCTGGTCGAAGCCTTTGCCGTGTGCCGCGAAGGGGGCCGCCGCTTCCTCAACATGCGGCACTACGACGTGCAGCTCGTGGGCGGCATGATCCTCCACGGCGGCAACATCGCCGAAATGGTCACCGGCGAAGGCAAAACGCTCGTAGCCACCCTGCCCGCCTACCTGAACGCGCTCTCGGGCAAGGGCGTGCACGTGATCACGGTCAACGACTACTTGGCCCGCCGCGACATGGAGTGGATGGGCCCGCTCTACATGGGGCTTGGGCTCACCGTTGGCGCCATTCAGAACGACATGCCGACCGGCGACCGGCAAAAGGCCTATGCCTGCGACATCACGTACGGCACGAACAACGAGTTCGGCTTCGACTACCTGCGCGACAACATGCGCCCGGCGGCCCGCGGCGACCACCGCTATCCGAAGGATTATCAGCAGTGCCAAGGGCCGCTGAACTTCGCGATCATCGACGAAGTCGACAACATCCTCATCGACGAGGCCCGCACGCCGCTGATCATTTCGGGCCCGGCGCACGACGACGTGTCGCGCTACGCGCGGGCCGACAAGATCGCCCGCCAGTTGGTGCGCGACCAGCATTTCGAGGTAAAGGAGAAGGAACACTCGGTGCATCTCACCGAGTCCGGCGTGCGGCTGGCCGAGCAGCTGGCCGGCGTAGAGAGCTTCTACACCGCCGGCAACATGGAGTGGCCGCACCTGATCGACAACTCGCTCAAGGCGCACCACCTCTACAAGCGGGACGTGAACTACGTCGTGAGTCACGACAAGGACGGCGGCGAGGTGATCATCGTCGACGAGTTCACGGGGCGCTTGATGCCGGGCCGCAACTGGAGCGACGGCCTGCATCAGGCGGTCGAGGCCAAGGAGAATGTGAAGATCAAGCAAGAGAACCAGACGCTCGCCACGATCACGCTGCAGAACTTCTTCAAGCTCTACAACAAGCTGTGCGGCATGACCGGCACGGCCATGACCGAGGCCAACGAGTTCTGGAAGATCTACAAGCTCGACGTGGTGGCGGTGCCCACGAACCGCAACATGAAGCGGATCAACCACGCCGACGTGATCTACCGCACCGAGCGCGAAAAGTTCCAGGCCATCGCCGACGAGGTCGAGCTGGTGCATAAGTGGGACGTGATCGAACTCAAGGACGGCAACCGCGTCGCCGGCGAGCTGGAGAGCGAGACCGAGAGCGCGCTGACGATCGTGCCGCGAGAGAAGAAAGCCCGCGAGGTGATCGAGCGCAGTCGCGTGAACGCGGTGCACAAGAAGGGGCGGCCCGTGCTGGTCGGCACGGTGTCGATCGAGAAGAGTGAACGGCTCTCCTCGATGCTCGACAAGCGGGGCGTGCCCCATCAGGTGCTCAACGCCAAGCATCACAAGCGCGAGGCCGAGATCATTTCGCAGGCCGGTCGGCTAAGCGCGGTGACGATCGCCACGAACATGGCCGGCCGCGGCACCGACATCATTCTGGGTGGCAACCCCGAAACGATGGCCTGGGCCCAGCTCCAGGATAAGTACCCGACGCGGCTCGAGGTTCCTCCCGAGGAGTGGAACACGCTCGTCGATCAGATCGAACAGCGCGAACACATGAAAGCTCAAGGGCGCGAGGTGGCCTCGCTGGGCGGCCTGCACGTAATCGGTTCCGAGCGGCACGAAGCCCGCCGCATCGACTTGCAGCTTCGCGGCCGTTGCGGCCGGCAAGGCGATCCCGGCAGCAGCCGCTTCTTCCTGTCGCTCGAAGACGACCTGATGCGGATCTTCGCCGGCGAGTGGGTGAAGAACGTGCTCACTCGGCTCGGCATGCAGGAAGGCGAGGCGATCGAAAGCCGCATGGTCAGCCGGCGGATCGAGGGCGCTCAGAAAAAAGTCGAGGAGCGCAACTTCGAGGTTCGCAAGAGCCTGCTCGAATACGACGAGGTGATGGACCAGCAGCGCAAACGCGTGTATGGCTACCGCCAGAGCATTCTCGATGGCGAGAACTGCCGCGGCCTGCTGCTCGAGATGATCGACCGACAAATCGATCTGTATCTCGACCGCTTCCTCGACAAGGACTACGGCGCCGAAACATTCGCCAAGTGGGCAGGCAGCCGCTTGGTTTGCGAACTCGAAGCCAGCGACTTCCGCGGCCTCGACTACCCGACCGCCGAGCGCTACGCCAAGGATCAGGCCGAACGGCTGGCCGACACCGCGATCTACGACGCGATCGAAGAGAACCTGCCTGAGGGCGAGGAAGAATCGGAGTGGAACTGGGAGGCGCTGGCCAAGTTCGCGAGCACGCGCTGGAATCCGAACTTGCGTGATCGCGATCTCAAGAAGGTAGGCCGCGACCACGTGGGCGAACTGCTGATCAAGGAGTCTCGGCAGGCCATCGCCGCGGTCGACCTGAGCGAGGGTGCCCGCTTCCTCGAGGAAGACTTCGGCCAGCAAAGCACGGCGGGGTGGGTGCAGTACAAGTTCGGCCTGCCCTTGGAACTCGACGCGCTGCGGGACAAAGAGCCGGCGGCGATCAAATCGTTCGTGCGCGAGCAGGCTCGGGCCGTGTACGACCAGCGCGAAGCCGAGCTGCCGGTGCTGGCCGCGCTGTCGCACTTCGCCGGCCGTGATTCGGCCGAGCGCAAGCCCCTCGATCGCGAGGCGCTGCTCCGCTGGGCTCAAGACCGCCTGGGCGCCCAGCTCACGCTCGAAGAATTGGCGAGCAAGCCGCAAGAAGATCTCTACGCTTTGCTGCTCGAAGCCAGCCGCACCCATCAGCAGCAGGCCAGCCGCACGCGGCTCGAGATCGACGAGCGGGTTCACAAGCTGTTCGCCGGCGGCGGGCATGGCGGCAACGGCGCTCTCACGTCGCTTGCCGACTGGATGCAAGACGAGCTGCGGCTCGAGATCCCCCGCGGCGAGCTCGAGCGGCTCGACGAGGCCGGCTTGCGCAAGCGGTTGCACGCCGCCTACGACGACCGCTTCCGGCCCGAGATGCGGCAGATGGAGCGCGACGTTCTTCTGAATCTGCTCGACAATGCCTGGAAGAACCATCTGCTCTCGATGGACCACCTGAAGAACAGCGTGGGCCTGCGGGGCTATGCCCAGCTCGACGCCAAGGTGGAGTACAAGCGGGAAGGCATGCGGCAGTTCGAAACGATGTGGAACGCCGTGGCCGAGCAAGCGACCGATCTGGTGTTCCGCATGGAGCAGGGAGAGGGTGAGGCGCCGCGCCCCTCGAACCTGGCCAATGCTCGCGCCGTCCATGAAGAAGCCCGCCCCGTGACGGAGATCGCCAAGCAGCAGAAGGCGGCGATCGAGGCGACGCAGTCGGAAGCGCGCCCGGAGCCGATCCGCAACCGCGCGGCCAAAGTGGGCCGCAACGACCCCTGCCCCTGCGGCAGCGGGAAGAAATACAAGGTTTGCTGCATGCGGAAGGGAGAGGCGGTGTAGCCGCTTCCGAGGGAACCGATGATCGATTCCAACCTGCGCGAACAGCTCCTTACGAAGTTCGACGTGCTCCCCGTCGATCAGCAGCGCCGAGTGCTCGATTTTGCGCTCAGTCTGCCGCATGTGTGCGTCGAGCCGCCGCAGGGGACATCTGGTCAAGATCTCGTTCGTTTTGTCGGTTTGATCAGCGCTGAGGATGCCGCAGAAATGATGCGCGCGATCGAAGACGCGTTCGAGCAAGTCGAACCCGATGAATGACAGATTCCTCCTCGATACGAATGTCGTCATCCAAGCGCTGAAGGGCGCGCCGCAGGCAGAGGCTCGATTGGCCGCAATGCTCGAGGTCTTTTTGCCCGTAGTCGCAGCCGCGGAATTGCTCTACGGGGCGAAAAAGTCTGCTCGGCGAAGTGAGCAGCTGGAACAGGTGAACCAGTTCTTGCTGCAGATCAGAATCTTGCCTTGCAGCCTCGACGTTGCTCGTACGTACGCAAGAATCAACCATTCGCTCCGTGCTCTAGGCAAACCGATCCCACAAAACGATATGTGGATCGCCGCCATCGCCATCACCCATGGGCTGACGCTGATCACGACCGACCGTCACTTCGAGGAGATCGAAGGGCTCTGCCTCGGCGCGTGGTAGCGGCCCCTTAGTCCGACACGCTCCAACTGCGCTAAGATAAAGAACCTGCCCAAGCCGCGTCGATAATCCCTGTTGAGGCGTTTTCGCAGGCAGGGGCGGCGACAAGCTCGACTGACTTTCGACCCAGGTAAAGGATGCCCTGCGGTGCGTTATCTGCTCAACCTCGTCTACCTGGCCGTCCTGTTGCTGGCCGCTCCTTGGCTTGCTGCCCAGGCGGTCCGCAAAGGGAAATACCGCCAGGGCTGGCTGCAGAAGCTCTTCGGCCTCGTGCCGCGCCGCGCCGGCGATAAGCCATGCCTGTGGCTGCACGCCGTGAGCGTGGGCGAGGTGAACCTGCTGGCCACGCTGCTTCGCCGGCTGCAGGCGGCGCTGCCGGGCTGGGATTTCGTTGTTTCCACCACGACGATGACCGGCTACGCGCTTGCCAAAACGCGCTATCCGGATATGCCAGTTTGCTACTGCCCGCTCGACTTCAGTTGGGCAGTGTCTGCCGCGGTGCGGCGCATCCGCCCCGACGTGCTCGTGCTTGCCGAGCTCGAACTCTGGCCCAACCTGATCGCGGCCTGCCGCGCGTCAGGCGCCCGCGTGGCGGTGGTCAACGGCCGGCTGAGCGATCGCAGCTTCCGGGGGTATCGCCTACTCCGTCCCGTCTTGGGCCGGCTGCTCCGCCAGATCGATCTCATCGCCGCGCAGAACGACCAATACGCCGGGCGCTTTCGGTCGCTCGGGGCCGCCGAGGATTCGCTCTGCATCACGGGCTCGCTCAAGTACGACGGGGCTCAAACCGAGCGGGCCAACCCGCGCACCCAGCGGCTTGCGCGGCTGGCCGGCTTTGCTCCCGGCGACACCGTGTTCCTCGCCGGCAGCACCGGCGAGCCGGAGGAAGCGCTGGCTTTGGCCGCTTTTTCTCAACTCGCGGCCAAGGCGCCGCGGCTGCGCTTGGTGATCGTTCCCCGGCATCCGGATCGGTTCGACGCGGTGGCCGAACTGCTCGAATCGAGCGGCCATTCCTGGCAGCGCCGCAGCGCTTTGGACCATACTCCGGCCACCCCCAACGCACGCATTCTGCTTGTCGATCAGGTCGGCGAGCTGGGCGCCTGGTGGGGAACGGCGCAGATCGGCTTCGTGGGGGGCAGCCTGTGCGGGCGCGGCGGACAGAACATGATCGAACCGGCGGCCTACGGCGTAGCCGTGTCGTTCGGCCCCAACACGCGCAACTTTCGTGACATCGTGGCGGGGCTGCTGGCGGCCGAAGGAGCCGTGGTGGTCGAAGACGGGCAGGCGCTCGCGCAGTTCGTGGAGCGCTGCCTTCAGGATCATGCTTACGCCGAACAATTGGGGCGACGCGCGGCCGCCCACGTTGCCACTCAACTGGGTGCGACCGAGCGGACCGTGGAAAGGCTGTTGGCTTTGACCGGCGATGGCGCCCGCGCGCACTCGCCCGCAGCGATTCGTGCGGCTGCCTAGAGTTTCGTAGGCAGCAAGTGCCGCACGGCCCAGGAGCTCGAAGCATGAAAAAACTGCTGCTGCTCATTTTCGCCGGTGGAGTGCTTGGCGGCGGCGCATACCTGGCGCAGCACTACGATCTCGAGGGGTTGAAGAAGTTTCAGTTCCTGCCGCGCTCGGGCAAGTCGGCCTACGGCCGCGACCGCGAGGCGGGACGGGTTGAAGGCGCCGTGCGGGTGGCCGTCTACCGCCTGGCGCCTTGGGATGATTCCCAGGCCGACGATGCCCAACTCATCGATCTGCTGGCCGAATCGGTAGGGCGGTTCGATGTCACGGCGCTCGTGGGATTGCACTCAGCCGAGCATTTGCTCACGCGGCTGACCGCTCGGCTGAGCGCCGCCGGGCGAAATTACGAATACGCCCTGGGACCTCTGGTCGGCGCCGAGGGAGAGCGTCAGCGATTCGCCTTCGTCTACGACGCACAAACGCTGCTGCTCGACCGCAGCCGACTCTACACCGTGCGCGATCCCGACAATCTATTGAGCGCCGATCCGCTGGTCGGCTGGTTCCGCGCCCTCGGGCCCGACCCCAAGGCGGCATTCACCTTTTCCCTGGTGGCCGCGAACGTCTCACCCCGCCGCGCCGATTCCGAACTCGCAGCGCTCGAGCAAACCCTGCGGGCGGTGCGCCAGGACGGCCGCGAAGAAGACGACGTGATGCTCGCTCTGAGCCTGCCCGAAGGGCAGTCGAGCCTGGGGCCGCTCGAGTGGCTGCCGCAGGGAAGCGTGGCCCCCGCAGCGGGGCGCGCCACGGGGATCCACGGCAACGAGCGGCTGGACGCCCTGATCTTTCAGACCTCGGCCACGCTCGAATACTTCGGGCATTCCGGCGTGCTCGATCTGGTGCGAACGCTCAATTTGACCACGCAGCAGGTCGAGCGGCTGTCCCCACGGCTGCCGGTTTGGGCCGATTTTACTGCGTCCGAGGCGCTGGGACAGTAGGGCGACGCTTGGCCCCGCGTGGCCGCCAACCTGCGGTCGGAATATACTGAAATCGTTGGGCGTAGCTCGCCCAAACTTCCTCGCGGCGCCGTCCAGAGTTCGCATGATCCTGCTGATCGACAACTACGATTCGTTCACCTACAACCTCGTGCAGCGACTGGGGGAAATCGACCCCAGCCTCGAGATCGAGGTCCACCGCAACGACCAGATCACGCTCGAGGAGATCGAGCGCAAGGCGCCCACGCACTTGATCGTTTCCCCCGGCCCTTGCACTCCCAGCGAGGCCGGCATCTCCTGTGCGGCGATCGAGCGGTTTGGGCCCAAGATCCCCACGCTCGGCGTCTGCCTGGGGCATCAATCGATCGGACAGGCCCATGGCGGCGAGATCGTGCGGGCTAAGCGGCTAATGCACGGCAAAACCGACGACATCCACCACGACAACCAGGGGCTGTTCGCCGGCCTGCCCAATCCGCTGCGGGCCACGCGCTACCACAGCCTGGTGATCAAGCCCGACACGCTCAGCGACGACTTCGAGGTGTCTGCCTGGAGCGACGCGCCTGACGGCGATCGCGAGATCATGGCGGTGCGGCACCGCCGCTATCCGCTGGTGGGCCTGCAATTCCACCCCGAGAGCTTTCTCACGGAACGCGGCACGGATTTGCTCCGGCGGTTTCTCGAGATGCAGCCGTCGGCGAGCTAGGGCAGCGTCACACCTAGAAGTTCGGGTTGCCCTCCGCTACTAGCCCGCAGCGCAAGCAAGGGAGAGCCACGTTTCCCTGGTCGAGCCCCCGCCGACCCGTGCACGGGCCGGACAGCAATTTCGGCCAGCACGCCCGTCGGGCGCTCCCGTCCCTTGCTTGCGCTGCGCGCCTAGTGCGGCACAACCCGAAAACAAGCTGTGACGTAGCACTAGTGCTGCGTCACAGCTAGAAGTTCGGGTTGCCCCTCCGATACTAGCCCGCAGCGCAAGCAAGGGAGAGCCGCGTTTCCCTGGCCGAGCCTCGCAGACCCCTGCGCGGGCCGGGCGGCATTTTCGGCCAGCGCGCCCAAGCGACGCTCAAGTCCCTTGCTTGCGCTGCGGGTTAGTGTGGCACAACCCTAAAATCCGTGCGTGACGCAGCACTAGGGCAACTTGGCGGAATTCTGTTGGGCCCAAGTCCTCCAGGCGGCCACTTCGGTCTCTTCGGTCGCCGTGCCTTGCCCGGCCGGCAGGATGGTTTCCGCCGCGTCGGGCGCGAGCTTTCGCAGGCTTACTAGCGCCGCGTGCCTCACAGCGGCTTCGTCGCCCAGCCGCGCGACGACCGCTTTCACGAGTGTAGCATCGCCGCTGCGGCCCATGGCCTCTACGGCGCGCTGCCGAACCTGCGCTCGGCGGTCGAGCGCCAAGCGTTCGAGGGCGGCCATTCCTTCCTCGGGGTCGAGCGCCGCCAGGCCCTCGGCCGCGGCCAGGCGCACCTCGGGGAGCGGCGACTGCAGCTTCTCGGACAGGCCCGCGACATCGGCTGCTTCGCCACACGATCCCAAAGCCAAAGCGGCCGCCGCCACCACGCGGGCATCCGCATCGTCGAGCGCCGCTCGCAGGAGAGGGGCAAAACGCGGATCGCGTGTCCGCGTCAGCTTGGCGCAGGCGGAGGCCCGCAAGTCGCCCTCGGGATGGCTGGCGGCGGCCGAGAGCACACGCAGCGCCGGTTCGCGGCCGTCGCCGCTGGCGATCTCGAGCGCGGTTTGCCACACGAGCGGATCCTCGCTCGCGAGCGTCAGTGTTTCGAGTTGCCCCAACGCCGCGTCCGAAAGCGGCTGCTCGCGCACGGCGGCGGCCAAACGAATAGCCGCGGCGCGGCGCTTGCCGGCGGCTGGGTCGGAGAGGGCCAGGAGGTCCTGAGAGAGTTGTTCCTTTGCTGATACGTTTCGATCCGCACCCCGCGGCGAGTTCGGATCGGACCCTGGCTGGAGCGAGCCCTCGAGCGCGCTCAAGCGCGGGTGTTCGCTGCGCCAGCGCGACCGCAACTCCGCAAGTTTCGCCACGGCGTCGTTGTGCCTTGCCGACCGGTCGTCGAGCAGCGCAGCGGCCGAAAGTTCGGCTGCCGGAGGCCAACGCTCGGCCAGCAGCCGCGCTGCCTCTTTGCGGTCGGCCCGTGTGGCCCGCGGCCCCGGCTCCAGGTCTTCGAGCCAGAGCGGCACGGCCAGCTCCGTAGGCCACTGGCCGATCGATTGCACGGCCGCCAGACGCACCGCGGGGGTGGCGTCCGCCATGAGTTCGCGCACGAGTCCGGCGCTCGTTTCGTCGGGCGACTGGGCGAGCCCGCGGGCAACTTCGAGCCGCACCTGCCAAGCCTTGTCCGCCACTGCGGCCCGCACCGTCTCGCGGTCACCGGCCACGACCAAGGCCGCCACGGCCGCCGCCCGCACCGCCTCGCCTGAGGCCTCGGTGAGCTCGCGCAATTCGGCCTGGGCCGCCGGCAACTGGGAGCGTCCAGCCGCGGCAATTGCGGCCAGGCGAACGCCAATATCGGGGTCGCGGAGCCGCGCCAGCAAGTTGTCTTCCGCGGCGACAACCCCCGGGGGGAGTGCCTCGAGCGCAGCGATCCGCACCCGCGGATGCTCGTCGTCGAGCAGGCCGATGACCTCGCTGGTCCAAGCGGCCGGATCGTTCTGCAACTCGCGGACCGCGTCTGCGCGGACGACCGGGTCTTTTTCTTTGAGCTCCGCTAGGAGGGCGGCTCGCGTCTCGACGTCCCGATCTCTCAACAGCGAGCAGGCCGGCGCGATCACCAGCACGCAAACACAGGCAAGGGCTGTACAGAGTTGCGATCGACGCATGAGGGGCAAATCCTTTTGCCGCAGGCTCAGTCAGTGAGCGAGTTATTGTTTCGCGGCTGGGGCAGCCGCCGGGGGCGCTGCTGGCGCGGCCGGAGGCCCAGCAGCGGCCGCAGGGGGAGTTGCGGCCGCAGCGGCCGCCTTGCCGTCGCCTGTAGCAGACGCTGCGACTGCCGCTGCAGGCTTCTTCGGTCGGTTTGCCTTCAGATAGGTCTCGAGCTTGCGCACGTTGCCCGTCAGCAATACGAAGTTGGTCGCCAGCTTTGTCGGTTCGATGAAGTCCGTATCGAACATCTCGTGGTTCGACACGGCTTGTAATTGAGTTGCTAGGTCGCCAACGAACTTGGCGTGCGGTTCGCCGGCGGTTTTGGCCAGCGAGAGCAGGCTTTCCTTGTTGTCGGCCCCGCCGATTCCTACTAGCCCCGTGTTGGCCGACTGGAACCAAAACTTCACCAGCCGGCGGTTGGGAAACTCGTTCGCCCGGTCTTTCTGCTTCTTTTCCTCGCTGTAGAGCGACACGGCCATGGCGGCGATTTGCGCGGCCACGTTGCTCGGATCGACTTGCTTGGCCTTGGAGTAGTCCAGGGCGCCCAGCGCTCGCGCGGCGCGTGCCCGCAGCGAACCGGAGGCTTCCGCGTCGTTCACCACGGTCTCGAGCGCCGTGATCACCTCGTTCTTGGGCCCCGTACCGCGGAGCGTTCCCAGGATGTTGGCGGCTTGGCCGCGCATCCAGTCGTGCGCATCGGTCGAGCGGCCGGCCGGAGGCGTCTTTTGGCTCACGAGCGCAATCATCGCGGTCGTGAGCAGCGGCGCCTCATTGCCGGCGGCGCCGCTGCGAACGTGGCGATCGATGCCGATGAGCGCGGCAGTTTTGACGACATCGTGCTGCTTGTCGTCGGCGAACGCGGCGAGCATTACAGGCAGAGCGTCGGCATAGGGAGTCGGCGGGCTCTTGGCGGCGGCGTCTCCTTCATCGGCGTTGAGCTCGGCGATCAGCAGCATCGCGTTATAGCGCGCGGCAGGATGGTAGTTGCCCGCGGCGATCTTTTGTCCCTCCCGCAAGACGATGGCGTTGAGCCGATCGCGCACTGGCTTGCTGCGCCCTTCGATATTTCCCTTGAGTTCCTTAACCAGCCGCTGCATGCCTTGCGGATGATAGATCTCTTTGCACTGCGTCAGCCGGGGCAACTGGTATTCGGCGAAGAAGGCGTCGAAGGCAGCCTCGCTGCCGGGCGACAAGTTCCCCGTCTGGAGAGCGGTGACGGCCGCTTCGCGCCCTGCGCCTTTGCCCGCCTCCTCGTTGAGAGGCATCATTTCGAATTCAAAGTTCGCGCAAGGATCTTCATCGACGACCTTGGCTTTTTTCGACCCTTTCTTCGCGGACTTCTGGGCCAGCGCAGCGCCGTCGGGCAACAGATACCCGCTCAACGCCCAAGCGGCGGCAAAAGCCAGCAGAAACACCAGAGCCCGACGGGCCAGCGACGAGTGGGGGCGGCGTTCGACCATACGACCTAGCTCCTCTGTCCGCGCTCCGTGATCCAGCGACAGGGCCGGAGCGGCCGCGCTTAGCCCGAGCACGGCGCTCGGGGCAGGCAGCGGCGAGAAACGTTGTGACGAGACTGCACGATGGGGCTGGGCGACCCGTCGACCTCTCTGTCGCTGCCTGGGTGAGCCCCCGCTTCACTCCGGGGCTCGCCCACCGCAAGGGGCTTCCGCTGCCTGGATTTACGCTCGCACCGCCTTACTTCTAAGGGTATTCGCGGCGAAGAACCAATGTCAAGCGAGACCGGCGCGATCGTCGGGGCGACATCCCCATTTTTACAGCCGACCAGCCGACCCGCTCTTCGTGCCGATGGCACAAAGGCTTACAATCGCTGCTCCTGCGGTCTTGAACCGCCCACATCGACCAAGGACGGGTCGCCATCATGGGCCGATCTCTGTTTTGGGCTGCCTGCCTGCTGGGCGCCGCCGCTCCTCTGAACGCACAGGAGCCGGCAGGGACCGTCCCCACGCCCCTCGAAGCTTGCGCGGAGCTGACGGACGTTTCCTTCGTCGACCGAGCGCGAGGCTGGGTCGTGGGCGAAGCAGGGCTGATCTGGCATACTGCCGATGGCGGAAAAACCTGGGAAAAGCAGGCTTCCGGAGTCGCCTGCCGATTGGAACGAGTGCAATTCCTACCCGATGGAAGCGGGTGGGCAGCCGGGGGCTGGGCCTGGCCCTACGCCTCGGACACGCAGGGAATGGTGCTCAGCACGCGAGACGAGGGGCAAAGCTGGCTGCCGGCCACCGGCGCCCTCCCCTGGGTTCGCCACCTAAGATTCACGGACGCACAGAACGGCTGGGCCGTCGGCCATGCCAGCGAGCTGGCGCCGGGCGCCGTCTACACGACGAGCGACGGCGGTCGCGTCTGGAACCCCCGCCCGCTGAATGCCTCGGGCGATTGGCTGGCGGCCGACTTCGGCCCGCAACGCGGCGCCCTGCTGGGTTCGGGAGGAACGGGATTGCGGGTCGATTCAAGCGCCGCTGTTCGGAGCACCACGCCCTCGGCGGGACTTCGTCGGCCGCGGCGACTTGAGCTTGCCGACCGCCGTGGCTGGGCCGTGGGCGACGGCGGGCTGGTCTGGACGACCAATGACGCGGGAAAAACCTGGCGGGCGCCCTCAGGGAAACTACCAGCGGAATGCCGTGGCTTCGATTTTCGCGCGCTAGCGCTGTGGGGCGACCATGTGTGGGCCGCTGGGTTTCCCGGCACGCACGTGCTCGTCTCGACCGATGCCGGCCAAACCTGGCGTTTGCTGCCAACCGGCCAAACGCTGCCCATCAACGCGCTGGAGCTGCTCGATGCCGACCACGCCGTCGCGGTGGGGGCCCTGGGCACGATTCTGGCCACGGATGACGGCGGCGGCGCCTGGCGCACCTGCCGCCAGGGCGCACCGCGAGTGGCCGCGCTGGGAATCTTTGCCGATGGCCAGGCGTTGCCGCTCGAGTTCTTTGGACGGATCGGCGGCGAAGGGTATCCGACCGCCGCTCATCTGGTCGCCCGCCGGGAATTCGATGATCCTCGGGCCGGGCCGGCGGAAACCGAGCGGGCGCGCGCCGCGCTGGCCAGCGTGGGAGGCAATTCGCTGAGCGAGTTCTGGCAGTTTCCCGTCCGGCAGCGAGGGCTGGCGATTGCCCAGGAAACTCTGCGAACCGCTTGGCAGCGCGGCGCTGGCGAAGGAGCACCCCCCTCGCTCGCCGAAGAATTGGCCGCGGTCTTGCGCACCTGGCGTCCCGAGATCGTGGTCACTGCGGCGGCGGGCGCCGAAAGCGAACCCCTGGATGCTGCGATTCAACAGGCGTTGCTCGAGGCCATTGAGTTGGCGGCTGCGGATGTTGGCCCCACTGCCCGCGGCGGCAAGGCTTGGCAGGTGCAGCGCGTCTATGCGGCGCTGCCCGCGGGGCGGTTGGGCCCGATTACTTTGAGCGCCGCGGCCTTCGTGCCGGGGTTGGGCCGCAGTTTGGCTGACCTGTCGGCAACGGGGCGCGGCCTTCTGAAATCGACGTATGAACCTCCGGCCGAAACAGTCGGCTTTCAGTTGCTCTACGACCGTTTGGGGACGGCCAACCGCCAACGCGACGACTTCTTGCTTGGCCTGACGGTCGGCGAGCTTGCCGCCCCGGCGCCGCCCTCACCGGCCCCCGAAGTCGCCCGCTTGCACCGTGCGGCGACGCAGCAACGGAACCTGCGGGCCCTGTTGGCACGCAGCGCAAAGCAGCCTCTGGCCGATGCCCGCTGGTTGGCCGAGGTCAGCGGCCTAATCGGAGAACTCGATCGCGCTGCAGCGGGAGAACTGCTGTTTCAACTTGCGCATGGCTACCACCACCAGGGACGCTGGGACCTAGCCAGCGAGACCTTCACCCTGCTCGCGGGCAACTATGCCGATCATCCGCTGTCCGGTCCGGCGCTGGTCTGGCTCATCGAGCGCCAGACGAGCGCGGAAGCTCGCTTGCGGGCAACGGCTCGACCAGAGGCCGAGATTCAGCAGACCGCCGCCAGCGTCACCTATGGCGTCGACCCATCCTCGCTGGCCGTGCCCGCGACGAACGGCTCCAACGCAACCCGAGAGAGCCCGCAGCGCCGAGCCCAGCAACTGGCGGTTTTGGCGAGCCAGGTAGCGCGAACACGGCCTGGGCTGGCGGCGTCGCCATCGCTGCGATTTGCGCTGACGTCCACCGAACGCGACTCGAGCGCAGAGCGCGCAGCAGCAACTTTCGAGGCGATGTTGCGCACGCGTCCTCGAGACGCCTGGGCCGAATGCGCCGCGAGCGAGGTTGCGCTGCTGCGGGGCGCGATGCCTTCTGCGCAACCCGTCTTCGTCTGCCGCCGCGCGGGGCAACCGCCGCGGCTGGATGGACAACTCGATGACGAGGCGTGGCAGGGCTCCGCAGGCGTGAAGTTGACCAGCCGCTGGCAGGACGATGCGGAATGGCCCACCCAAGTGCGGCTGGCCTACGACGACCGGTTTTTGTATCTAGCCGCGAGGTGCGCGCTGGCGCCCGGCATCGTCTACAGGGCGGCTCAGGGGCAGCGTCCGCGCGACGCCTCGCTCGCCCGACACGACCGCGTCGAATTGTGCCTCGACGTGGATCGCGACCGGGCAACCTGGTTCCAGTGGTCGATCGATGCCCGAGGCTGGACGAGCGAGAGTTGTTGGGGAGATCGCTCCTGGAATCCCACCTGGTACGTCGCTCAGCGCGCGGACGAAGCGGAGTGGACGGCCGAGGCCGCCATCGCCTGGGCCGACGTCTCCGGCGCGGCCCCCGCGACGGGGACGGTTTGGGCCATGGGTCTGCAGCGCGTCGCGCCCGGCGCCGGGTTTCAATCCTGGACGAACCACGCCGCAGTCGATATCGTGCCCGCAGGCTTCGGATTGCTGCGATTCGAGTAGCTCGCGAGGACACGAGCTGCCGCGGCGCCGCAGAGTTGCCTAAGGAATCGGGCCACGCCATGGCGTTTTTGATCGGAGTCGACGAAGCGGGCTATGGGCCGAACCTGGGGCCGCTGGTGGTGGCCGCCACGGTATGGGAAGTTCCCGAGGAGTTGCTCTGCGCTCCCCTCTACGGCGCGCTCCGCCGCGCCGTTTGCAAATCGCCCGAGCAAGCCCGCCAAACGCGACTGGCGGTGGCGGATTCGAAGGCGATCTATCGCGCCGGCGAGGGGCTCGAGCCCCTCGAGCGCAACGTACTCGCCGCCTTGCGGATGACGGGTCTCGAACTCGCCTGCTGGAGTGAATTGCTGCGGCTTGCCGCGCTCGCTCCGCTGGCCGGGGGTGATTTGCCCTGGCACGTCGAGCACGACCCGTGCTTGCCAACAGCCGCTTGTCCACGGGCTGTGGCTGCTTTGGCCGACTGCGCGTCCGAGCGACTCGCTCGCTTGGGGGTCCGTCTGGCCGCCATCCGGCTGCGGCCGGTGTTCCCTCGCGAATTCAACGAATTGGTCGAGCGGCATGGACTGAAGAGCCAGGCGCTCTCCGTGGTGACGTTAGAACTATTGGGCGACGCCTTGGCCGCGTTGCCCGCGGGGCGCGTACTGGCCGTGTGTGACAAGCATGGGGGAAGGAACCGCTATGCCCACTTGCTCCAGGCCCAGTTTCCCGATTCCCTTATCGAGATCTATGGGGAGGGAAGCGACCAAAGCGTGTATCGCTGGGGCCCCCCGGACGCTCGCGTGGAAACGCGGTTTTGTGCCCGAGGAGAGGCATTTCTGCCGACGGCCCTGGCCTCGATGGTCGCCAAGTACGTGCGGGAATTGAGTATGCTGGCGTTCAACCGGTTTTGGTGCGCTCGGCTGCCCGAACTGCGGCCGACGGCCGGCTATCCCACCGATGCCCGCCGGTTCGACCGCGAGGTCGGCGCGCTGCGGGCGCAGCTTGGCATCGAAGAGCGGTGCTATTGGCGGTCTCGCTAGAGCCCTCGAGGACCTTTCATGAAACTGTTCATCGTGCGGCATGCCTGGGCGGGCGAAGCGGGCGATCCCGAGTATCCAGACGACCGCTTGCGTCCGCTCACGACGGAAGGCCGCACGCGGTTTCGGGACGTCGTCCGCGCGCTTGCGAAACGCGGAATGGCCCCCAACATCGTCGCGACCAGTCCACTCGTGCGCTGCCGGCAAACGGCCGAGATCATCGTCGAGGTGCTCGGAGGCGGCATTCCGCTCGTCGAACTGCCGGCGCTTGCGCCGGAAAGCGATCTGAAAGCCCTGGTGACCTGGACCCAACGGCAGCAGGCAGAGGCCGTGGCCTGGGTAGGGCACGCGCCCGATGTGGGCTTGCTCGCGGCCGAGATGATTGGGGATTGCAGCGCCGACATTCGCTTCGCCAAGGGAACAATTGCCTGCATCGACTTTCCGGGCGGCTGCGCGCGGGCAGCCGGCCAGCTTGTTTGGCTGGCTACCGCGAAGTCGCTGGGGCTTTAGAGCCTGCGTCCACGGGCCTGCCGTATTGGCCGCATGGAACTCGTTTTCGGTCACGGGTATACTTGGTGCGATCGCTGGCTTTCGTAGCACTCCCACCCTGGTCGACCCAGAATCCATGCATTGTCTAAACGTTTGGCTCACGGTGACCAATGCGGCCGACGTGCCCGAGATTGGGCGGCTGTTGGCCGAGGCCGCGCGGCTCTCGCGCACGGAACCAGGCTGCCTGCGGTTCGAGGTCTATCATTCGCAGGCCGATCCGCAGCGGTTCATGCTGCACGAGCATTGGTCGGATAAAGCAGCCTGGGAGGCGCATCGCACGGAACGCGCCTATACTCAGATCTACCAGCCGCAGGTGCTGCCCCGCGTCACTCGCGAAGGACATCCTTGCACTTTGCTGGATTGAATCGCTACGCCCTGCCTGCATCGCTTCCGGGTTTCTCCACTTGACCCAGGGTAAACGAGCCGATGGCCGAGTCCCAACTCGAGTTCGGTGGACAAGAAGAGTTCCGCGCCACACCGGAGCAGGTATACGCAGCGCTCACCGATCTCGAGGCGATGTCGACGAGCATTCCCGATCTCGAGTCGTGGCGGCAAGTCGATCCGCATACGATCGAATGCACCGTACGCCCGGGCTTTTCGTTTTTGCGCGGCACGCTCAAGGTGACGATCGTCACGGAGCGATCCGATCCTCCTCATTCGGCGTCAATGAAGATTCATTCCAAGGGGATCGGGGCCGAGGTGGTGGTCGAGAGCGGTTTCGAACTGGAACCGAGCGCGGCCGGAGCGCGGCTGATCTGGCGCGCCCGCATCGTGCAACTCAAGGGGCTCGTGGCCACGGTCAGCCCGGCGCTCGTGCGCGGCGCAGCGGAAACGGTGCTCGGCCGGGCATGGAAGAACGTCCACGCCCGCCTGAGCGCATGAAAGCGGCCCGGTCGCCGATGGGCGCCGGGCCGCAGAGAATCGGTTCCCGCGCGAGCCTCTCGACTACGACCAGTCGCCTTCGTAGGCCAGGGCGAAGTCGATCGCGTCTTGGCTGGCCGTATCCTTGTCGGCGCTGCTCGAGAGCGCCGAGGCCTTGGCCATTTCGAAGCCCCAGGCCGCGACATAGTAATCGCCGTCGCGCTGCATCGTCATCAGGTTCCCGCGGGCGGAGAACTGGTCGTCGAAGGCCGAGTCATGCAGCGTCACGGCGTCGATGCCGCCGCCGCCGTCGACGCGAATCTGGGCCACGTTGTTCACCGCCACCGAATAGCCGGCGCCGTCGATCGTGGCGAAGCCGCGCGTCAGGTTCACATTCTCGTTGCCCGACGAGCCGACCAGCATCGCCTGGTCGTTGCCGCCGTTGCCGTTCACGACGATGTGGTTCACGGTCGCGCGGTCGTACTCGTGGGTCTGGCCGTTCACCGTGATCTTCAGCGTGTCGCCGGCGGTGAACTCGATTACGTCGTCGCCCGAGCTGCCTTGCACGGTCACGGTGTCGCCGTCCTGGACCACGTCGGCCGACACTCGCAGCGTGGCGCTGCTCGAGTTGCCGCCAACCTTGAGCAGATACGACTGGTCGGGCGAGGTCTGGTAGTTCAGATCGGCCGTCGAGCCCGAGGCGGAACTGGCCAGCTTGTTGAGGTTGCTGTCGTACAGCTCCAAGTTGACGCTCCCCTTGGCGCTCGAAGCAGCCGCCTTCAACGAGGCGACGCCGCCGTCGATCGAGTACCAGAAGCCGCTGCTCGTCGCCACGACGCTGTTCAGAATGTCCTGAGCGGTGAGGCTGGCGATCGAGTTGCGCTTCGACACGAATTCCGGCCGCAGGCCCGACTCGGCGAACAGGTAGTTGTTCGCGTTCATGTTCGAAGTCAGGGCGATGTTGAAGGTGTCGTTGGCCGGAATGCCGTTGCCGCCGGCCGAGCCCGCCTTCTCCGCGCCGTCGAGATAGAAGCCCGGCTGCGTTTCGATGAGCTGGTAGTTGCCCGGCGCGATGTTCTCGAAGGCAAAGTCGCCGTTGGCGTCGGTGGTCCGCGACTGGCTGACGGCCAGGCCCGTGAGCGTGGTCCCGGTCAGCCGGATGGCGATGCCGCCCAGTCCCTTTTCGTTGCTCTCCTTGCCCCCCGTGCGGTTGGTGTCGAGATACACCGTGCCGGCGACGCGGCCGGGCGTGGCGGCCTCGGCATCGTCGTTGGTGATGGTGCCAATCGCCGTGCCGTCGGCGATCGTGGCGTTGGTGGGATTGCTGAGGGTGAGCGTCAGCGTTTCGTTCGGTTCGAAAATCGCGTCACCGATCACTCGCACGTTGACGGTCGTCGACGTTTGGCCGGCCGGAATGGTGGCCTGCGTGCTGATGCTCTCGAAGTCGGCGCCTGCGGTGGCGGTGTTGCCGGTGGTGGTGTAGGTGAAGGTCACCGGCAGCGAAGTGGGGGCCGACAACGAGACCACGAACGCCAGATTCACTTGGCCGGAGTTGCCCTCGACCACACTGGCGTCGGCCACGGAAAGCGTGGGCGGGTTGTCGTCGTCGGTGATCGTCCCCACCGCTTGGCCATCGGAGATGGCGGCGTTGCCCACGGCGGCGAGGTTGACGAAGAACGTTTCCGATGCCCCTTCGTCGAGCGTGTCGCCGTTGATGAGGACCGTGAAGGTCTTCGTCGTCTCGCCGGGATTGAAGGTGATCGTTTCCCCCGACTTGGCGACGAAATCAGTGCCGGAACTGGCCGTGTTGGGAGCGGTGGACGCCGTGACCGAGATCGCAGTCGTGGCGGCGGCCGACAGCGTCAGCGTGAACACCATCTCCTTCGTGCCGCTGTTGCCCTCGACGATCGTTTGATCCGCGATCGAAATCGTCGGCACGTTGGCGATCTGCACGGTGGCGCCGACAAAGTCGAGCTCGTTCTCGAGCAACGCCAGGTTGGTGCCCGACATCACGGTCAAGTGCTCGTTGACGTCGCCCCCGTTGATGCCGAAGATCACCGAGCCCGTCGTCGAACCGGCCTTCATAGGCACCTTGAACACGAGCACCTGGCGCGGACCGAGCGGCGTCAGGCTGACCGCCCCCGCCTCGTCGATCAGGCCGGCCGTGGTCGTCGATCCTGCTTGGCCCAAATTGTAGGCCGGATTGTAGGTAATGGCGCCGTCGACCGAAACCAGGTTCGAGTTGTAGGTGACGTCTGCGTAGGCCGATTGCGTGCCCGAGGGCATGGCGCGCAAATCCTCGACGGAGACCTCGATGAAGAAGCTCTGGTTGGGCGTCAGGGTGTTGATCGGGTTGCCATTGATGTCGGTGATCCGCACGCTGTAACGCGCCTGCTTGGCGCCGTCGGCGCCGGAGTCGCGAATCGTCCCCACGGCTTGGCCGTCGCCGATCGTGCCGTTGACCGGGTTCGACAGATTGACGAAGAACGTCTCTTCCGGCTCGTTGGCCACCGTGTCGTTGAGAATCTCGACATTGAAGGTGGCCGAGGTCTGTCCGGCGGGGATGGTCACCGTGCCCGTGTTGCCTGTGAAGTCCTGACCGGCCGTCGCGGCGCCGTTGGCGGTGCTGAAGTTGACCTTCGTGTCGAGTCCGCTCGAACGGTTGAGCGTAACGGTGAACGTGGCTTGCGAAGACTTGCCGGTGAACTCGTTGACCACGATGTCGCCAATCGAAATCGTGGGAGGCGCGTCATCGTTGAGGATCGTGCCGATCGCCTTGGTGCGACCGAGTTCGGCGCCGACCGGGTTCGTCAGGTTGACGGCGAACTGCTCGTTGGCCTCGTAGCGGGACTCACCCCGCACGATCACCGTGAACTGCTGCACCGTTACGCCCGGCGCGAAGGTCAGCGTGCCGGTCTGCGCGGCGTAGTCTCCCTCGCTCCCCGTCGCCGAACTAGCGGTGATGTCGGCGGTCGCGAAATTGACCGTTACGGTTTGGTCGCTGGCCTTGTTCAGCCGCGCGGTGAACACGAACTGCTGCGGGGTGTTGTTGTCGCCTTCGTTCTGCGACACATCGTCGATGGTGAGCGTGAGGGCAGTGTCGCCGTCGTCCTGGATCGTGCCGACGCCTTCGGCGTCTGCCAGCGTGGCGCCGGTGGGGTTGAGCAACCGCAGGAAGAGCCGTTCGTTCCCCTCGGCCAGCGTGTCTCCCTTGACCTTGACGGTGACCGTTTTCGAGGTCTCGCCGGCCGCAAAGGTCAGCGTGCCCGAGGCGCCAACATAGTCGAGGTCCACCTGAGCCGTATCCTCGGCCGTGGTGTATTGCACGGTGACCGGCGTGGTCTGGGCGGCCGAGAGCGTGACGGTGAAGACCATGTCGGTTTCGCCGGAATTGCCTTCGGCGACCGAGGCGTCGTTGACCGACAGCGTCGGCTGAGCGCTCGTGTCATCGTTGGTGATGGTTCCTTCGCCTTGCCCGTCGGCAATCGTCGCGCCGGTCGGATTCGACAGCACGACGAGCACGGTTTCGTTCGGTTCGACCGTAGTGTCGCCGTTGACGACGACGGCGATCGTCTTGCTGGTTTCGCCGGCGGCGAACGTCAGCGTGCCGGTTTGCGAGACATAGTCGCTCCCGGAAGCAGCCGTGCCGTTGCCGGTGGCGAAGTCGACCGTCACGGCGGTCGTCTGCGCGGCCGAGAGGGTGACCACGAAGTTGAGCAGCGTCGTGCCGGTGTTTCCTTCGGCCACCGTGGGATCGCTGATCGACAGCGTGGGCAGCACGGCGTCGTCGTTGGTGATCGTGCCGGTGGCCTGCCCATCGGCGATCGTGGCGCCGCTGGGAGTCGAGAGATTCACGAGGAACGTTTCGTTCCCTTCGACCACGCTGTCGCCATTGATGGTGATCTCGATCGTCTTCGTCGTTTCCCCGGCGGCGAAGGTGAGCGTGCCGCTCTTGGCCACGTAATCGCTGCCGGCGATGGCCGAGCCGTCGGCGGTGGCGTAGCTGACCGTCACCTGACCTGCCGCCGCCGCGGAAAGAGTGACCGTGAAGGTCAGCGTCTTCGTGCCCGAGTTGCCTTCGGCGATGGGAGTCGGATCGGCGATCGAGAGAGCCGGCGTGTTGTCGTCGTCGACGATCGTTCCTACGGCTTGGCCGTCGGCGATCGTGGCAAAGGTCGTCCCGCTGAGGTTGACCAGGAACGTTTCATTCGGCTCGACATCCGTGTCGCCGTTGATCGTCACGGCGATTTTCTTGCTGGTTTCGCCGGCGGCGAAGGTAATCGAGCCGGTCGCGGCCGTGTAATCGGTTCCGGCGACCGCCGTCTGGTCGGCGGTGGCGTAGTTGAACGTGATCGGCAAGCCGCTGGCGGCGGAGAGCGTGACCGTGAACTCGAGGGTCTTGGTTCCGCTGTTCCCTTCGACGATTTGTGCGTCGGCGATCGAGGCCGACACCGCGGGATCGTCGTCGAGAATCACGCCCAACGTCTGCGGCGTGGCGATCGTCGCCCCGTTGGCGTTGGTCAGATTCAGCGCCACCGTTTCATTGCTTTCGTCGAGCGTGTCGCCATTGACCAAGATCGTGACGGTCTTGCTCGTTTCGCCCGGCGCAAAGGTCAACGTGCCCGACGTGGGCTGGTAATCGGGCCCGCCCGCGGCGCCGTCTTGCGAGGCGTAGTCAACGGTCACGGCCGTCGTCGCGGCGGCCGAGAGCGTGATGGTGAACACCAGCGACGCCGTGCCGGAGTTGCCCTCGAGCACG
This sequence comes from Pirellulales bacterium, assembly GCA_044221365.1. Classification (GTDB taxonomy): domain Bacteria; phylum Planctomycetota; class Planctomycetia; order Pirellulales; family JBGAPH01; genus JBGAPH01. Next base: position 169,760 of record JBGAPH010000006.1, read on the forward strand.
GTGGGTGTGTTGGTGACCGCAATCGTCGGCAAGCCGGGGCCGTCGTCGTCGAGGATCGTGCCGAAGCCCTGGCCGTCGACGATGCCATAGCCGCCCGTAACGTTCGACAGGTTGACGAGCACGGTTTCGTCGGGTTCGTCGACCGTGTCGCCGTTGACGACGACGGTGAACGTCTTGCTGGTTTCACCGGCCGCAAACGTCAGCGTGCCGGACTTCGCGATGTAGTCGGTTCCGGCGGTGGCGGTGCCGTCGGCGGTGGCGAAGTCCACGGTCACCGCTTCCGTGGAAGCCTTGGAGAGCGTGACGGTGTAGATCAGGTCAACCGTGCCGGAGTTGCCTTCTTGGATGGCCGGCGCGTTGGCGATGGAAATGCCCAAGTCATCGTCTTGGATCAGCACGGTGGACGTGCCGTTGTCGATGCCGGCCGCGCCGCCGTCGTCCAGGATCACGCGAAAGGAGCGGTTGGTCTGGGCCTCGGTGTTGCCGATCACCGGCACGCGGATTTCGCCCGCGGTCTTGCCCGCGGCGATCGTGATCGTGCCGGTCGTCGTGGCGACATAATCCGTGCCCGCCTTGGCCGTGTTGTCTTCCGTGTGGTACTTGATTACGACGTCTTGCGCGGCGGCCTGCGAGAGCGTAACGGCGACCACTGCATCGGAGTTGCCGGCGTTCCCTTCCGGAACGCTGACGTTCGCCTGCAGGTTGATGCGCACGGACTGATCGTTGTCGAGGATCGTGCCAACTGCCTCGCCCCCCGCGATCGTCGCGTTCAGGGCATTCGACAAGTTGAAGGCGAACGTCTCGGTCGGTTCCTCGAGGTCGTCGGAGAGGATCTGGATCGCCACCTGCCGCGACGTCTGCCCCGGCTGGAAGTTGAGGGTGCCGTTGAGCGAGTTGTAGTCTTGGCCGGCGGTCGCGGTGATGCCCGGCGTGGCATAGGCCACGCTGACCGGCAAGGTCGACGTGTGAGAGAGCGTGACGGTGAACACGATCGTGGTGTTGCCGGGGCTCGTCTCGCGGACCGCGGCAGGGCTGCTCACGCTGAGTGTCGGCGGCGCGCCGTCGTCGTTGGTCAGCGTTCCGACCGCTTCGCCGTCGGTGATGTTGCCCCCCGAGGCATTCGACAGCAAGACGCGGAACGTCTCGGTCGGCTCGGCCTGCGTGTCGCCGACGATCGGAATCGTGATCACCTTCGAGGTTTCCCCCGGCGCGAAGGTGAGCGTTCCGCTCGAGGTCGTGTAATCCTGCCCCGCGACGGCGGTGCCGTCTTGAGTGGCGTAGTTGAGCGTCACCGTGCCGGAATTGGCGGCCGACAGGGTGACCGTGAACTGCATCTGACCGGCGGCGTTCCCCTCGTCGGCCGTCACATCGGCGATCGTGATGTTGGGCGGGGTCTCCGCCGTCACCGTGACGCTGGCCCCCACGAACTCGATCTCGTCGTTCAGTACCGGCGTGTTGGTGCCGTAGAGCAAGATGTCGTGGGCCGGCTTGGTGTCGGCCGGGTCAGGGGCAAAATTCAGCGTGCCTGCTGCGTTGGCCGTGAAGGGCACGGTGAACACGAGCTTCTCGTCGGCGCCCGTCGGCGTCAGTCCGGCGAACGCGCCGGCTTCGTCGACCAGGCCTGCGGTGGCGGTCGACCCCGACTTGCCGCTGGCGTAGTCCGCCGAATAGGCGATCGCGCCGTTGACCTTGGCCAGGTCGGACTGATAGGTGATGTCGGTGTAGACCGCGAAGGCGCCGCTCGCGCTCGCGCGTAGATCTTGCACGAAAGCCCGCACGAAGAACGTGTCGCCCACCTTCACGCTGCTGAGCTGGTTCCCCTGGGCATCGACGACCGCCAACCGGACGCGGACCTTGTCGTTCGGGTCGGCGGTCGCTAGGGCATTGAGCACCACCAGGGCGTCGCGCGGGCTCAGTTGCTGATCACCGTCGACGTCCCCCTCTTGGCCCAGCGGAGTCAGCGTGTCGCCGGCCAGGGCGACCGCCGGGCTAGCGTCCAGCGCGCGGGCGCCATAGGTGTTCAGGTCGTTGACCAGCATCAACGCGTCGCGCGGGGCCAGCGCGCCGTCGGAATCGACGTCGCAGCGCGCGAGCATGTCGGCCGTAATCTGAACATCCGCCGAAGTATCACCCGCCAGCAGAGCACGCGCTTCCAATTGCTCCCCCCACAGACTGGGACGCACCTCGCGGTGCGGCGCCAACTCGGGGCGGCGGAGGAAGGCGAGCGAACGAGAAAACTTACCGCGAACCGAGTTCGGGGTGCTCTTCATGGTGCGCTTTCGGCTGCTGCAGGTTGCGAAATCGACGGAGGTTCCGCGCGGGAAGCGGAGCAGAGTGGGAAGTCGTGCCCTGGGGCGGGTCGCAAGCGGCCCTTGGCCGGGCTTGCGAACGTGCGGTAGGCGATTGCCCCCAGGGGCGCCGCGGCCATTCATTGGCCAGATCCACACAGTTGGGCCCCTAGGCGGCCGGCAAACTGGGGAAAACGGGCGACGGCAACAGACCTCGACTCTGCGAACTGGCTAGGGCCCAACGAGACGAGTGGCCCTTGACCCTCATTTTTCGAGCGTACACACGCCCTACTGGCATTGCAAGCTTTTGGCGATCGCGGGAAATTCTTGCGTCACGCAGACTTGGATGATCATGGCGGGGCAAGGGACGGTAGGGGTTGCGCGGCCTTCCCCACGGCACATGGACCTGCCCGTTGGTGGCCGAGAGTGGCAGGAAAGGGCGGCAGGTAGCAAGCCGACATTGACGCCGTTTCCCTCCTTCACGACGATCTGCGGTCGCCCATTGTTCGCGAAATCCGCCGGTCCGTCAGCAAAGGGTTCCCGTCGCATGAACCGATCGTGCTGTCCGTGGGTCTGGGGCGTGCTCGTTTTCCTGGCCGTTCAACCTCTGGCGGCCCAGCCGCGCCAGGCCTCCTTTGACACTGCACCCCCGAAGGTGGGGGAAGCGGCCGGTTTGGCTTTCCGCTATCGCGTCAGCCAGCCGGGCGACCGCGCCGAACACCAACACCAGAGCCGCCTCGAATTGGCGACGACGATCCAACAATCCGGGCAGATTGCTAGCCAGCGCTCCGAGTCGATCCTGCGGCGGCAGCGCTACCATGTCGCGCTGCTCGAGCCGAGCGAAGGAGAATCGGCCCGCGCGAAAATCGTGTTCCATCGCGCCCAGGAAGTGCGCAAAACCGCTGACGCCGCGGAGGCAGAGGCGACTTCGATGCCCACGGACGGGAAGACCTACCTTGTTTGCCGGATCGACGGGAAGCTCGCGGTGTTCGACGCCGCAGGCGAGCCCGCCCCCCCCGACGAAACTCAGCTTGTCGAGCGGACTGCGCGGTCGCTCGGCCAGAGAAACCCGATGGGTCACTTTCTCAACGGCCACAAAGTCTCGCTAAATCAGACCTTACAGCTCCCCGCGGAGCTTTCGCGCGAACTCTGGGACTTTGGCGACGCTTTGGGTGTGGCCGACCACTGCGAGCTCACGCTCCGCGAAGTCGTCGCTCGACCCACCGGTCCCTGCGGACGCTTCGAAATCGTGGTTACGGCGGAAAAGGGTCGCGGTCAGCTCGATCTCCAGGGCTATTTGCTCGTTGACGCCGCCTCGTGCCGCATCTTGGAAAGTGAGCTTCAGGGCACGTTTCGCAGCCAAATGGAGCGCGGTCCGACGGGGTTCCAGTTCACGCTCGAGCGAGCGGGGAAAATCCAGGTGAGCACACGAGCCCAGCCTGCCGACAAGGTGGCCTCGGCTCGCCTACAATGACCGGCGGTTCCGTCCTCCGCCGGTCGTAGGTCGACAAAGCTCCAGTGCGCGTTCTCGTTCTCCCCTTCGGCAGTCACGGCGATGTCCATCCCTTTCTGGGCTTGGGGCTCGCCCTGGCGGCGCGCGGACACGGGGTGACAATCGCCGCGTGCTCGTATTTTCAGGAGCTTATCGAGCGCACCGGCCTGGCTTATGTCGAACTCGGGACGGCCGAGGAGTTCCTCGAACTCGCCGAGCGGGCCGACATCTGGAACCCCACCCGGGCCTTCGGGCACATCTTTCAGGACGGCGTTGCCCGCATCCTGGACCGCCAGTACGACCTGGTGGCCGAGCAGTGCGCCTCAGGCGACACCCTGGTGCTGGCCAACGCCTTTGGCATGGGCGCCCGCACGGCCCAGGAAAGGCTCGGGGCGCCGCTCGTGACGGTGCATTTGCAGCCGGCTTGCCTGTGGAGTGTGTATGAGTCGCCGGTGTTGCCCGCTGGCATCTTGCCGGGCTGGATGCCACGGTGGATGAAGCGTTCCTTGTTTCGGCTCGGTGAGTCTCAGTTCATCGATCGCCCGTGCCAACCTGTGTTCGACGGCTTCCGTCGCGCGCGCGGTTTGGCCCCGGTGCGACGGTTGGCCCGCTGGTGGCATTCGCCCGAATGCGTGCTGGGCTTGTTTCCGGCCTGGTTCGCTCCGCCGCAACCGGACTGGCCGGCAAACGTTCACTTGACTCAGTTCCCACTCTGGGACGAGGACGAGGTTCACGCGCCCACGGTCGAAGTCGACGCCTTTCTGGCCGCGGGCGAGCCGCCTCTCGTGTTCACCCCCGGCTCAGGCAACATGCATGCCCGGCCGTTCTTCGCCGCCGCCGTCGAGGCATGCCAACGCCTGAGGCGCCGCGGCCTGCTGCTCACGCGATTCGCTGAGCAAGTGCCCGCCGACTTGCCCCGGGGCGTGATGCGCGCCGACTACGTGCCCTTCAGCCGCGTGTTGCGGGGGGCCGCCGCGATCGTGCATCACGGCGGCATCGGCACGACCTCCCAAGGCCTGCGGGCAGGCATCCCCCAACTGATCATGCCGATGGCCCACGACCAGCCCGACAACGCCGCGCGGTTGGTGCGGCTGGGAGTGGGCGACTGGCTAGCGCCGGCGAAGTTCACCGGACAAACGGTCGCCGCGAAGTTGCAGCCGCTGCTCGAGTCGGCCACGGTCCGTGCGAGCTGCCGCGACGTCGCGGGCCGGTTCGAGGGAATCGAGCCCTTCGATCAGGCATGCCAGGTGATCGAGGAATTTGGACTGCGGCGCTTGTCGGCCGGGGCAACGCAGGCGGCCAGATTCTAAGCCGAGTGGCCCCATGTGCAAGCTCGCGAGAATGAGATTCTGCAACACTGAGCACTGACTATGCTTCGCACCAGCACCACTTGTCTAATCCTGATCGCGACCCTCGCCGCAGACGCTCGCGCCGCCGATGCGCCGGCCGCCGAGCCGCCCGTGGTCTTGCTCCCCAACCTGGGCACGCACACCCACCCGATCGCGACCAAGAGCCCCGAGGCTCAGCGGTTCTTCGATCAGGGGCTGGTAATGCTGTTCAACTTCAACCGGCCCGAGGCGCTCCGTTCGTTCCGCCGCGCGTCGGAGCTCGATCCCGACGCGATCATGCCCTACTGGGGCATGTCGCTCGCGCAGGGGCCGCACTTGAACATGGACACCGACATGGACATGAACGAGGAGGCCGCCTGCGCGATTCTGCAAGAAGGACTGGGCCGCGCGCCCGGCGCTCCGGAACGCGAACAAGCGTACCTCAAGGCCCTCTCGCGGCGCTGCTCGGCCGAGCCGAAGTACGATCCGGCCAAATACCGCGAATACCAGCAAGCCATGCGCGACGTCGTGCGGACCTATCCCGACGACCTCGACGCGGCCACGTTTCTGGCGGAGGCCTTGCTCGTGCCGGCGCGCTGGCAGTGGTTCGATCGGCAAGGGCAGCCCGCCGAGGGAGTGGAAGAGGCCCTTTCCGTGCTCGACGACGTGCTGCGGCGCGACCCGCTGCATCCCTTCGCCAGCCACCTGTATGTTCACGCCATCGAAATGTCGCCGCGCCCCGAGAGAGGGCTGATCGCCGCCGAGCGCTTGCAGCACGCGGCCCCCGGCGCGGGGCACCTGGTGCATATGGGCGGGCACATTTATCTGCGGACCGGCGATTTCGAAACGGCCGTGCGCATCAGCCGCCAAGCCGTCGCCGCCGATCGCGAATACATGCGTTTGACGGGTGTCGCTCCGAACGTCTACACCCACGGCTACTACCCTCACACCACGCATTTCATCGTCTACGCGCAGATGATGCTCGGCCGCCAGGCCGAGGCGCAGGGAGTGGCCGACGAGCTCGTCGCCTACCTCGAGCCGGCGGCGGGCGCCCTGCCGGAGATGTTCGACTACTTCTCTCCCATGAAGCTGCAGGCGGCGCTCCGCTTTCAGGACTGGGACCGCGTGCTGGCCGCCCCGGAACCCGAGCCACGGCTGCTCTACTCGCGGGCATTTCGCCACTATGCTCGCGGTGTGGCGTATGCGGCGCAAGGCAAGACGGCGGAGGCCAAGCGCGCGCAGGCTGCCTTCGCAGCCGCTTACCACGAGATTCCGGTGGAGCGGCCGCAGATGGCCAACAAAGCCCGCGGGCTGCTGGACGTGGCGGCCGCCGAGCTCGACGCCCGCCTGGCGCCCGACGCAGCGGCCAGCGTGTCGCACTGGCGACGGGCAGCGGCGGCGCAAGACGCCCTCAAATATGAAGAGCCGCCCGCCTGGTTCTATCCGGTCCGCGAGTCGCTCGGAGGAGCGCTGCTCCGCGCCGGTCAGGCGGCCGAGGCAGAGGCCGTGTTCCGCGAGGAGTTGGCCCAGGCGCCCCGCAACGGCCGCGCGCTGTTCGGCCTGCGCGAGAGCCTGCGCGCTCAGAACGACGTTCCGGCCGCGGCCGCGGTCGACCGCGAGCTGCGCCGCGCTTGGCCGCAGGATGGCGCGAAGCTGAGCGTCGACAAACTCTAGGCCCCAAGACCGGGAAAGCGCCACCGCGATGCACATTGGCCTGGTCTGCCCCGATCTCACGGGGCACCTCAACCCTGGCTGTTCGCTTGCGCGCGAGCTGGTGCGCCGCGGCCACCGGGTCAGCCTGGCGGGCCTGCAGACGATGGCCCCCAAGGCAGCAGCGCAAGGGCTGGGCTTCGTGCCGCTGGGAACTGCAGCGGAGGGAGAGCAAGTTGCGCAAGGTTGGCGGCGGCTCGGCGAAGCCAGCGGTTTCTCCGCCCTGCGACATACGGGCCAGGTGCTGCGCGACGCGACTACGGTCACGCTGCGCGATCTGCCGGCGGCCATCGACCAGCATCGGCTCGAGGCGCTGATCGTCGATCAGGTGTCGCCCGCCGGGGCGGTGGTGGCTGATCGGGTGGGGCTGCCGTATGTGGTGGCATGCAATGCGCTGGCGCTGCAGGTCGAGCCTGGCGTTCCGCCCTGCCCCGTGACGTGGCGGTATCGCGAAGGTCTGATCTGGCGGGTGCGCAATCGGCTGAGCGTACGGGCGATGCGGTTCGTGTTCGAACGGTTGGCCGGGGCGGCCGCGCCCGGGGGCGTGTCGCCGTTGCTGTTGGCCGAGGACCATGGGCGCGGGCTCGCACATATCGCGCAGCAACCGGCGCTGTTCGATTTTCCCCGCCGCGAGCTGCCGGAGCATTTTCACTACACGGGTCCGTGGCACGCCGCAGGGCGAGACGCAGCCGAAGCCTTTCCCTGGGACTGGCTCAACGGCCGGCCGCTCGTGTATGCCTCGCTTGGCACGCTGCAAAACAAGCTGCGGCCCGTGTATCAGGCTATCGCCGATGCGGCCGCGGGGCTCGACGTGCAGGTGGTGCTTGCCCTCGGAGATCGCGAGCCAGGGTTCAGCGTGGCCGCGCCGCCGAACGTGCTCGTGGTGGGCTACGCCCCGCAATTGCCGCTGCTCGACCGCGCGGCGGCCGCCATCACTCACGCTGGGCTCAACACGGCGCTCGAATGCCTGGTGCGCGGCGTGCCGATGGTCTGCGTGCCGATCACCAATGATCAGCCGGGCGTGGCCAGCCGCGTGGCCTGGCTGGGGTTGGGCGAACTTCTTCTGCCGCGTCAGGCAACGGCGCCGCGACTCCGCGCCGCGCTCGAGCGCGTGCTCGCGCACGCGGGCTATCGGGCGGCGGCCGAGCGCTATCGCGTCTCGCTAGCCGATCATCGGGGGGCCGAGCGCGCGGCCGACGTTGTCGAGCAGGCGTTCTCCACAAGGAAGCGCGTGTTGCGCAGCGCCGCGGCCTAAGGCGCCATCATCCCCTGCTCGATGCCGCTGGCCGTGGCGATGCATTCGAGCCCGCAGGAGGCCATGCCCTGGCCGTCTCCGTAACTGATCGCTACGTACAACGGCCGGCGGCCCTGCCAATAGTCGCGCCACGTCCAGTCGCCGACGTGCGCCCGGGGCTCGAAATGCACGTGGCGTTTCCAGTCGCCGGGGAACTTCGCTTGGTCGCCGCAGAGTGTTTCGGCCGCGGCAAAGTCACTGGAGTTGAGGGCAGCGGCGAACCGCTGGGCGCGAAGGCTCGGCCGCTGCAAACGCTCAGCGGCCCACAATAGGCCCGCGCCCAGTGCAGTGAACAGCATCAAGGTGCGCAGCGAGTAGTGCATGCGAAGCGCCATCGACCCACTCCGAATTGGCCCCACGCGTTAGACGCCAGAAGTCACCGGGAGTTCCCTTCGCGGCGCTTGGTTCGAATGCTGCCGCCACGCAACACCTGGGGCCCGGGCTGAGCCAACCGGCTTGGGCCAGCTGCGCCTAGCACTTGCGCTCCGCCTCCTTCTCCGAGGCACCCGATTACGTTGCTCAATCGCGACGCAAGATCGGCAGGGCCTCGAGCGCCCCGGACCTCGGCAGCCTGCAAGCAATACTTGCGGCGACGGCCGGCGACGCCGCCGGCCCGCTGGCGAGACGACCAAAAAACCCGCAGGGGAGATTCTACGCATGCGATCGCTTACGTACGTTGCTTTGACGTTGATTGGCGCTTTGCTCGCGACTTCCGTTGCCACGGCCAAGGATTCGGAGCGCGCCGAGAGCACGCCGGCCAAGCCCAAGCTTGAGGTCATCGATCTCGAAGGCGAAGGGCGCCAGGCTACCCGCAAGTTCGAACTGCAGCAGGGCCTCGCGATTCTGCGGGTCGAGCACGAAGGGAGTTCGAACTTTGTCGTGCGGCTGCTCGACAGCAAGGGACGCGAAGGGCAAACGCTGTTCAACCAGATCGGCGAGTTCGCCGGCACGCGCGGCTTCGAGATCCGAGAGCCGGGTCAGTATCTGCTCGACGTCCAGGCCGACGGCCCGTGGAAGGTCGAGATCGTGCAGCCCGAGGCCAAGACCGACGACCGCAACCCGCAGCGCTACCAGGGCAAGGGCTACGACGTGACGCCGTTCGTCACGCTGGAGGAGGGCCTGGCGGTGTTCAAACTGAAGCACGGCGGAAAGTCGCGCTTTAGCGCCTATCTGGTCGACGCCCAGGGCCGCGAACTGGCCCAGTTGACCAACGTGCTGGGCGCCTTCGACGGCTCGACGCCCGTGCGGATCGAGAAGCCAGGCGTGTACTTCCTGAACGTGGCCGGCGACGGCGAGTGGGCGATCGAGCTCGAGTAGGCTCGAGGATCGACTTCGCAGCGACAACGCAAACGCCCGGCTCGCGGACCAGGTGGTTCGCGGGCCGGGCGTAGTTTTTTGGGCCGTTCGCCGGAGAAGCGTCCTGGCTCAAGGAGCGTCTATCTCGCAGTCCTTCATCGCCTTGAGGCGATCTGCGCCCTCCTGCGTCAGCTTGGTGTTCTGCAAGATGATGCGCACCACGGTCCCATTCGGTCGACACAACGCCAGCAAGTCCGGGACGGCTGCATCGGTGACGGGGCACACTGGGATCCGGAGGAACCACAGGCCCTCGATGTTTCGGATGTAGCCGACGCCGCGATTCGTGATCTTAGTGCGATCTAGGTGGAGTTCGCGGACCGTCACGCCCGCCAGGCTCCGCAAGCCGTCGTCGGTAATGTCGCTGTCGGCCAGGAAGAGCCGAACTTCGCCGGCCTTACCCAACGCCCGGCACTCGGCAACGACTTCGTCGGCACGAGGTCTGCCGTCATTGTACACGCAGTAGTGCTCGCGATAGATGCCTGCCAACTCCAGAGCCTGCTCCCAATGTTCGCGCGACCCGCCAAACCAAGCGAGCCAGGCGTCGGCTTCCGCACTGGGCATGCCAGGTTGCGGAAGCTTGACGACGCCTCCGCCGAGCTCGCGAATTCGACGGATCGCCCGGTCGCGGGCATGCCAAGCGTTCGCTCGCCAACCGAGAAAGATCGCAAGCACCGTGACCAGGACCAGTCCGCCACGCACAGAGAACTGCCGCCAGCGACGAGTAGGCCCTGTCATTCTTCCCTCCGCGTCCTCTGCGCCTCTGCGGTGAAAAGAATTCAGCTGGCTACATCGCCTCGATCAGCTCGATGCAAATCGCCTTCACCCGCGCGGGATCGACGTTCGCGTTCCGCTTCTTGGCCTGGCCGATGAGGCCGGCGGCGGCTTGTTGCTTGCCGCTCTTCACGTCGGCCACGATCTTGGGATTGGCCGCGATGAGTTCTTTGCAGAGCTCCACGAGCACGCTCTCGTCGACCGCGGCAATGCCCAAGGCTTGCATGGCCGCCTCGGCCGTTTCGCTCGTCTCGAGCATGCGGGCCAGCACTTCGCGGCCGCGGCCGGTGTCGAGCTCGCCGGCCTTCACTTTCGCGAGCAGGGCCGCGAGGCGGTCGGCCGCTACGGGGTACTGCTCGATCGTTTGCCCGCGCTCGCCGAGCACGCGGAGCACGTCCTGCTGAATCCAATTGCTGGCCTGCTTGCCATCGCCCGATTTCTCGGCGAGCGCGAGATAGTAGTCCACGAGCGGCTGCCCTTGGTTGACGAGCACGTCGCTGTCGTAGGGGGTGATGCCGTAGGTCGCCTCGAGGCGCTTGCGCAGCGCGGCCGGCAGTTCGCCGAGCGATGCCCGCGCCTGCTCGATCTCAGCGGCTGACACTGTGACCGGCGCCAGGTCGGGCTCGGGAAAGTAGCGGTAGTCGCTCGACTCTTCCTTGTGCCGCTGGCCGCGCGTGATGTTCGCCTGGTCGTCCCAGCCGCGGGTTTGCTTGGGCACGTCGCCGATCTTCTGCCCGGTTTCCTTCCAAACCTCGAACTGCCGCTCGGCCTCGTAGGCCAGAGCCCGCTCGACGGCGCGGAAGCTGTTCATGTTCTTGATCTCGACGATCGGCGTCGCGATTTTGCCGCCGCCGGCCTGCGGGATGTGCAGGTTGACGTTGGCGTCGACCCGCAGGCTTCCTTCCTGCATGTTGCAGTCGGAGACGCCGAGATACACGAGCAGCAACCGCAGCTCGGTGAGGTAGGCCTTGGCCTCGGCCGGCGACCGCATGTCAGGCTCGCTCACGATCTCGAGCAGCGGCGTGCCGGTGCGGTTCAGGTCGATCTGGCTGTCCCCTTCGCCTGCCTGCTCGTCGTGCAGGCTCTTGCCGGCGTCCTCTTCCAGATGAGCCCGGATGATGCCGATCCGCTTGGGGGCGATCTTGCCCTTGGGATCGCTGATCTCGAGCCCGCCATGCGCGCTGAAGGGGAGGTCGTATTGGCTGATCTGATACCCCTTGGGCAGGTCGGGGTAGTAGTAGTTCTTGCGGTCCCACTTGGTGAACGGGGCGATCTGGCACTCGAGCGCCACGCCGACTTGCAGCGCGAGCTCGAAGGCCCGCCGGTTCATCACCGGCAGCGAGCCTGGCATTCCGATGCAGACGGGACAGGTTTGGGTATTGGGCGGCGCGCCGAACTTGGTGCTGCAGCCGCAGAACAGCTTGGTCTGCGTGGCGAGCTGCACGTGAACTTCGAGGCCGATGACGATGTCGTAGGGCGTGCTCACAGCAGCGTGGGCCTCCGCGTGTGCCAGTCAGTGGCTTGCTGAAACATATGCGCGCCGCGCAGCAGACGCTCTTCCTCGAACGGCGGGGCCTGCAACTGCAGGCCGATCGGTAGGCCCGACTTCGAGAAGCCGCAGGGAAAGGCGATGCCCCCCACGCCCGTGAGGTTCGCGCTCACCGTGTAGAGGTCTTCGAGATACATCGCCAGCGGATCGTTCGCTTTTTCGCCGATCTTGTAGGCAGGGCTGCTCGACACCGGGCCGGCGATGAGGTCGACCTCTTCGAAGGCCTTGTCGTAGTCCTGGCGAATCAGCCGGCGAACCTTGAGGGCCTTGAGGTAGTAGGCGTCGTAGTAGCCGGCGCTGAGAGCATAGGTGCCGAGCATGATGCGGCGCTTCACCTCGGGGCCGAAGCCTTCGGCCCGCGATTGGCGGTACATCCGCACGAGCGCGTTGTCGACCTGGGCGGCTGCCGCGCCGGCGGCCTTGCGCTCGGCGGCCAGTTCGGCCTCCATTTTCGCCAGGTCGGTGCGATGGCCGTAGTGAACGCCGTCGTAGCGGGCGAGGTTGCTGCTCGCTTCGCAGGGGGCGATCACGTAGTACGTGGCCACGGCGTACTTCGAATGCGGCAGCGAGATCTCTTTGACCTTCGCGCCCAACGATTCGTAGATCTTCACGGCCGCACGCACGGCGGCTTCGACCTCGGCGTCGAGGCCGGCGCCGAAGTGTTCACGCGCGAGGCCGAGTCGCAAACCCGCCAGCGGCTGAGTTACGGTTTGTGAGTATTTGGGGACCGGCTTGTCGACGCTGGTGGAGTCGCGGTCGTCGTGGCCCGCGATCGCTTCGAGCAGCAGCGCACAATCGGCCGCCGAACGGCCGAAGGGGCCGACCTGGTCGAGGCTGCTGGCGAAGGCCACCAACCCGTAGCGGCTGACGCGGCCGTAGGTGGGCTTCATGCCGGTGACGCCGCAGAGGCCGGCCGGCTGACGGATCGAGCCGCCGGTGTCGGTGCCGATCGAAAGGGGCGCCATGGATGCGGCCACTGCCGCGGCCGAACCGCCGCTCGAGCCGCCCGGGATCCGCGTAGTGTCCCAGGGGTTGGCCGTCACCTGAAATGCCGAGTTCTCGTTCGAGCCCCCCATGGCGAACTCGTCCATGTTCGTCTTGCCGATCAGCACGGCGTCGGCCGCCTTGAGCTTGGCGACGACCGTAGCGTCGTACGGCGGGCGAAAGTTTTCCAGGATTCGCGAAGCGCAGGTGGTAAGCTGCCCCTCGGTGCAGAGCACGTCCTTCAGCGCGACCGGCAATCCGGCGAGCACGCCGAGCTTTTCTCCGCGAGCGCGCTTCGCGTCGATGGCCTTGGCCTGCGATAGCGCCGCATTGCGATCGACGCGCAGAAACGCCTTCACGCGGCCGTCGTGCCGCTCGATCTGGTCGAGATACGCCTCAGTCAGTTCGGCCGACGCAACCTTGCCGGCGGTAAGCTGAGCGTGCAGTTCGCTAGCGGACGCGTGGATCATGAGGGCGTTCACGGGGGCCCAAGGTGAGCGACAGCTACCATGTAGGTTATGCTTCAGCATAACTCTGCGGCGGTCGGGCTATGCAGACGCATAACCTACCAGCAGGAAGGCCGACCGGCGAGACTTGTCAGTCCCCCAGCACCGCCGGCACCAGGTAGAACTGCTGGTTGTGGGCCGGGGCATTGGCCAAGGCGGCTTCGCGCGGCAGGCTGGGACGAAGCTCGTCAGCGCGAAACACGTTGCGCAGCTCGAGGGCATGCGCCATCGGCTCGACGTTCTCCGTGTCGAGCTCGCCGAGCGACTCTACGTAGCCCACGATCGCCCCGAGCTGAGTCGTCATCGTGTCGAGTTCCGCCGGCGTCAGCCTAAGCCGCGCGAGCAGCGAGATCTTTTCGACTTCGGCGCGAGACAGGCTCATGTGCTCGAGGCGGCTTGGGGAACGTGCGCGGCGGAGTCGTTATGCTGAAGCATAACCTACGAGCTACGAACAACTCGCGCCTACTTCTTGGCGGCCGATTTCTCGTGGGCAGGCAGCTTGAAGGGCTGGGCGCGGATCAGCTTGGTGATGGCGCCCGAGCGAATGCACTGCGTGCAAACCCGCTTGGTCTTGTTCGTGCCGTTCTCGGTCACGCGAACGTTCTGCAGGTTGGGCAGGAATTGCCGGCGGGCGATGCCCGTCACCTTGGTGCCCACCCCGCCCAAGTACTTGGCCTTGCCGCGGATGGTCACGGAGTTGCCCATGACAGGCTTCTTGCCACAGATCTCACATTGCTTGGCCATGACGCCGCGTATCCAAAAAGGGCGAAACAGGGAGTTTTGAGAATCCCTAAGTATAGAGGGGCAGGAGGCCCCTGCAAGGCCAATCGAGGCGAGGGTTGGGATAGGCCCGCGAGTTAGGCCGACCGGCCGGCTGCGGAGCGCAAACCGAACTGAGTCCTCCAGTTCTCTTCGTAGCGGCGCGAGAAGATCAACTGAATCCGCTCGGCCCGATCCACGCCAGGACCAGCGAGCACCCCGAGCGCTTCCCCGATGCGCGCGAGCCGGGGATCGGCGGAAACGTCGCCCTCCGAACGTTCGATCCGGTCGAGGGCCGCGGCGGCTTGCAGCAGCCGGGCGCGGATTTCCAGGAATTCGCGGTCCAGGCACTCGCTGGCCGGCAGGGGGCTCGACATGGCGGACAACCTCGGGGGCGGTAGCGGTCAGGACGGGAGTCTGGCGGGCGACGAACGCGGCCCGATTCGGTCCTTCGCTTTCTAGTGTTGTGACGAGAGGAACGGGAATCAAGCACCGAGTCGCTCGCCAGCCCTCGATCTCTCCGGCCGACGGCCCTTCGCCCCGCAATCGGCTGCAGCGAGCGACCCTGGTCAGCCGCGCGCGACGGAAGTACACTCCGCCAGGGCGTCTGTCCTTCGTTTCCCCGGTGGCTGGAGTGGCTCGTCATGTCCGAAGCAGCGGCGAATGAATCGGGTTCGCAGTCGTCGGTGCTCAGCCCCCTGCGAATCATGCTCCTGGCCGTGCTCGTGTTGGGGGGCGCGGCGCTGCTCTTCGATCTGCGGTCGCGGCGCGCTGCCGACGCCGCCTTCGCCAAGGTTCCCAAAAACCTGAACGAAGGTCCGGAGGAGGTGGCCAAACTGATCGGCCGCGAACCCAATGAAACCGTGACCAAGGGCACGCGAAAGATCTATATCTGGCGTTGGCCCGGCGTATTCAAGGCCTACACGATTCAAGCCTACTTCGGCGACGAAGATCCCAAACGCCTGCTGCAGGCCACCATCAACGAACCGGACACGCCCAAGGCGGAATAGCGCCGCCGGGCAGCTTGGCCCAGGAACGCAGCTAGTTCGAGCCCGCTCAGCTCTCTAAGTTGAGCGTATCGCCGCGGCCGAACGCTCGTCGTTGCCGCGCAAGCTTCGATTCGCAGGCGCGTTGTTCCTCGCCTGCCGATCCTTCTCAATTGCTCGGGGAAAGGGGTTCTCATGGGAAAGATGACGGCTGCGCAGCTGCGCGCGCTGCTTGCGCCAGCGCTCTCGATCGCAGGCACCGTGGCGGCGCTCACGCCGACCAAGGTCGACGATTCGATCGTGCTGGGCGTGCAGAAGGTCAGCGAGAACGACACCGCGATCAACGTCGTGGTGAGTCTCATCAACCGCCTGGCAGGAACGCTCGCGGTGAAAAACGGCCAGCTCGGGCCCGACGACGTGGCGGCGATTCACGCGGCGCTGGATACGTTGCCCTGCTAGTGGCCAAGGAGCCGGTGGCTGATGGCCCGTAGCTGGTAGCCAGAGGCGGGCTTGGCCACCAGCCACGAGCCACCCGCTACAAGCCCTTCGAATGAGGTGATCTGTGGATTGGGCCAATCTGTGGCCGTGGATCGCGGCGGCCGTGGTGCTGCTGCTGGCGACCAACAGCGGCGGCGGCTTGGGGGGCGCGCTCAAGCAGCTCTTGTCGTTCCTGGGACTCGACAAGCTGGCCGGCGGCGGCGGGACGCTCCCAGCCGCCACGCTCAAGGCCCTCGAGGACGGCGCCGCCAAGGTGCTCGAGCAGGCCGAGGGGCTCGGCAAGAGCCGCGCGGCGCTCGACGACGTGGTCGACGAGCTCGGCAAGTCGGCCGCCCACCAGCATGACATGGCCACCGTGCCAGGGCGGGTCGCCTGTTACGACTGCCTGGCCGGTTGGCTCGCCGCCAACGGCTCGGCCGAGCTGGCCAGCGAGCTCGACGGCAAGGTGCTGCCGCGACTCGTGAAACGGGAGGTGGCGAGTAGCCAGTAGCTGGTAGCCAGTAGCCGGTTGCCAGAGAGTGTTTGGCCACCAGCCACGGGCTACAAGCCACAAGCTCTCCGAAAACCCATGGATCAACCCAATTACACGCTGCGCTGGCTGGCCGTGGGGCTCGTGCTGTTCGGGCTCTACAAGGGGAACGGCGGCAAGCTCCCCTTCCCGCTGCCGGGCCCGGGGCCTGCGCCTGCCCCGAGCGTTCTCGCGCCGCCGGCTGATCTGCAATCGATCGTCTAGCAGGTGGCCGGCTTGGCGAAGGGCTTTCCGGCCGACGCCGCCGCGGCGGCCCCGCTCTATCTCGCGCAGGCCAAGCTGATCGAGGCGGACAACGGCAGCCTTTTGAAAACTACCGACAGCCTGCGCCAGCTCAACACCCGTGCGGGCGGCCTGCTCTTCACCGCCCAAGGCTGGAAAGGCAAGCACCCCGAGATGGGCGCCGCGATCGACGCCGCCTTCACGCAGGCGATGGGAGGCACCGACAACAAAACGCTCGACGCGTCCTTGCGACAGCGGGCGGCGGCGGCGTGGCGGGCCGTGGCTTGGGCTTTGAGCGGCGGGAATTGAACCGCCGAGACGCCGACACAGAAAGTTGCATTTCTCCGCGTCTCGGCGTCTCGGCGGTTAGAAAAAGGACCGACACCTGCCATGTCAAAAATCACCTTCCAAATCCCGCACGACGGCCTGGTGCGCGAGTGCACCGTGTTCGTCCCCTCGGGCTATGCCGGCAAGCCCATGCCCCTGGTGCTGGGCTTTCACGCGGGGCTGACGAGCGGCGAATTCTTTGAACGGCAGACGCAGTTCTCTCGTTTGGCCGAGCGGCAGGGCTTTTTGGTGGCCTATCCCGAGGGGACGGGCCACTGGCGGACCTGGAACGCTGGGCACTGCTGCGGCTGGGCCCAGATGGAAGACGTCGACGACGTGGGCTTCGTGGCCCGCCTGCTCGACGAGCTGGCAGCCCGCTACAACGTGGCCCAGTTCTTTGCGACCGGCTTCTCGAATGGCGCCTGTCTCTGCCACCGGCTGGGCTGCGAGATCCCCAGCCGGTTCGCCGCGATCGCCGTGGCCTCGGGCAGCATGTGGGATCGACTCACGCCGCCGCAGAGCCTGCCGGTGTTCATCACCCACGGCCTGGCCGACCAGAACATCCCCTGGGCCGGCGGCGTCGGCCGCGTGGCGATGCAGAAAATCAACCATCAGGCGGGCGAAGCGACGGTCGGCAAGTGGAAGGCCGTGAGCCCCGACGTGCAGGTGTCGCTCTTGCAAGGCGTGGGGCATGTGTGGATGCCAGCCACCACGCCGGCCGTGTGGGACTTCTTCAATAAGCAACGGGGAAATTGAACCACGGAGACACGGAGGCACGGAGAGAGCAAGAGAGAGATTTTTGTTTTGCATTTCTCCGTGCCTCCATGCCTCCGTGGTGGAAAAGACCTATGACCCAGCAGCAACCCAACCAAGACGCCGAGCTCGCCCGCGTGGGCCGTTTCTTCGTACGGCGGAAGCCGCTCGGCGCGGGGCTACGAAGTCTCCGGCTCGAGGATGCGCTCGTGACGGCAGTCGAGGAGCGGATTTCGCTCGCAATGGCCGAGTTCCGTTGCCGTGAACGCGCGCGGCTCGATCCTGTTTCCGACGAGAACTGAACCGCCGAGGCGCAGAGACGCCGAGAAAATCAGGCGAGATCAGATCGCTCCTTGTCCTCTCGGCGCCTCGGCGTCTCGGCGGTGAAAGATAACCCTATGCCTAATTTGCCACGTGGTTTCCAGGCCTGGCCGCACGACGCCGTGGATCTCGCGCCCGGCGACATTGCCCGCATCTACGCGCAGGGGTTCGCCGGCGCGTTTCCTAACCCGGCCGATCGCGACCAGATCGCCGCGCAGAACGACGGCAACTTCTCGGACGCAGCGCATGCCTACGGCCTAGCCGGCACGGGCGAAGGCAAGCTCTCGCTGCCGTTCCTGTCGGTGCTCAAGTTTAGCCGCGAGAAATACTCGGTCGCGCAGAAAACGGGCGACTGCGTGAGCCACGGCGCGCGCAATGCGCTCGACGTGAGCCGCGCGGTGCAGATCGACATCAAAGGCGCGCCGGAAGAGTGGATCGAGGACGCGGCCACCGAAACGATCTACTGGGGGCGCGGGCATAGCGGCCAGGGAGCGAGTTGCTCGACGCTGGCCAAGTTCGTGCAGAGCCGCGGCGGGATCTTGCTGCGGTTGCAGTACCCCGACCTGGGGCTCGATCTGCGGAGCTACAACTGGCAGACCGGCGCCAATGGCAGCAAGGGGCCGCCCGACAAAGTGCTCGAGGAGATGCGCAAGCATCAGGTGCAAACCGTCTCCTACATCGACCCCGCGAACGACCCGCTGGCCCAGGCCCGCGATGCCCTGGCCAACGGCTATGGCATTTCCTGCTGCTCGGGCTACGGCTTCTCGAGCACGCGCGACAGCGACGGCATCGCCCGGCGGCAAGGTTCGTGGTCGCACTGCATGGCCTGGACGGCGGTGGACGATCGCGAAGAGACCAAGGAGAAGCACGGCGGGCCGCTCTTTCTGGTGCAAAACTCCTGGGGCTACCACTGGATTGGCGGTCCCAAAGTGAACCAGCAGCCCGACGGCTCGTTTTGGATCAAGCCGAACGATGCGCTGGGCATTCTCAAGAGCGACGGCAGCTTTGTGCTCTCGAACATCCGCGGCTTCCCGGCGCGGAAGCTCCCCGACTACGGAACCAACTACTGGTAGGACGCATGAGCTTTTGCCTGCAGATCACCGTCGACGTGCCGCAGCTCGAGCGGACCAACGAGCTGCTGGCCGAGATCCTGCGCCAACTCAAACGCTTTCACCGGCCGCCCGATCCCGAGCGGCCGACACCCATTTTCACGGAGATCGCAGATATGCCAGGCCGCATTACGTTCAACGTGCAGTTGCCCCCAGTGCCCGAAAACGGCGACGTGGCCAGCGGCGAGCTGACAGTGAAGATCGGCAACAATCTCACGCTCAACCGCACGTTCAGCCCCAGCGATTCGCTGCTGGTCGATGAGGCCTTTGTGGGGGATCAAAACGCCCCGGTGCAGCTCTCGATCATCTACATCGACGACGCCGGCAACCGCTCGGCCAACCCCGGCGTGTTCGAGGGAGTGCTGCTCGACACCATGCCCCCGGCCGACCCCGGAGCGCCGGGCCTGGTGATCACGGGCGAAGTGTAGTTCCTGACGCGTTGTTGCGGAATCGTTTGTTGCGAACCCCAGAGGCCCGAAACCCATGAAAACGCTCTCTCTCTTCTTGGCGGCCTGCACGCTGCTGCTGGCGGGCTGCAACCCGCCTGGCCTGGCCAATCGAGCTGCGGCCGAGGATTACACCGCGGCGGTAGCTGCCGAGGCTGCAGTTGTTTCGTTGGGGGACGGCTCGGCGTCGTCGACGCAGTTGAAGGCGCCGAGCGGCGCGTTGCAGCTTGCTGCACTGAAAAGCCCGAGTCCCGCGACCTGCGCCTGCGGCGAGGGGTGTTCGTGCGCCGCAGAACTTGTTGCCTTGCGGAGATATCGCGATCAGGCCGAGTCGTTCTTTCGAGCTCGTGGCTACCGGGCGAGCGGCAGCGACCACCGATCGAGGCAGCCAGCGGCCACCTTTAGCGAGGGTGCTTGCGCCAACGGCAGTTGCTCGGTCAGCGGCTCTGGTCGGCCGGTGCGGCGCGGTTGGTTTGGACGCCGGTAGCCACGCGTGGAGTCGGTCGAGCCCTCGAGCAACCGGTGGTCGATGCGAATCTTGGCTCTCGTTCTGCTCGTCGATGCGTGGGCGCTCGTGGCTCAGTCCCAAGCCGAGCCGGGCGCGGAAGCGGTTGGCTCGGCCATCGCCCAACTCGGCGCCGTGGGGGTGTTGGGCTGGTATGCCTGGCACACCGCCAGCCGGACGCTTCCCAACCTGTTGAGCGAATACCGCGCGGAGCGCCGCGACGAACGCGGCAGCTTCGAGCGGATGCTGGCCGAGCACCGCGAGGCGTTCGCGCAGATGCTGGCCAGCGAGACCGAGCAGTTCCGCGGCATTCTGGCCGAGCAGCGGGCGGCCCACGAGCGGCAGATCGAGCTCGTCACGCAATCACTCGATCATCTGGCCGAACGCTGGGCGGGGCGCGGGCCCTAATAGGCGTCGCCCGCGCGGAGCAGGAGGGCCGCGGCTTGGCCGGTGGGCGCCTGATTCAAGACAAGCGCGGTCGGCGCGTCGAGCGGTTGTCCCGCTTCGCGGACGACATTCACCGGGCAGGCCGGATCGGGGCGCCGGTAGTTTAGCGTCGGCACGAGTTGCCTCGTTTCAAACGCCACGAGCGCCGCCGCCAGTTCGACCGCCCCGCCCGCGGCGCCGAGCACCCCGAAATAGCTCTTCGGCGCGGTAACCGCCACGCCGCCGAGCAACTCGCGGATCGCCTGGGCTTCCACGGCGTCGTCGTGGCGGGTCGAGCGCCCGTCCGCGCTCACAAAACCCAACTGTCCAGGTTGCAGGCGAGCGGACCGAAGTCCGGATTGGATCGCATGCCGCAGGGCGATGCCGCGCGGCTTGCGCTCGGCGCCCTGCGGCTCGCAATGGCTCGCATGCCCTACCAGCCAAGCGAGGGGTTTGCCCCGCCGAGCTTCGAGGTGCCGCCGGCTTTCGAGCACGAACACGGCCGCCCCTTCGCCATGCACCAGGCCATCGCGGTCGGCGTCGAAGGGCCGCACGGCGCCGGCCGGATCGTCTTCGCGCCGCGAAAGCTCATAACGTTGTCGGAAGGCAAACACCGTAGGGTGAATCCGGCAGCTCGTCCCGCCGGCGAGCATGACGTCGGCCCCGCCGCGCCCAATCGCCCGCGCCGCCTCGCCGAAGGCCAACAGGCTGGAGACTTCTCCCACCGAGATCGTGTTGTTCGGTCCGCGCAGATCAAGCGCAATGCTCACGTGACAAGCCGCCATGTTGGGCAAGTATTTGAGCATCCACAGCGGATAGAGCTCCGGCATTGCCCGCGGCGCCCAGAGCTCGCGGCGTGCGCGCCCTTCTTGCATGCTGGCCCGGAACGCCGGCGCCGCCTCCTCGAGCTCGAACATGATCATGTCGGCGCCCAAGGTGACTCCGCAGCGCTCGGGATCGACCAGGCCTGGGGCGAGGCCGGCGTGACTCCAGGCCATGTCGGCCGCCGCGAACGCCATTTGGATGTCGCGTGACATGACCTTCAGGCTTTTGCGCGGCCGGACATAGGCCTTGGGCTCGAAGTCGGGCGCCTCGGCGGCCAGCCGGGACGTAAGGCCCCGCCCGTCGAACGCCTGGAGCAGCCGCACGCCGCTGCGCCCTTCGGCTAGCGCAGCAGCGAACGCAGGGCGTCCCACGCCCAGCGGACTTACCACGCCCCAGCCGGTAAGGGCGATGTCGGTCGGCAAACTCATATCGCAAGTTTAGTCGGGGAAATCCCTGCCGCGAGCCCTGTCTGCGCGGCCGGGGATCGATCTCCGGTCGGCCAACTGGCCCCCGGGCGAAGCGCCCTTAAGATGGTCCGGGCAGAACCGACGGAACTCGGCCGCTCCGTCAGAATCTCAAAGTGAAGTCGGCCGATAACCAATATCGCCCCCTCGGACTGGGGCGTAAATCGAACTTGCGGATCGCAGGGGAGACGCCGTCCCTGCGGCCCGTTTGCCCCGCTCGTTGGGAGCCCCCTATGATCCGCAGCGTCGCGATGGCGAGGGACTCAGAGTTTTCCCTTGGCGCAACTCGAAGGCTCGTCAACGATCTCTTCGAGCCGCGGCCGGCCGTCTACTGGCTCGACTTCCTCGGCTCGCTCGTCCTCGGCGTAGCCTGCTTTTGGACGGTGCGGCGGTGGCCGCTGTTCGTGCCGACGGGCTGGGCGCTCATGCTCTCGCCGTTGGCCTTTGCCGTGTCGGTTTTGGCGATCTACCGGGCGGCGAACTTCACCCACGAGTTGGTGCATCTACGGGACAAGCGGTTTCTGCCGTTCCGCATCGCCTGGAACCTGCTCTGCGGCATCCCCCTGCTGATGCCATCGTTCACGTACCACACCCACGTGCGGCATCACGTGCGGCGCTTGTACGGCACGCACGAAGATGGCGAGTACTTGGCCCTCGCTGCGGCGCCGCGAGGGAAGATTCTGGCCTACCTGTGCGAGCCGTTCGTGTTGCCGTTGTTGGCAGTAATGCGGTTCGGCTTGCTCACGCCGTTGTGTTGGCTCAGCTTGCGCGTGCGGCATTGGGCATATCGTCACGCGTCGAGCATGGTGATTGACCCGCAGTTCGTGCGGCCGCTGCCGACGCGCGGGGAGTTGAGCGTGTGGCGATTGCAGGAGGCGGCGACGTTTGGTTCGCTCGTCGGCGCCGCGGCGCTCCTCGCATGGGGGCGCCTGCCGCCCGGATTCCTGCCGCAGGCGTACGCCACCAGCGTCTGCGTGCTGCTGCTCAACCACGTGAGGACGCTGGGGGCGCATCGCTATGTTCACCGCCGCGAGGAAGTCAGCTTTCTCGACCAATTGCTTGACAGCGTGAATTACCCGAGTAGCCTGTGGATGGCCGAGCTCTGGGCGCCGGTCGGGCTGCGGTATCACGCGCTGCATCACCTGTTTCCTTCGCTCCCCTACCACCACTTGGGCGCCGCGCATCGCCGCTTGATGGCGCAACTGCCGGCGAACTCTCCTTACCGGCAGACGGAAAGCCCCAGCCTGTGGGCGTCGCTAGGGCGGCTGTGGCGCCAAGCGGGACAGGCGTCGGCGCCTTCGGCCGGGCGTTTCGAGCCCTCGACCGACCGCATGCTGACTTCCAGCCGCCGCGGGCAACCGGAAAAGACCGCCGTGAACTCGTAATTCGCGGGCGGGACTGCCGACGTGTGGCGGCGCGCGGTTGCCAACGCGGTTGTCGGGCGGGCATATTCGTAGGAGCCCTGCTCGACCAATCTTCTGCTTCCGCCGCCTGTATGCTCGGCCCGCTGTTTCGCCTGGAACTCGTCACGACGGCGCGGCCGCCGTGGGTGCTGGCGCTGCGGGCCGGGTACGTCTCCGTGCTGGCCTGGACGCTCTGGGCGAGTTACGAGCGGCTCTCCGATCAAGGGGACGTCGTCACGCTGCAAGCGGTATCGCGGTTCGCCGGGGCGTTCTTCAGCAACTTCGCCTGGCTGCAGTTGCTCGTGGTCGTGGGGCTGGGGCCCGCGCTCGTGGCCAGCGCGATCGCCGGCGACCGCGAGCGCGGCATTCTCGACCATCTGTTCACCACCACCTTGCGCAACGGCGAGATCGTGGGGGGCAAGCTGGGCGTGCGGCTCTTGCACCTGACGTTCGTGGTGCTGGCGGGGCTGCCCGTGCTGGCCGCGGCCATGATCATGGGAGGCATCGCGCCGGAATCGCTGGCGGCGGTGGTGCTGGCTACGCTCAGCACTCTGCTCACCGTGTCGGCAATTGCCCTGCTTCTTTCCGTGTGGTCGGCGCGGCTGCGGCCGGCGGTGGCGAGCGCCTATCTGGTGGTCTTGGGGCTGCTGCTCTTGCCGCTGGGCATGCAGGCCTGGCGAAACGCCTCGAGCTGGTTCCAAGGATTTCACGATCGCTGGCTGGCCGGCGCCGCAGCGCTCCTTCGCCAAGCAAACCCGTTCTGGAGTTTGGCCGGCCATCTTTACGGCGACCCCACGCGCCAGCGCGACGTTCTCTCTGGCACGCTGCTCCTCGCCCGCAATCAATTGGTGATCGCGGCGGTGTGCTTGGCGCTGGCAGTGCTGACGCTCCGCAGGGGCCACTTGGCCACGCTCGACCACGGGCGAGGGCATCGGGCCTGGGCCAGTTGGCGGCGCTCGGTTTGGGCGACGCTGCCGCTGGCTTGGAAGGAAATGTTCGCCGAGCGGGCGACCGATCGCCTGGGGCCGCTGGGCAGGTTCACGTTCGCGCTCGGAGCGCTTTCGCTGCTGGCCGCGACGGTGAGCGCCTTCGTGGCGGGAATCTCCAAAGGCCCTAGCCACTACTTCGAGTTCAGCGCCGGGGCATGCAATTGGCTGGCCTGCTTCGGGCTGCTGTGGCTGGCCTCGCGCGGCGCGAGCCTTGTGGCCGGCGAGCGCGAGCGCAACACCTGGGACACGCTGCTCAGCCTGCCTGTTTCGCGCGGCGAGATCGTCCTCGGAAAGCTGGCGGGAAACCTTTACGCGGCGCGCTGGCTGCTCGGGGCGCTCGTGGTCATCTGGAGTTTGGGGGCCTGGTTCCGGCCCGCTCAACTCTTGTCAACCGCGACCGCCGCCGCGCTGTTTCTCCTCGTTGGCTGGTTTGTCTCGGCGGTAGGCCTGCTCTTCTCGCTGGCGACTCGGAACTCGCTGCGCGCCATGCTGGGCGCGGTGGCCACGTGCCTGTTCGTGGGGGGCGGTTACCTGATGCTCTTCTTTCCGATCGCCCGGCCGGGACGCACGGGGGGCATGGATCTCCTGTGGTCGCCATGCGTGCCGATGCTGTTCGAAGTGGCGCACGACGTGGGCCGCGGTTTCGCCGCCGGTCGGCCGCCGCGAGGTTGGCTGATTCTGTCGTTGGGGACCATGGCGTATACCCTCGCGGCGGCGCTGCTGACCGGCGTGGCCGTGCTAGCATTCGAGCGACTCACAGGGCGGCTCGAGGCCCGTGGCTCGATGCCCTCTGCTCGGCCGGGTATTCAAGGGCACGCCCACGGCGCCAGCCCCGCCTCGCCCGCAGCGTCATGCAGCTCCATCGAGCGTGTGGCCTGATTTCCAGCCCCATTGGCTAGCGCACTACGTTTCGCCTCACGCGGTGGGCGGCCTGTATCCGATAGGTGGGTTACCGTATTCGGCCGGGCGGACGTTTGGCCTCCGCCGGCAGCCTTCGCGGCCCTGGGCGGCCGACGACGGACGAGATTCTCGCAGGAAAGCCGAGGGCAGAGGCCGTGCTGTGGCGGCGCGGGCTCACACGACTCCCATGAGGGCCAACTCATGTCGAGCCACACCACCATCGCGGCGGATCGGAAACCGCGCGGCAAGGTCCGCCAGGCCGCCGCGCTGAGCGATAAACCTGG
This sequence comes from Pirellulales bacterium, assembly GCA_044221365.1. Lineage (GTDB taxonomy): Bacteria > Planctomycetota > Planctomycetia > Pirellulales > JBGAPH01 > JBGAPH01. The sequence continues at coordinate 194,784 of JBGAPH010000006.1, forward strand.
ACCTCCCGGCCTCTTCGCCGTCATCACGTGGGGCTGTGCCGGCACAAAATGGTTGGCCCAGGTGCTCAACGGCCACCCCGATGTCTTCTGCGTCCATGCCCTGCGGTTTTGCCTCGGAGTGGGCGAGGGCGTGTCCGAGCGGCTCGACGACGTGCAGATTCTCTCGGCTGTCGAGCGCATGGGGGCCGGGTTGCCGCTGGCGGGCGAGGTGCATGGATTGGCCCGCACGAGCGTGCCGCGGCTGAGGGCCCGCTTCGGAACGCGGTTCCGCTGCGCGGGGCTGGTGCGGTCGCCCGCGCCGCGGCTGCGGTCGCAATTGGCCCTCTTCGAGACGAACCACTACTCGGCGGCGGCCTGGCCCAACATGGAGTACGTGGAGTCGCTCTGGGGCTATGAGCGCATCGCCCACCACGTACGTAGCTACGACCGCCTGATGTTCGTCCACGCGGTGAACATGCTCAACGCCGGGATCGAGGAACAGGAGTTGTTTCCCCTGTTTCGGCTCGAAGACCTTTCGACTTGCCCGCTGTCTTTGCGAGCCTTTATCCGCCATATCTCAGGGGGCCAGGTCGAAACGCACGATAGGTATCTCGCCTGGGCGCAGACGCAAGGTGCGCCGAACTCCCATGTGTCGCTGGCGGGGCGCCGGCCGCGTGCTTTCGAGGCCTGGCAAACGGAGGTCATTCGCACGATGCTGCGCCCCGAGGCCGTCGTGGCCTACCGAGCCCTGGGGTATGAGTTGCCCGACGACTGGCTGTCGACGGCTGCCGCCGCCTAGCGCGGACGGGCGCGGCAGACTTCAGGCCTTCAACGCCCTCGCCACGACGATCCAGCCGTTGGCCCGCAAGCGGCTGGCCAGCCAGGGCGCCCGCAGGGGATGCCGGCGCTCGGTGTCGAGCGGAATCCAGCGGACGATTTCGAACCCGGCCGACGTAATCGCGCTGCGCAATTCCGTGGCCGTGAACACGTGCAGGAACATTTGCGGGATGCCGCGGTAGTCGAAGAACTTGTCGCCGAGTTCCTGATCGCGCCCCAGCGCCAGCCGCGCGAAGTGGCTGGCCATCCAGCGGCGACCGAGCGCGTCGTGCAAATTGCGCCACACGTTGTGGACGTGCAGCACGAACAGTCCACCTGGCTTGAGGATGCGATGCACGTGGCCGAGCGCCCGTTGGCGGTTGTCTCGCCCGCGCACCATGCCGAGCGTGCTGTACATGCACATGGCGTAGTCGGCCACGTGCTCGCGCACCGCGTCGAGCTCGGCGATGTTGGCCAGCACGCGATGGATACGCAGCCCCTCGGCCTCAGCCTTTTCGCCCACCACGGCCAGCATCTCGGCCGACAGATCGACCGCCAGGCCCGTGAGTCCGGTCCGCACCAACGGCGCGAGCGCCCGGCCGCTGCCGCAACCGAGGTCGACCACGAGACCCGGCGGCCGGAAGTGCTCGGCCAGCACCGCCTGGTCGAAGTCGAACAGGCTGTTGTAGGCGTGGTATTCGTCGTAGTCCCAGGCGATGTGCTCCGCTTGTACGTAGTCCCAGAGACCGCGAGTGACGCCGGCGGGGAGCAGCCATTCGGGACGGTTGGGGGGAGGCACGCTTGAATCACTCGTGTCGGACAGGCTGCGCACTCGCGCGGCGTTCGCAGGGGGCTGGGATTATATCCCCAAGTGGCGAACGCGGAACCACTTGGAGCGCGGCTCGCCGGGCGGCCGACTTCCCGCCCGGCAAAGTTGCTACACTTGTAGGGCCGCAGAGCCTTTGCGTGCGGCCCGGCCCGACTCCCTCCTTGCACCCGAGACTCGACTCATGTCGCTCCCTGGCTTCGCCGCCGCGGCCGCAATTTTGCTGCTGCCCTCTCTCGCGCTTGCTCAAGCCCCGGCGGACCCCAAGGCCGACGCCGAGGGCTACATCGAACTGTTCGACGGCAAAACCCTTGAGGGCTGGCACAAGAACCCGGCCAAGATCGGCCACGGCACAGGCGGCATTTGGGAAGTCGAAGACGGCGCCATCGTGGGGCAACAAGATCCGCCCGGCAGCGGCAACGGCGGCATTCTGCTCACCGACGCTGAGTTCGGCGATTTCGAACTGCTGATCGACATGAAGCCCGACTGGGGCATCTGCAGCGGCCTGTTCCTCCGCAGCGACGACCAGGGGCGCTGCTACCAGATGATGGTCGACTACCACGACGCCGGCAATGTGGGACACATCTACGGCGAAGGGGTCGGCGGCTTCAACAACCGCCCCTTCAACATCGACGGCGTGTACGACGGCCAGGACCGGCTGCTCAAGTTGACCACGACGCGCAACAACACGGTCCTCCCCCCGGCCTATTCGATCTCGGGCGAGGACTGGCTCAAGGCCTGGAAGGTCGGGGACTGGAACACCGCCAAGGTCCGCATGGTGGGCAACCCGCCGCGGATCACCACCTGGCTCAACGGAGTGAAGGTGAGCGAGTTCAACGGCAAGACCTTCGACGGCCCCAACTACGATCGCGAAGAGGTGGCCGAAACCCTTGGCGGCAAAGGGCATATCGCCGTTCAGGTACATGGCGGCAGCGGCTGGCCCAAGGGGGCCAAGTGCCGCTGGAAGAACATCCGCATCAAGCCGCTGACGGGGGATGAGCCCCCGGCCAAGTAAGGCGAAGCCAAGTAAACCGAAAGCATCACCCGCATTCACTTGACCGTAGTATCCGCAAAGGCCGATACTACGGGTCGTTTCGCCACACCCTTTGTGGGACCTGTGCCCGTGTTCGCACGCCGTGCAATGCGCATGTCGACCGTCTGCCTGGTAGGCCTTGGCCTGCTGTTGCAGCCGGTTGGCGCGCTGGCATCGGCTTGCCGCGGCGCGGAAGGAAAGACTGCGCGAGCTTGTTGCGGTTGCTGCGCCGCCGCGGCTCAGCGCGAGCAGAGCGCGAAGTCGGCCTGCTGCCGGAAGCGCGAAGCGGCGGCAGCGGTCAGCCGCGGTTGCTGCGCCCAGCGTCCAAACGCCAAGCCAGCCAGCGTCAGACTTTCCGCGCTCGCCGGCCTGCACAACTGCTGTTGCTCCGGCTCGAGCGATCCTGTGCCCTCCGTTCCCGCGCCGGCTCGTCCCGCGGGCGCGCAGAACGAGCTCTTGCTGCTGGCTCAACTCGCTCCAGCCGATGCCTGGACGATTGCTGGCGCCGACGCTGCCGGATTTGGCTTGCATGGCCTGGCTCCGCCGCCTCTGGCAGGACGAGCGCTGCTGCCTCGGCTTTGCGTCTGGCGGATCTGATCCGCCCTTCTTGAGCGCGCCCTGTTGCGCTCGCGTCTTGCGCGCCCGGTTTTCGATCGGTGCGCCGCTCGCTTCGACATTTCCCCCGTCCTTTCCTCATCCGCTTCCCAGTCACCAAGGAAACAAACCATGAAAGCCTCTCGCTTCGTTCTGGCCGCGTTGGCCCTGGCAGTCGCTGGCTTCGCCTACGCCGCCGACGAGAAGAAGGAAGACAAGATCGACCTCAAGGGCGTCAAGTGCATCGTCTCCGATCACGACGCCACGGCTGAAGGCATGATCGAGTTCAAGGGCAAGAAGCTCTTCTTCTGCTGCGAAGACTGCCCCAAGGCCTTCAAGGAAGAGCCGGCCAAGTTCATGACCAAGGCCGCCCACCAGCTGCTGCAGACCAAGCAGATCGTGCAGGTCGGTTGCCCGATCTCTGGCGCCAAGCTGAACCCGGAGAAGACCGTTGACGTCGCCGGCGTGAAGGTCGCCTTCTGCTGTGAGAAGTGTCAGGGCAAGGCCGAGAAGACCGAGGGCGCCGATCTGCTCGCGCTCGTCTTCGGCCCCGAGGCCTTCAAGAAGGGCTTCACCCTGCAGAACAAGTGCCCGGTGTCGGGCGCCGACATCGACGTGACCAAGGTCACCGAGTACAAGGGCCAGAAGGTCTTCTTCTGCTGCGGCAACTGCCCCAAGGCCTTCGAGAAGGACCCGGCCAAGTTCGCGGCCAAGCTGCCCCAGCTCGAGACCGAGACCAAGTAGCGCGACCACGGGTAGGGAGTACCTGCCCTGCCCGGAAAGCTACTCGCTGCCGATTCCAGGGGAGGCCGGAAACTGCTCCGGCCTCCCCTTTTTTCGTGGCCGCTGGCAAGAGACAATCGGCCGACCCGCTGACACTTTTCCCGCGAGCCGATTGCCTGCCGATGCCGCGTGTGCTGTTAGTCATTCCGACGCTCGACCGCGGCGGGGCCGAAAAACAACTCACGCTGCTGGCGGCGGGCCTGCCGCGCCCCGAGTTCGACGTGCATGTCTGTCTGCTCACACGATTGGGGCCGCTGGCGGAACGGCTCGACGCGGCCGGCGTTCCCTACACCTGCATCGAAAAGCGCGGCAAGCTCGACCCCGCGGCCTGGCTGCGGCTCAAGCGGCACATCGCCGACCTGCAGCCAGATTTGGTGCATACCTGGATCTTCGCCGCGAATGCCTATGGTCGGTCGGCGGCGCTCTCCGCCGGCGTCAAGTGCGTGGTGGGAGGCGAGCGGTCGATCGACCCGTGGAAGCGCTGGCACGAGTTGGCGATCGACCGCCGCCTTGCCCGCCGCAGCGCGGCGATCCTCACGAACTCGAGCGGCGTCCGCGATTTCTATGCGGGGCACGGCCTGCCGGCGGAGTTGTTTCGCATCATCCCCAACGGCATCGAGCCGGCGCCGCCCGTGGCGCAATCGCGCGCCGAGTTGCTCGCCGAACTCGGCCTGCCCGCCGGCGCCAAGCTGATCGGCGCGGTGGGCCGCTTGTGGCCGCAGAAGCGGATGAGCGACCTGGTGTGGGCAGCCGATCAGCTCAAGATCCTCCGCGAAGATTTTCATTTGCTGATCCTCGGCGAAGGCCCGCTTCGCCCGCGGCTCGAGCGCTACATCGCCCAGAACGAACTCGAACACCGGGTGCATCTGCTGGGGGAGCGTGGCGATGTGGCGCGGTTCATGCCGCACTTTGACGTAGTGTGCCTGGCCAGCGAATACGAGGGGATGCCCAACGTGTTGCTCGAGGCGATGGCCGCCGGCGTGCCGGTGGTGGCGACCGACATTGCCGGCAACCGCGACGTGGTGGTCGACGGCCAGACGGGCTACTTGGTGCGGGTAGGGCACGTGCCAGGGTTCACCAAGCGGCTGCACGAGCTGTTGGGCGACCCGGCGCTGGCGGCGCAGTTGGGCGCGGCTGGAAAGACAAGAGTGCTGACCGAATTCACCGTGGAGCGGATGGTCGAGCGGCACGCGGCGGTGTATCGGGAACTCTTGAGTGCGAAGTAGCGGTCCTGGCGAGCGGCCGGCGTT
>JBGAPH010000072.1:0-29696 GCA_044221365.1 Pirellulales bacterium
CGCTGCTCCGCCGAGAGAGTGGGCTCGACGCCGTGTTTGTGCGTCGTCCGCAGCTCGACTCCCTCGAAGCCGGTGTCGCGGCAATTGCGCAACAGCGTGGGCAAATCCCACTCGGCGCCCCACATGTAAGTGACTAGGCCCAACTGCATGATGGGGCTCCGAGGAGGGTTGCGGTTGCTATGAACGGGCCGACGCCTACGGGCGGCGGGCCGTCGTTTCGGGTTCTTCCGGGGGCGCGGGGCGCCCCGTGCGGTTCCAACCCAGCCGCACCCAGTCCCCCGCGGTGTCGACCATCTCCAGGCCCATGACGCCGGCCTTGCGCCACTTGCCTGGCAGGATCAGCGGGTCGGTGACGATCTCCGGCTCGAAGACCTTGTCGAACCGCTTGCGGAGCGTGTTGGCCGCGGCGGCCTGGCCGCTTGTCAATCGGTTGCCTTCGCCGGGGGTGAAGTCAGGGGGCACCACCTCGAGATCTCCCTGACGAACGGCCTTGAGCACCTCGCCATCGCGCTCGAGCTTGTACTTGGCCGTGATGTTGAAGGCGGGCAGATCGTTGTCCCCTCCCTCGAACTTCTCGCCCCGCAGCGTGATGGTCACCAGGCTGCCGTCCGTGATGTCGACGGTGATGGGGCGCTGCCGGGCAAACGTGATCGTCCATTCCGGATCGTCCCCCTTGCGCTCCTGCATCTTCTTGGGGAGCTTGCCGAACATCTCGGTGAGTTCCTTCTCCATTTCGGCCTGCGTGCGACGTTCGCCCGCCAGCATGGCCGCGGCCATGTTGTTGATCGTCGTTTCGTGGACCACGGTCGACAGATCGAGCCCTTGCGGCAACTCGGGGGCGTCGCTGCGCGTGCCGAGTTGCTCGTCGTTCGCCTCGACCGCCGCTACGAACAGGCTCTTGTCCGAAGTGTGGAAGTCGATCTTCCGCGGATAGGCCTGTTCCTGTTCGAGCGGCTGGCGGAACTTCTTTTGAAAGCTTTCATTGCTCTGGGCCAACTGATTCTTCACGCGATTGTCGAACCGCTCCCGTACGCGATCCTCCGCGTGCTGCCGGGCAATCGCGTCGGATTGCGGCTTGCCGGAGTACACCCGCTCGCGGACCGTTTGCTGGGTGATGCGTCCGCGGATACCGCCGCCTCCGCCGGCGCCAATGCCGGTGATCTGGCTCGACATCGTGGCCGCGGCCGTCGCCGGGCCGGCTTTGAAGCCGCGCTCGTCGAGCGACAGCAGCTTGCGGGCGTTGAAGTTGGTGACGCCGGAGCTGCGGATCGTGGCCGGGCCGTTCACTCCCACGGTCGAGGTGAGCGTTTGCCCTCCGAACAGCATTTCCATCCAGGCCTGCTTGGCGTTCGGGCGAAGCTGCAGGGTGATGCGGCCACGGGTGTCGCCGGTGCCGGAGATGCGCGTGCCGTTGATCACGTCGGTCACCGGGGCGCGTTCGGAGACATCGGCGTCGATGCCGGCGGCCACCAAGGGCTCGCTGGCTTGGATGAGCAAGTTCGGCTTGCCGTAGACACGTCGCACCGCGGCGACCAGCGGTCCGCCGCGGGACAGCCGTGTGAGGTAGCCAAGCCGCAGGCCCACTTCTTCGGCGGTGGCCGCGTCGGGACCCTGGGCCAGCTTCTCGAGCCCCTGAGCCACCGTTTCGAACTCCTGCTCGAGTTGTTCGAGGAATTTGGCGTTGCCGCGGGCCTCGGCCAGGTCGCCGTAGACTTCGAGTGCATTGCCCAGCCGGACGAACTCCGGCGCCTCGAGGCCGGGCGCGTCGCCGCGGAGACGGCCTAGAATGGCGCGAAGCTTTTCTTGGTCGGGCTCGGGGGCCGAAAGCAGCGATTGAAGATCGTTCCACTGCAGATACGCCTTCCAGCCGGGAGCGTTCCGCGGGCTGCGGGCTAGCATTCGGTCGAGTTGGGTCGCCGCGGTTTGCACTTCTTGCCTGGCGTGGCGGACTTCCGCCTGAGTGATCGGCGTCACGTTCTTGCCCGTCTCACGGGCGATGACCGGCAAGTCGCCTGCGGCGGGCGCCGGAAGCTGGGCCGCCCAGGCGGCCACCGCCAGGCGCAGCTTTTGGAACGGGGGCCGCTCGAGGCCGGGCATCTTGGAGTTGAGCTGATCGGCGGCAGCCGAAACGACGTTCCAGTCGGCCTGATCTCCCCGCGCGAGCTGTGCGGCGAGCTCGCGCTCGCGCACGTATTTCTTCCACCCCTCGGCGTTCGGTCCCGTACCGAGGTAGCGGTTCAGCTCCGCCAGCGCGGTGCGAACCTGTTCCGCCGGCGCGGGGCTTTGGGCTCGCGCGGCGGCGGACAACCCGAGGCCGGCCACGGCCAGCAGTCCGCCCAGCAGCGCTTGGCGGGCGAAAGGTCGGCGGAAGGTCATTGAATCAACTCCTTGAAGATCCTGAGAGGGGCTCCTGAGCGCCAAGCGGGCGTGCCTGGTGTGAACGTCCAAACCTCGTGCCAAAGCGGGGCATAGAGCCAAGCCTTGCGCAATTGGGTCGGTCGGCGCAGCCCTCCTAGATACCACTTCGTCGGGCCGCGCGGGAGGGGTTGCCAAAGCATTTCGGGGCGAAAACCACCCGGACGGCGAATTTCTCCGTTTCCCCCACCTTGCCGGAACTTCGGTGCTGCCGAAGCCTCTGGGGCTCCTCTGTCAACCCCAATTCTTTCCCAATTTTCCTAACCGGTTGAAACAGTGGGCACGTGGTCGCTAAAAACCCCTCATCTAACCCACTTGAACATGCTTGCAATGGCCAGCCCTTCGCCGGCCAGACGTGCTTGCATCGACGTCGCAGCGATAGGGAAACCGCCCATGCTTCGCCACTCACTGCCGGCGCTCGTCGCCGTGCTCGTCCTCGGTCTGTCCAGTGTTGTTCGAGCCCAAGACTCGGAGCCGTCCGGCCCGCGCTGGCACACCGACTACGCCTCTGCCTGGGAAGAAGCGAAAACGTCGGGGCGGATGCTACTGATCTATTTTCACGGCCCCGAGGGCGACCGTGTCCGGGGCGCCTTCGAGCAGAAATCTCTGGCCGAGCCGGCGATCCAGGCCCAGCTCGAGCGCTATGTGCTGGCCAAGCTGCCGCTGACGGCCGAGACCACCGTGGGGGGGCAGCCGACCGCCGTGGTGCGGCACCCGGCCTTCGCCGAAATGCTGGGCCGGCAAGGAATCGCCGTCGTCGATCTACAGTCGCACGGGAAGGCTCACTTTGGCCAGGTCGTGTTCGCCTACCCCTTCCGCCCGGGCACGTACCTCGCCTCGCAGCGGCTGCAGATCATCTTGGACCTTCCCCCAGGCACGCTCACCCAGCGGACGATGGTGTTCGCCGTGCGGGCCCACCCCGAACGGCCGGCCAGCACCAGCGGCAGCCCCTCCCCCCTCTTGCTGGGCGAGGCGCAGAGCCACTCGAGCCACCAGGCGTCGATTGGCGTCCAGGGACACCATGACTGGGACTACCGTTTCCAGCGGATCAACGCCAGCCTTCCCGGCGGCCTCCTGGCCCAAGAGGTAGTGGCCGAGAGTTGGCCGGGGCAGAGCCTCGTCGAGGCCGCCGAGGACTGTGTGCATTGCTGGCGACAGTCGCCAGGGCATTGGGAGGCGGTCCGTGGCCGCCACCGGCTCTTTGGCTACGACATGAAGCGCGGCGGCAACGGCATTTGGTACGCGACCGGGCTGTTCGGCATCTTCAATCGCTGAGGCCTTGGGCCCCCTGTCCCCCACGAACGTATTGCAGTCTGCGCCGCCGAGTTAGAATGGGGGCCGGCGAAGAGGTTCGACGGCATCGTGCCCGCTTTTGCGACCCTAGAAGGGTGGGCAAAACGCGGGGCTCGCGCCGTCGTTCGCCCCCATCCCACCCTTGTTTTCGGAGTGCGCTCCCATGTCGCGGCCCGCGTTTGGTGTGAATCGTCGGCATTTTCTCGGCGGCCTGGCCTGGAGCGCAACGGCGCTGGCCGCGCGGGGCACCTTCGCCGAGGAATTGCTCCGCACCCCCGAGCAGACCGAGGGGCCCTTCTACCCCGACAAGCTGCCGCTCGACACCGACAACGACCTGATCGTCGTCAACGACGACCTCTCGCCGGCGGTGGGAGAGATCACCCACCTGTCGGGCCGCATTCTCGACTCGTCGGGCCATCCGGTGCGGAACGCCGTGGTGGAGATCTGGCAGGTCGACAACCATGGAATCTACTTGCATTCCGGGGGCGGCGACCGCGGCACGCTCGACAAGCACTTTCAGGGCTTCGGCCGCTTCACGACTGGTTCGAGCGGGGAGTACTACTTCCGCACCATCAAGCCGGTGCCTTACCCCGGCCGCACGCCGCACATCCACTTCGCCATCAAGAAAAAAGGTCAGGAAAAGGTCACCACGCAGTGCTACGTAAAGGGGGAACCCCTCAACGAGAGCGACGGCGTGCTCCGCGGCATCCGCGACAAGCAGGCTCGCGAGTCGGTGATCATCGACTTCCAGCCGATCCCCGAATCGAAGGTCGGCGAGCTCGCCGCCCGCTTCGACATCGTGCTGGGGTACACGCCCGAGGCGTGACGCCGGTTGGCCGCCCCCGCCTCCCCGCCTTGACCACCGCGTTGACTCCCCGCTGCCCCGCTACGTAGCATGGCTAGCAGGGCAAGACGGCCTTTTTCGGGCATGGACGCCGGCGAATCGCCGCGGTTGCGTTCTCCCCGATTATTGCCGCGGGCATGGCGCCGTTCAGCGCCGGGCTCGCTTGTTCTGCAAAGGTTTGGCCGATGGGCGTTGCGGGTTCGGTTCTGCGGTCGGTCAGTTCATCGGCTGGCGGCCGCCTGGCCCGAAGGGCCGCTCTGTGCGGTCTGTTGTTCGTTCCCTCGCTGGCCTGGGCCCAGCCCAAGGCCCCGCCGCTGCCGGCCGACGCGATTCCCAAGCCACAAGTCGTCAGCCTGACGACGCACGACGGCCAGGTGATCAAGGCGACCTACTACCCCGGCCTCCGCGGCAAAGACAGCGTGCCGGTGATCCTGCTGCACGGCTTCGGCGGCAATCGGCTCGACTTCCTGCCGCTGGCCCAGGAGCTGCAGCGCCGCGGCTACGCCTGCATTGCGCCGGACCTCCGGGGGCATGGCGAAAGCGCCGCGATGCGCGACGCCGCGGGGCGCACCGTCAAGGTCGTGCCTGAGGATCTGCGGCTCCCAGACCTGGCGGCCATGGTGGCGCACGACGTGGAGGCGGTGAAGAAGTTTCTCGTCACCGAGAACGATGCCGAGAAGCTGAACATCGAAAAGCTCTGTCTGGTCGGCTGCGACCTCGGGGCGAGCGTGGCGATCAACTTCGCCGCCCGCGACTGGAGTTTTCCGCAGTTGCCCAACCTGAAGCAAGGGCAAGACGTGAAAGCCGTGGTGCTGATCTCGCCCCAGTGGGACTACAAAGGCTTCGGCATCGGGGAGGCGCTGGGGCACCCGGCCGTGCAGCGGCAGGTGAACGTGGAGATTCTGGTGGGCAACAAGCAGGCCCGGGCCCTGGCCGACGCCCGCCGGCTCTACCGGCGGCTGGCCCGCTACCGTGGACTCGAGGGGGCCAAGAGCGAAGAAGACTACCGCTCGAGCGTGGTGCTGATCCAGGCCCCGACCGAGGAGCAAGGCGCCAAGCTGCTCAACCTCCGCGGCGGCTTCTCCGACAAGGCGATCGACCGGTTCCTCGATCTGCACGTACTGCGGGCGACCGTCCCCTGGGCCCACCGGCGGCGGGCCAGCGAGTAAACCTGTGAAGCAACTGGGGCGGCCGCCAGGTCTTTGAACTCTCGTGCTCCGCTCCCTCCTCGCAGGTTACCTTCGCTCGACCGCACAGAAGGCGGCGCTCGGCGGGCTGCAAGCCGGCTTGCAGCAGTCGGCCGACGCGCGGGCTGGTCGAGCGGCTCGAGCAGACTTCACAGGTGCGAGGAGATCGCGTGCGTGTGCAGCTCGGCATGCTGGCCGGGCGGCGGATCGCCGTGATCGTGAGCGGCCCGGGACAGCCGGCCGCCCGCCGGGCGACGGCGGCCTTGCTCGCAGGGCACCGGCCGCGGTGTGTGCTTTCGGCGGGACTGGCTGGCGGGCTCGATCCGGCCTTGCAGCACGGCGATCTGCTGCTGGTCGACCGCGTTGGCGATGCCCAGGGACGATGGCTGTCGCTGCGGCTCAACTACGAGCCGAGCGGCGACAACCCGGTGCGGGCCGGCAGCCTGCTGACCGTCGACCGGGTGGTAGGGCGGGCCGAAGAGAAGCGATCGCTCGGGCGAGCGCACGGGGCCTTGGCGGTCGACATGGAAACGCTGGCGGTGGCCGAAGCCTGCCAGGCGGCCCAGACGCCGCTGGTGGCGGCGCGGGTGATCTGCGACACGGCCGACGAGGACTTGCCCCGCGAGGTGGAACGCTTGCTGCGGCAACGCTCGACGGCCGCCCAGGCGGGCGCGGCGCTGGGCGCCTTGGTCCGCCGCCCCCAGAGCGCGGCCGACCTCTGGCGGCTGCGGAACCGGGCCGAAGAGGCGGCCGAGCGGTTGGGAGAGTTCTTGGCGGCGCTGGTGGAGCGGTTTCCGATCGCGGAATGAAGATCTCAGAACTCGCGGGCGCCGACCCAGGTGACGATCGCCCGTGCGTGACTTTCTCGAAAAGCACGCATCTAATCGGTGGGTCAGAGCACTCGCGCAGGTCGGTGCTGGAGCTGCGCGGCCGACAAAGGAGCGTGTTCGTGTCAACCGTTAGCCCTTCGGATCAGTTCGAGTTTCCCAGCGACATCGCCTTCTCGCCGTCGGTCAAGGCCGTTCAGCAGCGGAAAGGCTCGCGGAAAAACTACGCCCGCATGGAGCAAGGCGAAGGCTGGCAGACGACCGTCACCTCCGAACTAGCCGAGTATCTGGCCGGGCTGGACATGTTCTACCTGGGCACGGCGAACGCCGCCGGACAGCCGTACATCCAGTACCGCGGCGGCGCGCCCGGCTTCTTGAAGGTGATCGACGAGCATACGCTCGGGTTCGCCGACTTCGGCGGCAACCGCCAATACATCACGCTCGGCAACCTCGCCGAGAATGATCAGGCATTCTTGTTCCTCATGGACTACGCGAATCAGCGCCGGGTGAAGGTCTGGGGCACGGCGAAAGTGATCGAAGGCGATGCCGCGCTCGAGAATCGCCTCCGCGATCCCGAATACGCAGGCAAGGTCGAACGGGTTATTCTCTTCTCGGTCAAAGCGTGGGACGTGAACTGCCCGCAGCACATCCATCAACGATTCTCGCAGCGGCAGATCGCGCCGGTGCTCGAGCAACTCCAAGAGCGCATCGCCGACCTGGAAGGGGAAGTGAAGCGACTGCGGCCGGCGGCCGCCGATCGTCGGTCGTGAGCGGCGGCGCTAACCTCGCGCTTCGCCGCACTGGGCCCGGCTCTATTCTGGCGTCTCTTTGAGTCCCGCCGGATCAGGCGCGGTGTCGAGCGAAGGCGTCCCGCTTGTCGGCGGCGCTGCAGAGGCGTTCGGCGAGGCCGGCAGCGCCACGAAGTTCGTGCCGTACGGCCCGGACGACACCGCCACCCAAATCGTGGCTGCGGCGGCCGCGGTGGTCCGTCGCTCGAAGTATTTCCACGCGCCGACCGCCCCGCCCAGCGCAGCCGATTCGCACGCCAGCAGCACCATCCAGGAGCGGACGCCGCACCGCCGCCGCGACCAAGCCCAACCGAGCCAGGCGGCCGCCGGCACCAGGATTGCCGCGCCAAAGAGGAGCCAGCGAACCGCGTTGGCCTGCTGTTGCACCAGGGTCAGCGTGGGGCTCGGCCCGAAGCTGACGATGGCGCAGCCGCTGGCGCCAGCCCAGCCCGCCGCCAGCAGGGCAACCGCCGCGAAACTCCAGCCTCGACCTGTCGCTTTCCGTCGCATCAAAATGCCTCCATGCCGGCCGCGCCGCGTGAGAGCGAACCGCCGGGCATTGTCGGATCGGCCAGCCTCACCAGGCAAGGCCGATTCGCTGGAGGCCGCTAGCTAGGGCGTCTTCGTCGCGTCCTCGAGCGCGTCCATCGTTTCCCGCAACGTGTACTTGATGTAGTCGTCGTCGGGATAGAGCAGGGCGTCGAGCACGATTTCTTGGGCCTGGGCCGCCTGCGCGCCCTGGAAGAAGCTCAGGGCGCGGATCGCTTCCAATCGCACGCGGGGGTGCTCGTCGTTCACCTGCGCCTTGAGCAGCACCAGCGGCTCGCTCACCTGGTCGCGCAGGTTGCAGAGCGTCCGCGTGGCCGCGGCGCGGGCACGGAAGTCGGGCGACCGCAGCACTTGCTTGAGCAACTCCTCATCCACGGCGTTGTGGTGCTGCTGCACCCACAGCGCCTCGAGCCGGTTGTGCTCGTACTCGGGATCGTCCTTATCGAGGCCGGCGATCCACTTCTTCGAGGCCGCCACCACGTCTTCCGTGGGGCGCCCGCTCAGCTCGATGCGGGCCCGATAACGCACGCGGTTTTCCGGTTCCTTGAGCAGGTCGAGCAGTTTCTCGATCGGCTCGCCGGCGACCTTCACCGGGGTGAGCAGCGGCCGCTCCTTGTGCGTGATGCGATAGACGCGGCCGTGAATCTTGTCGCGGCTGGGATCGCGGAGGTTGTGTTGCATGTGGCCGATGATCGGGTTCTGCCAATCGGTGAAGTAGAGCGCCCCGTCGGGGCCGATCTCGAAGTCCGAGGGCCGAAAGTTCGGATCGGTCGAGCGGATGATGGGGTCGCTGTCTTCGCCGTAGAAACCCGAACCCTCGTCGCGGACGCGATAGTTCATGATGCCCATGAAGTTGATCACGTCGCCGATCAAATAGTTGCCCTGCATATCCTCGGGAAAGTGGCGGCTGGAGAGCAACTCGGTGCCGGGGCAGGGGCGGCGCCCCTTGTTGTCGAGCATGTGGCGCAGACTACGGTGCTTCTTGGGGAATTCGCGATGCCCCGAGAAGGCCGCGCCCCAGTAGTGTTCATTGCCGGTGCCGTCGGTGACGAAGTCTTGGCCCCAGCGATCGAAGACGTGGCCGTGCGGGTTGGCAAAGCCGTAGGTGACGTAGACCTCGAACTTGCGCGTACGGGGATCGAAGCGGAAGACGCCGCCGTTGGCCAGCCGCACAGGCGGGCCGTAGGGAGTTTCCACTTGCGAGTGATGGAACGTGCCTTCCTGGAAGTAGAGGGCGCCTCCGGGATCGAGCGTGAAGCTGTTGGCCGTGTGGTGGGTGTCGGCCGTATCGAGCCCATGCAGCACGCGTTCGCGGACGTCGGCCTTGCCGTCGCCGTCGGTATCCTTGATAAACAGCAAGTCAGGGGCCATGGCCACCAGCACGCCGCCGTTCCAGAACTCGAAGCCCGTGGGGTTGTGCAGCTTGTCGGCAAAGGTGCTGCACTTGTCGGCCTTGCCATCGCCGTCGGTGTCTTCCAGGACGAGGAGCTTGTCGTTCATCTCCTCCACTTTCGGCTTCCAGTGCGGGTAGGTCGGCCAGACCGCCACGAACAGCCGCCCCTGCGGATCCCAGGCCATTTGCACCGGGTTGATCAGTTCGGGGAACATCTTTTCGTCGGCGAACAGATTCACCTGCATCTGCGGGTGGAGTTCCATCTTGGAGATGGCGTCTTCGCCCGAGAGGAAGACATGCTTGCCGCCTGGCAGCGGGCCGGGCTTGTTGGTTTCGACCGGAATGAACTCAGGCGTGTTGCTGTCGTCGACCGTCAGGTCCTTGCCCTGGGCGACGGCCCAAATCCGCTTGTCGCGATTCGAGGTCATCACGTCGAGCACTTGCAGCTCGCGCTGGACGACTTCGTAATTGGTCTGCCCGCCGACGAACCGCAGGAAGGCGCGGTCGCCGTAGGTGGAGAAGCCGTCGGTGGTGCGATAGCGGTGATACCAGTGGTAGTTCTTGTCGAGCACCGCTTGGCGGAGCTTTTCTTTGTCGATGGCGTCGAGGGCGCGCTCGGGCTTGCCAAACAGCGCTTCGTCGATGATCGCCGCGAGCTGGGCGTTGCCTTCCTCGGTGAGGTGGATGCCGTTGGTGGTCCAGGGCGTTTTCGCCTTGGCGTAGGCCGCGAGCGTCGGGGTGAACAGGTCGACGAAGGCCACGCCCTTGGCCTTGGCAACGTCGGCCATGGCCGAGGTGTAGAGCTTCAGCCGAGCGTTGTTGGCCGAGCCGTCGGGGTAGTTGGGATTGTGGAGGTTCTCGTGGGCGATGGGCGAGAAGAGCACGATCCGCGGCGCCGATTCGCCGTTGTATTTTTGGTCGAGCATCCCCTGCAGCGTTTCGGCCAGGTCCTGCTTGAACTGCTCGAGTCCCGCTTCGCCGGCGAACGACTCGTTGTAGCCGAAGAAGGCCAGAATCACGTCGGCCTGAGTGTTCGTGTGCTCGAAGGGGTTCTCGGTGAAGCCCTCCGGCGGCGGCGCCTTGCCGGCCAGCCATTGGTCGGGCGTGCCGAAGTTCTTCGACCGCAGCCGCAGCTTGAGTTCGTCGCCGGAGAAACCGAGGTTGCGGATCACGAGCTCGTGCTCTGGGAACCGCTGATGAAGCGCGGTTTCGAGCCAGCCATCGTGCTGCATGCGCTCGGCCAGCGTGTTGCCGATCAGGCAGATGTGGTCTCCCTTCTGAACCTCCAGGCTGGCGGCGACGGCGGGGAGGGCCGAGCCCCAGGCAAGGAAGGCGAGCAAAAAGGGGAGGATCCGCTTCCAACGCATGTCGAGTGCTCCGGGGAGAACGGCAGCCAAAACGCCGAACGGCGCCGGCTCGCAAAGGGGGGGTGTCTCAGGTGGGCAAGCTAACTGCGTTCAGTATTCTCGCTAGGGCGGCGGTCTGCAAGCGTTTTCGGGGTTGAGAGCCGCCGCGATCGGGGCTCGACGCCGCCCTGCGCCGCAACTTAAATCTAGGATCAGCGCGCCCGTGGCGAGCGCCCTCTCTTTGGAGGAAAACACCCAATGCACCGTGCCGGCATCTTGGCGGCGCTGCTCCTCGCGCTGCAGGCGGGCCTCTTGGCCTATGGCGGCTGGATCCACAGCCCGACGTTCGACGAAACGGCGCACCTGCCCGCGGGCCTGGCGTATTGGAAGTTGGGCCGCGAGGACGTGTATCCGCACAATCCGCCGCTCGTGCGGACCTGGGCGGCGATTCCGCTGCTGTTCGTCGAGCACAAGGTCGACTGGGGCGCGCTCGAGGACGCCAGCCCGGCGGAGCGTCCGGAATTCCGGCTGGGCCGCGACTTCATCGGCGAGAACCAGGAGCGGTCGTTCTGGCTCTACACCCTGGCGCGGTGGATGTGCTTGCCGTTCGCCGTATTAGGAGGCTGGGTGTGCTATCGCTGGGCCAGCGACCTGTATGGCTCCTGGGCAGGGCTGCTCGGCGTGTGGCTCTGGTGTTTTTGCCCCAATATCCTGGGAAGTGGCCAATGGATCGCGCCCGATTTGGCGGCGACGTCGCTGGGCGTATTGGCCGGCCATTTGTTCTGGCGTTGGCTGGGAGCGCCGACGTGGGGAAACGCGCTGGCGGCCGGCGCCGCGCTGGGAGTGGCGGAACTAAGCAAGTTTACGTGGGTGATCTTGTTCGTACTCTGGCCCGTGTTTTGGCTGTGCGTGCGTGGACCGGCGCGCGGCAAGCTAACGCAGTTGGTGGTGATCCTGGCGTTGGGGCTGTATGTGCTCAACTTGGGCTATCTGTTCCGCGG
Source organism: Pirellulales bacterium (assembly GCA_044221365.1). GTDB lineage: Bacteria > Planctomycetota > Planctomycetia > Pirellulales > JBGAPH01 > JBGAPH01. The sequence continues at coordinate 11,644 of JBGAPH010000072.1, forward strand.
CAGCTTCGCGCGGATCGATAAATACGACTACTTTAGTCATGCTCTGGGAGGGCCGCTCGCGGTCAAAGCCGCGCCCAACAATCGCTTTCGGGGGCAATGGTGGGGTGCAATGCCGGTCCCGCTGCCGCGCGCCTATTTGGCCGGCATCGACCTGCAAAAGCTCGACTTCGAGTTCGGCTTTCGCTCTTATCTGCGCGGCCAGTGGAAGCATGGCGGCTGGTGGTACTACTATCTCTACGGACTCGGCATCAAGGTTCCGCTCGGCACGCTGGCTCTCCTGGCCTGGGCCGTCCTGGCGGGTCGACGCGGCGACGGCGAAACGCGCCGCGATTTGATCTGCGTGCTCGGGCCGCCGCTCGCGCTGCTCGCATTCGTGAGTTCACAAACGGGCTTTAGCCACCATTTGCGCTATGTGTTGCCGGCGTTTCCGTTTGCGTTTGTGTTTTGCGGTCGGCTGCTGGCAGGCGAGTCCTCGCGCCGGCAACGAGTGGGAGTGGCTGTCCTGGCAGGATGCACGGCGCTCGCCAGCTCGAGCGTCTATCCCCACGACGCTTCGTTCTTCAACCGGCTGGTGGGCGGACCCCGGCGGGGCTCGGAGCACCTGGTGGACAGCAACATCGGTTGGGGGCAGGATCTGCTGCTGCTGCGTGAGTGGCTCGCGCGAAACAGCAAGCAGGAGCAAAAGCTGCACCTGGCCTATTTTGGGAACTTCGACCCCAGGGTGGCCGGCCTCTCCTTCACCACGCCGCCGTTGGGCCCCGCAAAGATTGCCGCGCCGCCGGCCGGCAAGGCGCGCCAGGCCGCGGCAGGGGCCGCACTCGGCCCCATTCCCGGTCTGCACGTCGTCGACGTCAGCCTCCTGCGGGGCATGGAGCAGGTGATGCCTGACGGCGCCGGGGGCTGGCGGTGGACGATCGAGGGGCAGACCGATCTGTCGTACTTCTTGGACCTCACTCCGAGCGACCGCATCGGCTACTCACTGCTGGTCTACGAGTTGTCGGCCGACGACATCAGCCCGATCCGCAAGGCGCGGGGCCTGCCCCCCTGGCCTGGCCCGCAGGGTCCGTAAGGTTTGCCAGGCTTTCGCCGCCGCCCCGATTGCGGCCGGGCTAGCACACGGGCTAGCATGGAATGCGAAGGATCGGCGCATGGCACCTCGGGTCCTTCGGGGGAAACGCACACCTCGTCCGCGGAGAGTTTGATGACCGAGCACCTCCCCCTCTCGCTCGAACGTCACTACTGGAGCCACACCTCGATCCGCTTCGTCAACTCATTGCAGGCGGGAGACGACACCGCCTGGCGCCGCGTGTTGACCAAGACCCTTTGGCAGGTCTATGCGATGGGATGCGCGGCCGGCCTGCGACAGCATGACTGCGACGAGTTGCTGCAGGACGTGTTGCTGGCGGCCAGCGATGGCATCGACCGCTTCAGTCACAACGGCGAAAAAGGCGCGCTGCGCGCCTGGCTCCGCGCCATCGCCCGCACCAAGCTCTGCGACAAGTGCCGAGAGCGCGGCATTCGGCTCGATTTGCCAACCGGTGGCACGCGGGCCTACAAACGGCTGGAGCAAATGCCTGCGCCGACGCCTGCGCCCAACCCGCTGCTCGACCCATACTTTCGCGACCGCCTCTCCGATTCGATGTTGCTGCTCGTCAAGCGCGAATACTCGCCCGAGAATTGGGAGGCGTTTGCGCGGGTCGTCATCAATGGCGAACAACCGGCCGCGGTGGCGGAGGATCTGAACGTGTCGCGCAATCAGATCTATAAGACGAACGCCCGAATCTTGGCCCGTCTGCGCGAGGTGATGGAGGAGCGGCAGTGATCCGCCGCGACGCGGAACCGCGCGGCGCAAAGTCGGACTGCCCCTCCCCCCAGCGGCTGCGATCCTTCTTGTTCGGCCAGCTTGCGGCCGACGACCTCTCCGACATGACGGCGCACCTGGGCGAGTGCCGGCTGTGCCAGGCGCGGCTCGGTGAACTCGATGACAGCAAGCGCGACCCGCTCGCCTCCGCTGCCTCGAGTTCGCCCCTCTGGCCACGATCGTCCGACGCCGGGCTCGAACCCGACAAGAGCCATTTCTTGGCGATGCTCTCCCAGCTTGGCAAGAAGTGCGGGCTTGATCTCCCCGTCAGTTGGCGGAACTCGCTCGACGAGCCGCCGCCCGATCCGCCCGCGTCGACGCCCGCGTTTCAGCCCGTCCCTCAACAGCTCGGGCAATACCAATTGCTCGAGGTGATCGGCGAAGGAGGGATGGGCATCGTCTATCGCGTCCGGCACGTCGTCATGAAGCGCGAGCGAGCGCTCAAGCTCTTGCACCCCAGCCGCGTGGCCAGCGCGCCCGACCTGGCCCGCTTCTACCGGGAGATCGAAGCGGTGGCTCGGCTCGAGCATCCGCACATCGTCGTCGGCCACGACGCTCAGGAGGCGCAAGGGCATCACTTCCTGGTGATGGAGTTCGTGAGCGGGCTCAACTTATCCCGCTTGCTGGGGGCGCTGGGCAAGCTGCCGATCGCCGATGCCTGCGAGCTCGTACGGCAAGCGGCGGTCGGACTCGAATATGCCCATGCCCATGGCTTGGTTCACCGCGACATCAAACCTTCGAACTTGTTGCTGTCCGACCGAGGGGTGGTGAAGATTCTCGACCTCGGCCTGGCGTCGCAACGCACCGACGACCGCGCCGACGAGCGCGACGTTGTCTTGGGCACGGCCGACTACATTGCTCCCGAGCAGTGGATTTCCGCCGATCGAGTCGATCGGCGGGCCGACGTGTACAGTTTGGGCTGCACGCTGTACCAATTGCTGGTGGGCCGGCCGCCGTTTGGCGATCTGCCGGAAAGCTATCGTGTGAAGGCCGAGGCCCATTGCCAGCGCGCGCCGGCCGCGGCGCGTTCGCAGCGGAGCGAGATTCCGGCCGCGCTCGAGCAATTGCTCGAGCGGATGCTCGCCAAGCGCCCCGAGGATCGCCCGGCTTCAGCCGCCGAAGTCGCCACGGCGCTCGCACGCTTTGCGGCGGGCAGCGATCCGATCGACTTGCTGAAACGGGCGGGCCATCCGGTCGACGACACCGTGCGGATTCCCCGCGGTCAGTTGTCGACCCTGCTCAACTTCAAGTCCGCTCGGCCGCGGGTGTCGCGAAGAAGCGCGCTGGCCGCGCTGGCCCTCCTCCTGACCGGCGGCGCGTCCGTTCTGTGGCTAATCCCGCGCTGGCGGCCGGCGCAGCCCCTGCCTGCGGAGCCGAAAGCGGCCCACTGGTCTCGGGGGCACGAGGGAGAGTCCCTGACCCTCACGGACCACGGGGGTTATCGAGTTGCCGCGGGAGAGCATCCCGGCCTGGTGCTGCTTGGCACGCTGGAGAAATCGGTCTATCGTCTTTCGACGGAGATCAAGCTGGAGCAGCCCGTCGCGCGGGCCGGGCTCTACTTTGACCTCGCGAGATCGTTAGACGCCGATTCGAGCACCACCGCCCAGGCCCTGGTGTTCGTTCGCGGCGACAACGACAAATACTTCCTGCAATGGCAGCGAATCCCGTTTCGGGGATCCGAGGCGTTGCCAGTGCATGCCCTGACTCCCGTGGGCAGCTTTCACCCTGGCTTGACGCAGCGGCTGGAAGTGGAATTTGGTCCCGAAGGAGTCCGCGCCGTCCGCTGCAACGGGCAGTTGATGCCCAAAGAGGCCTTCCCGGCGTTCGAACTGCGAAACTCGGGCGAAGTCGGGCTGATCGCAATTGACGGCGTCGCCCAATTCGGTCCCACTTTCCTGCGCTTCAAACGCTAGGTGGGTCGCAGGAGCCTTCGGCAAGCGCGGCGCCTCGCCCCGCGCCAGCGACGAAAGCAAGAGAATCAGCAGGACCACGCCCACCGCAATCGCGATCGCCGCTGCGATCTTGCGCAGCGACGTCGGCGCGGCGCCGGTGCATTTCCCGGTCTGGCCGTTCGCCACAAAGCGAAACAGTTCGTCGCGGTAGCGATAGGCCATGATCCAGGCCGGCAGCAGCACCGGCTGACTGGTCAGCCCTTCCACCAGCACATTGACCCGCACGTTCCGCGCCTTGTCAGGCACGAGTTGCTGGCAGGCCCGCGTCTCGAGCAATTCGATGCCCTGGACCGCCAACGGCCGAGCCAACTTCCGCTCCACGCCGAACTGCTCGGTGATCGCGTTGTCGAGATCGACCTGGTCGGGGGCTTGGGCGTGATCGAGGTTAAAGGGCGCCAAGGCTGCTGTTTCGCGCGCCGTGAGCGCGCCGCTCGCGCCGACGAGCAACCCCCGGCACTCCCCCCGCCGCTCGCCGGCGATCGGATACCAGGCAGACTTCGCGCCCGCCGGCGTGCGGCTGGTGTCGGCGGTCCAATAGGTGTGCGTCTGCGCGTCGAACACCCAGTAGGGCACGTACACCGGCGTAAGCGAGACGACGAGCGCCTGCTCGGAAAGGTCCCCCGGCCGCCAGAAGCCTTGCCCCAGCCAGCGGCGCAGCAAGCCCAGGGCTTGTTCGTGCGAAACGGCGAAAGGCACGACCCATTCGGGCGCGATCTCGCGATGGTCGGGGCGCGCCGAGAGCTCCGTCGAGCCACAGAACGGGCAGCGGAGGGCGCCGGCGCTGGCGTCATAGCTCATCGCCGCGCCGCAGCCGGAGCAGACGAAGTTGTGCGTACTCGTGCGCGCCTCGGAGCGTTTGACCTCGGCGGCGTGCGGCGCCTCGGTCCCGCAGTTCGCGCAGAACAAGTCTTCTTCGTCGAGCAGCGACTGACAAACCGAACAGCGGCTCAGAGGAGGCATGGCAGGCGGCGATCGACTTAGCGGAACAGCCACAGCAAGAGCAGAAGGATCAGAATCGCCGCGATGGCGAACCCCACGGCGCTGCTGACGCGCTTCCAGGAAACCGGCTTGTCGCCGTCGACGCGGCCGGTCTGCCCGTTGATCAAAAACCGGAACACGCGGTCCTGGTGCCGGTAGCTGAGCAGGTAGATCGGCAGCAGCACCAGGTCGCTCGTCACCTGGCTGAACTCCGTGTGCAGGCGCGGGCTGCGGTGCGTGTCCCCCGGCAGGAAGCCTGCCACGTCGCTCAACTGACGCCGCGAAAACTCGGCCTGGCAGGCATCGAGGGCCTGCTCGCGGTCGATCGAGTATTCTTCGGCCAGCCAGCCGGCCAAGAAACTGGGATCGTAGCGCTTCATGGCCGGCAAGAAGAAGGGTTTGATCCGCTCGGCGTCCGATTGCTTGAGTCCACGGCTGCCGGAGACCAAGTAACCGTTGTAGTAGCGGTGGTGCCGGCCGGAGAGATCCCACCACTCGGTCTCCTGCACCTGCCGGGTGCGCGTCACCGGCTTGCCGTTCTCCATCGTCACGTAGGTCTCGGTGCGATACCAATACTCGCCGATCTCGGCGCTCCACACGCCTTCAGCCAGCATCGAAAAGGTCCAGAACGGCAGGTAAACGCCCCGCAGCTTGTCTTCGATCCTGGCCAGCCGCAGGTCGCCGGGGCGAAACCAAGCGTTGTCGGCGATCCAGGCGCGGAACTTTTCGAGCGCCTGCTCCGGCGTCACCGCAAAGCCGATCACGAACTCCGGCTCTTGCCGGCCGGGATCCGGGGAGAACTCGAGCACGTAGGTCGAGTCGCAGAACGGGCAGACGTAGCTTCGCTGGTCCGGATCGGTAGCCACCTCGGCGCCGCAGGTTTGGCAGCGGAAATGCTTCTGATCGACGCGCTGGGCCTCAGGCGGCGCAGCCGTGGCGAGTCCAGCCCCGCAGGCGGGGCAAAAGTGGTCGTTCCCAGCGACCGGCGCCCCGCACGTTGGGCAGAGCGCCGCTGTGGGGGGCGAAACGTCGTCGGTGACGCGAGGGCGAAGATCGGCGACGGTGGACATGGGGAACTGAAGTGGTGGTTGCGAACGTGGTTCGCCGCGGGGCACGGAATCTTGGGAGGCGGCGCCGGCGGCGGTCGCCCGTCCAGCATACAAACTGCGGCCCCAACACGGGATAACCGATCCCGGCGACCTGATCCACTACCCCCGACGCAACTGGTAGACCGCCCGCAGCAGTTCTTCGACGTCTTTGTACTTCTTCTTGCCTTCGAGCGCGGCGTCGAGCAGCTTGCGGGCATCGGCCTCGGAGTGCCCCAGGGAGCGGAGCGCATCGAAGGCCTGGCCCACGGTGTCGCGTTCCGTGGACGTCTCCGGCAACTCGTCGCGGGGAACCATGAGGGCGAACTTGGGCACCTTGCGGCGGAGCTTGGCGACAATCCGTTCGGCCGTGGCGGGACCGACGCCTGGCAGCCCGGCCAGTGACTTGAGGTCTTGCTCCTCAATCGACGTGGCCACCTCGCTCACGGGCCGCACCATCGCCCGCAGGGCCTTCTTCACGCCGACGCCGTCGACGGAGCAGAAGAGGTCGAAGAACTCCCGCTCGATTTCGCTGAGGAAGCCGATCCAGCGCGGCGTCATCCGCCCCTGCATCGGGTTTCCCTCCAGGTACTCGATCGTGTGGAGGCTCACCTGCTCGCCAAGCTGATGCTGCAACTGCCGGCGGGCGAACTCGGGGATGAGCACCTCGTATTCGAAGGCGCCCACGCCGAGCGTGAGCTGCTCGTCTTCGACCTTGAGAATCTTGCCGGTGACTTTGGTGATCAAGCGGGAAATGCCTTGCGAGGGGGACGCGGGCGAACCTGGGGCCGAGCGAGGGGCAAAGGCCGCCATTGTAAGGAGTGGGCGTCGAACCGCCAGCGGGCGGCGCTAGAGCAGAGCAGACATAGTTTGGAGTTGGGCAACGGTTTGCGGAAGGCACTGCGCAGCCAACGTGGCCAGGTACGCGTCGACGCTCTTGGGCGGATTCCTCAGACTTTCGCGCTGCCGGCGGGCGGCCGCACACGCGGCCGCCGGCGAAGCTGCAAATAGCTGCACCAGGGCTTCATCAGGATGCTTTGCTCGAATGCCGAATGGGGCAAGCGCCGCGTCAGGAAAATGCGACAAGTTGAAGGTCAAGATCACGTCAGCGCCGGTTTTGATCGCCGCGGCCAGCACATGCCGATCGCTCGCGTCCGGCAGTATGAGCCCATCGACCAGGTGCTCGTAGCCCGTAACAAGGCAATCGCGCACGTGCAAATTCATCAGACGACGGGTGCGCTCGAGTTGATCGCGCCGCAAGTCGGGCCGCTTCGCGAGCAGGCTGCGGATCCACTCGTCGTGAATGGCGTCGCTCCAGCGGGCGTGGAACACATCGGCCACCGCCAAGTGCATCAGCAGATCCCGCAACGGCGCCGGGTAGAGCACGCAAGCGTCGAGCAGGATAGTCCGACACAAGGTCAGTAGCCCATGTCGAGCTCTTGCGCCTGAGCGGCGAGCTCGTCCAGGGCCTTGAGGCGGTTCTGATCGAGGGCGTGCTTGTACTCGATCACGTCCTGCGCTCGCACACGACGGTGTGTGCCGACCTTGCGATGGGGAATGATCCCCTGTTCAAGCTGTTCGACGAGGAAGGGACGTGACACATGCAACAAGTCGGCCGCCTCCTGAGTGGTCAACTCCGCGTCGACGGGCATAACCGCCACCGCGTTTCCCTTCGCCAATTCCGCCAGAATCTCCTGGAGCAGGCGAACCGCGGCCGCAGGCAGCGCCACCGGCGGCTCCGCTAGCCCCGTAGACTGCAGATGAAATTGCGGCACGCTCTCGCCGCCTTCGGCCGCCAATCCAGCCAGCTTGCGACTGCTGTCGAGCGCGATGAGCGTGTCTTCGGCCGTCGGAAAAACTGCGCCAGACATCGTCGGCAGATGTTCGCCCATGGGTTCCCTCTCCCACAATGATAGGGCGCAAACGAAATAAACGCAACGGCGTCAGAGTTAACGTAGCGCCTCCCAAGCCTCGGCCAGCAGGCTCGCCGCCCGTTCCACGTCGCTCTCGTTCGTTTGCCAGCCCAGGCTCAGCCGCACCGTGCCGCGGGCGACTTCCGGGGTGAGGCCGATGGCTGCCTGCGTGGGAGAAAGGCCATGGTCGCCCGAATCGCTGGCCGCGCCGGTCGAGGCGCACAGGTCGGGGATTCTTCGCAGCAGCCGGCTGGCGTCGACGCGAGGAAAGTTCACGCTCAGCGTGTTCGGCAGCCGCGCGGCCCCTTCTCCATTGACGCTCAGCTCCGGCACCGCTTCGCGCAGCCGCGCGAGCAGTGTGTTGCGGTGTCCCGAGAGGTGTTCGGCGGCGCTGGCCGTGTGCTTGGCGGCCAGTTCCGCGGCCTTGCCCAGCCCCACGATTTGCGAGACGTTCTCGGTGCCGGCCCTCAGCCCGCGTTCGTCCGCAGCCCCGTGCAAGAGCGGCACGAGCTTGACGCCGCGGCGGACGTAGAGCGCCCCCACGCCCTTGGGAGCATACATCTTATGCCCGGCGATCGACAGCAGATCGACCCCCAGCTCATGCACCATCGTCGAAATCTTGCCTGCGCTCTGCGCGGCGTCGGTGTGGAACAGCGCGCCGCGCTGCTGGCACAACTCCGCCACTGCCCGCACCGGCTGGATCGTGCCGATCTCGTGGTTGGCGTGGAGCAGGCTCACGAGAAACGTGTCGGGCTCGAACACGGCGGCTACGTCGTCAGGATCGACCACCCCGCGGGCATCGCAGCCCACCACCGTGACGCGGCAGCCCCATTGCGCGAGCCAGCGCACCGGCTCCGCCACCGCCGCGTGTTCCAGGACCGAAATGATCACGTGTCCGCGCCGCCGCTCGGGCCGGCCGAAGGCCAGTCCCTTGAGCGCCAGGTTGTTGCTCTCGGTTCCCCCCGAGGTGAACACGATCTCCTCAGGCGGCACGCCCAAGAGCGTGCCTACGCGGCTGCGGGCATCCTCGATCGCCTCGTGGCTCGCCCGCCCCAAGACGTGGCCGCTGGCGGGATGGCCATAGTGCTCGGCCAAGAAGGGGAGCATCGCCTCTTGCACGGCCGGGGCCAAGGGCGTCGTGGCGTTGTAGTCGAGGTAGATCAGCCGCATGCGCCAAGCCTAGGTCCGCTTGAACTGGCGGTCCAGTTCTTGCCGGGTAAACACCAGAGCCGTCGGGCGGCCGTGAGGGCAATGATGGGCGTCTTGGGCCAGATGCCGCTGCGCGAGCAGGGCCTCGACCTCGTCGGGCGCCAGCGGATCGCCGGCCTTGATCGCCGCCTTGCAGGCCAGCGTGTGCAACAGATGGTCGAGCAGATCGCGGCGCTGGGGCGTGGGACCGCAATCCATCAGCCGGGCGACGAGTTCCCGCGCCAACTCGGCAGGGTCGACGCTGCCGAGCATCGCCGGCAGACTGCGCACGAGCAGCGTGTCGCCACCAAAGGCCTCGACGCGGACGCCGAGCTGCGCGAGCGTGTCGGCGGCCTCGATCGCCGCGGCGAGTTCGGCAGCGGTGAATGGCACTGGCTCGGGCGCGAGCAACTGCTGCGCTTCGAGCTCGCCCGAGAGCACCCGTTCGCGGAACTGCTCGTAGAGCACGCGTTCGTGCAAGGCATGCTGGTCGATCACCATCACCCCTTCCTCGACCTCGGCCACGAGGTAACGGTTGTGCATTTGCACGGCCGGCGACGGGCCGCGCCAGGGGGACGCTGTGGGGGGCGCGACGGGGGAAGGCGTCGGCAGCCGCCGGCCCGGCGCTGCGATCGCCGCTTCGTCGAGCGTCACGAGCTCGAGCGGCCGCGTCCCCAGGGCCGCCCCGCGCCAGTCAAGCGCTGGCTCGCCCAGCGGCGGTTCGGCCGCGCCCGCGCCAGGCGGCAGGCCCAATTCGCCTTTGGCCCAGCCCACGAGCTCCTGCCGGAGCTGCGCTGCCCGCTCGGCATCGAGCGCTGCCGCGGGGCCTTCGGCGGGCCGAGCAACTGCGAGTAGATCTGCCCGCCATCCTGGAAGCGGACCTCGAGCTTCGTCGGATGCACGTTCACGTCGACCAGATCGGCCGGCATCTCGATCCGCAGGAAACAGATCGGATAACGCCCGGTGAGCAAGAGCCCGCGGTAGGCCTCGGCCAAGGCATGCTGCAGGGCCCGGTCGCGGATGGCCCGGCCGTTCAGGAACAGATACTGCATCCGCACATTGGCGCGGCTCTGGCTCGGCAGCGCCACGAAGCCGGACAGCCGCACGTCGCGGTCGACGCTCTCGACCTCGATCAGGGCGTCGGCCAACTCGCGGCCGAAGAATTCGGCCACGCGGATGCGGACATCGGCCGCGGGCGGCAGATCGTACACGGTGCGCTCGTTGTGACGGAGCGTGAAGTGGATGCCAGGGAGCGCGAGGGCGAGCCGCGTGAAGGCCTCGGTCACGTGCCCCATCTCGGTCTGCGTGGAGCGCAAGAACTTCCGGCGCACCGGCACGTTGAAGAACAGGTTCCGCACCTCGACGAGCGTGCCTACCGGGCAGCCGCAGGGGGTGGGACCGGCGATCTGGCCGCCTCGGACCTCGATCTCGGACCCGGCCGCCGCCCCTTGGGGCCGGCTGCGAAGACGGAAGTGGCTCACCTCGGCGATCGAGGCCAGCGCTTCGCCGCGGAAGCCGAGGGTGTCGACGCGGAATAGATCGTCGGCGTCGCGAATCTTGCTGGTGGCGTGGCTGGCCACGGCCAACAGCAGTTCATCGGCCGCGATTCCGCAGCCGTCGTCGCTGATTCGCACCAGGTCGAGGCCGCCCTGGCCCACGGTGACGTCGATCCGCTGCGCCCCGGCGTCGACCGCGTTCTCGAGCAGTTCCTTGACCACGCTCGCCGGCCGTTCGATCACTTCGCCGGCGGCGATCTTGTTCACCACGCCGGGGGGAAGCTGACGAATGGTGGGCAGCGTAGCCGTCGACATCGTGCCGTTCTCTCCTTGACGCGAGCGCCCGCTTGGCGCCGTTCCGATCTCATTAGCCCCCCGTCAATGACGGGGGGGAAATCCACCGCAAAAGCCTAAAACTCGAGGAACCGCCGCGCTCCGCGGGCATGGCTCTCGCGGGCCTCGAGCACTACGGTCAGGGCGCGGTAGGCGTCTTCCAGGCTCGAGGTATTCCGCAGCAGGCTCGTCACCGCGCGATGAAATTGCGCGAGCAGCAGTTCGCCGGCCGGGCGATCGCTGTCGAGCGTTTCCATGTGCCGCCCGGCGCTGTCGAACCAGACCAAGGTGGCCGGCAAGTCGATGAAGGCGATCCCCTTCTCGCAGGCCACCTGCAGGGCCGCGGGGGGGCGAAAGGCCACGGCCTCGGGCCAGCCGGCCGAAACGTAGTGGCCGCAACTGATTTGGGCGGTGGCGTCGGCCCCCACGTCGCCGCGGGAGAAGTCGAGGCTCATCATCTCGTAGTCGCGGCGCGGCTCGCCCGCGGCGTCGGCTGCCTGGTGCGTCAGGCCGAAGACGCTCGTCGCCTCGCGCCCCACCACGTACCGGCACCAGTCCACCAGCTCCACCAGGTCGTGCATCGTGGAGTCTTGCGGGCCGCAGTGGGCCTGCTTGCGCTTGTCGTTTTCGGCCGGGTTTCGCGAGTGGCAGAAGAGCAGCCGCGGCGGACCGAGCCGCGTGGCGATCAGCTCCTTGAGCCGCAGCGTGGCGGGCGCCTGGCGGCGGGGGAACTCGGCCATGAAGGCGATGCCGGACTCTTCCACCCGTTGCTTGATGTGCTTGGTTTGCTCGAGGTCGAGATCCCAGGCCGCCGCGCAGTACACGGCCTTGCCGGCGTCGCAGGCAGCCAGGATCGGCAGGGTGCCGTACCATTGGCGCGAGAGCATGAGCACGGCGTCGATGTCTTCGCGATTGGCGAGCGAGCGGAAGCCGTCGACCGCGGTGGCGTTGAACTCGCGGGCGGCCTGCTCGGCGCGGTGCGACACCTGATCGCAGATGGCCCGGACCTCGAAGCGGTCGCTGAGGGCGCGCAGCGCCGGACGGTGCCGGTTCTCCCAACCGGTTCCGAGACCAACGAGACCGACGCGCAGCTTCATTCAGGCTCGCAAACGCAAAGTCTGGCCCTGCAAGCGTTAAGGGGCGCGCCGCCTGGAAACCGTTCCCCGCACTGTCGGCGGCTGCTTGCAGGCCCCAGTGGGCACGATTATATGCCGATGGGGGCGGGGGACTCAACAAGGCGCGGGGCGGGGCGGGGTGCGGTAGACGGCGCGGGCTGGCGCCATGGTGCTCGACGCCGCACGAGTCGGGTCGATTTGGGGCATGATTTGGCCGTTCGGGCGAACCCTCGGCTATCGGCCCAAGGCCATCATCACGAACTCACGAAACGAATTGTAGAGCGTTCGCTGATCGATGCGGCCGTCCATGAGCAAGGCCTCGTGCTCGACTCTGACCAGCGGCCCGTCGTCCGCCCCGTATTGGCCGTCGGCGAAGCACACGAAATCGTAATCGACTGCACTGTGCCCCAGGGGAATCAGGCCCGCCTCCGCGAGCAGGTCAAACGCGTACCGATCCTTGGTGAGCTCACCGAGCAGGGGCGATAGGTCGCTCGCCGGGTGTTGGCGTACAGGCGGACATCCAGCACAGTCACTTCCAGCCACCGCCAGTTGAGGACCAAGCGTTCATAGAGGTCTGGAAAAGGTCGGCCCGTACAGGCGTAGATTTCTTGGAGCGCGCTGGCGCTTGTGGGCTGGCGACACGGACGCCATTCGAATCCTGACTTGGTTTGGGCGTGGAGCAGCTCCATCGGCACAGGGTCAAGCTCCATGAGCTCGTCGTGCCGAGAGAACGCGGCAATGAACTGCTCGAGCAGCAAGTCGTCGTTCACTTCGCGTCTCCAAGTCTTGAGCGGTTCGCATTCATTGCAGAAGCTCGGCCAGGATTTCGTTGTGTCCCGCCGCAGCGGCCAGGTCGGCCGGTGTGTGGCCTTCGGCGTTGACGGCCGTTGGCGTGGCGCCGTGGTCGAGCAGCAGCCGGGCCAGGGCCACGTTGCCGCGCTGGGCCGCGTGATGAAGGGCCGTGTTCCGCTCGTAGGTGTCCGCCGAGTTGGGGTCGGCGCCGGCAACGAGCAGCAGACGTGCGAGGTCGGCCTGATCGGCCTTCACGGCCGTGTGCAGCGGCGGCCCCTCGAGAGGGCTTCCGCGCTCCACGTCGGCCCCCGCCGCGAGCAGCAGCCGCACGCACTCGGTGTGGCCGTGCTCGATGGCGGTTTGCAGGGCAGTCAACTGCGTGGAGGCACTCGCGGTGTTGGCGCTGCAGCCGCTCCGCAGGAGCAGAGCCAGCAGATCCTGGTATCCCAACGTCGCGACATCGAACACCGGCGTGCTAAACCAGTCGATGGGATCGCGGAGGTCAGCGCCCGCCTGAATCAGGGCATCGACGGCGTTGATCTCGCCTTCGACCGCTAGGTAGTGCAGCAGCGACTCTTCGCCGTCCCCTCGCGCCAACCACTGCGGCCAGCGCCGCGCGAACGCCGCCGCCGCGGCGACGTCGGTTTCGGCGAGTTGCAAGAACTCAGCCAGGGCCTGCTGATCCCAGTCGGGCATGGGTTACTCAGGTTCTTTGGCTGCATCTGCACGCTGGAGCGTCCGTACCAAGATATCCATCTGTGTTCCGCCATCGACCGCCTCGCGGGCGGCGTGCTGGTACCGCGCGCCGTTTACCGAGAACTCAAGCGGATTCTTGCCGTTCCAGTACCACTCAATCAACCAGGTTCGGTTGTCGCAGCCGATGACCCAGGCGGCGCCGATCGGCGGGGTGCGAACGGCTTCCCGGGCCGTCTCGAAGGGCTCGAACTTGGCCAGGAAGTCGGCAAAGGATTCACGGGGAAGCAGAAACGGCGCGAGGTCCGGTTCCTCTCGCTGCGAGTTGAATGCCCGCGCGACCACGAAGCAGACCTCGTTCGCGGCCGGCAGCGCCAACGGAGGAGGCGCGGAATGGAGTAGGCCCGCCATGTAGCCTGCGATGCCAGCAATCGTTGCTACGGCAGCTATTGCCGCCGTCGCCACGGCCACGGATTTGCCGCGCGGGGTTAGTTCGGTTCGGATCGAGGGCATGGATCAAGTCCCAGATCGGATGCGGCACTGAACAGGCTTTGCGACATCCTACCCTGCTACCACAACGGCGAATGCCCCAGCAGCCGCCGCAGCAGGCCAATCTGCCCCGCATGCAGCATCTCATGCTGCGAGCACCAGAGGAGCGCCCCGCGTTTGGTGTCGAAGAGGGAGTGGGGCTTGAGGGGTGGGGCCTCGAGGGCCAGGTCGTCGTAGCCTGGCAGCTCGTGCTCGGTCTGGGCATACACGCGGTCGAACACCGCCACGATCTCGTCGCTCGGTGGGTAGCTGGCCCGATCGCAACCGGGCGCCGAGCCCTTGCCGAAGGTCTGGAGGAACTCGGCCGAGATCAACCTTGCGTCTGCCGGCCTGTCTCCGCGCAGCCGTTCGAGCGCCAGGCGATATTGCGCCATCGCCAGGTGGCCCACCTGCCAGGCGATGTGCGACACTCCTTCCTGCGGCTGGCGGAACCAGTCGTCGCGGGGAGTTTGGTCGAGCAGCCGCTGCGTGTAACGGCGGGCGAAGCGAATCTGTTCGAGGGCCAGGTCGACAAAGGGCATAGGAATTTGGCCGAGAGAGGTGGTTGTGATACTAACCCGCAGCGCGAGCAAGGGAGAGCCACGCGTCCGTTGTCGGACCTCGCCCGATCCCTTCACGGGCCGGGCAGCATTATCAGCCTCGGAGCCCAACGGCGCTTGCATCCCTTGCTTGCGCTGCGGGTTAGTGTGACCATTCTCGGCGGGTTCAGATCAAATCCAGCCGCCGGTTCGGCCGCCGGCGGGCTTGCGCGCAGTTTTCGCAGAGCCCATGGATGATCAGGCGGTGCCCTGTGACGCGGAAGTGCCGTTCGCGGGCCACGGCGTCGCGGATTCGCTCGACCTCGTCGCTGTGGAACTCGAACAGGTTGTGGCAGCGCTCGCAGTACAGGTGGTCGTGCCGGGGGTAGCCGTAGTCGTGTTCGTAGACGGCCCGGCCCCCCAGGTCCATCTTCACGAGCAGCCCGGCGTCGACCAACTCCGAAAGGGTGCGGTAGACCGTCGGCCGGCTCACCTTGCGGCTGCCCACCTCGCGGGCCAGGTGGGCCAGTAGATCGTCGGCGTCGAAGTGTTGGTGCTCGGCAAAGACCTGCTCGACGATGATCCGCCGCTGTTGGGTGATCCGTTTGCCGCGGGCCTGGAGAAACTCCTCGAACCGCTGGATCGGCGTCAGGGCGACTTGAACGGCTCCGAGCGCAAAGTCTTCTGACATGATGAGTTCTCGCTCGCACGCCTGCCGGCCGAACCGCGCCGTCCGGGCGCGGGGCTGGGTGGACCCAAGAAAAGATAAGCCGCGCAATTCAATAATCATTCTAGATAAGTTCGCCGGCCGAACAAGCGCTGCCTGGGGCCTCGGCTCCGCAACCGCGAGCCGTGCGTGGCTGGGGTCCAGTCGCGAGGCGAGCCCCCAGAACTCGTGCCCACGGTTTCAGCAGGAGGGACCAGAGCGCCCGGCCATCGCATCCCCGACCGGCGAGTGATGGCGTCCCTCAATCCTGCGGGGCAGCATGACGGCAATGTAATTGTCGTTGCCGCCCTCGCCGCCGCTTGCGGGATAGTGCTCAACATGAGCCTACGTCCTGCGATTTCTTCGAGGAATTCGAGCAAATTTGCACTAACACGACGGCCCGGCTTCGCCTGCGGATCGGTTTGCGGCAAGCCCTTGAGTGACGAGCGCCGTGTGCGCGCAGCGCCTCGTTCACAACTTGGGCGGATACAATGGGGGGTAGGCCGTCGTCCGCAGTCGCCCCAAATTCGGACGCCGGTCCGTCGAAACGAAGGCCTTGGCCATGAAGTTTTCCCGCCTGCTCGCGCTTGCCCTGGCGCTCGCGTCGCTGGGCTTCCCCTCGTCCCTCTCCGCCCAAGTTCGCCTCGGCTATTACGGCGGCTATCGCTATGCGCCGCGGGTGCGGCCATACGGCTATCGCGGATACTCGGGCTACGGCGGCGGGCTCGGTGGCATCTACAACGGCCAGGCGCGGCTGGTCCAGTCGTGGGGTCAATACAACCGCGACGTCGCCGCCGGGAAGATCTGGGCCGAAGCCCGCCAGATCCAGGTGCAGAACCAGGCGCAGCAGGTGCGCAACTATTGGGATGCCCGGCGAACTCGCGAAGAGTTCATGCACGCCCGCCATGCCCAACGGCGTGGCCATTCGCAGCCGTAGTGCCCCAGACTGGGCCGTCGCAGCGGGGCTCCGAAGCGACGGGCGTCCGTTGCGCAGCGATTCGTCGATCTTTCGACGGTCCGGGCAACACCCTTCGGCTCCTCGAACCGCTGGCTCGCTGGCCGTTGCTCTCGCGACCGCATCGAACTTGCGTCGCGCGCGAAATCGGTAGAATGGGGCCGCTCGACGACACCCGAGACCGTCGGAGAAGGAACAGTGATGCCGAAGAAGGTGCTCATCCTTGTTTCCAACGCCCACGAGATCGGCCCAAAACGGCGCCGCACAGGCAACTACCTCCCGGAAGTCGCCCACCCCTACGCGGAGTTCGACCGCGCGAAGTACCGGATCGACTTTGCGAGCCTTACCGGCGACACTCCGTTCTTGGACGCCCTGAATCTGGCCAGCGATCCAGACAACCTGGCCTTCCTCGTCGGCAAAGGGTGGGCCGACATGCAGCAGGCGAAAAAGCTCGCGGATGTCGACGTCAGCCAGTACGACGCGATCTTCGTTCCGGGCGGGCTCGCGCCGATGGTCGACATGCCGGAGCACCCGCTGCTGAAAAAGGTCATCCGAGAGACGTGGGAGCGGAACGCCGTTGTTGGCGCGGTGTGTCACGGGCCGGTGTCGCTGCTCAACGTCAAGCTCAGCGACGGCTCGTATCTGACGCGGGGCAAGAACATCTCTTCGTTCACCAACGAGGAGGAAGCAAACTACGCCCGGTCTGACGTGCCGTTCGAGCTGGAAACGGCCCTGACGAATCAGGGCGCAATCTTCCACAAGACCGGCCCCTGGGCCGCGTTCAGCATCGCCGACGGGAAGCTCGTCACCGGGCAAAACCCGGCGTCCGCCAAAGGCGTCGCCGAAAAAATGATCGCCCTGCTTGAGGCGCAGCGAAAACCTCGATGACGGACCCGGTCGCGCTCGAGCGACGACAATTGCCGGCCCTGTCCTCCGTTTCTCGGAGCAAATCATGAGTGTGACGAAGGAAGCCTCCGGACGCCGTTCGATCCAGGTCGAAGCCGAGGTCCCGGGAGTGCCGGAGGAGGTGTGGCACGCCATCGCCACCGGGCCAGGCATTTCCTCCTGGTTCGTGCCGGCGGAGTTCGAGGCGCCGGACGGCAAGCCCATCGCGTTGACGATGGACTTCGGCTTGGGCATGGTGTCGCGCTCCGCCGTGACCGAATGGGATCCGCCGCGGAAGTGGGCGGCCCAGTCCGCTGGCTGGGTCCCTGGTTCGCCGCCCATGACGAACGCGTGGAGCGTTGCAGCGCGGGGAGGTGGCGGTTGCATCGTCCGGATCGACCATAGCCTGGTCGCCGACACGGACGACTGGGACAGCCAGCTCGAAGGCGTCGCCGCCGGCTGGCCCGCTTTTCTCCGCACGCTTCAGCTCTATCTCACGCACTTCCGCGGCCAACGGTCGGCCGTGATGAAGTGGATGACCCCGGTCGCTGGCGCCGAGGCGGAGGCCTGGGAAAGGCTGACCGTGGCGCTGGGACTGAAAGGCCTGGGCGCCGGGCAGCGCTGGACGTCCCCTGCGGGCATCCCGCCGCACCGCGGCGTGGTGGAGTACGTCAGCCAGGCGCCGTACGACGCGCTGCTGCGGCTCGACGACACCACGCCGGGCATTGCCGCAATCGGCGCCATCGATTGCGGCGGAGCGATCCTGGTTGCACTGAACTTCTACCTCTACGGCGACCAAGCGGACGAAACCGTTGCCCGCGAGGCGCCGCTTTGGGAAGCGTGGATGCAGGAGCGGTTTCCGCCGCCGGCATAGTTGGGGCGCGTGGTGGCCTGAACCTTCCCAACGCTGCACACCCACGCGGGCTTCGCTCCCGCGGTGTTTAGCTGGGGGCTCGCTTCGCTCGACCCCAGCCATCCACCCACACCACCGGCCTCAGGCTCAAAAACGAAAGGCCCGGCGGAAGCGTTCCACC
>JBGAPH010000073.1:0-31031 GCA_044221365.1 Pirellulales bacterium
CAGGCCGTTTCGAAGTGCCCGTCTGCGCAGATGCAGCCTGTTACGGGTCGGGCCCCTCCAAACATCAGCGGCACCATTGCCCAGACAACAATCGCGCGAAACTTGTCGCGAGAACTGCGTCTTGGCAGCGGATTGGACATGAAGGCACCAAAGGGCGTGTTTCTACGCCGAATTATACGCGGCGGCCGGCCTGGATGCAAAACGCAGCCGCCCACTGCTTGGATCGTCCGGAAAACCCCGGAACCTTTGCCTCATTTGCCGAAACCGACCCCCGTGGGTAAGCAACTGGCTCGTAAGTGCTGATTGCAAATGCAGTTGCAAGCGTGCGAAAAGTTCGCGTCGACAGTTCTCTGGCTAGCCGCCGGCTTGCGCGCTGTCGGGAGGAGCCTGCCGGAGAATCCGCCATGATGGATGCGACCAACGCTCCGCAAAGCCGGGCACGGCGATGGATCGCCGTGCCCGGCGGTCGGGAGATCGGCCCTTCCTCGAGTTATTTGATGTCCTCGAGCGCCGGCACCTTGAGCTTTTTCATCAGCTCTTCGTGGGCTTTGTCAGCGGCAGTCAACTCCTTGTTGATGCCAACACAGCACTCACACAGCTTGACGTGATCGGCGTGCTCACCGCCGGCGGTCTTGTCGAGCATGTCGCACAGCTTAGCCACCTGGGCGTAGTGGTCCTCGACTTGCTTCGCAAGCCGCTGAACGTCCTTGTCTTCCGGGTGTGCTGCCTTCACCTTGGCAACCTGTTTTCCCGCCGACTGCACGTTCTGCCGGATCGCCGCAACGTGTTCCTGAGCCAAGTCGCGCGGGATGGCTTCCATACCCCGTCCGTAACCATAGAGCACGCGAGCGCTATCGCGAGCGCTGCGCCCGTAGCTCTGCGACGAGTGAAGGCGGTACGCCTCTCCCGTGATCTTCGAATCGGCCCGCCGCTGCGCCACTGCCGCGCCAGCTAACGTCAGGCCCACCGCCAGCGCCATTACCAAAGTCGTGTAGCGAGTCATCGTCTCCAACTCCAAAAAAAGGGATGTGTTGCTTTACCCGACTCAGGCGCGTCGATGGCGGGCTCGGCTGCCGCGGCACTCATCGCCGCGAACTCGAATACCATACCCTAAAGGCAAAGGGCGCGCCGGGAAAGCACACAACGTGGTTAATGCATGCTCGCTGGCGGAGACTATGGACTAAACGATTTCAGCACTAGCGCTTCCGACGAAGGATCGGCCGGAACCGCAAAGACGCTATCGCCGTGCGATTTCGCTCATCCGTGCGAGGTTATCTGGCATCGCGAGCCCCTTCGCACACTCTCAGGATCAGCGCTCAGCAGAGAGTGGCCCTGCGAGAGCTCATAGCTCTCTTCTTGAGGTGCGGTCGCCTGCGCAGCTCCCGTGTCTCCGCTCGCATCGTGGCAACGCTGCCGGCCGCGTTCGGCGGGCAAGCTCACGACAGGAGATTCCGTCGCGTCGACAGCACAACTATGCCGATTACCCTAAGCAGGTCGCCAACTCGGCTGCCGATACCCTGCTAACCCGCCAGCCGCAAAGCCTTGCCAGTTGCTCGCACGGAGGCGTTATGTCGCTTATCCGCACCGCGCAACAGAGCGTGGTTTTTTTAGTTCTTCTTGTCGGTTGTCGGAGCGCGCCGCCCCCTACGAGCGAGTTGGCATCTGCGCCCGTGGGCCTGCCGGCTGCATTGACTCGCGCCGAGCCAAGTCCCCAGCCGTCGAGGATCATCCCCGCCTCGTACTCGGAGCCCTTGCCCCCGCCTGCACCTGACGTCGCTACCCCTCTGGGCAGCGAAGGAGAACTCTCGCTTCCTCAACTCATCGCGGAAGTGGAGGCGCGCAACCCTTCGCTTCAGGCAATGGCGGCTGCCTGGCAGGCGGCCGCCGAGCGCTACCCGCAGGCATTGGCGCTGGACGATCCGATGTTCATGGCGCTGGCAGCGCCGGCCTCGCTGGGCGCGTCGGGAGTTCAACACAGCTACATGGTGCAGGGCAGCCAAAAGCTCCCTTGGTTTGGCAAGCGGGCAATCCGCGGACAAGCGGCGCGAGCGGAGGCCAGCGCCGCCGAAAGCGAACTGCGGGATGAACGAATTCGGCTCGTCGAGGTCGTGCAGGTAGCCTATCTCGACTACTACCTCGTCAGGAGGCAGCAAGACCTGAACGTCCGAAACCTCGATGTCGTCCGCGAGTTTCGCGACGCGGCCGAGGCCAAGTACCGCGCCAATCAGGTGACGCAGCAAGACCTCCTTCAGGCCGAGGTCGAGCTGGCTGAACTTGAGCGGCGCGGCATCGAGCTGGGGCGAATGGACCGAGTCGCTGCCGCGCGCATCAACACGCTGCTGCGGGTCGAACCAATGGCGCCTTTGCCGCCCCCCCAGCGCGCTCTCGCTTCGCCCACGCCGCTCGGCGAAGCGGCTGCTCTGCAAGAGCTGGCTTCGAGGCAGCGCCCAGATCTCATGGCGGCTGCTGCCCGCGTCGCCTCGGAGCAAGCCGCCGTGGCCCTGGCGGCACGGGCCTACTACCCAGATGTCGAAGTTATCGGACGCTACGACAACTTTTGGGAGCAGAGCCAAGTCCGTCCCGCAGTGGGGCTGAATATGAACGTACCGCTCTACAAAGGTCGCCTCGACGCCGCGCTGCGTGAGGCAACGCAACGCCTCACTCAGCGCCGCGCCGAATACGAACAGCGGCTCCTCGACGTGCAGTACGAAGTGGCTGAGGCCTACGAACAAACCGAAGAGAGCCGACGCACCGTCGAGCTCTATTCGCAGCGACTCATTCCGACGGCCACGCAAAACGTGGCTGCTGCCAGGGCGAACTACGACACCAATCAGGCTGATTTTCTCGCGCTGGCAATCGCCCAGCGAAAGCTCATCGAGCTCAGCGAGAAGAGCGAGGAGGCCATGGCGCTATACCACCAGCGACTGGCGGAACTGAGTCGCGCGGTGGGCGGAGCCCAGTAACGATTGGTGGGGTCGGTGATTCATTGCATGGGTTCAAACGGCCGCACAATCTCCCGGCGGTAGCGCAGGACCGTCGTCGAGAGTTTGCTGAGCCCGCGCTCGGCTCGGTTCTGGTTGGCTTGTGACAGCATCGAGAGCAACTGCTTCCGGACGGGTGCATATGGCTCAAAGGGCCGGCAGTAGAGGTCTCGGCCGACATCCCCAGCAGACCGCTGAGCTTCCGATACCGTGCGCGCGATCTTAACCCTGACTCGGTACTTTCCATCGGGCTCGGCCGGCGGAGTCTGCGATTCTTAGGAAGCAGAGCGGTGTCCGTAAGCGGATCGACCGGGCAGCAAGCTCCGCCCCCAATGCCTCGCCCAGTAGGCCGACCTAGTGCGTGATCGCTCGAAGCGTTTCTGAGGCTTGAGGCCGTTTCAACGGTCCGGCTCCAGTCACCTCTATTCGGGAAACGGCTCGCTGTCGCGAAATCGGTAGAGATCGTCCTCAGCTCCGGCCCAATCCCCGTTACTGGCCTTGGCGATCGAGTCCGAGACCGCTCGATGAGAGGCAGCCTCAAGCAGACCATCGGCAAGGCGCTTGTTCCATAAAACAGCGTCTCGCTTGAGCTCCTTCTGATTCCGCGTCGTGACTGCTGTCAGAATTGCGTCGACAAGTCGCCGGTTTTGGCGAGCCTCTTCGGCGGGCTTCTGGCTGCAACCGGCCATTGAAACGAAAAGGATGGCGAACAAGGTCCGGCGTAGGAAACGTCGCGCGGGCATTCTTTAGAAGTCTCCGATTGGCTCGTCGCCCTGCCGACTGGAGAGTGCCTGAAACACCGAGAAACGCATTCCATCCTGGATGAATCGGACCGCACCGTCACCCAACAGGACATTGCAGCCGTTGGGATGCTCGGCGTACATCTGATCGGTATGTCCTCCGGGCCAATTCGGCGGATGAATGATCTGAGGTGCTTCGTAGATTGATGGTCCACTGTTCGTTCCGACGTAGCTTCCTGCGTTGTCGTAGTTGATGCCAGGACCGCCCGTGCCGGAGCTTTCGAACTCGTTGTATGAGTAGTGCTTTGCCCCTGGCACCACTCCCGCCCAAACCGCATCGGCTAAGTAGGGTGATCGCTCGCCAGCAAAAACGGTGTTGCTCAGCCCATCAAGAACGTCGGTCGGCCTTACCTTGCTATTTCGGTACATCACGCCGTTGCACCCCAAGACCTCATCATCGTAGTTGGTTGTCGCTGGCGACGACCAAATATCGTTCCATCCGACGTTGTGGACGTAGTTCGATCGTGCAAAGACCGCGTCGTTCAGAACGTTCTTATCGAGGTCTGTCACACCGACCGTTGGAGTGTTGTTGGTAGCCGAGGGACACAACAGCATAGGGAGCTGGATCTTGACCGCGATGGCATTGCTTTTGTGCCAGCAGGGCAAGTCCAGACGCAAAGACTGCATCAGGGCGTTTTGCTCCATTTGTGGCATGAGATAGACGAGCCAGCTCCAGCCTGGCCCCCAGTCCCCCGTCTGCGCGTCACGAGTACCGACGCCAGGCGTGCTCAGGTAGCCCACCGGGTATCGCCTCATGGCGTTCTCGTGATTGTGCAACGCGAGCCCAATCTGCTTGAGTCTGTTTGTGCATGAAACGCGTCGAGCGGCTTCCCGGGCTGCCTGAACGGCAGGCAGCAGCAAGGCAATCAAGATCCCGATGATCGCGATGACCACGAGTAGCTCGACTAAGGTGAACCCAGCAGAGATGTTACGGCGCACAGCAGGCTCATTGTTTTGGTCGACAACTGGAACGGAATGCGCAGAGGATAACAAAACTGTTTTGGATTGCAATATGTTGTTTTTGGGAATAAAAAATCGACTGCCGTGGCAAGCACGCTCTTCGCCGGCCCGCGTAGCCGATGCAACCGCGGCCAAAAGCGGGCTTGTCGGCCGCCATACTGCATCGCTGCTTCGAGTGGCGATTTAGGAGCGTGCTTCGAGGCTGTCGGCTACCGGCAGGATCGGCAGCACCTCAAGTCGTCCTATGTCGGGACCATTCGCGGTTTGGTCGCTTCGACAGCATCGAGGCGGGCCGCTGGATCTGTCCGCTCGGACATGAAGCTGGTCACCGTGGCAACAAGCTTGGTCGACTGTCACTGCTTTACCCGACCCGGATCATGAACGCCCCACGCTACGGGAAGGCATTCGCTCCTGACGGACCTGTCGAGCGCCCAAATCAGAATTAAGAACGGAACGTGGTCTATGACCCGACGGCTCGCCGCATCACTGCCCACGCCCCGCCGCGCGGACGATTGCCAAAATGCTGGACCTGATCGGATCGGGTAGACTCGGCCCAAGCGTTTATCACGGCGGTCAAAGCTAGTTCCGCTTGGCAGGCATGGGGTGCGGACTGTTCCGGCTCGCTGACTGCGCCGCATTCTGCGCCGCCCCTACGCGGAACCCCTCTGTTTCCTGACGAATCTTGTCGCCGTTCGAGTCCCTCATCGCTCGCCTCCTCTCCGCCAGACCAGTGGCGGATAGTCATCTGCCGGGCCGCGGTTCGAGTCCGAACGGCGATGTTTGTCTGCGGCGCGGATCCGCGAAAAGCTCCGCCTGCCTGTGCGGGTGTCACTGACACCCGCTCCCACGCCTTATTGGCGTTTTCTACGGTCTCGCTCGTGGATCCGGCTACGATCGTAAGCCTAAACGCGACGGCGGTTTCGGGCCAGAAACCGCTCGGAGAGCCCCAGGCCGGAATTGAATTAAAAGTCCGTTGCTCTACCGACTGAGCTACAGCCTCTGAACGGGCGGCCCTGATCGCTGGCTTGGCCGCGCGGGGCAATGTCTGAGGGGCCTCAACTCGTTGCCGAACGGCCGGTTGCGGCGACGGATGCGCAGCCCCTGAAAACAAGTGTAGCGATTCCAGGTTGCCACGCCACCCCATCGCTCTCCGCTCGCCTGGCGGCGAGGCGCCTTCCTTCGCAGCGACGCCCTTACGCGCGACAAACGGCGCCTAAGGCTCTAAGGGGAAGTCGCTTCGAGGCGGGATTGGGTTCGCGGCCCCTATACCTTGACCAGCTTCCCCTGCGTTACCGAGGACGCCTGGCGTTGGCAGAGGATCAGCGCGTCGCGGGCCAGGCCGCCGTCGAGCAGGGGGGAGGGCGTGCCTGTGCGAAGGGCGCGAGTTACCTCGCTGATTTCGGCGGCGAAGGCCGTCAGGTGGTCGCCGGCCGGCAGCGCGGGGCGCTCGACCTTGCCGTTCTTGTGCAGCACCGTGAGCGGCATGCAGGCGGTCGGCTGGCCGTCGACCACGGCGAAATCGTAGAGCAGCGTTGCCTTCTCGAGATAGAGCTCGAAGCCGTGGGTGAAGCCGCGGCCCTGCTGGTCGAGCGCGCCGGTGGCCGAGGACACAGCCAACTGCGGATCGTCGAACAGGAACTGCGTCGTGGCGTATTGAACCACGCCGTCGCGCACGCGGCCGCGGCTGAACACGGCCTTCGGCTGTCCGCATACGAGGCGAATGAAGTGGGCGTCGTGGATGTGCAGGTCCACGAGCGGACCGCCGGTCCTTTGCGGATTCCAGAAATCGGCCAGCCAGAGCGGGTCGGAGATGATCCGTTTGAAGTGCCCTCCCCAGAGTCGGCCAAACTTGCCGCGCTCGACAGCGCGGCGGGCGAACTCGTATTCGGCAAAGAACGGGAGCACGTGCCCGATGAGCAGTTGCTTGCCGGCGGCGTGGGCCGCCTTCACCATCCGCGCGGCCTCCACAGGGGCGACGGCGATCGGCTTTTCGCAGAAGACATGTTTGCCGGCCTTGAAGGCCTTGATTGCGGCGTCGGCATGCAGATCAGGAGGGAGGCACAGATCGACGACGTCGATCGCCGGATCGGCGAGCAGCTTGTCGTAGTTGTCGTAGGCGCTCACGCCGCGGAGGTCCATCTGCTCGCCTGGCGGGCCGAAGTTCCCCTGGATGCCGCGCCAATCGCCGGCCAGCTTCTTCGGATCGCGGGTGCAGATGGCCCGCACCTTGGCGCCGCGCACGCGCTGGGCCGCCTGATAGTGGATCATCCCCATGAAGCCGATGCCGACGATGCCGAAGTTGACCATGAATCTCCCGGTTGAGGCTAAGGGGCGAGCGCGTGGCGAAGGCGTGAGAGGCGAGTATAGCCGAGCCGCCACGGAGTCGCAGGCCGCGCCCGCGCAGCGGCGGGGAAATCGCCGGCGGTGCGGCTTGACGGCCCACCCCGGCCATTCTATAACCATGTAGTTCTATAACCACTTGGTTTTCAATGATTCCCACCGCTCAACTCGACGCCACCTTCGCCGCCCTGGCCGATCCCACGCGGCGGGCCATCTTAGCCCGCCTGGCGACGGGTGAGGCCTCGGTCGCGGAGCTCGCCCGCCCCTTCGCGATGAGCCAGCCGGCGATCTCGAAACACCTCAAGGTGCTCGAGCGTGCGGGGCTGATTACCCGCGGGCGCGACGCCCAGCGCCGCCCGTGCCGGATCGACGCCAAGCCGCTGGCGGCGGCCGACGACTGGCTGGAGAACTACCGCAAGATCTGGGAAGCCAACTTCCAACGGCTCGACAACCTGCTCGAAGAACTCAAAGCCGCGGAGCACGCGTCCAAAGCAAAGAAGTCGGGAAAACGCAAATGAGCCGAATTCACAAGCTGCAGGTGACAACGCCGAGTGATCGCGAGCTTTGCCTGACGCGGGTGTTCGAAGCGCCGCGGCATTTGGTGTTCGCGGCGCTCAGCAAACCTGAACTGGTGCGCCGCTGGCTGGGCGGCCTGCCAGGCTGGAGCATGACGGTTTGCGAGATCGACTTCCGGGTCGGCGGCCGATATCGCTACGTTTGGAAGCACGAAAGTGGCTCGGAGATGGGCATGGGGGGCGAGTATCTCGAGATCACCCCGCCCGAGCGAATCGTGCATAGCGAGAGGTTCGATCAGGCCTGGTACGACGGGAGCGCGGAGATCACCATCGTGCTCACGGAAGCAGATGGCCGCACGACACTCGTCGAAACCGTGCGCTACGACTCGCGCGAAATCCGCGACCAAGTGCTCGAGACCCCCATGGAGCAGGGCGTGGCGGTGAGTTTCGATTGCCTGGAAAAGCTGCTAGTCGCGCAGGTGTAAGGTCCGCTCTCGCGGAGCAACCTATCGCGGCAACGACTCGCGGCGCCGCTTAGTCCGACCCCGCGCAGAAAACTCAATGGTCCGTGAGAGCGGACCCTACTTGGAGACGTGCCATGAGCGACGAACGGAAAATCGGCGAAACGACGTTCGACCTGGTCGGCGACTGCGAGCTCGTGGCGGTGCGCGTGTTCGACGCGCCCAAACGACTCGTGTGGGACGCCTTCACCAAGCCGGAGCTCGTCTCGCGCTGGCTGCTGGGGCCGGAAGGGTGGAGCATGCCAGTGTGTGAGATCGATTTCCGCGCGGGCGGAAGCTATCGCTACGAATGGGCGAAGCCGGGAGAGCAGAGCTTCGGGATGGGAGGCGAGTTCCTCGAGATCGCGCCGCTTGCGAAGATCGTGCATACCGAGCGTTGGGACCTCGAAGCGCCGGCCTCACTCAACTATGTGACCTTTCGCGAGACCAACGGCCGCACCACCCTGACCCACCGCGTGGTGTTCCCGTCGGCCGAGGCCCGCACCGCGGCCCTCGCCACCGGCATGCTCGACGGCTGGGCCGAAAGCCTGGACCGCCTGGCGAGGAATCTGGCTTCGTAGGGTCCGCTATGCGGACCGACAGCCACGCCGATCTGCTGCGACAACCGGGGCTTGGCAAAACGAACGGGGTTCACTTGGTCCGCGAGAGCGGACCCTACTTGGAGTCCAGATGATCGATTCTCCGCAGATCGTGCGCAGTGAAGAGCAACTGGCGGCCGTGATCCATGTGGTCGTGCCGCGGCATGAGATTCAGCAGGTGATGGGGCCCGGGCTGCAAGAACTCATGGCCGGCGTCGCCGCGCAGGGCGTGGCGGTCACGGGGCCTTGGTTCACGCATCACTTGCGGATGCCGGGGGAGACGTTCGATTTCGAGATCGGCGTGCCGGTCGCCTCGGCCGTCGCGCCGACTGGGCGCATCAAGCCAGGCAAGCTCCCTGCGGCCACAGTCGCCCGCACGGTGTATCGCGGCCCTTATGAAGGTCTGGGGCCGGCCTGGGGGGAGTTCTCGGCCTGGATCGCAGGCCAAGGCCGCTCCCCAGGCGGCGACCTGTGGGAGCGCTACGTGGTTTGCCCCGGCCAGAGCCAAAACCCCAACGATTGGCGCACCGAGCTAAACCGGCCCTTGGCCGACTAACAGCGCAATTTGCCCGCGGCGACAGTCGCTGCCAGGCACGGACCGAGAGAGGCTTGCCTGGATCTACGCTCCTTCGTATTTGCGGCGTTTGCGCCACAGCGTGGAATCGTCGATCCCCAGCACTCGCGCCGCTTCGTCGAGCGTTGCGGTGCGCGCCAGCACCCGCTGGATGTGTTCGCGTTCGATCTCTTCGAGAGTATGCAGGCCGCCGAGCTGCTTCTGCGGAGCAACCTTCGTCTGCATCCGCTCCGGCAGGGCCGAGAGCTCGATGATCTGCCCGGGCCAGAGAATCATCGTCCGCTCGATCGTGTTCCGCAACTCGCGCACGTTGCCAGGCCAGGCGTAGGACACGAGCGCTTGCGCGGCCGCCTGCGAGAACTGCGGCGCGGGCCTCGCGAGCGTGCGGGCGAAGAACTCCACGAACGCCCGCGCCAGATCGAGGATGTCCTCGGGCCGCTCGCGCAAGGCCGGCACGAACACCTCGACGACGTTCAGCCGGTAGAGCAGATCCTCGCGGAAGCGGCCGGCGCGAACTTCCGTCTCGAGATCGCGATTGGTGGCTGCGACGACCCGCACGTCGGCCCGCCGCGTGCGGTTCTCGCCCAGCCGTTCGAATTGCCGGTCCTGCAAAAAACGGAGCAGCTTCGCCTGCAGGCCTGGTGCGATCTCGGAGATTTCGTCGAGGAACAGCGTGCCTCCCTCGGCGGCTTCCACGCGCCCCAGCTGATCGCGCACGGCGCCGGTGAACGAGCCTTTGACGTGGCCAAAGAGCTCGCTGGCGAGCAACTCCTCGGAGAGCGTTGGGCAATTGACGACCACGAATGGCCGCTCACGGCGCGGACTGTGGGCGTGCAAGAGCCGCGCGAGCACACCCTTGCCCGTGCCGCTTTCGCCGCGCATCAGCACCACGGCGTCGGCCGGGGCCGCTCGCTCCACGATGTCGAGCGCCGCCTGCATTTTGGGAGATCGCGTGGAAACGCGGGCCTCGGGGGCGGCGTCGCGGAGTCGCTCTTCGAGCTCGGTGGCGCGCCACTGGCTTCGGCGCTGGGCGGCGAAGCGGGCGGCCGCCTGGCGGATTTGCTCCGGCGTGAAGGGCTTGGGCAGATAGTCGAAGGCGCCGCGCTTGATCGCGTCGACGGCCGTTTCGAACGTCGCATAGGCTGTGAGCACGATCACGCCGAGCCCGGGGCGGTCGGCCAGCAGCCGCGGCAGCAATTCGAGGCCGCTTTCGGTTCCCAGCCGGAGGTCGAGGAATACCAGGTCGATTTGCCGCTGCACGAGCGTGGCCAGGGCCACCTCGCTCGAGCCGGCCAGGGCCACGGTGCAGCCTGCCGCCTCGAGACATGCTGCGAGCGTGGTGCGAATGTTCTTCTCGTCGTCGACGATCAGCACCGATAGGCCCAGCGCGGTATTCTCACCCACGAAAAAACTCCCTGAGGAATGCACTCACCGTCTATTCTAGCCGATCACCCCCCTCTGACGCCGCGCCGGCCCTTCGTGGCGCTCCTCTTGTGGACTAGACTTGAGGAAGCGCCCGGGAGCAACGGCGGCCTGGGTTGTGCAGGCGTCGGCCCGCTCGACGCTCGAAGCGAAGGGGCGAAGAGAACGATTCCCGCAGTCTATGCGTTTGCTTAGCTACAACATCCATAAGGGCATCGGCGGGCGCGATCGCCGTTACCGCTTCGAGCGGATTCTCGAGGTGCTCGAGCACGAAAACGCCGACATCGTCTGCCTGCAGGAAGTCGACCGGCACGTCCGCCGCTCGCGGCACGACGATCAGCCCAAGCTGCTCGTAGACTACTTCAGCCCCGCGGCTCATCTCTACCAGCTCAACGTGCACCTTAAGGAGGGGGGCTACGGCAACCTGGTGCTCTCGCGCTGGCCGCTGACGATGGAGCACCGCATCTCACTGCGGCACGGCAAGCGCAAGCCGCGCGGCGCCCAGCTCGCCGTGATCGACACACCCGAAGGTCCGCTGCACCTGGTGCATTGGCACCTGGGCTTGGCCGAGCGCGAGCGGCACTGGCAAGTGCGGCATCTCCTCGATCATCACCTGTTCCGCGCGGTGGTCGACGTGCCGACGTTGATCGTGGGGGACTTCAACGACTGGCGGAATACGCTGGCGCGGGCGGTCTTCGAGCCGAAGGAGTTCACCCACGTCACGGCGCCGGCGTTTCGCTTCCGCTCGTTTCCGGCCTATATGCCGCTGGGAGCGCTCGACAAGGCGTTTTGCCGCGGGGCGGTGACGATTCGCCATGCCCGCACCGTGCGGACGCGGATGACCAAGCAAGCTTCGGATCACTTGCCGCTGGTGATCGACTTTCATTTGAACGGGCACGGCTAGCCGCTCTTTCGTAGACCGCTCTCCACGTCGCCGTCGCCATGGGCCTTGCTGAATACCGCCGCAAACGCGACTTCCAGCGCACCGCCGAGCCGCGCGGCGAGTCGACGGCGCCGGCGGCGCGGAGCGAGGCCGCGCGCGGGCTGCGGTTCGTCGTGCAAAAGCACGCCGCCTCGCGTCTGCATTACGACTTCCGCTTGGAGTGGAACGGCGTGCTCGTGAGCTGGGCGGTGCCGAAGGGCCCGAGCCTCGATCCGCATGAGAAACGGCTGGCGGTGCATGTCGAAGATCATCCGCTCGAGTACGGGGCATTCGAAGGCGCCATCCCCAAAGGGGAGTACGGCGGCGGCACGGTGCTCGTATGGGACGCCGGCATGTGGCGCCCTTGGGAAGACGCGGCCGAGGGATTGCGGACCGGCAAGCTCAAGTTCGACCTGTTCGGCGAAAAGCTGCGCGGCGGCTGGATGCTCGTGCGCCGCGGCGGCGCCAAGGCCCCGGCCGACGAGCGGAACTGGTTCTTGATCAAGGAGCGCGACGCCGAAGCTCGGCCCGCCGCGGAATTCGACGTGCTGACCGAACTGCCGCTCAGCGTCGCCAGCGGGCGCGACCTGGACGCCATTGCCCGCGATCCCGGGCGGTTGTGGGCGAGCGGCCGCTCGCAGCCAGCCGAAGCGGTGGCCGCCCAACCTCGGTCGGCCCAGCGCGCCAAGTCGAAGGGCGCGCGCGGGCCGCGGCGCGCCTTGCCCGACTTCGTGCCGCCGCAACTCGCGACGCTTGTCGCGACTCCACCGCTCGGCGAGCAATGGCTGCATGAGATCAAGCTCGATGGCTATCGCATGCTCTGCCGCATCAAGCAAGGGAAGGTCCAGTTCTTGAGCCGCAGCGGGCAGGATTGGACCGCCAAGCTCGACCCCCTGGCGCGAGTGGCGGCCGAACTGCCGGTTCGCGCCGCGCTGCTCGATGGCGAGGTGGTGGCGCTGGCGGAAGATGGTCGCACGAACTTTCAGGATTTGCAAAACGCCTTTCGCGAGCAACGCGTCGGCCGATTGCTCTACTACGTCTTCGATCTACTGCACCTCGACGGCCACGATCTGACGGGCAAATCGCTCATCGAGCGCAAGGAGCAGCTCGCGCAGCTGGTTCCGTCGCGCGGATCGATCCGCCTTTCCGACTACGTCGTCGGCGACGGGCCCGACTACTTTGCGCAGGCGTGTGAGCTGCAGTTAGAAGGGATCGTGTCGAAGCGAGTCGATCGGCCGTATTCGAGCGGCCGCGGCGGCGATTGGCTCAAGGCCAAGTGCCTGAATCGGCAGGAGTTCGTCATCGGGGGCTTCACACCGCCGGCGGGGTCGCGCCGCCACTTCGGGGCACTGCTCGTTGGGTATTTCGAGGGCCGGAAGTTCCTCTACGCTGGCCGCGTGGGCACGGGGTTTAGCGATCAAACGCTCAACGATCTGCGGCAGCTCCTCGACAAGCACGTCGTCGACGAAAACCCATTCGTCAACCGGGAGCTCGTCGAAGCGCCGCGCGGCGCCAAGTGGGTGCGGCCCAAGCTGGTGGCGCAGCTCGAATTCTCGGGTTGGACGCGCGATGGTCTGCTGCGGCATGCCTCGTTCCAAGGGCTCCGCGAAGACAAGCCTGCCCGCCAGGTAGTGCGCGAAGCGCCGCGCCCAGCCGCCAAGGCCGCCGCGCCCCAGCCGCCCCGCGCGGCTGCTTCGGCGAAGCCGGCCGAAGCGAAGCCGCCCACGGAATCCGCGCTGCAGCGCGCCGCACAGGAAGTGCGCGAACTAGGGGTGCGGTTCACCAGCCCCGAGAAGGTGCTCTATCCCGAACTCGGCGTCAGCAAGCTCGAGCTCGCGGCCTATTACCTGGCGGTGGCCGATTGGATTCTGCCGCACGTTGCCGATCGGCCGCTATCGATCGTGCGCTGCCCCGATGGCCACCACAGAGCGTGTTTCTTTCAGAAACACCCCGGCGCGGCCGTGCCAGAGGCGCTGCGGCGCATTCCGATCACCGAGAAAGAGGTGACGGAAGAGTATCTGATTGCGGACGATCCGGCGGGCTTGGTCGGCCTGGTGCAGATCGGCGGTCTCGAGATCCACGTCTGGGGCTCACAAGCCAGCAAGCTCGAGCGCCCCGACCAATTGATCTTCGATCTCGACCCGGATGAGGCCGTACCCTGGCCCGAGATGGTGGCGGCGGCCCGCGAACTACGAACTTTCCTCGCGGACCTGGGACTGACGGCGTTCTTGAAAACCACCGGCGGCAAGGGCCTGCACCTCGTGACGCCCCTCGTGCGCCGCAGCACTTGGGAAGAGGCCAAGGCCTTTGCCCAGGGGGTGGCCGTGTCGATGGCGCGGGCACGTCCGCAGCGCTACGTTTCGGTCGCGTCGAAGGCGCAACGCCGCGGAAAGATCTATATCGACTATCTGCGCAACGGCCGCGGCGCCACGGCGATCGC
This sequence comes from Pirellulales bacterium, assembly GCA_044221365.1. Lineage (GTDB taxonomy): Bacteria > Planctomycetota > Planctomycetia > Pirellulales > JBGAPH01 > JBGAPH01. The sequence goes on from JBGAPH010000073.1 coordinate 14,054, forward strand.
CCCCTACTCGACGCGCGCTCGGGCCGGCGCCACCGTGTCGGTCCCCATCGATTGGCACGAGCTATCGCCCCGGCTCGAGTCGAACCATTGGAACGTCCGCACGCTGCCGGCTCGGCTCCGCGCCCTGCGGCACGATCCGTGGGAGACTTTCGATGCTGTGCGCACCGCGATCTCTAACGCGATGCGGCGGGCAGTCGGCGTGCAATAGCCCGGGGACTCGTCCTACTCGAAGTACGCGATCCATGCGCGACAAACCACGGTCGGGCGGGGGGCAACCTGTTGATGGTTCTGCGCTTACAGGAGCGAGTTGGATGGCTTCGACGAAACGGGGCCCCGAGTGCGCCGCCTGCGGCGTCTAGAGAAATGCGCTTCGGCGGCCTAGCATAAGGCCGCCCCGCGTCGGCAGCGTTCCGCGGAGTCCGCTGCTGCTTCGCCGCCCCGGCAACTCGCGCCTGAACCCAAGCACCCTGAGCGAGGCGACGTGACCGCCGTCCATATTCACCCTGCCTGCCTCGAAGACGTTCCCGTCATCCTGAGCCTCATTCGGGCGCTGGCCGACTACGAGCGTCTTACGCACGAAGTTGTGGCGACCGAGGAAGATCTGCGACGGTGGCTGTTCGGGGAACGCCCGGTCGTCGAGGCGGTGCTCGCGCGGGAGGCGGATGCGGTGGTCGGCTTCGCGCTCTTCTTTCGCAACTTCTCGACGTTTCTCGGCCGGCCTGGCTTGTATCTCGAAGATCTGTTCGTAGTCCCCGAGTGGCGCGGGCGGGGCGTGGGGCGGCAATTGCTCGCGCATCTGGCCGGCCTGGCGGTCGAGCGCGGCTATGGCCGCTTCGAATGGTCGGTGCTTGGCTGGAACGAGCCCGCCGTGGGCTTCTACCAGAAACTCGGCGCTCAGGTCATGGACGAGTGGCGAATCTGCCGGCTGACCGGAGAGGCATTGTCGCGCCTCGCGGGTCAGCAACGGGGCTCGGAGCGGCCTTCGTAGCTTCCGACGGTTGTGGAGCCTTTCGTTCAGCGCGCCGACCGGCCGGCGGGCCGCGGTGCGCGGCGCCATCTTCCGCCAGCGTCACCCGCGCGTCGAACCGCCACTCTCCCTGCACGAGACGCCAGCTTTGCCCAAGCGTGCGCGTGCCGAGAAAGGGCGACGTGAGCTTCACCCTGTAGTCGAGGGCGTCGGCCGACTCACGGAGCGGCTCGACCTCGATCTCCACGGAGTCTCCCTTGGGCCGGTGTTTGTCCAGGATCGACGAGAAATAGCGCAGCCGCCAGCGGTCGAACTCGGCACGCTGCACGGGATCGTCGTCGAGAAAGTCTTCGGCACGGTCCCAACGGCCGCTCAGGCAAACATAGGTGAACCGCCGGGCGAGGGTCGCCGGGGTGACGTCGAACCAGGTGTGCAGCCAGAGTCCGCCTGCCAGCAGCGCGCCCAGCGTAAGTGCGGCCACCCAGGCGACGCGCCCCAGCCGCAGACTTCCGTTGGGCCAGGTGAACCACTCGGCGGCCGCCGACGGCTTTCCCTGCCGCTCGCTCGCGGCACGGCGCAGCTCGCGGGCCTCGTCGAGCCCGTGGAGCCGCTGGTCGGGCCCGCGCACGAGCGGCAGGCGGCAGGACAGGCACTCGGCCCCGCCGATCGTGAGCAGATCGGGGATCGAGCCCGAGCGGTGGCAACGGGGGCAGGTGAAGCGCACTTGGGGCAGCTCCGCCTGCGCGCGTACCTGGCCCGTCGGCGTCACCAAGAAATGGCAACTGCACTTCGAGCAGCGGAGGCCGTGCTTCAGGTGTTGCCACTCGATCCAGCCGGTGGCGCTGCATTTCGGACAACACAGGGCGATGCGAAAGCCCAGCTCGCGGCCGCCCGCGGCGGCATTCTCCTCCGACGACAAAGCCTGCTGCGTGCCCGCCACGAGTTCCTATTTCTCCCTCCCAGTGGGAGAGGTCCGGGGTGAGGGTACGGTGAAACTCTTCCTCCCGCGGCCTCGCGCAACTCGGCCCCTCACCCTAACCCTCTCCCACAGGAGAGGGACCTGCGCGCGGGAGACGGACCGTTCGAGCCTAGTAGTCCGTCGAACTCATCGCCTCGCCGCCGGAGCGCGTGGAGAGCGAGGCGATCACCCACAGCGCGGTCTTGTCGGAGAGGAACCGCACGCTGGCGTCGGCGAAGGCGAACTGCGAACCCTCGGGATGGAAGGCGTAGTACAAGTGCCCCCATTCGTTCGAATTGTTGATCTTCATCGTGCCCGGCACGCCCGAGCTGTCGCACCAATTGATGCGCTGGCCGATCGCGTAGGAGCTGTCGTTGGTGGCCCAGGCGCCGCCGCGGGCACGTGCGCAGTTAGCCGCCGACTTGTCGGCGTTGGCCGGAATCATCACCCGCCCGCGCCACACGTCCTCGCGTCCCGCGCACTCGCCGAGCAGGATCGAGTTCGACGTGCCGTCGGTGACGTCGGCCATCCGCGGGTGGCGGGGCTTGCCGGTCGCCACGGCCACGCGCGGATCGCCCTGAATCGTGGCCGCCCAGGTGGGCAGGCCCGCCGCGCCATAGGGGCTGAGCACGCCGGAAACGATCACGTTGTCGGCCGCTTTCGTGCCGGAGCGGAAGCCGGGTACGGGCGAGCCAATCGGCAGGTTGGCCGGAAACTCGTTGAGGATCGCGCTGTGCACGCCTTCGGGCGCGAAGTAATCGCCGCAGGCGCCGATCTTGTGCCCCACGCCGGGGTCCATTTTGAACTGCGTGCGCTCCGGCACGGCGGTCGAGGGGCACATGAACACCTCGACGAACTTCTGCACGGTGATGCCGTTGGGCACGGCGTTGCTCGTGGGGTCGGGAATGAACTGCCCCGGGTTGGCCGGATCTTCCATGTATTTGCTATAGAGCCGCCACCAATCCTGCGTCAGGTCGTAGTTGGCGTTGCTGACGATGTTGGCCTGCTCCAGGTAGGGGAGCAGATCGGGGGCCCAGCTCCGGGCGGCGCCGTCGGCCTCCACGCGTTTCGAAAACGGCAGGTGCTGCTGCGGGCTCTCAAAGCTATGAAACGCCAGCGCGATTTGCTTCATGTTGTTCTGACACGAAGCCCGCCGCGCCGACTCCCGCGCTGCCTGAACCGCCGGCAACAAGAGCGCGATCAAGATGCCGATGATCACGATCACAACGAGCAGCTCGACCAGCGTAAAGCCTGTCCGCAATCGCGCGTTCTTGGTTCGAACGTTGTGAAACTCAGCAGGCCACGTTGGGTGAGCGCTCATTCTCTAGCTCCGAAAGCGGTGACAGGGTGGGTCACGATTCGTGGCCCTTAAAGCAATCCCTGCGCCGCCTTCGACGCGCAATCGCGCGGCGAAGGCCAGCAGCTTACAAAAGAGAAAGCCGACCAACGAGTTGCGTGCCGGATTGTTGTTTCGAGGTGGAGGCTGCGCGGCAACTGCGTCGCCATGCAGCGCTGAATAAGTCGCCACCGCCAAGCAACACGAAGCGGCAGCCGGTGGTTTCGTCGCCTCGCGAGACGATTGTTTCGTCAAATAAATGCGTCGGTTGCAGCGAATGCGGCGGATGAGGTGGATGGGCGCATCGCTTCTTCGCGACCGCTTCCGTTTTTGCTTAACAACCTGCCAGCATCGCACTGTGGGCTTCACCTGGCTTTCGGTTTGCAACTCGGGAGCGGCTGCCTGCATGTCGGACGCCATCTTTTGCGCAAGGGACTCGCCTCTATGCCTCGCCGCCGGTTTCACATCTCCGCCGGGCCTTCACTCGCCGTTTCGCGCCGCGGTTTCACCATGGTCGAGATGCTCGTGGTCGTCGCCATCATGGTGGCCCTGGCCGCGATGCTGCTGCCGGCGATCATGCGGGCCCGCGAGACTGCGCGCTCGACTCAGTGCATGTCGAACCTGCGGCAGCTCTATCTGGGCATTGCCCAGTACCACGAAACCTACAAGACGTATCCGCCCTATCGCTGGGAAGACCCGACGGTGGTGAATCGCTTTGGGGTGGTGCGGCCGCGCTGGCAGTGGTTGATCGCCGACTTCGTGGGACGCCCCGCGCAGAATCCCGACGCCATCCGCTTGGCCGGCACAGCCGATCCTACCTACACGCTGGTGCCGCTCGACAACGAGATCTTCTTCGATCCTGCGCTGCCCGACCAGAAGGGGATTCGCAACGGCGCTTACGGTTACAACTTTCAGTACCTGGGGAACAGCCGCAACCTGGTGGACGGCGATCTGACGACGCCGGTGCTGAACTTCCCCGTCCGCGTGGTGCGAGATTCCTCGCGCACGATCGCCTTTGGCGACAGCCGCGGCGGCAACACGCCCCACGGCGGCCACTCGATGACGCTCGACCCGCCGCACATGCGCCGCCGCCCCGACGCGAAAACCGTCGATTCGCCGTCCCTTTCGCGTCAAGCGGGTTACGACCCCTACGGGCCCGACGAAACCGGCACCGACATCAAGATCTATTTCTCCCCCGCCGAGGGCCGGCACAACGGCCGCGCGAACATGGTCTTTCTCGACGGGCACACGGAGAGTTACACGCTCGAGGACCTGGGCTACGTGGTGCAAAACGGCATTGCCCAGCCCCAGCCCAACACCAAGCTCCCCTGGGGCAACAACGGCCTCTGGACCGGTCAGGGTCTCGACGAAACCTCGCCGACGTTCTCCAAGCTCTAAGCGTTCTTTCGGTTCCATCGCAACGGCAGGCGCGGGCGGCCCATGGATAAGAAGCCGGGCGCAAAACGCTCATCGGGTGAACTGCTCGTGCATTGCCCCGGCTGCCGCCGCAAAGGGCACGTGCCGTGGGATCGGCTCGATCGCTATCTGTATTGCCGCAACTGCGCGTCCTGGTATCGGTTGACGCGCACCGGCGTCATGCAACACGTCCCCGACGGTCCGCCCGAGATCCAGGTCGAGGTGCGCACGCACGTCTCGGCCTGGACGAAGAAGCGGATCCCGGTCGCCAGCGCCAAGTCGTGGTGGCTGCAGCTCTGGGGCCGCGCCAAACAGGTCCCGCCGCGCGCCTGGGCCGGCTGGAGCGCCTGCTGCGTGGTCGTGCTCGTGCTTGCGGCGCTGTCGAATCGCGTGCAGGAATCGACCCCCACGGAACTTACCGTGGCGCTTCCCAAGGCGCTCGACGAACGCGCGCGACTGCTCACCGACGCCTGGCTCAAGGGAGACATCGGTGCGCTGCTGCCGCTGGTCGAGCCCGCCCGTGACCGTGAGCTACGGCGCTGGCTGGCCCGACAGCCGCTGCCCAACCCAACGCCCGATTTGAACACGCAGCCGCTGCAACTGGCGATCCGCGCGCAGGAGCAAGACCGCGCGGTCGTCGTCAGTTCCCTGAAGCCCTCCAGCGGGGCAGGCAAACCGACTCACCTGCTGAGCACCCGCTGGTCGCGGCGCGGCGAGCACTGGTACTTCGTGCCTTCGAGTTCGAATCTGCCTCGCCTGCCGGCCAAGCAGCAATCGCGGGCAAGACGCTCGTGAGTCGAGCGCGCGTTTAATGCGCAAGCGCCTCGAGCCAGTCCTCCAGCCGCTGCGCTCCGATGCGCGGCCCGTCCCCCGGCGTCAGCGAGCGGTCGTCCACGCGTTCGCCGAAGTAGAGGGCCTCGGGATCGGCGATGACCTTGCGCGGGTCGTGGAGGGCGGTCAGATAGCGGCCGACCAGGCTCGCCATGGACGCCGCTTCAGGACCGGCGAGCTCGACGATCGCCATCGTCGGCGGCGACAGCACCAGCTCGGCCAGCGCTGCTGACACGTCGGCCGCAGCCACCGGCTGCATGAGCGCGGTGGAAACGCGAGCCACGCCATCGTCCATGCTGCTGTCGGCGATTCCTCCCAGGAACTCGTAGAACTGCGTCGCCCGCAGAATCGTGTAAGGAATTCCGCCCGCCTGAATCAGGCGCTCTTGCGCCACCTTGGCCGGCATGTAAGCGCTGTCGGGCATGCGGTCGGCCCCGACCACCGACAGAGCCACGTAGTGCCGCACGCCCGCGGGCTTGGCCGCGGCCAGCAGGTTCTTGGTCGACCGCGTGAAGAAGTCGAGCACCGCGTCGGCCGCGAACGAGGGGGAGTTCGACACGTCGACGAGTGTGCTCGCCCCCTCGAGCGCCGCCGCCAGGCCTTCGCCGGTCAACGTGTTCACACCCGAGCGCGGCGAGGCAGACAGCACCTCGTGCCCTTGCTCCTGCAGAATGCTGACGAGGCGCTTGCCGATCAGTCCGGAACCGCCGATGACTACGATCTTCATTCCCGCGCCCCCGGGGGACGCCCCCGCCACGAGCGCGGGCCAGGTGCGTTTCATGGGTCGATCTCCAAGAGGTTCGCTGCGGCTTTGCCAGCCAGGACGTTCGGGCAATCGGAATTGTGACAGCTCCGCTCAGAAAAAGCGCGTTCGGAGCGAGGGAGCCTGGCGCGCTCGCCGGCGTCGGCCTGACCGGCCGTCGGCTCAAGATTTGGGGCGGGGCGGCCGATGTAATCGCGCGGGTCCGCAAAGTTCGCCTGGCCGGCAGGGTCGCGGTCCCTCACCCCGGCCCTCTCCCAGAGGGAGAGGGACCCGACCCCCCTCTCCCGCTGGGAGAGGGCCGGGGTGAGGGACCGCGACCCTGCCGGCCAGGCGAACTTTGCGGACCCGCGCGATTACATCGGCCGCCCCGCCCCAAATCTTGACCGGCCCTCTCCCACGAGGAGAGCCTGGCCGATTACGGGCTTTTCAGGGTGAGGAGGGCATAGCTTGGTTGTTGCGGGGTGGTGGGCGAAGTTGGCGTGGGTCGAGGTTCCAGGATGGATCGCTTGTTCGAGGGCGGCAGGTCGTCGGCGCCGTCCGGTACGCAGGAAGCCTCGGTTGCGTGCCGCAGCGCGATCCAGGTGGAGATGCGGTGCTCGCCGCTGGATGAGCGCCGAACCCGACCATCGGGCACGGCGCTGGTCAGCAGGCGGCCGTCGGCCAGCTTGCTCGCGGGCTGGCTGTCGGAGATCGCCCGTCGAAGGGCACGTGGGCGGGACGCCGCCGACCCGCAGCTGCTGGTGGCTGTGGGTCTACGCCACCTTGGACGCGGTCGACGACGCGCGAAGCTGGCCGGTGTGCAGGCGCGGGCGGCCTATCGCTGGCTGTGCGGCAGCGTGAAACGTGAACTATCACCTGCTGGCCGACTTTCGTTCGCGGGGCGCGCGCATTGGGACGAACTGCTGACGCAACTCGTGGCCGCCCTGTTGGCCGAAGGCTTGGTGACGATGCAGTGCGTGGCTCAAGACGGCATGCGCGTGCGAACCCGGCGGCAAGGCGAGCTATCGCCACGCCCAGCCGCTTGAGCAATGCTGGCGAAGCCCGCGCCAGGTGCAAGCAGCGCCAAGCAGCTTGCCGAAGAGTCGCCGGAGAACTCCACCAGCAGCGGCAGGCGGCGCGCCGGGAGCGGGCCGCCGCGGGCTTCAAGCGCGGTTGGAGGAAGCCTTGCGTCGGTGTCCAGGAAGCAGAGCGCGGCGGCAAGCTGCGGCCAAGAAGAGCGGCCGAACGCCGCGCGAGAGCCTTGCTCGACCACCGATCCCGAGCGCGGTGATGCAGTTCTCCGATGGCGGCTATCGGCCGGGCTACAACGTGCAGTTCTGCACCGGCACCATCGAGCATCATCGTGGGCGTCGATGCCACCCCGGCCGCGCACGGACTTCGAAACGCTTCTGCCCATGCTGCGGCAGTTGCGCGAGACCGCACCGCCGCGTGCCGGAACAGGCGCTGTCGTCGATGGCAGGTTCATGACCTGCTCGATCGAGCCGCTGCGCAGGTGCGGTGGTACACGCGCTCAAGAAACGAAGCAGCTCGCCCAGAGCGAAGCCTACGCCAAGAAGGCAGGCGATGGCGCGGGCGTGTCTGCGTGGAGGGCGCGGATGGGCACGGCGGCGGCCAAGCAGATCTATCGGCTGCGGCTGTCGAACGGCAGAATAGGTGAACGTTGACGCCCAGGGCAACCTCCGACAAATGCCCGTCGCGGCGCCGACGAAACCGCACAGTGGCTACGCTCTACGCAATCGCCCACAATGTCCTGCAGGCCTGCCGACTCCGAACACTCATGGGAAACGGCCGACGGAGGATTGAAAACGGCGAGCAGCGGCAGCACCCGCGACCGCCGCACCGCTTCGCCCATGAGACAACGAGGAGAATCCCGCAGCTCCGCTCAAAAAACAAAAAAAACGCGCTCCCCCCGCCGCCACAATCCAAAATCACACTGCTAGGCGCAAAAACTCACGGCCTCGGAGAGGGGAGAATCAGATTCACACCTGGAAACGCTCGCATGCCTGAACTCCTCGACGCCCCTTTTCAACTTCAGGTCGGACCGTCATCTTGGGGGAGTCCCTGGGAGTTCGGAAGCGCCGGGCTGGGGACGGGTTTCGAGGCGCCGCCCATGACCACCGCGCAGGTTTCGGGGAGCCAATCCCAATCGCAGTCCCCAGGCCCGGCGGCCGGCCGGCTCAACTTTCAGGGCTACGATCCGGGCGACTTTCATGACGAGCTGTTCGCCTCCCACGGCCAACCCCGTCCTGAGGGGGAGGTGCTGGTGCAGCGCATCGCCTCGCTCCCGGAGGGAGAACTCCTCCGCCGTCAGGCGGCCGCCGAGCGCACCCTGCTGCGGATGGGCATCACCTTCAACGTTTATGGCGACCGCCGCGGCACGGAGAAAATCTTTCCCTTCGACATCATCCCCCGGATCATGTCGAACGCCGAATGGCAGCGGATCGAGCTCGGGCTGAAGCAGCGGATTCAGGCGCTCAACCTATTCATCAGCGACATCTACGGCGAGCAGCGGATCGTGCGCGAGGGGATCGTGCCGGAGCCGCTGTTGGCCAGCGCGCGCAGCTTCCGCGAGCCCTGCCGAGGCCTCAAGCCGCCGCGCGGCGTGTGGTGCCACGTCACCGGCACCGACCTGGTGCGCGGGCGCGACGGCCAGATCTATGTGCTCGAAGACAACCTCCGCTGTCCCTCCGGCGTGTCGTATGTGCTGCAAAACCGCCTGGTGATGAAGCGGAGCTTTCCGCAGATCTTTCAGGCGTCGCAGATTCTACCCGTCGACGACTACCCCAGCCGGCTGCTGGGCGTGCTCGAGTCGCTCGCGCCCGAAGGAATCAGCAACCCCACCGTGGTGCTGCTCACCCCCGGCGTCCACAACTCGGCCTACTTCGAACACTCGTTCCTCGCCCAACAGATGGGCATCGAACTGGTCGAAGGGCGCGATCTCACGATTCGCGACGGTTTCGTGTACATGCGGGCGACCAACGGCTTCCAGCGTGTCGACGTCATTTACCGCCGCATCGACGACGACTTCCTCGATCCCAAGGTCTTCCGACCCGATTCGCTGCTGGGGGTCGAAGGGCTGCTCGAGGTCTACCAGCGCGGCCGCGTCGCCCTGGCTAACGCCCCCGGCACCGGCATTGCCGACGACAAGGTAATCTACGCCTACGTCCCCAAGATGATCCGCTTCTACCTGAGCGAAGAGCCGATCATTCCCAACGTGCCCACGTACGTGTGCCACGAAGAGGACGACCGGCAGTATGTGCTCGAGCATCTCGACGAGCTCGTGGTGAAGGCGGCCAACGAATCGGGGGGCTACGGCATGCTGATCGGCCCGCACGCCTCGCCCGAGCTGCGGCAGGAATTCGCCGCCCGCATCCAGGCCAACCCGCGCAACTACATCGCCCAGCCCACGCTCTCGCTCTCGCGGGTGCCGACGATCTGTGAAGGCGCCTTCGAAGGTCGGCACGTCGACTTGCGTCCCTACATCCTCTACGGCAAGGACATCTACGTCCTCCCCGGCGGCCTGACGCGCGTAGCGCTCAAACGCGGCTCGCTGGTGGTGAACTCGTCGCAAGGGGGCGGGAGCAAGGATACTTGGGTGCTGGTGGGGAAGAACGGGGACGCGGGAGCGAAGGGCTAGCGGGCCCGCGAGACTGGCGGCATGCACACGGATGCCCGTCCAACGACGCGACACCTGCTGATCGCGACGCTGCTGATTGCGCTCGCTTGCGGGCTTTATCGCGTCATCCCCGCCAAGCCGCTCTCCGACTGGCTCGTCGTGGCCAGCTTCGCCGTGTGCTCGTTGGGCGCAGGCATCGGGGTGCTCTGGGCAGCTCGGCCTCGGGTTGGTCTTAGCGGTCGTGCTGTTTTGGCTTGCGCTCTTCATGCCGGCATTCTTCGCGGCGCGCTAGCGAGCAGTGGCAAGAAAAGGCCTGCGGGACCCTGCCAAACGGCAGATTGAGGCCGCAACGACGTCGGGTGTTTCTGCCCAGGGTTCCCCTGTCGCCGCCGCGGTCGAGTCCCTCTGCAAAATCGACCGCGGCGGCTCCCTTGATTCCCAGAGGCTGCCGCGTCGGCGCTGAAGGCACGCCAGGCCGACCGCGGCTCATTCTTTTGCCGGCGTCATGCGAACGCCCCGTGCAAAAACCAGCGGCCGTCGCGGCGGCGGCGGAAGAGCCAGTAACGCTCGCCTAAGAGGGTTTCCACGCGGTAGTAGTCGCGGCGCACATAGCGGCCGCGCCACCAGCCGGTTTCGATCCGCTCGGGCCCCCAGGCTTGCCCTACCACGTGCTCGCGCCGCCGCCAGCGGAACCGCGCCGGGGCGCCCTCGGGGGCGATGCCCAGCACCGTCACCGCTTCGGCCGGCGACCATAGCCACAATGGCCGAAACCCCATAGGGTCCGCTGTGCGGACCACAGCAGGATCGAGATCAACCGATGGTGCGTCTGCGCTGCGCTTGACACTCCCTACGGTCCGCTTGCGCCGTGGCGGTGGTTTGACCGGCGCCGCTCCGCGCTCGCTCCCCACCAGCGGTTCGAGCCGGCAGGCCAGCTCCGGCTGCGCCTCAGGCACGAGCCGCGGCGCGAGCACCGCTTCGCGCCCCAGGCGGCCGGCCAGGCGATCGATCAGCCGGCCCACGAGCCGGGCGTCGCGGTTGCCGGCATCTTCGTCGAACAGCGCTTGCTGACGGAACTCGAGCGCCCCGGCGGCCGTGATTTGCACCTCGACCTTTTCGACCAACCCAGGCAGCGGCCGCCGCTCGAGCGCAAGCCCCAGCAGCTCCACCCAATGGCGGGCCTCGCTGTTGGGGCGATAGAAGCGGACTTCGAGCTCGGTGGGAGCAACGCCGGGGCCCAGCAGCCGGCATCGCAGCGCGAGCGCCCCCTGCCGGCGGCCGGCCAACCGCGCGGCAAGCTGGGCGAGCAACTGCTCGAGCGCCGCAGTGACCACTGCCTGGCGATCGGTGGGGGCGGCGAAGGGCAACTCGGCGCGATCTTCGACCGGCAACGGCTGGCTGAGCAGAACTTCGGTTGCAGCGCCAATGAGCTGATCGAGCCGCTGCCCCACGAGCGGCCCCAGCCGCGCCGCCAGATCGGGACGCGGCAAGCGCAGCAACTGGCCGATCTGCGCTAGCCCCAGCTCCTCGAGCAACTCGAGCAACTCCGCCGGCAACCGCAACGCCGCCAGCGGCAACGCCCCATAAGCGGCCACACCCGCGCCCCTCGGCACGATGGCAATCCCACCCGTAGGGTGCGTCCAGCGGAGCGCAGACGCACCGTCGGTTCGGGGCTCGGATGTATTCTGCGGAGGTAAAGGCCCAAGCCATGGTGCGTCTGCGCTGCGCTGGACACACCCTACTTCGGACCCTACGGCGGCTGCCCAGGCGCCTCCCCAGGCGTCGGCCAGGCCGAGGCGGGTTTGCCAGCCGTGTGCGGCAAGTTCGGCCTGCACGAGCGCGGCGAGCGCCCCTTCGCCGCCAAAATGTTGGGCGACGCCGCCGACCTCGAGTTGCAAGGCGGCCGGCTCGGCCACGTCGTCGAGGGCCACGCACGGGCTGTAGCGGTGGCACCTCACCGCCAGCGCGGCGAGCGCCCGCCGGTCGGCCTCAGAATCGTGTTCGGCAACGTGTAGGGTGGGGCGAGGCTCTGCGAGCCCCACGCGGGGAAGCGGTGGTTTGGTGGGGCTAGCGCCCCACCCTACGCGCCGCGCAAGCGCCTTGGCTTCCGTCAGCGGCATCGCGCGGCGCACGCCCAGGGCGGCGGCTTCGACCGAGTAGACGGCCACCAGCCGGCCGCGGCGCGGGTCGCTGCGCCAGAGCGCGAGCGGGCGGCCTTCAAGCTCCGGACGAGCGGCGAGGAACCGTTGCAGCGGCCAGTGGGGGAGCCACACGCACAGCATGCGTCGCATCGTCGATCTCCAACTCCACGCTCCGCCCCGTGGCGCCGCCGCGGGCATGCAACACTTCCACCCCCACCCGCCGCCCCGTGGGGTGGGGCGCTAGCCCCACCGAACTACAGGCAAGCGGCCGGGCAAGTGGTGGTGCTCGCAGAGCCTCGCCCCACCCTACACTTGGCCGCGGCTCGACCCACAACCGGGCCTCGGCCCACGAGGGCTCGCGACGCGCGCGCTCGGGACGCAGCAATAGCCCCAGGCAGCCGCCGGCTTCGGCAGCCAACTGCCAGCGGCGAAAAGTGCGGCCGTCGAGCCGCTCGGGCCAGGCCACCAAGGCCGCCACCCCTCGGCAGCGCAGCGACTGATCGACCGCCCAGCGTTCGTCGCGCTCGTTGCGGGGGCGCACGACGATCAACTCCGTAAGCGCCAACCCCAGCCCGCGGGCGGCCGGCGGATAAAACTCTCCCTGGCGATCGACCACCACCACCTGGCCCCCCTGTTCTCCGGCCGCGGCTTGTCGCGCCACGAGGAAGGCGAGCGTGCCGGCGCCGCTGGCGGGGCCGGCGGCCAACCACTCGACGAGCGTGCCTGGCACGAAGCGCCCCTGAGGCAATAGTCGGTCGAGCGCCGCGCAGCCGCTCGATATCCCGGCGGTTCCCCCCGGCAAGGCGCCGCGCTCGATGCGCCGCACCTCGGCGGTGAGCCGCTCAACGATCTGCGCGCGGGAATCGGGGGGGCAGGGGTCCATGCTAGCACTCCGGCGATACTGTACATTTGTATCGATAGGGAGTCAAGCGCGATCCGTGGCCGCGTACAACGTGAGGAAAAAGAGCAGTGGGATCGATGTCGGCCGGCTTACGCCGGCCGCTCGCCGATCGGCGGCTGGACGGCCCTGCGTATCGCCGGCCCACCCGCCGGATCATTCCGGCGCAATCTTCCCCGTGAACCCGCCCCCCTCGCCCATCTGCACTTCCAGCGCGTCGCCAGCGGTCACCGCCTGCTCGCGCTCGAGAAGCGAAGTCGCCGGACCTCTGGGTTCGTCGAGGTACAGCTTGGCGGTGAACCGGCCTGGGCCGAGAAATCCAAGCGGCAACAGCAGCTTCTGCGGCTCGTCGCCGGCCAGGCCGCCGAGCCACCACGTGTCTCCCTTGCGCCGCGCGATCACCAGCGCCTTGCCAAGCTCCGCGTGCAGCACGCGGGTTTCGTCCCAGTTGGCCGGCACTTGGGCCAGGAAGTCGAGCCCCGGCTCGTTCTCATAGGCCGCCGGGTAATCGACCAGCATCGACAGGTGGTTCTGGTAGACGACGTAGAGGGCGAGTTGGTGGGCCCGCGTTCCTTGCACGAAAGGCGCTGCACTACGCGGCTTGAAGTCGCGCGGCAGAACGTTGCGCATGCCCCCCTGGTGATAGTCGAGCGGGCCGGCCAGCATCCGCACGAAGGCGATGTCGAGGTTATGCACCGGCGGCGTGCCTTGCTCGCTCCACTTGTCGTATTCCTGGTTGAGCGCGGCCTCGTAGCTGAGCACATTGGGCCAGGTCCGCTCCATGCCGGTCGGCTTGTAGGCGCCGTGCCAGGTGACGGTCAGCTTGTGGCGGGCCGCCTTCTCGGCCACTTCGTGATACCAGTTGACCATCTCCTGGTCGTCGCGGTCCATGAAGTCAACCATGATCCCTTCGATGCCCCACTTTTCATAGACCGGCAGCGCCTCGTCGAGTTGCGGCTTGAGCGCCTGCCAGTGCATCCACAACCGCAGCCGCACGCCCTTTTCTTGGGCGTAGCGGAGCAGCTCCGGCATGTCGATCTCCGGCACGGCCTTGGTGATGTCGGTCGGTCCCTCGGGAGCGATCGGGCCGCCGTACCAGGCGCGATCCGTGCCGTCGAGCGAGTGGTACTCGATGCCGTGGCGGGCGCAGAAGTCGATGTAGTGCTTGTAGGTGGCGGTGTTGAGCCCCGGCTCGAAGTCGACCCCTTCGAGCACGTAGCCGTTCCACCAGGGAAACGTCGTCTTGCCAGGCTTGATCCACGACGTGTCGGCGATCGCCGAAGGCTTGCTCAGGTTGAACACCAAATTCGACTCGAGCAGCTTGCCCGGCGTGTCGGCGATCATCAGCACGCGCCAGGGGGACTCGAACGGCGTTTTACCGCGCACCTTTGCGCCGTCGCTGCGCCCCGGCAGCGGCGAGAGCCGCGCGACCAACGTGTCGGGCTTCCCCGCAAGGTGCGCCAGGTACAGGCCGGCGTAGTCGGTGAGGTCAGCCTCGGTGACGGCCAGCCACGTTTGCGGCTTGCTGGCGGGCTGCGAGCGGAGTAGCAGCGGCAGGCCGATCAGCGTGTCGGCCGAAATTTGGGAGACCGGCTTGTCTTCGTAGTACTTCTCGTAGGAAGTGGTGTAGCCGTTGAGCGGCAGCAGACGTGCCTGGGGATCGCCGGGGAAGCTGAGCTCGGTGAGCTCGTCGGCGAGCACGAACTCGCCCAGGCCGGGCTGCTCCGGCAGCCGGTAGCGGAAGGCGACGCCGTCGTCGAAGGCGCGGAACACCAGCTCGAGCTTGCGCCGCGGCGCCTGTTTTTCGACGAGCGAAACGACGAGCTCGTTGTGATGATCGCGGGCTTTCGACGTCTTACCGACGGGAATCGCGTAGGTGGAATCGCGCGAGGCGGCCGCGGCGCCGGCGATCTCGAAGCCGGACGACAAAGGGCGCTCGCCGAGGAACGCCAGGCCGAGCCCCCCGGCGGCCACCGGAACGTCGTGATAGGCGGCCTTGAATTCTGGACGCCCTTCAGGATCAAGCTCAAAGGTCGCCTGAATCTGCCCCGCAGGCGAAGTTACGGTCAGCGGCCGCGCGTCCTGCGCAAAGGCCGCTCGAGAGCCGAGCAAGAGCAGGGCAATGCCGCAGAGCTTGATCATGGAAGCGCACTTGTGTCTAGAAAGCGCCCCGCCGGCTAGCGCTCTTCCCGATCCTCGAGGATCGTATCCGACAGCTTGCCGGTCAGGGTCGCAAGGGCGCTGCGCACCATTTCTAGCGTGACGCCGTGTCGGCATGAGCCTCGGCCTGCGCCAGCAAGTCGGTATCCAGAAAGGCTTCAATCGACTGATCCATGCGCCCAGGATACCACCGCCGCGCGGGACAGGTCAAAAACGCTCGGAATGGTTTACGACAGCAGGCAATCCTACTTCTTCGCCTCCGCCGGCGCATCCTGCAGCTTGAACACGGCCGCGGCCAGCGCGCCCCCGGCGAGCGGCCCTACCCAGTAGATCCAGAGGTTGGCCACCGAGCCGCCGCCCACGAGCGCGCCGAACACGAGCGGCCCTGTGCCCACCGCCGGATTGAAGGCGCCGCCCGAAATCGAACCCACCGCAAAGGCGCCGGTGAGCACCGTAAAGCCGATCGCCAGGCCGTAGAATGAGTTGCCGGCCGTCTTGTCGGCCGTGGCCACGTTGAGCACCACGAGGCAGAGGGCGAACGTATAGAGGAACTCGACCACGAGAGCATCGATCCAGTGGTGCTGCGGCCCAGGGCCCGGGCCGAACGTCTTGTCGAGCACGACATAGACGATGCCCGCGGCCGCCAAGGCGCCGGCGA
Source organism: Pirellulales bacterium (assembly GCA_044221365.1). Taxonomy (GTDB): domain Bacteria; phylum Planctomycetota; class Planctomycetia; order Pirellulales; family JBGAPH01; genus JBGAPH01. The sequence goes on from JBGAPH010000073.1 coordinate 29,795, forward strand.
CCTGGGAAATCACGTACGGCGCGAAGTCCTTCGCCGGCAGCTTCCCCCGCAGCAGCACCGCCAGCGACACCGCCGGGTTGTAGTGTGCCCCGGAGACGTGCCCGCCCATGAAGATCATCACCATCAGGGCGGAGCCGATCGCCAAGGGGGCCAGGTCTCCGGCCAGGTTGACGGCGAAGCCGATGGTGAGCACGAGAAAGAACGTGCCGATGAACTCCGTGACGTAACGCTGCATGACGAGTCTTTCCGGGGGAATCGAGGAGAAAATGGCGTCGCCGCCTGCGACAGCGGGAAACGTAGCGGTCGGCCGGAGTGCTTGCAAGGGGCTCTGGGCCAGCGGAGCCCGCGCCGATTTGTTGCTTCCGACGTCGCGGGGCTCGACAATGGAGCGGGTAAACTCATCCCGCGAAATGCGAGGCGCGTCATGCACCAGATCAAGATCTTCAAGGGGCTCGAAAACGAACTGCCGGAACTGGAGACGGCGGTCAACGAGTGGCTGCGAAACACGGCCGCCCGCATCGTGAACGTGTTCGGCAACATCGCGCCGCAAAGCGATGGCGGCGATGGGAAGCAGCACGGCCTGACGCGAAGCGAGTTCCCGCCGTCGGATGTGCTGCTGGTGGTGGTTTACGAGCAGCGGCCGCAGTAGTCTCTGGCTGACGAGCGACGTGCCATGCGCTTTCGACTTGTTGATCTGCTGGTCACGGCACTGGTGATCGCAATCCTAATCGCCTTGCTCCTGCCGACCCTCATGCGCTCCACCGAAGGCGGCGACTCCCGTCGGACGTTCTGCATGAACAACCTGAGGCAAGGCGCGTTGGGGCTCATTGTGCTCGAGAATCAGAAGCAGAGCTTTCCCGGCTACCTCAACCGAGTCGGCAATCAGCCGGCGTCATGGGTCGTGCCTACGCTCGGATATCTCGAGCACCAAGGCGTGCTCGAGGCCTGGCAAGCTAACCGGCGACCGAAGACTGAGCCGCAGGCAAGCCGGCTTCACTTTTTCGTTTGCCCCTCGGACGACTCGGGAGCCAAAGTAGTTGCCCCTCTTAGTTACGTCGCCAACGCGGGAATTCCCGACTCGGCGTTCTCCGCCGGCAGCCCTGGCGACAAGTTGGCCAACGGCGTCTTTCACAATCGCTTCGACTCGGCGAGCGCCCCGGCCATGACCATGGCGTTCCTGAACGCCCACGACGGCGCGGCGCACACGCTGCTCCTCTCGGAAAACATCCAGGCCGGC
>JBGAPH010000074.1:0-28694 GCA_044221365.1 Pirellulales bacterium
CGCGCCCTTCTCGAACAACAAGCGATCCATCCTGGAACCTCGACCCACGCCAACTTCGCCCACCACCCCGCGCCAACCAAGCTAGCGCCCCCTCCCCTCACTCGAAAAGCCCAAAAAATCACAGGCTCTCCGTGTGCCGCGACCGCGCGACCCGTGCACAACATCGGACGCACCTCTCGAGAACGTGGCACAGGCTTCCAGCCTGTGCAGCCCCGCTAAGGGGCGGCTTGGCCTGTGCCTGGCTTGCGCTCTTGCGCTGCGGGCTGGTGAAGCGCGCCCGAACACCAAGCCGTAAGCGCTGGGCCGGGTGATTCAAGCGAAAAGGACCGCCAGGCGAGCCCGACGGTCCCTCTCGAGCGACCGGTCCTTTCCGCTTCGGTCAGAGCGCTGTCAACGGCCCGCGCAGGGGCCGGCATCATTCGAGTTCGGTTGGCCGCCTGGCGGCACAGCCGTTGGGACCAGACTGTTCCGAATTAGGCTTACTTGCCGCACGCGTATCCGCCTCCGAGCAATCGTTACAGTCAGTAATTTCACTCTAATTCACGCGCGCAAGCTGTCAATCAATTCGCTCGCGAACGATGCGAAAACGGCCCAAGCAGGGGGAGAAATGCCGCAGCGCGGCCGAGAAGCACGCCCCGAATTACGAAGCGCCGTGCCCCGCAGGAACGAGGCCGCCCGGCGCGCGATGCGCCGGCGCCGTGCCGCGGCGGGCAAGCGCCGCGAACCGCAGGCGGGCGCGATCGAGATAGAGATAGACCACCGGCGTGGTGTAGAGCGTCAACATCTGGCTGACGATCAGCCCCCCCACGATGGCCAGGCCCAACGGCCGCCGCAGCTCCGATCCCGTGCCGGCGCCGAACGCCAAGGGGATTGCCCCGAGCAGGGCGGCCATGGTCGTCATCGTGATCGGCCGGAAACGCATGACGCACGCTTCGTAGATGGCCCGCTCCGGGCTCATCCCGCTGTTGCGTTCGGCGTCGAGGGCGAAGTCGATCATCATGATGGCGTTCTTCTTCACGATGCCGATCAGCAGGATGATGCCGATCAGCGCCATCACGCTGAGCTCGACGTTGAACAGCAGCAGCGCGATGAGGGCGCCCATGCCGGCCGAAGGGAGCGTGGAGAGGATCGTGATCGGGTGGATGTAGCTCTCGTAGAGCATGCCGAGCACGATGTACACGGTCACGAGCGCCGCCAGAATCAACAGCGGCTGACTGGCGAGGGACGACTGAAACGCCTGCGCCGCACCGGAAAAGCTGGTGCGAATCGTCGGGGGCATGCGCAATTCGGCCTCGGCCGCGCGGATCCGCTCCACCGCTTCGCCCAGCGCCGTGCCCGGCGTGAGGTTGAACGAGATGGCGATCGACGGAAACAGCCCCGAGTGATTCACCGAGAGCGCCGTGGCCTCATTGCCGAAGCGGGCGATCGCGCTCAGAGGAACCTGTTTGCCGCCGGCCCCTTTCAAGTAGATGTGCTCGAGCGACTCGGGCGACGAGGCAAACTGCTCTTCGACCCCCATGACCACCCGGTACTGGCTGAGCGGGGTGAAGATGGTGGAGACCTGCCGCTGGCCGAACGCGCTATAGAGCGTGTCGTCGATGCTCTGCGGGCTGATGCCTAGCCGGGCCGCGGCGTTGCGGTCGACGACCAGGCTGGCCTGCAGACCGCGGTTTTGCTGATCGCTGTTGACGTCGACGAGACCCGGGGTGGTCCGCAGTTTCTGCAGGACCTTTTGGCCCCACTCGCTCAGATCGGCGAGATTGTCTCCCTGCAGCACGAACTGAAACTGCGAACTGCTGGCGCGGCCGCCGATCCGCAGGTCCTGGGTCGGCTGCAAGAAGAGCGTGGCGCCAGGAATGCTCGAGAGCTTGCGGCGCAAGCGGGCCATCAACTGATCCGAGGTGACGCCGCGGACCTCCGGAGGTTTGAGCGCGACAAACATCCGCCCCGAGTTCACCGAGCCGCCCCCCTGGCCCCCGGTGAAGGCCGTGACGCCGGCGACGGCCGGATCGTCGGCCACAGCCACGGCGAACCGTTCCATCAGCCGCTCCATCGACCGGTAGGAAGTGTCTTGGTCGGCCTGAATTGAGCCGATGAGCCGCCCGGTGTCCTGCTGCGGGAAGAAGCCCTTGGGAACGATGAAATACAAATACACCGTGAGGCCCATCGTGGCGAAGAACACGAGCAGCGTCAGCGGTTGATGGCGGAGGACTGCCTGCAGCGAAATGCGATACAGGTAGAGGATGCCTTCGAAGAGGGCCTCGGTGGCGCGGTAGAGCAGGCCGTGCTTGGCGCCGTGGGCCGGCTTGAGCAGCTTGGCGCACATCATGGGCGTGGTCGTGAGCGAGACGACCATCGAGATCAGAATCGCCACCGACAGCGTGACCGCGAACTCGCGAAACAACCGGCCGACGATGCCCTGCATCAGCAGGATCGGAATGAACACGGCCACGAGCGAGACGCTGATCGAGAGCACGGTGAAGCCGATCTCCCGCGCCCCGCGGAACGAGGCCTCGAGCGGCGTCATGCCGTCTTCGATGTGCCGGGCGATGTTCTCGATCACCACGATTGCGTCGTCGACGACGAAACCGGTGGCGATCGTCAGCGCCATGAGCGACAAGTTGTCGATGCTATAGCCGGCCAGATACATGACCGCGAACGTCGCCACCAGCGACACCGGCACCACGACGCTGGGGATGATCGTGGCTCGCCAATCGCGCAGAAACGCGAAGATCACGAGCACCACGAGCACGATCGAGAGCACCAGCGAGAACTCCACTTCCTTCACCGAGGCTCGGATCGTGGCGGTGCGGTCCATCACCACGTCGAGGTTGACCGCCGCCGGGATTTCGGCCCGCAGTTGCGGCAACATCGCCCGCACCTGGTCGACCGTGGAAATGATGTTGGCCCCCGGCTGGCGGAAGATGATCACCAGCACCGATGGTTGGCCGTTGGCCAAGCCGCTGGCCCGCACGTTCTCGACCGAGTCGGTGACCTTGGCTACGTCTTTGAGCCGCACCGCGGCGCCGCTCCGGTAAGAAACAATCAGCGGCTCGTACTCGGCCGCCTTGAACAACTGGTTGCGTGTGGCCAGCGCCCAGGTGTAGCGGCCGTCGGAAAGCTCTCCCACCGGGCGATTGCTGTTGGCGGCCGCCAGCGTCGCCCGCACATCGTCGAGACCTAAGCCAAAGTGGTTGAGCAGCGTCGGGTTGACCTCGACCCGCACCGCCGGCGGCGATCCGCCCCCCACCGAGACCTGCCCCACTCCTTCGACCTGCGAGAGCTTCTGCTGCAAGATCGTTTGAGCCGCGTCGTACATTTGCGGCTTCGTGTACAGCGCCGACGTGAGCGCCAGGATCATGATCGGCGAGTCGGCCGGGTTCACCTTGCGGTAGGTGGGGTTGTCGGGCAGGTTCGCCGGCAGCTGGCCGCGGGCCGCGTTGATCGCCGCTTGCACGTCGCGGGCGGCCGAATCGATGTTGCGCGAGAGGTCGAATTGCAGCGTGACCGAGGTGGCCCCGAGCGAGCTGGCCGAACTCATCTCGGTGACGCCGGCGATGCGGCCGAACTGCCGCTCGAGCGGCGTGGCCACGGCCGAGGCCATCGTTTCGGGACTCGCCCCTGGCAGGTTGGCCGACACCTGAATCGTAGGAAACTCGACCTCCGGCAGCGGCGACACCGGCAGCAGGAAGAACGAGATCGCCCCCACCAGCGTGATCGCCACGGTGAGCAGCGTGGTGGCGACGGGTCGGCGGATGAACGGCGCCGACAGGCTCATGGGGCGCTCGCCGCGGGCCGCAGCGCCTCCTCAGCATGCGGCGGCGCAACGGGCTGCCGCTGCGGCGCTCGTCCGAGCGCCTTGGCCATGCGGTCGAAGGCGAGGTAAATGACCGGCGTGGTGTAGAGCGTGAGCACCTGGCTGAAGATCAGCCCGCCGATGATCGTGATTCCCAGCGGCACCCGCAACTCGGAGCCGACGCCGCCCCCCATCGCCAGCGGCACCGCTCCCAAAAGCGCGGCCATGGTCGTCATCATGATCGGCCGAAACCGCAGCAGGCAGGCTTCGTAAATCGCTTCGTCGGGCGACATGCCCAGGTTGCGTTCGGCGTCGAGGGCGAAGTCGATCATCATGATGGCGTTCTTCTTCACGATGCCAATCAGCAAGATGATCCCGATCAGCGCGATCACGCTCAGCTCCATCTGCCAGAGGAACAGTGCGAGGATCGCCCCCACGCCCGCCGAAGGAAGCGTAGAGAGAATCGTGATCGGGTGGATGTAGCTCTCGTAGAGCACGCCGAGCACGATGTAGACCGTGACGAGCGCGGCCAGGATCAACAACGGCGAATTCCGCAGGGAAGCCTGAAACGCCGAGGCGGTGCCCTGGAACTGGGCTTGGATGCTGGCCGGGGGATCGAGTTCGGCCTTGGCCTTGCCGATCGCCTGCACCGCTGCGCCCAGCGACACGCCCGGCGCCAGGTTGAACGAGATCGTGGCGACCGGAAACTGCCCTTGGTGGGCGATCGAGAGCGGCGCCGAGTTTTGCTCGAGCCGCGTAAAAGCGTTCAACGGCACTTGCCGGCCGCCGGCCGCACTTACGTAGACCTGGCTCAGATCCTGCGGGTGGTCGCGAAAGTCCGATTGCACCTCGAGCACCACGTGGTACTGGTTGAGCTGGGTGAACATCGTGGAAATCTGCCGCTGCCCAAAGGCGTTGTAGAGGGCGTCGTCGATCGCTCGCGGGGCGATGCCCAGGCGCGCGGCGGTGTCGCGGTCGATGGCCACGCGGGTCTCGAGCCCTTCGTTCTGCTGGTCGCTCGCCACGTCGCGCAGTTCCGGCAGCGACTTCAGCCGCTCCACCAGCCGCGGCGTCCACTCGGCCAGTTCCTTGGCGCTGGGAGACTCGAGGCTGTATTGGTATTGCGTCCGACTCAGCCGCACCTCGACCGACAGGTCCTGCACCGGTTGCATGTAGAGCGTGATGCCGGGGACTTCGTCGAGCGTGGTCTGCAAGCGGCGAATCACCTCGACCGCGCTCGCGTTGCGCTGGTCGAGCGGCTTGAGGTTGATCTGAATGCGCCCGCTGTTGAGCGTGGTGTTCGTGCCGTCGATGCCGATGAACGACGACAGGCTGGCCACCGCCGGATCGGTCATGATCGCGGCGTTCAGCGCCTGTTGCCGCTCGGCCATCGCCGGAAACGAAATATTCTGCGGCGCTTCGGACACGCCCAGGATCACGCCTGTGTCCTGCACCGGGAAGAAGCCCTTGGGCACGACGATGTAGAGCGCCACCGTGCCGATGAGCGTGGCGATCGCCACCAGGAGCGTGGCGAATTGATGCCGGAGCACCCAGGTGAGCGAGCGGCCATAGGCGGCGATGATTCCGTCGAACAGCCGCTCGGAGGCGCGGTACATCCAACCGTGGCTGTCGGGGGAGGTGTGCCGGAGGAACTTGGCGCACATCATGGGGGTGAGTGTGAGCGAGACGATGGCCGACACCACGATCGTCACGCTCAGGGTCACGGCGAACTCGCGGAAGATGCGGCCGACTACGTCTCCCATGAACAACAGCGGAATCAGCACCGCGATCAGCGACACGCTGAGCGAGACGATCGTAAAGCCGATCTGCTCCGATCCCTTGAGCGCGGCCTCGAGCGGCGAATCCCCCTCCTCGAGATAGCGCACGATGTTTTCGATCATCACGATCGCGTCGTCGACGACGAAACCCGTCGAGATCGTAAGCGCCATCAGCGTGAGGTTGTTCAGGCTGTACCCCAGCAGGTACATCACGCCGAACGTCCCCACCAGCGACAGCGGCACCGCGACGCTGGGGATGATCGTGGCCGGGATGTTGCGGAGGAACGCAAACATCACGCCGACGACCAGGCCGATCGTAAGCACGAGCTCCCACTGCACGTCATGCACCGAAGCGCGGATCGTGGTCGTGCGGTCGGTGAGCACGTCGAGCGACACTGCGGCCGGCAGCGAGGCCTGCAGTTGCGGCAAGAGCGCCTTAATGCGATCGACCACGTCGATCACGTTGGCCCCCGGCTGCCGCTGAATGTTCACGATCACCGCCGGCCGCGTGTTCATCCAGGCAGCTTGCCGCAGGTTTTCCACGTCGTCGGCCACGTCGGCCACGTCGGCCAGATAGACCGGCGCGCCGTTGCGGTAGGCGATCACCACCTCCTTGAACTCCTTGCCCGTCAGGAGCTGGTCGTTTGCGCCGATGATGTAGGCCTGCCGCGAACCGTCGAGGCTCCCCTTGGCCTGGTTCACGCTCGCCTGCACGACCGCGAGCCGCACGTCTTCCATGCTCAACCCGCGGGCAGAAAGCGCGGTGGGATTGATGCGAATCCGTACGGCTGGTTTTTGGCCGCCGGTGATGCTCACCAGTCCTACGCCGGAGAGCTGCGAGAGCTTCTGCGCGAATCGCGTGTCGGCCAAGTCCTGGATCTCGGCCAAGGGGACCGTGTCGGACGTCAGGCCGAGCGTCAGGATCGGGGCGTCGGCGGGATTGGTCTTGTTGTAGACCGGGGGGTTGGGCAGATCGGCCGGCAGGAACGTGGCCGCCGAGTTGATCGCCGCCTGCACCTCTTGCTCGGCCACGTCGATCTCGAGCTCGAGCGCGAACTGCAGGGTGATCACCGAGCAACCTTCGGAGCTGGTCGAGGTCATCTGCTGCAGGCCCGGCACCTGGCCAAACCGCCGTTCGAGCGGCGCGGTGACGCTCGAGGCGACCACCTCGGGGCTCGCGCCCGGATAGAAGGTGAGCACCTGGATCGTCGGATAGTCGACCTGCGGCAAAGCCGAGACGGGCAGCAGGCGATAGGCGACCATGCCGGCCAGCATGATGGCGACCATCATCAGCACGGTCGCCACCGGGCGGAGGATGAATGGCCGAGAAGGGCTCATTGCGGTGCTCGCTCGGCGGCGGCCTTCGCGCCGCCAGCCGGCGCTTCTGCCGAAGGCGCGTCCATCGCCGGCGCCTCGGCGGGCCCCGGGCCTTTAGCCCCCGCGTCGGCCGGCGGCTTGCCGTTTCCCCCCTTGCCCGAGTTCACCTTGGCGCCCGGCATGAGCTTGTCGACGCCGTCGGTGACGACGCGGTCGCCGGGCGAGAGACCGCTTTCGACGACCGTCTGGTCCCCTTCGCTCGGGCCAAGGGCGATCTTTTGCACTTCCACGGTTTCGTCGGGCTTTACCCGATAGACGAAGGTCAAACCCGGCCCTCGCTGGATCGCTGCGGTCGGCACGACCGTTACGCCGCGGCGGGTGTCAACGGTGAGCCGGGCGTTGACGAACTGATTGGGAAACAGCGCGCCGTTCTCGTTGGGAAAAATAGCCTTGAGCCGCAACGTGCCGGTCGTGGAATCAACCTGGTTGTCGAGGGCCGAGAGGGCGCCGGTGGCCAGCAGCTCGCGAAAGCTGCGGTCGAAGGCCTCGACGACGAGCTGCTGCCCCTCGTTGAGCCGCCGCTGCACGCGCGGAATGTCGTCTTGCGGGATCGTGAACACCACGGCGATGGGCTGCAACTGAGTGATCACAGCCAGGCCCATGGGGGAGTTGGCCTGGACCATATTGCCCTCGTCGACCGTCCGCAGCCCGATGCGCCCCGAGATCGGCGCGGTGATGCGGCAATACCCCAAGCGGAGCCGAGCCATGTCGACGAGCGCTTGGTCGCCGGCGATCAGCCCCTCGTTCTGCTTGACGAGCGCCGCGTCGGCGTCGAGTTGTTGCTGTGTAACCGCGCGTGAACCAACGAGCGCCTTGGAGCGGGCGAGCTCGAGGCGAGCTGCCTCGAGGGCCGCTTGATCCTTGGCCAACTGCCCGAGCGCCTGGTCGAGCGCCGCCTGGTAAGGGAGTGGATCGATTTCGGCCAGGAGTTGCCCCTGCTCGACGTTCTGGCCTTCGGAAAAGGCAACCTTGTTCAGCTCGCCTTCCACGCGGCTGCGCACGGTGACCGTATTGAACGCGGTGACCGTGCCCAGGCCGGAGAGGTGCAAGTCGAGATCGGCGCTGCGGGCCTCGGCGGTGACAACCGGAATCACCTTGGCCGGCGGCGGTCCCTTGCTCTTGCCTGCCTGCTGGGCGACGATTCGCGTGGCGGTGAGGTAAATCGTTCCTCCCAAGAGCGACAGCCCGAGCAACCAGCCGACCGCGCGGAGCAGGAGCGTTCTGCGCGGCGCGTCCGGAGCATGGCCGTTGATCCGCTCCGGCAGCGCGGGCTGGCCCTGCACCGATCCGTTGGCGGGAGCGCCGGCCGGCGCGGGTTCGGCAGAACGCTGCGGTTCTACGACGTGGGACATAGGCGAAAGTCACTCGCGGCGGGCTGCCCCCGGGCGGTGGGAAAGGTCGCTAACCTATTCTTACTGCTGACAGCTTCGGAGGATACTGTCGACTGGCCAGGCGGGCCGTATGCCGTTCGGCATAGGGGGTGGCGGTTTCACGGAATGCACCGATTGGCCACCGCTCCAACCCGACTATATAGTCACGATAGAGGGCCCGCCAAGGTCGCAGGCCACCCTTCGTTCTGAGCCTTACATGCCTTCACGGCGCGCCGATTCACTTCGTTTGCTCCGGCAATGCCGCCCTTGGCTGCTCGCACTGGGGCTGGCGATGGCGCTGGCTTGGGGCGCGGCGCCGCGCTCGGCCCAGGCGATCGATCCGTCGCGGCGGCTCGTGCAATGTCTGCAGCGCGTCTGGCAGGTGCAAAACGGCCTGCCGCAGGCGACGATCTCGTGCCTGTGCCAGACGGCCGACGGCTATCTGTGGTTGGGCGGGCCCTCGGGGCTGGTGCGGTTCGACGGCGTGCGGTTCACGTCGCTGCCAACGATCGGCGGCCTGTCTCTCAAACAGGTTCACGTGCTCGCGCTGGTGGAAGACGCCGAACACAACCTTTGGCTGGGGACGGCCGGCGGCGGACTGATCCGCTGGCGCGGCGACGTGGCCGAGCGATTCACGCGGGCCGAGGGACTGGCTGACGACACGGTCCACGCGCTGCTGGTCGATCGCCAGGGCGCACTCTGGGTCGGTACGTCGGATGGGCTCACCCGTTTCGATCGCGGTCAGCCACGCACCTTTCCTCTCAACGAATTGCCGAGCGCGTTGGTGCGCGCACTCGCCGAGTCCTCCGACGGCGCGATCTGGATCGGCGGCGACGGCCCCGAGCTCGCCGTCTGGAACGACGGCGCCTTCTCGCGGCGGACGCTGGAAGGCCTGCCCAGCGGCGCTCAGGTTCGCTCGCTTTGCGGAACGCCCACCGGCGCCCTGTGGGCCGGCACGTCCGCCGGTCTGGTGCAGATCGACTCCTCAGGGCAACGACGCTTCACGACGCGCGAGGGGCTCGTCGACGATCGCGTCACCTGCTTGACCTATGGCGGCAACGACAGCCTGTGGATCGGCACGCAAAAGGGCTTCAGCCGCCTGCACGCCGGCCAGTTCGACAGTTTTCTGCCGCAAGACGGCCTCTCCCAAAGCACCGTGTATTCGATGCTCGAGGACCACGAGGGGAGCCTGTGGGTCGGCACCAAGCACGGCCTCAACCAATTCGCCGACCGCCGCACGATTCCCTTCACCACCCGCGAAGGCTTGCCCAGCGACGACGCCGGTCCCGTGGTGCAGGACGACCAAGGCCTGATCTGGGTCGGCACGCGCGGCGCAGGCTTGGCCCGCTACGACGGCGCGAAGTTCCAGGTCTTCACCCACAGCCAGGGCCTGCTGAGCGACGACATCCTTTCGCTCACCGCGGGCGACTCAGGCGCCTTGTGGGTGGGCGCCGATCGCGGCCTCACTCGCCTGGAACAAGGAAAGGCGACGGCGTCGTTCACCACCGAGCAAGGGTTGCCAGCAGACCAAGTGCGGTGCCTGAGACGAAGCGCCGCGGGCGAGCTCTTTGTTGGAACCGATCGCGGCCTCGCGGTCCTTCGCGGCGACCGCTTCGCGCCGGTAGATCCGCTCGACCCGCGTGGTCAAGATCCCATCGCAGCCCTGGGAGAGTGGAACGGGGAATTGCTCGTGTCGACGGCCACGCCCGGCGGGCCCTACGTGCTCCGCGATGGCAAGCTCGTCGAAGTGGCGGCCGGTTTCCGCGCCGCGTCGCCCGTCAGCGCGATGTTGGCCGATGGAGATCGTCTGTGGCTGGCCACGCGTTCGTCGGGGCTCGCCCTCGTTGCCGGCGGCAAGGTAACACTGTTCGACATCGCCGACGGGCTCTACGACGACGAATTGTTCGGCCTGGCGCTCGATGACGCCGGCCGGCTCTGGTTCGCCTGCAGCAAGGGGATATTCTCGGTCAGCCGCGCCGATCTGATGGCGTTTGCCGCTGGGCGATTAGAACGCGTGCAGTCGATGCCCTTCAGCCCCGTCGACAATCAGCGGACGATCGAGTGCCAGTCCGACGTGCAGCCGGCGGTGTGGCAAATGCGGGATGGCCGCGTTTGGTTCTCCACGATCCACGGCCTGATCGTGATCGCCCCCAACGATTTCATCCGCCCGTTGCCCCCCGCGCCGGTCGTGGTGGAAGACATCCTCGTCTCGGGCGTCAGCCGGCGCCCCGAGGAGCTCGCGGACTTGCCGCGCGGCGCGAACAAGGTCGTGTTCCGCTATTCGGCCCTCAGCTACCGCTCTGCGCAGCGGATCACGTTTAAGGTTCGGCTCGAGGGCTTCGACGACGACTGGATCGACGCCGGCACGCAGCGCGAGGCGGTGTACACCAACCTGCCGCCGGGGCCGTATCGCTTTCGCGTGGCCGCCCACAACGTCGACGGCAAAGTAAGCGAGCTGCCCGTGCCCGTGAGCTTCCGCATTCGGCCGCTCCTCTCGCAAACGCGGTGGTTCGCGCCGGTGTGCTTGGCCGTTGCGGCCGGCGTGGCCTGGGGGCTCTACCGCTGGCGCGTCCGCTGGATCAAAGCCCGCTGGCAGGCGATTCTCACCGAGCGAGCCCGCATTGCCCGCGAGTTGCACGACACGCTCATGCAGGGCTTTTCGGGCGTGACGATGCAATTGCAGGCGATCGTGGCCCGGCTCCCCGGCGGCGAAGTGCGCGACGATCTGCACGAAGTGATCGGCGACGCTGGAAATTGCCTGCGCGAGGCGCGGCGGACGATCGCCGGGCTGCGCAACAGCGCGGCGGGCGAAGCGAGCTTGGGCGCCGCGATCGAGCAATCCGCGCGACAGCTCGTGGAGACGGGCGACGGGGGGCTGAAGCTCGATCTCGCAACTGGCCGCTCTCCCTTGCCTGCCCAGACCGACTATCAAGTGCTGCGGATCGCCCAGGAAGCGATTTCCAACGCCGTTAAACATGCGCGCGCATCGCTGATTGAAGTGACGCTGGCCTATGCCGCGGAAGAACTCCGGCTCATCGTGGCGGATGATGGAGTGGGAGGGGCAGGCAGCCAGGCCGACGCTGCCGGCGGCGACCACTACGGGCTCTTGGGCATGCGCGAGCGGGCGGCGCAGATCGGCGCGGATCTGCAGCTCGACTCCCCGTCCGGCCGCGGCACGCGGGTGACGCTGCGCGTGCCCATCGCCCGCCGCGGTGAAACGCCGCAGCCGGCGGCCGACCACTCGCTCGAGGTTTAAGGCCGCCATGCCCGCCAAGATCCGCATTCTCTGTGTCGACGATCACCCGCTCGTGCGGAAAGGGATCGCGCGGATTTTGGAGAACGAGTCCGACATGGAACTGGTGGCCGAGGCCGGCGATGGCCGCGAGGCGGTCGACCTTTATCGCAAGCTGCAGCCCGATGTCACGCTCATGGATCTGCGGATGCCGGAGCTCGATGGCATCGACGCCACGCGGCAAATCCGTCAGGAATTCCCGCAAGCGCGCATCATCGCGCTCACGAGCTACGACGGCGATCAAGACATCTTCCGGGCCCTCGAGGCGGGCGTGCGGGGGTACCTGCTCAAGGAGATGGTGCATACCGAGGTGCTGCACGCCATCCGCATGGTCAACGCCGGCCAGAAGCTGATGCCGGCCGAAGTTCACGAGCGTTTCGACGGGCCGCCCAAGGTCGCTCTCACTCCACGGGAAGTCGAAGTGCTGCAGCGCGTAGCCCAGGGGATGGGGAACAAGGAAATCGGCCAAGAACTGGGCGCCGCGGCCGGCACGGTAAAGATGCACGTGCAAAACATTCTCTCGAAGCTCGGCGCCACCGACCGCACCCACGCCGTGACGATCGGCGTGCAGCGCGGGATCATTCGGCTGTAGAGGCCGGCTCGAGCAGTCCCAGCCGCCAAGGAATCTCCCCGTACGCCTTGCTCGCCTTTTCCTCGTCGCTCACGCCCTGGAAGAGGAAGCGCAGATTCTTTGGATCGACCGGCAGCGTCTCGTCGTTCGCCGCGCGCAACAATTCGCCGTGGCTGATGGAGTCGGTCCACGCGGGGCCTGCGAAGCCGACGTTGGCTCGCCCGGCGAACGGCCGCTCCACCGCGTCGGCGAGCGGCCGCCAGGGGCCCGCCAAGCGATCCGCGAGATAGGCCTTGTAGTAGCGGCGGCCCTCGGCCTGCGCCTCGACGACGGTGAGAAACCGGTCGACGCCCGTCAAGCGATAGGTGTGGCTCGCCTCGAAAATGTCAGCTTCGAGGGCCACCTCGGGAGTCGACCAGCCGTGAGGGAACTTGGCCAGCGGCGCGGCCGAGCGCCACATGCGTCCATCGAGGGACGTGAAGAACAAATGGGCCTGCTCGGCGTCGCAGATCACCCAGAAGTCGATCCAGGCTTTGATCGCGGGCGGCTCGTCGAACAGGAGCGCGGGCTTCGTCCAAGACTGTGGATCGGCCAGATTGCCGCTCGTGCTGAAAGCCGGCTGAAGCGAAGGCTGCCGCGACTCATCGGAAGTCTGAAAGATCAGATACCACTTGCCGTGAGGGCGGAAGTAGAAGACCTGCGGGGCGCAAAAGTAGCCTGGCTCGATCGCGAGCACGTGTCGGTCCGCCTGATCGGCCTGCTCCCAGTCGGTGAACGACAGGTATTCGATCTGATGCGTGCGGCGCACGCTGCGAATCGTGCAGAACAGGTGCCAGCGGCCGTCGTGGAACACCACCGTCGGGTCCTTGATGGCGTGGCACGGGTCGGCGGGGCGCGCCGCCGGCGACACGAGCGGGCGACTCGACTTCCAACGGAATTCCCCCGTTGCCATCCACGAGGGCTCAGCGCCCGGCGCCCCCGCGGATAGCGCGCAGGTTAGGATCGTGGCAATCGTGGAAGCGCGTAGCACGGGTACACCTCGAATTCCCCTGGGCCTCCAAACTGCCCGCTCGCGCGTGATTCTAGCCGATGAGAATTGCCAGCGTAGGCAGAACGAGCCAAGGCCGCATACCCGCATTGACCGAGCGCCGGCGTTGCGATACCGTCTGGCCGCTTTTCGCAAGGGGAAGCGGCACGCGCCAGGGCAGGGCCGACCGCGTTGGGGCTGATTCGGGTCGTTCTTGGGAACCGGCGCTCGGCGCCGTGGGGAGAAGATCGATGCGGGCATCGCGGTTTTTGCTGGCATGCGCCATTTTCGGATCTTCGCTTGCGCCCCGCGCGGCTACGGCGCAGGTCGTCGTGCCGGCAGCGCCTGCGGCGCCGGGCGCCATCGGCGGCTGCCTGGGCTCGCTGATCGCCCTCGACGCGGCGATCAAAGCCAAGTGCTGCAACTCGCCGCTGGGCAAGATGCTCTCGGGCGCGATGGCCCCCATTTCCTGCCTGACGGGCGGGGTGATTTGCAACCCCTGCGATGCCTGCGCGCCCCCCAACGCCGCAGCCGCGATCAAAAAGGACCAGGCGGCCATGAAGGCCCGGCGGGCGATGATTCGCTTCCTGGGCACCGTGGATTGCCACTATTACCCTGAGGCCCAAAAGGCCCTGCTCAGCGCCCTTCGCTGCGATCGCAGCCCGTGCGTGCGTTGGGAGGCGGCCCACTCGCTGGCCAACGGCTGCTGCTGCAGCCAGGCCACGATCGAGGCCCTCACGATCTCGATCACCGCCAGCGATAAAGACGGCAACCCCTCGGAAAACTGCCTGATGGTCCGCGCCGAGGCCTACCGCGCCTTGCAGGTATGCCTGTCTTGCAAGGTGCAGCCGGGCGGGCCGGCCGAGCAAACGCGGCCCGAAATGCCCAAGGACCTGCCGCCGGGAAGCGAGGCGGTGAAGCAAGCGGTGACCATGACCACCGCTGCAGCCGCCGCCGTGCCGGGCAGCGCCACCGCGAACGAGCCGGAGGTGGTGCTGGCGAGCTACTACCGCGAAGTGGGCCGCAAGCCGCTGTCTGCGTCTCTCGAAGCGGCGCGGACGGTGATTCACACGCACCGCGAGTTGCCGGTGCGATTGTCGGAGGGCGAGCCCCTGAGCGGCGAGCGAGGCCTCACTCAGCTCTGGCGCCGCGCCGCCAAACCGGCGATCACGGTCCCCCGTGCTCCGCAGCCGACGCTGGCGCGGGCGGTCCAGTAGTCCGCCAAGCTTCGTTGCCGGCTACGTGGCCGGCGTCTCGGTCTTCAAGAGCCCCAGCCGCACGAGCTTTTCGCGGCATTCATCGCGCTCGCGGCAGCGCGCCAGCTCCTGCCAACTCGGGTCCTGAGCGGCCAAAAACTCAGCTTCCCCGGCCTGCCCCTGCCCCGCGGCGGCGAGCGCAGTCGCCAGGCGATTGATGACGCCGATCTCGAGCCGCGTGAGGTGCAGCGCTTCGAGCCGGTAGTCGACGAAAGCCTCCCAAACCAGCGGGAACAGCGGCTGCACGATCTGCTGGCCGATCGTCGTGGCATACTGCCGGATCTCGAGCTGGGCGTGCGAGTCCATCCGCAGCGCCAGGAAGTGCAGCAGGTTGTGGAGATCGACCTTCCAGTAGGCCTCGGTGTAGGTGGCCAGCGGCAGATCCTTCCGGGCTTGCTCGCGGGCCACGCCGCGCTCGATCCGCTGCTGATAGAGCCGCCGGGCCTGGTCTTGGAACTCCGCCTCGGCCGCCGAGAGTTCGGCGCCGAGCTCGGCCGGAAGCAGATCACCGCTTCCCTGGCGGTTGGTGGCCGCCTGGCTGCGCCAGGCGTTGGGCGGAGTCGTTTGCGCCGCGCGTCGATCGCCAAGGAGTAAGCGCGTGCTGTATTCAGTTGACATTCGCGGTGCGGTGGCGAATCCACTGCCGCCAGCAATCCATCGGCACGCGGACCAGCAGCTTGAGCTCGGCCATATCCGGGAAGGTGCCAGCCGGTGCCGCATCAGATAGCGAATCAGCCCGCGATCGTCCGAGACCTTGCGGGTCCTCTTCGCCATAGCTGAGTGGGCTGCCTGGTACACCACCGACTGATCGTCCCCCATCACGTCGACCAGGCAGACGAACCCATCGTCGAGGACGGGGAAATCCCCTGCCGTGCCGGAGCTGTTCGAGTGGGGCGGCGTTCGAGGGCATGTTCGGCTGCTCGTTGGGGCGGCGGGCAAGGGCCCCATTGTTTCGCGAGCGGGGGCGAAGCGGAAGCCTTAATCCGGCGCCTATCCTTTGACCAACGAAAGGCCGCTGGAACTCCAGCCGCGGCCCAGTGTTTTGTTGCTTTCGCCGGCCGACAGCCAGCTAACCCCTTACTGCCACGACGACGTGTTCGGCATCGGGCTGGCGTTCTGCGGGGCGTAGCTGCTGCTCGCGCTCGGATAGCTCGAGGCCGACGGGGCGGCCGCGCTCGACCCGTAGCTGCTGCTCGGCGCCGCGGCCGAGCCATAGGCCCCGGTCGACGAGCTCGGGTAGACCGAGGCGGGTTGGGCGGTCGAAGTGCTGGCGGCGCCATTCAACTCGTAGGCCGCCGGCACAACTCCCGGCTGAGCGGCGGCCGGGCTGGCCGAGCTCACCCGCGTGGGATTGGTGGCCTTCGGATAATCGGTGGTGCTGCCGGGGCGATAGGGCGCCGCGTTGCGGCCGGTCGAGGGCGCCGCGCTCTGCGTGGCGGCGGGCGACTGATAGGGGCTCACCCCCGGAGGAGTGTAACCGGTGTTGCCCGGCGAGTACTCGCCGCCGGAACCGGCCGGATAGCTGCTCTGCCCCATCGTGCTGCCGTCGGCGTAGCTGCCCGTGCCGGGGGCGGTGGAAGCCGAATAGCCGCCGGCCGAGCCCGTGCCCGGATAGGCGGTGCTCGAGGCGGTGTCGGCCGCAGCCGGGGCCGCGCCGTAGCTATTGCTCGACCCGTAAGCCGGCGTCGGCGAAGCCGTGCTCGGCGCTGCGCTCGACGAGAAGCTGCCGCGGGCATCGGCGGTCCGCATCTCGCCCGGATTCGACTCCGTTCCGTTCCAGCTCGTGGCGCCAGGCGAATAAGAGGTCGGCGCGGTCGAGGTGGCCGGGGTTCCCGCGTACTGGCCGCTATAGCTGTTCGACGAGGTCGCGCCCGGGTATTCGCTCGAGTAGGCGCCCTGCTGCGCCATGCCGGCGGCCGGCGCAGCCGCGGCGGTGGTCGTCGCGCTCGGATACGAAGTGGTCGCGCTGGGGTACGAGGCCGTGCTGCCGGCCAGATTGGCGCCGGCGGCGCCGTAGTGGTTCGCCGGGCCGTTGGCCGAGCCGGCCGTTGCGCCGTTCGCGGCGGTCATGCCATAGGCGCTGCCGGTCGAGTAGCCCGCGCCCCCGGCGGTGTAGCCGGCAGGCGTGGCCGTGGGATAGGCGGAACCCGTGTAGCTGGCGGGTGTAGCGCCGTAGCCGCCCGTGGTGTTCGGGGCGGCGGTCGACGCCGTGTGTGCGGTGGTGCTGCCGCCCGTCGTGGGGGCGGGAGTGGCCGTGGCCGAGGGGAGCGTGGGAGCGGCGGTGCTGGCCGTATTCGAGATCTTGGCCTTGTCGCCGCCGAAGTTCCACAAGCTCCACTTCGACATCCCAGACTGGCAACCCGTCAGGCTGGCCAGGAGGCCGGCGAACAGTGCGGACCGAAAAATGCTAGCTCGCATGGCGTATTGAGCCCTTCGCATCAGGCGGGGAGAAGGCGGCCGGCCCAGAAGGCACATCCTTGTGGGGCGCGTCCGACGTCCTCTTTCCCTAAGGACCAAGTATTGAGTGTGTGCCAGCAGCCGCGCGGGGGCGGCCACCTGCCCGTAGTGCATAATGTCGGCCGTTATTCTCGGCAGACCCCAACCAAACCGAAAACTTTGCGCGGGCGGACCCCCCGCTACGACCGCTAGATTCTCTGAAAAGTCGGCGGGGATTCTAGGAGAACCCCCACGGCCGTCAATGCCAGTTCGGCGGCCCCGTTCCGCAGGTGAGCCCAGGCGCCGGCTGGGAAAGTTGGCCCGCCCTGGTTCCCCTCGGGCCCGGCGTCGCACAAAATGGCCCTGCCCCCAGTCCCCCACTCCGCTCCCGAGGATCTCGCGCCGTGAAGTCGAAACTGTTGCCGCCCGTGGCGGCGCTTGTTGGATGTGCCGTGTGGTCCGCTGTGCTCCCCGCGGCGGAGTGGAAGCCTGTGCCGGGGCCGTTGCAAACGCGCTGGGCGGCCGACGTGTCGCCCGACAAGGTGCATCCCGAATACCCGCGGCCGCAGTTCGTTCGCGAGGCCTGGCAGAACCTCAACGGCCTGTGGGACTACGCCATCGTGCCGCGCGGCGAAGGGCGCCCGCAGGCGTTCGCCGGCCAGATCCTGGTGCCGTTTCCGATCGAGTCGTCTCTCTCCGGCGTGAAGAAGCTCGTCGGCGAGCAGAACCGCCTCTGGTATCGCCGCACGTTCGACGTACCGGCCGATTGGAAAGACCAAAAGCTGTTGCTCCATTTCGGCGCCGTCGATTGGGAGACCGAAGTCTTTGTGAACGGCCGCTCGGTCGGCACGCATCGTGGCGGCTACGATCCGTTCTCCTTCGACATCACCTCGGCCCTGAAGCCGAAGGGGCCGCAAGAAATCGTCGTGGCCGTCTTCGATCCCAGCGACGCCGGCACACAGCCCCGCGGCAAGCAGGTGCGCAAGCCGGAGTCCATTTGGTACACCCCGACCACCGGCATCTGGCAAACGGTGTGGCTCGAGCCGGCGCCCCAGGCGCATCTCGAAGGCCTGAAGATCACCCCCGACGTCGATGGCGCTCGCGTCGTCGTGCAGGCGAACGTCGCCGGAGCGGGCAACGACGCGATCGTCGAACTGACCGCCACCGACGAGGGCAAAACGGTGGCCACCGCCAAGGGCAGGGCCGGCGAGGCGATTGCGCTCGCCATTCCCGACGCCAAGCTCTGGACGCCCGATTCGCCGCACCTCTACGACCTGAAGGCCACGCTCCGCCAGGGGGACAAGACGGTTGATGCGGCGAGCAGCTACTTCGGCATGCGGAAGAGCTCGCTTGTGCGCGATGCGCAGGGAGTGTTGCGACTGGGCCTGAACGGGGCGCCCGTGTTTCAGTTCGGCCCGCTCGACCAAGGCTTCTGGCCCGATGGGCTCTATACCCCGCCCACCGACGACGCCCTCAAGTACGACATCGAAATGACCAAGAAGCTGGGCTACAACATGGCCCGCAAGCATGTGAAAGTGGAGCCGGCCCGCTGGTACTACTGGTGTGACAAGCTGGGCTTGCTTGTCTGGCAGGACATGCCCAGCGGCGACCGCTACATCAAGCCGGAGGAAGCCGACATCACGCGGACCGCGGAGTCCTCCAAGCAGTACGATGTCGAGCTCAAGGCCCTGATCGACACGCACTACAACCACCCGTCGATCGTGCTCTGGGTGCCGTTCAACGAGGGTTGGGGTCAGTTCGACACCGCCCGAGTGACCGACTGGATCAAGGACTACGATCCCTCACGCTTGGTAATTAGCGCGAGCGGTTGGTCGGACCGAGGCACGGGCGACGCCCACGACATCCACGTCTATCCCGGTCCCGGCGCGCCGCCCAACTCCGAGACGCGCGCGGCCGTGCTCGGCGAATACGGCGGTCTCGGCCTGCCCGTGGCTAAACATACCTGGCAGGACGAGAAGAATTGGGGCTACCGCTCCTATAAGTCTCAACCTGAACTGCAGGCGGCCTACCTGGAACTGATCGATAAGCTCGTGCCGCTGGTGAAGCAGGGCCTCGCGGCCGCGGTCTACACGCAGACGACCGACGTGGAGATCGAGGTCAACGGCCTGCTGACCTACGACCGCGAGCTGCTCAAGTTCGAAGAGCCTAAGCTCCGCGAAGCCCACGCCCCGCTCTACGAAGCCGGCGACGGGAACTAAACGGGCGCTATCTCCCCTGGCTCGCCCTCTCGCTCCTGCAGCAGAGGGCCGACCAGGTTTGCCGGCCGCCGCACACAGCCCACGCGCTTGAGGGGCTGTTGCGGCTTCGGCACGGTCCTTGCAATTTGTGTGACCCGTAAGGCAAACTGCCGTTTTGGCAACTGCCTGTCATTTGTTCGGGACCGCGGAACATGCAGTCGTTTCAGGGTCAATTACTGGTTGCTGCCGGGCAGTTGTCGGAGCCCACGTTCTCCCAGACCGTGGTGCTGATGTTGCAGCACAACGAGCAGGGCGCGCTCGGCGTCGTGCTGAATCGCCCGGTGGAACAGACCGTGCGCAGTCTGTGGAAGCAGGTCAGCGAGGCCCCCTGCGAGGTCGACTTCCCGGTGAACTTGGGCGGCCCGGTTTCGGGTCCGCTGCTCGCCGTGCATTGCCAGGAGCCTTTGGCCGAACTCGAAGTGCCTTGCGGCGTCTACGTGGCCGCCACCAAAGACAACCTGGAGCGCTTGGTGCAAGCGCCCGAGCAGCCGTTCCGACTCTTCGTAGGACACGCCGGCTGGGCCGCCGGTCAACTCGAAGGCGAAATCGCCCGCGGCATGTGGCACCTGGTGCCGGCCACGACCGACCTGGTGTTCGGCGACCATGAGGGGCTCTGGCAGCACTGCGTGCGCCTGGCGGGGCGGCGCTTCTACCGCGACGTGCTCAACATCGCCGGCGGGCCCGAGGACGCCTCGGAGAATTGACTGGCAGCCAAACTCCTGGGCATTGTCCTAGAGTGCCGCGTCAACAGCGAGAAGTTCGGGTTGCCCGATCGATACTAGCCCGCAGCGCGAGCAAGGGAGAGCCACGCGTCCCTGGCCGAGCCTCGCGGGACCCCTTCTCGGGCCGGACAGCTTTTCGGCCAGCGCGCCCAAGCGACGCTCGCGTCCCTTGCTTGCGCTGCGGGCTAGTGTGGCACAACCCGAACTTCTCGCTGTGACGCTGCACTAGCAGGCCGGGCGGCAGCGGCTCACGGTTGGAACGCCCCTGCGTCCCTTCGCTGGTTGGCAAGCCCCTGGGGGCTAGGTATCATGCCTGAGCAACTTTGCCTAGCTTCGCAAGCAGCATGCGCCGCGAAGTCCCGCCCCCATTTGCACCCCGCTGGAGTTGTCCATGAGCGTCCCGTCGTCGTTTCGGGCAGCCGCGAGCGCCCTCGGCCTCTCTCTCGCGCTGACCGCCGCGGCCCAAGCTGAGCCCGAACACAAGTTGCTGGCCAAGGGACTGGTGAACCCGGAGTCGGCGGCCATCGGCCCGCAAGGGGACGTTTACGTCAGCGTGATCGGCGAGTTCGACAAGGACGGCGACGGCCGCATCGTGATCGTGGACCTCGAAGGCAAAGCCGCCCCGCGCGACTTCGCCAAGGGGCTCAACGACCCCAAGGGCATCATCTTCGTCGGCGAAAACCTGTTCGTCACCGATAAGACCAAAGTCCTGAAGATCGACGGTCAGGGCAAAGTGTCGGTGCTGGCAGACGCTAAGGCCTTTCCCAGCGAACCGAAATTCTTGAACGACATCGTGGCCGACGCCCAAGGCACGCTGTTCGTTACCGACTCCAACGCCGGAGCGATCTACAGCATCTCGCCCGAGGGCAAGGTGACGCTCGTGGCCGATCAGACGTCGCCGGCGGTCAAAGGCCCTAATGGCCTGACCTTCGACAACGACGGCAACCTGCTCGTGCTCGACTTCGGCTCGGGCAACCTGCACCGGCTCGTCGACGGCAAGTTCGTCAAGCTCATCGACGGCTTCCCCGGCGGCGACGGCCTGGCCGTGGGCCCCGACGGCAAGATCTACCTGAGCCAGTGGAGCACCGGCGACACCTGGGTGCTGCCGCGCGAAACGCGCGGACCGGAATCGCTGGGCAAGTTTCAGTCGGCGGCCGATCTATGCCTGACGTCCGATGCCAAGTACGTGGTTGTGCCCGACATGAAGGCCGGCACCGTGACGCGAATCGCCTTGGCCGGTTCGGCGGCGGCACAGCTCGATGAAACGCCCTTCAAGTCCGTGACTATGGAGCGGGCCTTCCCCAACGTCTTCTTCGACCGGCCGATCGTGCTCACGCACGCGGGCGACGGCTCGGGCCGCGTGTTCGTGGCCACGCAGAAGGGGACGATCTTTTCGTTCCCGAACAAGCAGGACCTCACCGAGGACGACCTCAAGGTATTCCTCGACATGGAGAGCAAGGTCACCTACAAGGATTCGGAGAACGAAGAAGGCTTCCTCGGCCTGGCGTTCCATCCCAAGTTCAAGGAAAACGGCCACCTCTTCGTCTACTACACGACCTCCGATTCGCCGCATACTTCGGTCATCTCGCGGTTCACCGCCAACAAGGAGAAGACCGAGGTCGATCCGAAGAGCGAAGTCGAATTGCTGCGGATTCCGCAACCCTATTGGAACCACAACGGCGGCACGATCGTGTTCGGCCCCGACGGGTATCTCTACGTCGGCCTCGGCGACGGCGGCGCCGCCAGAGACCCCCATGGCAATGGCCAGAACATGAACACGTTGCTGGGTAAAATCCTGCGGATCGACGTCGACCACAAGGAAGGCGGCAAGAGCTACGCCATTCCCAAGGACAACCCGTTCGTCGGCCAGGCCGGCGCCAAGCCGGAGATTTACGCTAGCGGCCTGCGGAACGTGTGGCGGATGAGCTTCGACAAGAAAACCGGTCAGGGCTGGGTGGCCGATGTCGGGCAAGATATTTGGGAGGAGATCGATCTGCTCGCGAAGGGCGCCAACTACGGTTGGAATCCGCGCGAAAGCAAGCACCCCTTCGGCGCGAAGGGCTCGGGCCCCGATCCGAAGTTCGCGGAGCCGATCTTCGAGTACCACCACGACGTCGGCAAGTCGATCACCGGCGGCCACGTCTACCGCGGCAAGCTCGTGCCCGAACTCGGCGGCTGGTATCTCTACGCCGACTACGTGGGAGGCCAGGTATGGGCCCTCAAGTACGACTTCGACAAGAAGCAGGTCGTGGCCAATCGCCCGCTGGGCGTGGCGATGCCGATCATGAGCTTCGGCGAGGATGAGGACGGCGAGGTCTACTTCATGACCACGCAGGGCTGGTTACACCGTTTTGTGCCCGCGCCCAAATCGGCCAGCCGGTAAGGCGGGCCTTTAGCTCCCCGCGTA
The DNA here is from genome assembly GCA_044221365.1 of Pirellulales bacterium. Taxonomy (GTDB): domain Bacteria; phylum Planctomycetota; class Planctomycetia; order Pirellulales; family JBGAPH01; genus JBGAPH01. The sequence continues at coordinate 22,291 of JBGAPH010000074.1, forward strand.
GCGTCCGCCGCCGATGACGAATGTTTTCGTCTACGAGTTCGTCACCGGCGGCGGGCTGCTCGACGCGGCCGACGCGCCGACGCTGGACAAGCTCGCCGGCGAAGGAGGGGCGATGTTGAGCGCGCTCGTCGCAGACTTCGCGGTCGTGCCGGGCGTGCGCGTGAGTTGGCTGCGGGATGCGCGGTTGTCGCTTGCCCTCCCGGGCGAAGAGCGCGTCGTCGCCTCGCGCTCCGAGCACGACGCGGGATTCCGCGCTCTGTCGGCCGAGGCCGATTGGACCGTCGTCATTGCACCGGAGCTCGAGGGGCATCTGCTCGAGCGCTGCCAGGCGGTGCTCGACGCGGGCGGACGCCTGCTCGGGCCTGGACCGGAGTTCGTCGCCCTGGCGAGCGACAAACATGCCACCGCCGAAGCCCTGCTTAGAGCCGGCGTACCTGCCCCACGCGGCATTCGCTTGGCCGCAGGCGCACCCGCGCCGTGCGACTTTCGGCTCCCCGCGGTTTGGAAGCCGATCGATGGGGCGGGTTCGACTGGCGTGAGGCTCGTCGAGAGCGGGGAGCGGGGAGCGGAGAGCGAAGGGTGCGGAGAGGCAAATCCGGCGGTGCTTGGCCGGCTGGAACAGTTCTGCCCCGGTTTGCCGGCGAGCGTTGCGTTTTTGTGCGGGCCGGGCGTCGTCTGCCCGCTCGCGCCCTGTGAACAGCGGCTTTCAACCGACGGCCGCTTCCGCTATCTCGGCGGCCGTTTGCCACTGGCGCGGGAACTCGCAGACCGTGCCGTCGGTTTGGGGCGGCGCGCCTTGGCGGCGCTGCCGCCCGCGCTCGGCTATGTCGGCATCGATCTGGTGCTCGGGGCCGACCCGGCCGGCGCCGACGACTACGTGATCGAAGTCAATCCGCGGCTGACGACGTCGTACGTCGGCCTGCGCGCAGCCAGCCGGTCGAACCTGGCGGCGGCGCTCTTGGCGGCGGCCATGAGCGAAGCGGTGAAAGTCGAGTTTGCTCCTTCGCCGTTGGAGTTCGCCGCCGACGGCAAGATTGCGCCGAGCCTGAGTTCAGGCAGCGCCTGATTGACTTCTGCGGGCGCGCTCTCTAAAAACAGCCGCGATCCGATCGACCGAGCATTTGAGGGCCCGCCATGCCCGACACGAGCCTGCCGCCGCCGGTTCCCTACCGCCCGCTGACGACGAGGGCGGGCTTCGCCACCTTCTTTCTGGCCGCGTTGGCGGCGCTTCAGCCCTATTGCTTCGTCGAAGGGGGCATGATCCTTTGGGCCAACGAGGCTCGCGCCGGGCGCGCTGAGATTCCGGAAGCGACCATGCAGATCTACGAGGCCGCCTCTGCGTGGGTCAACTTCGGCTTTGTGATCGGATACGTTGGCTCGGTCATCGCCTTCTGGATGTGGTTCTACCGTGCGCACAAGAACCTACGGGCGCTTGGCAACGCAGAACTGGAATACAGCTCGCGCTGGGCAGTGTTCGGCTTCATGGTGCCGATCCTCAACCTGATCCGTCCCATGCAGCTCATGCGCGAAACCTGGTACGGCAGCGATCCTAACTTGCGGGGCGAATCGCCGACGTATCTTCAAGAAGCGGTGCGCCGGGGCACGCCTGAGGCTGTGGGCTGGTGGTGGGGCTCGTTCATTATCATGAACATCTTGGGCCGCGTCGAAATGCGGCTGGCGCGGCCACTCGAGGGACCGAATCCCACGCCAGGCGAATTCGAACTGTTCGCCTTCGCCACGATGGCGGCCGCCGTGCCCACGATCCTGGCGGCCATTCTGGCCGTGCGGCTGATCTGGACGATCACCCGCCGCCAAAGCCAACGGCACGATCTCCTCGAGGGGAGAGCAGTGCTGCCGGAACAACTTCCCATCGGGCAAACTTCGGCCGATGGAATCATCGACGCGTCACGCACTGCACCTTGATGACCTGCCGCTTCCGCGGGGCGCACGAACGGTGTCGCTCACGGCGTCTTTGACATGCCACTCGATCGGACTTACGATCAGTTAATTCGCGGGGCAGCGTTGACGGCCCCGGCCATCGAGGCGACGGTGACCAAGGATGCGCAATTTCACGTGTGACGCGTGCCACCAAGTTGCGCCCTTCGCTGGCGCCTTTCGCGTACGTGACCAGTCGCTCTGTGCGGCTTGCACAGAGCGATTTTTCCAGGAGCAGCGTCCGCCGGACTTGCGCGCGGAGGAGATTTCGGCACTCACCGATCCGACCGTGTGCCATTGGTGCGGCAGCGACCACGGCGACGCGGAATACGGTCTGATCGGCGGCGTCGGCACTTGCCCGGCCTGCGAACAGCGGATGCGGAACTTTCCGTTCCCTACTTGGGTCAAGGCGTCGTTCGCGCTGCTCACGTTGGCCGCCTTCGTTTCGTTTGCAGCGAACTTCCGCTATCTCCAGGCAGTCTTCGACGGCGCTGAAGGAGAGCGTGCTGCACAGCGACAAGATTTTGGACGCGCTGCGGATCTGCTGGAACCGGCGTCCCAACAAGTGCCCGACTATAAGCCCTATGCGTTCACGGCGGCGATGTGCCGCGGATTGGCGCTGATGTCGGCCGATCAGAGCGCGCAGGCGGTCCCGTATTTTGAGAAGTGCCTCGCGTTTGCCCCGGAGGAGCCCTCCCTGCAGCAGTTCTTGCTCGAGGCGGAGATTGGCGCTGCGTTCGACGACAAGGACTATGATCGCGCGCTGGCGAAGTCGAACGAACTTCACCAACTCCTTCCCGAAGAACCCCGCGTCGTCGCCCAGTTGGCCTCGGCGCACGCGGCAAAGTACGCCATTTCGGGAACGGAAGATCATCGCCGGCGAGCCAAGGAACTGCTGACCAAGGTCGAGCAACTCCCCGGCTTCGACGCCGAGCAAATGCAGGACTACGCCGACCGCATCCGGCATCGCTTAGAAACGCGCGAGATCCTCACCGTGGAAGAGTATCGCCGCCGATTCCCCCCCGGCCAACCCGAGAAAGAAGGCACGCCGTGATCATTCCTGGATTTTTGATCACCTGGCTCACCTTCCCCGGCGTGATCGTTCACGAATCGGCGCACCTGCTGTTCTGTAAGCTCCGCCGGATTCCGGTGTTCGAGGTCGTGTTCTTCAGACTGGCCGCCTCCGGCCCGGCCGGCTACGTGACGCATCAGAAGCCGCCCGATTTCCTCAGCTCGTTCCTGATTTCTGTCGGGCCGTTCCTGGTGAATACGCTGCTGTGCGTGCTGTTCTGCTTTCCGGCGTTCATCCCCGTACGGTTTTTTGGCAACGAGAATCCGCTCAACTATTTCTGGTTGTGGCTCGGCCTATCGATCGGCATGCACGCGTTTCCCTCGTTTGGCGATGCCCAGGTGCTGTGGTCTCATGCGCGCGAGTTGGCTGCTCGCTTCCACATCGGCGCGATTCTGAGCATGCCGGTTGTGGCGCTCATTTACCTGGCGAACATCGGCTCGTTCTTTTGGCTCGACCTGATGTACGGAGTGTTCATCGGCCTCGGACTGCCCGAGCTCGTGTTGCGGCGGCTGGCTTGAGGCGTTTCGCCCCTTGAAGCACGTGCCTATTTGCGGTCCGCCTTCTCGAACCGCTCATCCACGATCGGCGTATCCTCCGGCAATGGGATGCGGTTCAGGTCGACGATCTCGCCGTCGACGACTAGCTCGAGGTAGTTGGTTAGATGCCAGCGCATCCGCGGCTCCTTCACGCCAGCAATTGGCGCGGGGGGCGTGGCCGGGTTGTCGGCTTGGCCTTCGGGCGGGCAATGGACCACGACGCCAGCCGTCCCGTCGTCGAGGAAGAAGTTCTTGCCGCGCATGAGCATGATCGGCGCTCCCGGCGTCTTCACCTCGAGCAGGTGGGGCCAGGCCGCCTCGAACTCTTCGCGCGACTTGAAGGGGATCGCGAAGTGCCGCGAGCCCGCGTCGGGCCCGACCAAAGTGCGGGCCTGATCGCGCAGTTTCTCGAGCGCCTTGGGCCAGCTCTTCGGCCAGTCGCCGTGATTCGACACGGAATACAATGCATAAGCCGGAATCGCCGCCGACAACAAGACCGCGGCGGTCAGGACAATCATGCGCTTCATGGGGAATCGCTCCGCTCGGGGCACACGCCGAATGTCGATTAGACGAGGAACGAGCGCGTGGAGTTCCCTGAGAAAGTCTCGGGCAGCAGTGTGCCGGGCCCTATAGCGCAGTCTGCCGCAGGCGACGAACTCCCTGGGAGGCTGGCCTCGGGGGTGCGACCGGCGTGGGCGCGGCCACCTCGGTCCGAGATGCCGCGGCCTGCTCCGCCAACTCCTCCCGGCGTCGCAGCAGCTTGATCCAAGCCGGCGCCTGAATCAGCGCCACGCCTGAGACGATTAGCGCGGCAGCCCCGGCCAGCGACCAGTCGACCCGCTCGCCGAGCACCGTCCAGCCGAGCACGATCGCCACCAGCGGGTTGATGTAGGCGTAGCTCGAAACGAAGCCTGCATCGAGCCGCGAGAGGGCATACACGAAGCAGCCGTAGCCGATGATCGAGCCGAAAATTGTCAGATACGCGAGCCCGGCCAGGCTGACCGCGTCGGGCCGAAAGCGGGGCAGTTCGCCAATCGCCAGGCCGAGCGCGGTGAGCACACAGCCGACGAAGATCATTTGGCAGGCGGCCGTGGCCAGCGGCGAGCTCCGCAGCGAAATCCGCTTTTGCAGCACCGCTCCCGAGCTCCAGATGAGCGAGGCCAAGAGCACCACCGCCAGGCCCCACATATAGTTCGGATTCGCGAGCATTCCCAGATCGCGGCGGAAGATCACCGCGACCCCGAGAAAGCCGAGCGTGAGCCCGCCGACGGTGCTGGCCCGCAGCCCCTGCCCGCCGGGCGTGGCGGCGTCGAGAATGGCCACCCAAATCGGCGCGGTTGTGAACACCAGCGCGGTCAGCCCCGTCGGCACGTGCTGCTGGGCCCAGTTGGTCATCGGGTTGGCGAAGCCGAGGAGCAGGAGCCCGCCCATGGCGAGCACCGGCCAGGTGCTGCGGTGGGGCAAGGAGTCTCCGCGCCACAAGCGCCAGATGAGGAAGGTGGTGCCGGCCATGAGGAACCGCACGCCGGCCAACAGGCACGGAGGCATATCCTGGACGGCGTAGTGGTTGGCCAGATACGTCGTGCCCCAGAAGAAACAGACGGCCGCCCAGGCCAGATATGCTTTCGCCATGGAGGTGATTCGATTCCTTTGTCTTCTCTATTCTACCCATCCCTGGTAGTCGCTGTCGCGGGGGGATGACAGCCAGACACCGCCAGCGGCGGCCGGGTTCAGCCGATTAGGCCAAGTAGCCGCGACCTCGCATTAGCCCCCGGCGAGTCGCCGGGGGTGAGCCGGGCAGAGGATAGCGAGCCGTCGCCGCCCCGAAAACGGCGAATTTGCCCGGCAGCAAACCCGCCCCCTCGCGGCTTGCCGAGCGGCTGCCTATTCTGGCCAGGGAATCACCCCACACCGTCCGTTTCCCTCCAGTGTTCTCCATGGACAGCGAAGCCGAGCTCGCCGCGCTCAACCTCCAGGCCATCCTGCAGTCTCCCAGCTATCGCCGGGTCGAGCGCGACCCCGACTTCCTGCAGCGTCCCGACTTGCGGCCGGTCCGCATGCTGCTCGAGCTGCTCAAGCCCGAGCTCGCGCTCGTGGAGAATGAGGTCGCCTCGACGATCGTTGTCTTCGGCAGCACGCAGGTCGTCGACGAGCCGGCCGCTCAGGCCCGGCTGCACGCCGCGCGGGCAGCGGCCGCCGGGCATCCCGCAGACCCGCTCCTCATGCGGGCGGTGGCCCGTGCCGAGCGGCTGGCGGCCAAGTGCCACTACTACGACGCCGCGCGGGAGTTTGCCCGCCTAGTGTCGGCGGTGAACCAAGACGGCGGTCCGGCCCGCTATGTCATGGTCACCGGCGGCGGCCCCGGCATCATGGAGGCGGCCAACCGCGGGGCCTTCGACCTGGGGGCCAAGTCCGTGGGCCTCAACATCACGCTTCCCCACGAGCAGCAGCCGAACCCGTACATTACGCCTGAGCTCTGCTTCCAATTCCGCTACTTCGCCATGCGGAAAATGCATTTCCTGCTGCGGGCCAAGGCGCTTGTGGTGTTCCCCGGCGGCTTCGGCACCCTCGACGAGTTCTTCGACGCCATCACGCTGCGGCAAGTTGGCCGACTGCAAGAAATTCCGATCATCATGTTCGGCCGCGAGTACTGGTCGCAGGTGATCGACTTTCAGTTCCTGGCCGACGAGGGGGTGATCCAGGACGAGCACCTGGCGCTGATCGAATACGCCGACACGCCTGGCCAAGCTTGGGAGCTGATCGAGCGGTTTCACGCGTCACGCGGCGACGGCTGAGGTAGACAGAATGGTTGGACCAGTCCTCCCGTTGTGGCTCTGCGCACAGGGTGAAACTCAAAATCA
>JBGAPH010000109.1:0-4143 GCA_044221365.1 Pirellulales bacterium
TGAGGGGGCCGTCGACCACGAACAGCACCAGGTCGGCGGCCGAGGCCGCCTGCCGGGCGATCTCTTGCCGCGCGGCGCCGCGCACTTCCGCCAATCCTGGCGTGTCGACGAGGGTCACCTGGTCGTCGCCCGGCCAGGGGATTTCGTTGCGCGTCACGGTCGTGCCGCCGCGCGGGTCGGTGCGAAAGACGTCGCGGCCGGCCAAGGCATTGAGCAGCGACGACTTGCCGCTCGAAATCGTGCCGAAGGCGACGATCTCGAGCCGCTGCCGCTCGAGCTTGTCGGCAAGTTGGGCGATGCCGGCCTGGATGGGCGCGCGGAGTTCCGGGGCAAGCTGCTGGTCATCGACCAGGGCCCGGCTATCGGCCAACAGGCGAATGATCTCGCGCTCCTTCTCGGCGGCCGACATCTGGCTGGGGAGCCGCGCGGCGATTTCCTTGCGCACGCGTTTGGCGCGAGTGCGCCGCGCGAGCCGCCAGAGCAGCGAACCGCTCAGCGCGAGGATGACCACGCCGAACACCGCCAGCGCGATGAGGTAGGCGCGGCCCCAGGCGGGGCTGAACTCGGCGACTTGCTTGTACTGGGCCAAGATCTGCGGCGGCGCCCAGAGCAGCAAGTATCCAACCGTGGCCACGGCCACCAGCAAGAACAGTCCGGAGAGCGGCCGCTTCATGGCTCAGGAGTGCTCGGGCGGCGCCTCGAGGGCCGAAATCTTTTCGATTCGCCGGGCATGGCGGCCCCCTTCGAAGGGAGTGCTGAGCCAGATTTCGATCATGCGGTCGATAAGCCGTTCGCCCAGCATATCGGCCGACAGGCAAAGCACGTTCAGGTCGTTGTGCCGGCGGCTCATTTCGGCGGTGAGGTCGTCGTGGCAAGGCGCCGCTCGCACACCCTTCCGTTTGTTGGCGGCGATGCACATGCCGATGCCGGTGCCGCAGATGAGGATGCCGCGCTCCACGCCTCCTGCGCCGACGCGCTCGGCCACGGTCGAGGCGATGTCGGGGTAGTCGACCCCTTCGGCCCCATGGGCGCCATGGTCCTCGACTTCGTGCCCCAAGTTACGGAGCAGCTCCACGATCTTGGCCTTTACCTGAAAGCCACGGTGGTCGCTGCCAACGGCGATCTTCATTCCATTCTCCCGGCGCTCCCCACGAGGGGCCACGCCCTAGCCCTTAGACCTCGAGGTCGTCGAGGCGGGCCTTCAGTTCGCGGTGAATCTGTTCGGCGCAGCGACGGTACATTTCGATCGGTCCTCCGATCGGATCGGCGACGTCGCTGTCGTCGCGACACAAAAGCTGCGTGCGGGCAGCGGCGTCCGGCCACTGGCTGACGATCACCTGCCGGTGCGAGCGCGTCATGGTGAAGATCTGGTCGGCGTGGCGCACGAGTTGTTCGGTGAGGGGCTGGCTTTCGTGCGCCGAGAGATCGATGCCCATCTCGGAGAGCACGGTCACGCCGTCGGGGCTGGCCCGCCCCCCCATCATCGCGGCGATGCCGGCCGAGAGCACGGTCACTCCCTGATCTTCGAGCTGCTCGACCCGGCAGCCAAGCCTTTCGGCCAACAGCTTGCGGGCGATCCCCTCGGCCATGGGGCTGCGGCAGGTGTTGCCCGTGCAGACGAAGAGCAGGATGTAGCTCGCCAGCCGCTTGAGGGTGCGCTCGGGCACGACGCCCGGCCGGAGCAGCGTGAAGTCTGCTTCGCCGACTTGCACCACCGACGAGGCCTGTCCCAGGCGGCTGCGGCCATCGTCGATGACCAGTTGCACGTCATCGCCAAAGGCCTGCACCACTTCGGCCGCGGTCAGCGCTTCGGGCTCGCCGCGGCGGTTGGCGCTGGTGAGCACGACCGGCCCGACGAGCAGGCGAAGCACTTCGAGAATGATTTGATGGGCCGGCACTCGCAGCCCGACCGTTCCCTGCGACACGACGATCTGCTGCACCGCGAGCGGGAGTTGACGAATCAAACTCTCGGGGTGGGCGTCTTCGGTGACGAGCGTCACCGGCCCCGGCCAACAGCGGCGGGCTAGGCGGCGACCCAGGCGGCTCATCGTGGGGGCGTAGTCGAGCGCGTCGTCGACGCTCTTCACCGCGAGCGTGAGGGGGCGGGCATCGTCGGCCCGTTTAGCCTTTTGCAGACGCGCCACGCCGGCTGCGTTCAATGCGCTGGCGGCCAGCGCATAAACCGTGTCGGTGGGCAGAGCGATCAGCTTGCCTTCGGCAAGAGCCTGCACGGCCCGATGCACGACGTCGCGAGAGTCGTCGGCCTGGCGGACATCGATGACCGCAGGGGGCATTGTGCCTCGAGGACTACGTCGCTGAAGGTGAATGGAGTTTCGTGGAGTACCGGCGTCGGCGCAGAACAATGCCCACGCCCGGACCCCCGTCGTTCTGCCCTGCGTGCATCGCCGCTACTCAATTTAAGAACGCTGGGCGCGCGGGTCAAGCGTCCGGCCGACCCCCTGCTGGGACGCTCGGGCCGTCGCAACCGGCTTCCCCGGCACAAGATACGGCTAACGTCGAAACGGCGCCGCAGACGCTGGCCCCCCCCAGCCATCTAGGCCCCACCAGGCGACTTGAGCGTCTCGAACACGTCCATGTTGAGGGCCGTGGCCAGGTCGATTTGGTGTTCCTGCTCGTCGACGAGAATCTGCCTGATGTTTTCGGCCATGGCGAATTCGCCGAGCTCCTCGCACTGCTTGACCCGTTCGCGGTAGGCCAGCACGGTTGCATTCTCGTTGTCGAGATCGAAACGCAAAAGTTGCTCGGCCTGGTCTGAGAGCTTCACTTGCTTGGCCACGACGGTGGGCGTGCCGCCCAGGTAGTCGATTTGCTTAGCGATGATCAAGGCGTGCTCCAGTTCCTGCTTGGCGTGCAGCTCGAGCTCCTTGGCGATCGCCATGTACTGCGGCCCCTTGAGCACCTGCGAGTACACCACGTAGGCGATGATCGCCTGGTACTCGCGGGCCAGATCTTCGTTGAGGGCCGCGACCAGTTTCTCGCGACTAACTGCCGAGGGAATCTGCGTTTCGGGCGAGTTGTTCGTTTCGTGGGCGGCGCGCGTCGACATGGCGGTTCTCCTGGCAGGCTTTTAGAGGGAGGAAAGGCGCATCCTTCCCAACGCAAACGCCGCGCCGAAATCTGCCGCTGAGGAGTTCGACAGCCGCGCAGGATCACCGCTTCTCGACGCTCAGAGGACCGCCAGCGACTCGACGGACGGGCCGTTCGGCGCTACGGGCGCCGGTTGTCGCTCGAGCAATGATACGAACTGCCCCTCATCAGGCTGATAGCCGAACACCTGGCCGGTTTCGAGCTTGTAGACCCAGCCGTGCAGTTTGAGCCGGCCGCGGGCCTGCCCCGCGGCGACCGCCGGGTGGGTGCGGAGGTTCTCGAGCTGCACGAGCACGTTCTCTTGCACGGCCACCGAGAGCAGCCGGTCGTCGCTCAGCTCCTGGTACTTCTCCCGGAGGATGCGGCGCGTGGCGTCGGCATGCGACAGCCAGTTGGCCACGCTGGGGTACTGGCTGCGCAAGTCGGGACCAACCACGGCGGCCATGGCGCCGCAGCGCGAGTGGCCGCAGAGGATGATGTCGCGGATGCCGAGCACCTCCACGGCATACTCGATCGTCGCCCCTTCGCCCCCTTGGCTCGCGCCGTAGGGTGGAATGATGTTGCCGACGTTGCGGTGGATGAACAGGTCGCCGGGGTCCGTTTGCGTGATCAGGTTCGGATTCACGCGGGAGTCGGAGCAGGTGACGAACAGGGCCAAGGGCGCCTGGCCGGCCGCCAACCCTTCGAAGAATCCTTGGTGCTCGGGGAAGATGGTCCGCTGGAAGTTATGAATGCCGTCGACGAGCTTTTGCATGAGAAGGCTCCGTTTGAAGGCCCAGCCAGGGAGCGCCAGGAGCCCTTGCCAAGGGATCCCGTTGCAGGCGCAGGCTCAGCCAGAATGTGAATGAGGAAGGCAAATCGCGGAAAGAGCCGCGATCCTCACATGCGCAGCGGAGCGCCTAGCCCGAAGCGGAAAGAGTGCTCGAAGGAGCGAGGTGGGGCGGTCGTACGGCGGAGCGCGGGCCGCCCCAGAGCGGCCCGCTCTTGCAACGCCGCGCAGGCACGGGCGAACATCAGGCCCAACAGCCGCACGTC